>NZ_JAHTKP010000140.1 GCF_019192735.1 Kitasatospora aureofaciens
CCGGCCCGACCGTCAGCACCGTCACCTCGGCGCCCTCGTTCGCCTCCGCGATCCGCAGCGCCTGCTCCACGCCGTACTCGTCCAGCTCCGACAGAAGGCCGTCCACGCCCTCCCGGTCGGTGGTGTGATCGTCCGCGAACCGACGGTCACCCGTCGCATCCGGCACGTACTTCACACAGACAACGATCCTCAAGCTCACGGCCTGTCTCCTGTACTGGTCTCGTCCGGCGGCTGCGGCTGTGCAAGCGGGCGCGAACACGGCGCGCACCCGCTCCGGGCAGCGTGTTCCCGTGCCGGTCCGGAACTTCCTGGCAGCATACTCGCCAGTAGCTCAGCGGTCACTACTGGCCAGTAGCTTACGCCGGACGGCTGCACCCCCGCCTGCGCCCATCCTGCCCCAGCCGGACCCCGGGACCACTTGACGGGGCGGCACAACCGGGCCGAGATTCCCACCCGGCCGGGCGCGGACGACGAACGCCGAACAGATGACAGCAAACAGATAACGAAATCTGTTCGCTGCCATCTGTTACCTGTCGCCTGTCATCCGTCTCCCACCCGCCGCGCCCGTCCCCGCGCTCAGACCACCTGCCCGAGCGCCGCAATCACGTCCGCCTTGCGCGGCATCCCGGCCGCCCGCCGCACCACATGCCCGTCCGCGTCCAGCACCAGGACGGTCGGCGTCCGCAGGATCTCCAGCCGGCGCACCAGCTCCAGCCGCTCCTCGGCGTCCACCTCGACGTGCGCCACGCCCTCGACCATGCCGGCCACTTCGGCCAGCACCCGGCGGGTGGCCCGACAGGGTTGGCAGAACGCCGTCGAGAACTGCACCAGGGTCGCCCGCTCCCCGAGCGCCCCGCCCAGCTCCGTCTCCGACAGCCGGACCGTCCCGTCCTTGGTGCGCACCCTCAGCCTCCCGTCGCGCCTCGCCCGCAGCAGCCCGAACGTGGTCGCGAGCGCCAGCACGACAACGCACACCACCAACCCGGTCATCCCCCCAGTCTGCGGCAGCGCCACTCGGCCCCGAAAGGCAGGTCGACCACCGGGCACGGCCCGCGTACCATCGGCGCGTGGACTCCGACCGCCCCGCACAGCCGCTGCCCACCTCGCGCCGCTACGTCGACCAGGGCCGGGCCACCGCCTCCCGCTGTCGCTGACGCGCCCCGGACGCGCCCCCGCCGCCGCCCGTCGCGACCCTCCCGGAGCCCTCGTGCAGATCGACCCCCGCGGACCGCGCTTCGCCGCCGTCCTCACCTCGCTCGTCCTCGCCGCCGTGCTGATCACCGGCAGCGAGGTCCTGCTCGCCCTCCAGGCCGCCGTCTTCGCGCTCGCCGCGATCGGCGGCCTGCGGCTCTCCCCGTACGGCCGGCTCTACCGCACCTTCGTCCGCCCCCGGCTGGCGCCACCCACCGAGACCGAGGACGAACGACCGCCGCGCTTCGCGCAGGGCGTGGGCCTGGTCTTCGCGGTCGTCGGCACCCTCGGGTTCCTCACCGGGGTGACCTGGCTCGGCCTGCTGGCCACCGCCTTCGCCCTGGCCGCCGCCTTCCTCAACGCCGTCTTCGGCTACTGCCTCGGCTGCGAGATGTACCTGCTGATCCGGCGTGCCCAGGGCCGTCTCGACACCGGGGCCTGACCCCGCCGCTCGGTGGCGCACGGAAAGTTCCCACCGGAATTCATCACCGAGATCACACGGTGAATATTCGCTTGACCGCACGGCTCAGGTGACAGCAGGCACCCGTTCGGGGGATCATCTCCGTGAATCACCCGTGACCGCCGCGGCGTGCCGTGCTCCGGTCGGCCTCCGCGCAACGGCGCGGGTACCGCCGTACCGGGCCCCGGCCCGTGGAAGTCAGGACTGACCGTGGCAGAGCTCGTGTACCCGCCGGTGATCCGCGCCGCACTCACCGCCTTCCGCGCGCTCGACGTGCGGATCAAGATCGTGGGCGCCGAGCACATCCCCGCGACGGGCGGAGCGGTGCTGGTCAGCAATCACATCAGCTACCTGGACTTCCTCTTCGCCGGCCTCGGCGCCTACCGCGGCGGCAAGCGCAAGACCCGCTTCATGGCGAAGGACGAGGTCTTCCGGCACGGCATCTCCGGCCCGCTGATGCGCGGCATGAAGCACATCCCGGTCGACCGCACCGACGGCCAGCCCGCCTACGAGGCCGCGGTCCGCGCCCTCAAGGACGGCGAGGTGGTCGGGGTGTTCCCGGAGGCGACCATCAGCCGCTCCTTCATGCTGAAGAAGTTCAAGACCGGCGCCGCCCGGATGGCCGCCGACTCCGGCGCCCCGCTGCTGCCCGTCGTCCTGTGGGGCACCCAGCAGCTCTGGACCAAGGGTCGTCCGAAGACCCTGACCAAGCGCCACGTCCCGGTCACCATCATGATCGGCGAGCCGATCCACCTCGGACCGAACGACAAGCCCGTCATGGTCACCCGACGCCTGCGGGCCGCGATGAGTGAGATGCTCGACCGCGCCCAGCGCGAATACCCCGCCAAGCCCTCCGGCCCGGACGACACCTGGTGGCAGCCCGCCGATCTCGGCGGCACCGCGCCCACCCTTGAGGTCGCGGAGGCCGAGGACGAGGCGGAGGCCCTCGCAAAGGCCGAGCGCCGCGCCGCCCGGGGCTGACGTCCGCGCCCCTTACTCCGTCCGCTCTTACTCCGTCTGGCCGAGCGGACGCGCTTCGGCGCGTGTCGCCCAGCCGCCGACACCTCCCGTCTGACACAGTGACAGCTCCTTCCGGAGGCCTTCGTCCTGATTTGGCGACGGAGCGAACGTCGGAGAGGTCGGAAAGGTCGGAGACGGAGATGACGCGGATGACCGGCACACGGCTGTCACCCACGACCACGGCCCGCACCCGCGCAAGCGCCGGTGCGGGCCTTCTGCTGCTGGGTGCCCTGCTCACCGGCTGCGGCGCCGAACCGGGCGAGATCCCGCTCTCCGAAATCCGGGCCGACAGCCCCTCGGCCACCCCTGAACCGACGCCCGCCACCGCCACGCCCGGCGTGGTCGGAGCGGCCGCCGGCACCCCCGCTGCCTCTGCCGTGGCGGCGCACAACGGACTGATCGTCAGCCGGGCCTTCCTCGACCCCGGCCGCACTACCAGCGCCATCGTCACCGTCGGGCCCGACGGCACCGGCGAGCGCCAGGTCACCCAGCCGCCCGACCGCGCCCGCGACGAGCGTCCGGACTGGTCCCCCGACGGCAGCACCATCGCCTTCGACCGCACCGACCCGCGGACCGGCGCCACCCGGCTCTGGACGGTCTCCGCGAGCGGCGACGGCGCCCAACAGATCGGCCAGCTCTGTGAGAGCGGCACCGCCGACTGCACCAACGAGGCCGAGCGCGCCCCCGCCTACTCCCCCGACGGCAAGCAGCTCGCGTTCAGTCGCTCCTGGGGCGCCCTCGACCCAGCAGGCAACAAGCAGATCCAGTACTCCGACCTCTACTTGATGGCCCCGGACGGCACCAACGTCCAGCGCCTCACGTTCCTCACCAACGACAAGCCCTACTCGGGAGAGGTCAGCAACCCCAGCTGGTCCCCCGACGGCAAGCAACTCGCCTTCGAGTACCGCACCGGCGCCACCGGGCAGCCCGCCAACAGCCGGGCCATCTACGTCGTCGGCGTCGACGGCACGGGCCTGCGCCAGCTCACCCCCTGGGAGCTGCGCGCCGGCGACCGCGCCAGCTGGTCCCCCGACGGCACCCAGATCCTCTTCACCACGTACCCGGCCGGTCCCGAGAACGCCCCCGGCGGCGGCATCTACACCGTCCACCCCGACGGAACCGCCATCGGCGCCCTCACCCCCGCTCCCTCCGACGCCTACTACGGCGCCGCCGCCTACGCGCCCGACGGCAGCTCGATCGTCTTCACCCAGGCCCCCGCACGCGCCACCGCCGACCTCTACAGCATGCGCCCGGACGGTACGGGCGTCGCCCGCCTCACCAACACCACCGGCCAGTGGCTCAGCCGCCCGAAGTGGGGCACGGCGACGCTCCCGGCACCCGCTGCGGCTGCGGCGGGTGCCGCGGCGGCCACCCAGGCGCCGGCCCAGCCATAGGCCCAGCCGTCCGCGGACCCGCAGGTGGAAGTGCAGAACGAAGACCGGGGCTGATTACTCCGCCCTAATCCGCCGAAACGCAAAAAGACCCCCTCCCGAATGGGAGGGGGTCTTTCTGGAATGATTGTTCGGCGGCGTCCTACTCTCCCACAGGGTCCCCCCTGCAGTACCATCGGCGCTGTGAGGCTTAGCTTCCGGGTTCGGAATGTAACCGGGCGTTTCCCTCACGCTATGACCACCGAA
>NZ_JAHTKP010000141.1 GCF_019192735.1 Kitasatospora aureofaciens
CCCCCCGATCAGGGTGGGCAAGGCAAGCGGCGGGGGGGGGGGCCCCCCCCGCCCCCCCGGCTGCGGCTCAACCAGACCGTAGCCGAAGGACCGTACGACGTCGTCCTCGTCGACGAGGCCGGAGCCGCGCTGCTGCCCGAACTGATCGTCGCGGTCGCCAAGGCCAAGGAGACCGCGGTGCTGTTCGGCGACTTCTGCCAGCTGGGTCCCGTCATGCCCAAGCAATTGCCGAAGAGGCCGGAGCTGGCGCAGTGGATCCTCCAGGACTGCTTCGAGCTGGTGGGCATCCGCACCCCTGCCGACGCGCTGGCGAACCCCGGCTGCGCGGCGCTGCTCACCACGCACCGGTTCGGGCCCGACACCACCGACCTTGTCAACCGGATCGTCTACGGCGGCGTGCTCAGGTCGACCCGTCCAGTACGGGACCGTGCCCTCGACCCGGAGATCGTCCTGGTCACCACGGACGGACTCGGCGAGGGGGACGACGGAATCGCTTCCGCCAGGCTGGTGCCGGGCGAGAAGGGCCGTTGGTGGGTGGCAGGCAGCCTGTTGGCGACCGCGCTGGCCGAGCGCCACCACGACGAGGGCGAGAGTGTCGGCATCGTCACGCCGTACAAGCTCCAGGCCCAGGTGACGCACGACTGGCTCCACGACCAGGGCCGCCTCTTCCGCGCTCCCGCGGTGGAGGTGGGTACGGCGCACAGCTTCCAGGGCCGGGAGTTCGACGTGGTCATCCTGGACCTGGTGGAGGACGGTGTGCTTCCGGGGTGGGCCGCCGCTGGTGACTTCAAGGCCGCGCGGTCCTATCCCAGGGACGGTGCCAGACTCTTCAACGTGGGTGCGACGCGGGCCCGCCAGCGCGTCTACGTGCTCGCCGCCTGGGACGCCCTGGCCAGAGCGGGGAACGGGACGGTGCTGGCCCATGTGCGGGACATGGCGAGAGCCGAACCCGAGGCACTCGTGCGCGGCGCCCGATCCGATCAACTCCTCGGCCTGCCCGCCGGCGAGTCATCGGGACTGAACCCGTTGCAGCAGGAGATCTGGCAGGCCTTCGAAGGCCACGTCCGGTACACCGCCATCCACGACGAGGACACCTACTTCCCCGACGCCCTTGACGCCATCGACCAGGCCCGCCACAGTATCTGGCTCTGGTCCCCGTGGTACACCAAGCGCATGTGGGAGGTGGTCCCGCGGCTGCACGACGCGCGCCGCCGCGGTGTGCGGATCCACCTCTTCGTCACCAACGAGAGCGACAGCCTCCTGCAGGGCCAGCTGGCGAACCCGGCCACCGCAGCCGACGCCGCGCGTCGGCTGCCCGAACTCAGGGAGGTGGCCGACACGGTGGTGGAGATCAAGGACATGCACCAGAAGATCCTGGTGATCGACGAGCAGCTCTGCTTCCTCGGCAGCCTCAACACCCTGTCCCACGCGCCCGGCGGTCAGGGCCGGCGGGAGATCATGGTCCCGTTCCGGGGGCGCCGCTTCGCCCGCCACATCCTCGACCACGAGAACGCAGAGCTGCTGCGCCAGCCGCCCTTCTGCCCCGACCACGGCGCCCAGGCCGAACTGCGCAAGTTCATGATCCGGCGCGGGCAACGCCCCGCACTCTCCCCGAACACGACCAACCACCCGGCCCAGCGCTACTTCGCCTGGGCCTGCCCCACGCGCACGATCACAACGAAGCCGGACGGTACGACCGGAACCGTCGGCTGCGACCGGCGGGAGGCTCTGCGCGCTGACGAGGCCCGGTACCTGGGAAACTCGCCTCCGCTTCGGAGGAGCTGACAGAACCGCGCGGCGTCCATGTCCGGTCGTCCATCGGCGTGCGCCTGGGCGCGATGGATGCGGCCGGCGGAACCCCAGCCGGCGGGCGGCCGGGGTTCCGCTGTTCGCGGATCGGGTGGGTCAGTGCTGGAGGGTGAGGAGGGCGGGGCGCCAGGGGAGTTGGTCGTAGGGGGCGGTGGAGCCGGGGGTCATGCCCTGGTAGAGGAGTTGGAGGTTGCAGGGGTCGATGGTCATGGTCTGGTCGGGGTTGTTGCGGACGAGGTCGCCGTGGCTGATGTCGTTGGTCCAGGTGGCGCCGCTGTTGGCCTTGCCGGCGAAGGGGTTGGCCTCGGTGGCGGCCTGCGGGGTCCAGGTGCCGTTGAGGCTGGTGGCGGTGAAGGAGCGGAAGTAGCGTTGCTCGTTGGCGCCGCGGGCTTCGACGATCATGAGGTACTGGTTCTGGCCCTTGACCTTGTAGACCTGGGGTGCTTCGAAGAGGTTCTTGACGGTGTCGGTCATGACGGTGGTGTAGGAGGAGCCGAAGTTGCCCGGGAAGTTGCCGATGGGCATGCTGGCCCGGTAGATGCTGCCGTTGTCGCCGGCGAAGAACAGGTACATGTTCTGGTCGTCGGCGATGAGGGTCTGGTCGATCGGGGCGGCGCCGGGGATGCCGCCGGTGAACAGGGGCTGCGGCGCGGACCAGCCGTTGGGGTTGGTCGGGTCGCTGGAGGTGCGGTAGATGAACGGCCACGCGCCCCACTGGTAGGCGAGCACCCAGATGTTCTTCGGTGCGAAGTAGAACAGCGTGGGCGCCACCGCGTTCTCGTTCATCCCGATCTGCGGGGCGGAGGCCATGTCCGACCAGTTGGTGAAGGGGGCGAACGCCATCGAGCCGTAGGACTTCCCGGACACGTTCGACGCGTAGACCAGGTGCTTGCCGTTGTAGACCACGTCGGTGAAGTCCTTCACCGCGCTCCAGCCGTTGGCCGGTTGCGCCAGCGCGCCCGTCGAGGACCAGCGGTAGGTCGACGGCAGCGGGCAGGTGCCGCCCGGCGGGGTGGACCCGGACAGGCCGCTCCACTGCTGGTTCGCTGCGCCGGTGCACGGCCAGATCTGCACGGCCGTGCCGTTGGCCGTGGCCCCGCCCGCGACGTCCAGGCACAGCCCGGACTCCACGCCGACGACGCTGCCGTCGGAGTTCACCCGCCACTGCTGGTTCGCGCCGCCGGTGCACGTCCAGATCTGCACCCGGGTACCGGCCGTGGTGGCGTGGCCGGGGACATCCAGGCACTTGTTTCCGTACACGGTCAGCTCGTTGGCGGAGGTCGCCGTCCACTGTTGGTTGGTCCCGCCCCAGCAGTCGTAGATCTGCAGGGCGGTGCCATCGGCCTGCCCGGCGTTCTGCACGTCGAGACACCGCCCGGAGCCCGTACCGCGCAGGGCGCCGGTGCTGGCCGCCTGGGCCGGGTTGGCGACGACCATCGTCGCCAGTGCCGCCACGACCGCGAGTACGGCCGTGAGCACCGTGGACAGGCGCCGGTAGGTGGAACTTCGTCTGCGCATGGGGATCTCCAGTGGGAATGGGCGGAGCTGTCGCACGCCTTCGTCATCGTTGGGCTCCGGGTGCGCCGTGCGTACGCTCCGGGAGCCGGCAATCGGCCGGCGCGGGTACCCGCGCCTCGGCCCGTACGGGGTCGGGGACTCCGTACCTACGGCGGCCCGTGCCTCTGCCGGGCCGCCGGGATCGTGGTCAGGCCGCGTCGGGGCACCGGGCGGGTCGTCCGCCCCGGTGGCTCCCGGCGGCCTTCGGCGGGCGCGGGGCGGGAGAGGTGCTCCCCCGCCCCGCCCCCGCCTGCGGTTCAGTTCACCTGAAGGTCCAGTGCTGGTTGGCGCCGCCCCAGGAGTCCCAGATCTGGACGGGGGTGCCGTTGCCGGTCTGGCCGCCGGGGGTCTCCAGAGCGCGGCCGCTGGCGACGTTGACGAGGGTGTACGCGCCGTCGCCGTTCTGGCTGGCCTTCCAGTGCTGGTTGGCGCCGCCGTTGGCGTCCCAGACCGCCATCCTCGTTCCGTTGCCCGTCTGGCCGCCCGGTTCGTCCAGGACCTTGCCGCTGGCGATGTTGGTCAGCGTGTACGAGCCGTCGCCGTTCTGGTCGGCGCGCCACTGCTGGTTGGCGGCGCCGCTGGCGTCCCACACCTGGAGCGGGGTGCCGTTGCCGTTCTGGCCGGCGGGCTCGTCGAGGACGCGTCCGGCGGCCACGTCGGAGAGCGTGTAGACCGTGCCGGAGGTGATGCCGCCGCCCGGTGTGCCGCCGCCGCCTCCGCCCAGGGCGCTGAGCACCGCGCCGTAGGCGGCCTTCTTGTTGCCGTTGTTGTCGAACAGCAGCGGGTTCTCGCCGGTGCGCCAGGAGTCGCTGTCGCGGATGCCCCAGACCGTGATGCCGGTGCAGCGGGCGACGTTGAGACAGGACTGGACGGTGTCG
>NZ_JAHTKP010000142.1 GCF_019192735.1 Kitasatospora aureofaciens
CGCCCTCGACTACTTCGAGAACAGCGGACTCCCCTTCGTCGTCGCCCTCAACGGCTTCGACGGACACCAGCCCCACACCGCCGACGAAGTCCGCGAAGCCCTCCAACTCGGCCCCGACACCCCCGTCGTCACCCTCGACGCCCGACGCCGGGACAGCGCCAAGAGCGCCCTCATCACCCTCGTCGAACACGCACTCCTCGCCCGGCTCCGCTGAACCGGCGGCGAGTGCGCGACACCAGTCCGACCGCCCTGGCGGCCCGTCGAGCCGACGGCCGCCGGGGCACCTCCGCTTATCGGCCGGTGTCCGTCAGGGGCACCGCGCAAGACCCGCGCATAAGCGGTGGATAACAGTTCGGTAGGCATTTTGTGATCAACAGTGACTCTGCGTGGCGGAATCACGTCACTCAGCGCCAGAAGACCACGGTTTTGCGCCGTCATGTCGGCGAATGTCCAGATTGTGCCGACGCGGGCGGCATCCGACGGCTGTTTGTCCCCCATCCCTGCACGTGCTGAAATTCCAGCTACCCCTGAAGCTCTTCCGCAGGCCCACCAGGCAGCGGACCAGGGCCGGGGGTAGCGCTGGATTGATCCATGGCCGGCTGTCGGCCGAGAGGTAGTTGTCGAGTGAGGCGTAAGCAGCAACCCGCCCCGCAGCGGCGCTCCGAGCCCCGCCAGAGCGAGCCGGGCGGTAGCGCAACGGACCCGGTCGGATTCTCCGCGTTCACCCCCACCGAGGAACGGTCACAGGCCTCACCTCCGCAGAAACCCCCGGTCGTCGCCAAGGAGCGCCCCGACAGCGGCCCCGCCGCCCCGGCCGACGGCTCCAGCCGCTACGACTTCCTCCGCCCGCGCAACTGGCGCGTGCCGACCCGTCTGATCGCGATTCTGCTGATCCCGGTCATCATCAGTCTGGTGTTCGGCGGCCTCCGCGTGAACACCTCCGTCGACGGCTACATCAAGGCCTCGCGCGCCGAGAAGGTCGCCGAACTCGCGAAGTCGGCCACCGAGCTCGCCGAGGCGCTCGAGAACGAGCGCGACAAGACCCTGATACCCCTGCTCACCAAGCAGGACCCGGACGGCACGGTCGCCAAGACCCGCGCCGACACCGACGCCGCGATGAAGGCGTACAACGCCGCCTACGAGGCCACCGACAAGTCCGGCGAGTTGCCCCGCCGCCACCAGGCCTTCCAGGACCTCGTGGTCAACCTGCCGCACCTGCGGGCCAACGCGTACGGCGGCGAGCTGTTCGCCAGCGCCACCGCGGACGCCTACTCGACGCTGTTCGCGCCGCTGCTGGCATACGACAACTCGGTCGGCCTCGGCTCCACCAACGCGGCCAGCAAGGGCCGCGCGATCTACGCCATGTCGCTGGCCAAGGCCGCGTCCTCGTCCCAGCGCGCGCTCATGCTGCACCTGCTGGTGGGCATCGGGTCGAACTCCGTGACCCGCTACGAGAACCAGGACCTCACCCTGCAGATCGTGGTCTCGGAGAAGCTGGAGCAGACCGCACTCAGCGAGTTCAACACCGGTAGCGACCCGACCGACGCCAGGAAGTACGCCGACGCTCAGGTCGCCGTGGCCTCCGCGCAGGAGCACTCGGCCTACAAGATGCCCAACGGCTCCGCACCGACCATGCAGTCGCTGCTGAGCATCGCCGCCGCCTACAGCCAGGCCGCCGCCGACGGCCAGACCAAGGGCAAGGCCGCCGCCGACGCCGCCTTCAAGGAGGCCAAGGACGCCGGCCTCACCCCGGAGAACTGGAACCAGGCCGCCGCCACCCACATCCAGGCCCTGCGGACCACCGAAGTCGCGCTGCTCAACGACGTGCTCACCGACTCCCGGAACCTCAAGGACAACGCGCTCTACGACGCCATCCTCAACACGGTCATCGTCGTCGCCGCGCTCATCCTGGCCGGCCTGCTCACCGGGTACGTCGCCCGCTCGATGATCCTCGGCATGCGCACCCTGCGCAGCGCCGCCCTGGAGATCGCCGACCACCGTCTGCCGGACCTGGTCGAGAAGCTCTCCAAGACCGACCCCGACCGGGTCGACACCTCCGTCACCGCGATCCCGCTGCACGGCAAGGACGAGATCGGCGAAGTCGCCCGGGCCTTCGACCAGGTCCACCAGCAGGCCGTGGCGCTCGCCGCCGAGCAGGCCCTGCTGCGAGGGAACGTCAACGCGATCTTCACCAACCTGTCGCGCCGCAGCCAGGGCCTGATCCAGCGCCAGCTGGCGCTGATCACCGACCTGGAGAACAACGAGGCCGACCCGGACCAGCTGGAGAACCTCTTCAAGCTGGACCACCTCGCGACCCGTATGCGCCGCAACGGTGAGAACCTGCTCGTCCTCGCGGGCGAGGAGGCCGGCCGCCGCTGGAACACCTCGGTCCCGCTGGTCGACGTGCTCCGCGCCGCCGCGTCCGAGGTGGAGCAGTACGAGCGCGTCGAGCTGTCCGGCATCCCGGAGGTCGAGGTCGTCGGCGCCGCCGTGACCGACCTCGTCCACCTGCTCGCCGAGCTGCTGGAGAACGCCACCTCGTTCTCCAGCCCGCAGACCCGGGTGCTGGTCAACGCGACCCGCCTGCCCGACGGCCGCGTGCTGGTCGAGATCCACGACAAGGGCATCGGCCTCACCGCCGACGACTTCGCCGAGATCAACGAGAAGCTGGCCGAGCCGCCCACGGTCGACGCCACCATCTCCCGCCGCATGGGCCTCTTCGTGGTCGGCCGGCTCTCCCAGCGGCACGACATCCGCGTCCAGCTCCGCCCGTCCGGCGAGTCGGCCGGCACCACCTCGCTGGTCATGCTCCCCCCGTTCGTCACGAAGGCCGGCGCCGCGCCGGAGCCCGAGGAGCAGTTCACCGTCTCCCGGATCTTCGCCGAGCAGGAGCCGACTTCCGAGTGGGCCCCCGAGAGCCACTCCCGCAGCGCCGCCGAACTGGGCTTCGACGACCACCTCACCGGCAACGGCAACGCCGGCTCCACCGGCTTCAGCCCGGCCCTGGAGTCCGTCCAGCGCTCGCAGCGCCTCGACCAGGTCCGCCGCGCCGCCCTGGAGGCCGGCCCGCACGGGGCCGCCGACGGGCCGGTGCTGGACGCCGAGGTCGAGGAGGAGTACCCGCAGCAGGGCTACGACCAGTACGCCCCGCAGCAGGGCTACGAGCAGCCCTACGCCGACGACCAGTACGGCTACGAGCAGAACGGCTACGGGCAGGACGGCTACGGCCAGGACAGCTACGGGCAGGGCGGCTACGGGCAGGACGCGTACGGCCAGTACCCGCAGCAGGGCGGCTACGACCGGTCCGGCTACGCGGACGACCAGTACGCCCCGCAGCAGGGCTACCAGGGCCAGGGCTACCAGGGCTACGACGACGGCTACGCCGACGACCAGTACGCCCACCAGACCCAGGACGCCCCGGCGGGCCACCCGTACGCCCCCGAGCCGCCCGCGCTGCCCGCCGCCGAGCCCACCACCACCCTGCCGTCCGGGCTGCCGCAGCGCCGCCCCGGCCAGCAGCTGGCCAGCGGCGGCATGGGTTCGCAGCCGGCCGCCTCGCCCACCGGCGAGACCCCGAACTGGTTCGCCGGCGCCAAGGACACCTCGTCGGCCGCGGAGCCGCGCGGACACGACGTGTCGGCGCTGGGCGGATACGGCCCGACCGGCCCGACCGCCAACGCCGCCTGGCAGTCGCCGAACGACGGCGTCTGGCAGAAGGCCGAGCAGCTGCGCGAGCCCGCCTCCGGGGGCACCACCCCGGCCGGTCTCCCGCGCCGGGTGCCCAAGCAGAACCTGGTGGCCGGCAACGCCAAGCCCACCCCGCAGGACGGGCCGCAGGTCTCCCGCAGCCCCGAGGAGGTCCGTGGCCGCCTCACGAACCTGCGCCGCGGCGTGGAGCAGGGCCGCACCGCCGGAAACACCGGAAGCTTCCGGATCGACCCCGATCAGGTAGACCAGTCCGGCAACGGACAGAACCGCAGCACCGATCTCTTCGGCGGCTCGAACCACCAGGAGCGTTGAGTTGACTCAGATGAGCCAGGCCGCACAGAACCTGAACTGGCTGATCACCAATTTCGTGGACAACACCCCCGGGGTGTCCCACACCGTGGTGGTCTCCGCGGACGGCCTCCTGCTGTGCATGTCCGAGGGCTTCC
>NZ_JAHTKP010000143.1 GCF_019192735.1 Kitasatospora aureofaciens
TCCACTGCACCGTGGCCACGCTGCCACCCCTGGCCCAAGGAACAAGTCCCAGACCGCTCCCCGGGCCGCCCCAGAGCATCTCAACTCTGGGTCATCGCAAGGAACTTGGAATTAGCCACCAAGATCGCGCAAGCGTGACCAGGGGCTGCCCGTGCCGCGACAGCGGCGGACGGGGTGGTCGCCGCGCTGTACGGATGGCCATCAGCGGGCAGCTGCGGATCCTGCACGCCCCGCAGGCGCGGGTTAACAACGCCTGCGGTGGTGCGGGACTTGGGCGGGTACCGGAATCCGCTCTTGGTGAGGAGTGGGAGAGAGCGCCAGCGTTATCTCGCTGAGACGGTGGGAGCCTCCGCGCGGCAGTTGTGTGCTGGGCGCCGTCAACGAGGCGCTGAGGCTCGGGTGTTCACGTCGTCGTGGGTGGGTCGGTGGGGCGGGAGCGACGAAGGGTGTGACGGAGGTGGGCCAGGAGGGTGGCGGTGGCGAGGAAGGCGAGGACGACGCCGGCGTTGCGCAGGAGGTCATGGGAGTTTTGCGAGGGCACCAAGTAGTAGGGCGGGGCGAGCATGGCCGTCCAGGGGAGGACTGCCACCGCGATGCCCGCGGCGTGCAGGCGGTCGGGCCGGGGGGCGCCGAGGTGGAGAAGCAGGGCCAGGCTCATCACGGCGACGGGCCAGGCGGCGCATGCATCGAGCAGGTTCTGGACGACGGGCGAGATGCCCGTGGGGCCGAAGAAGATGTCGATCGGGTCGGGCCGGGGCCAGCAGACGGCGAGGGCGCTCATCGGGACCGCAAGGGCGAGAAAGGCGAGCACGAGCCTGCCGCGGCCGCGCGCAGAGAGGTCGACGGCATCGGGCGGGGTGATCAGCAGCAGCGTGCCGGGCACGAGCCCAGCCGGCAGCAGCAGGAGGAGAAAGAGGGCAAAGGCCCACCGGGGAGAGGGTGTGGACGCCAGCTCGGAGCCGATCCGCCCGAGGATTCCCAGCAGGACCAGGATCCGGGCCGACGTCCACCGACCGAGGGAGGCGCAGAGCAGGGCGAGGACCCAGGGGCAGGCCTGCGCCACCATCAGGGCCCGGAAGGAGACGGGGAGCCCCCAGTCTTCCGACCCGAAGTGGTCGAGCAGGAAGAGTCCCGTCAACAAGCGGACCATGCTCAGGCCCGCCCCGCTGGCGAGGATGAACGGCGCGGCGCCGGCCGCGATCCGGCCGAGGGGGTCGGAGGAGCTGAGCCGGGTGCGCAGCCGCAGGGCGTGGGCGGCGAGGTGGGCCCACTCGCGCAGGGCGGTACTGCGGCTCGCGTTCTCGGTGGCCTCGGCGAAGACGGCGGCGATCTCCTCGCCGTGCGCGGCACGGTACTTGGCCGGGTAGAGGCCGAGCAGCGGGAGCCTCGCCGGGAGCGGGAGCCGCGCGGGCAGCGAAAGGCTCGCGGGCGCGTTCGGGAGCGGGGCGGTCATACCGTTCCCCCGTTCGGCTGGAGCTGGCCGAGCGCAAGCCGGCGTTCGGCCTCAGCCACGCCCGCGCGCAGACGCTCCGTCTCCGCTGTGAGGGTGCTGCGGCCCTGGTCGGTCAGGGCGAAGCTGCGGCGCAGCTTTCCGGCGACGACCTCCTCGTGGTCGACGCGGATGAGTCCTTGCTGGAGGAGGCGGTCCAGGGCGGTGTAGAGGGTGCCGGTGAGGAGCTTGGTGCGGCCCCCGGAGATGGCCTGGACTTCCTGGAGGATCGCGTAGCCGTGCCGGGGGGCGTCGGCCAGGGCGGTGAGCACGAGCCGGGTCGGCTCCTGGAGGTGACGGTCTGCCATATCGGCATCATACATTGATGGTTGAGATACATCGATGACTTAGCTACGCTTCTCGCACGCCGCTCACACCCGGCTATCAATGGCGCGTCAGATGTCATGGGCCTGCCAGTGCCGCAGTCGAGTTCCTCGATGAGCCGCAGATGTCATGCACCTTCCATCTTCCTGAAGGAGTGTCTCCGTATGACGCGATCCAAGCGGGCTGTTCCCGCTCGGCGCCGGCTCGCCGCGGCCGGCCTCGCTGCGGTCTTCCTCACCGCGATCCCCGTGACCCAGACCGTCCGCTACGCGCTGACCCCGAAGAGCTGAGGAGACCAGACCCATGAAGAGTCTCTTGCGCACCGCCGGTTCCATCGTGCGCGGCTTGCGGACCACCGCCGTTGCCGCCAGCACAGCCCTGCTCTGCCTGGTCGGCCTGCCCGCGACCCACGCTTCCGCGGCCACCTGGACGCAGTCGGTCACCGGGCCGGTGTTCCTCACCAACGGGGGCTGGCCCGACCACGTCCTGTGCGCCAGTCCCACCGACGACAGTGTCTGGCTCAAGCCGTTCGACGCCTCCAACGCGTACTGCCAGTGGATCCGGATCGGGGACCGCGGCCGGTTCCTGCTCTTCAACCCCCAGAAGCAGAAGGTCGCGGCCTACCTCGGCGGCAACGAGGGAGCCGTGGTGATGGAGAACCTCAACTACCCCACGCCCAGCCTGCAGCTCTTCTCATGGGGCGGCGCCGAGGACTGGGGCGCCTACGCCCTGCAGTCCTTCGAGGACAACGGGCAGAACATCGATGCCAAGGACCCCAACAGTGACAACCCACGTACCAACGCGGTGCACACCCGGGGCTGGCGGCACGGCCACCAGCGGGAGCTGACCTGGAACGAACTCCCGGTGGCCACTCCCAGCATCGGCCGGGCCGTCGGGGCGCTTCAGGCCTACCAGAGCTACCTGAACACCGTGTTGGGAAGCGCCGCTCCGGATGAGATCGCCTGCGTCACGGAGGTCACCCCCCTCCGCTCGCAGTCCAACGGCCGGTTCGTCTCGGCCGAACTCGGCTACGGCGGTGACAACTACGCCGAGCTGCGCGCCCGCGCCGACGTCGAGGCCGGCTTCGAACAGTTCAACCTGTGCCGCGACAACCGGAACAGCCTCTACTCGATCCGGTCCTCCGCCAACGGCAAGTACGTCTCGGCCGAATTCGCCTACGGCGGTGACAACTACGCCGAGCTGCGCGCCCGCGCAGACGTCATCGGCGGCTGGGAGCAATTCCAGTAATCGCTTCGCGGGCACAGGTGCGGCGGGGAGCGCACCACCTGTCGCCCTCGAGCCCGTCAGTCGGCGGGGCTCGGACCTCTCAGGAGGAGGTCCGAGCTCCTGGCCGTCACCGACGGCGGGCAGGTGTCCTTCGGCCTTCTGCAGAGCCGCGCGGGCAAGGGACCGCGGTCCGGCGCCGGGTCCAGCGTCGTCTTCGCAGCCTTCGACCTCCTCGCCACCGGCGACGGCACCGACCACCGAGAGCTCCCCTACCGAGAGCGCCGTGAGCTGCTGCTCGACCTGCTCGACGGCGCCCCGGCTGGCATCCGGCCCACCCCGCGACCGGCCTCAAACCGATGCGTCGGCCGGGGCTCGCTGACGCGGGCCCCGGCCGGCCGCGCGCGAGCCGCTACGCCAGCGCGGCGACGACGCCAGGCTGCCCGGTGCAGCAGCGGGTCGAGGACGGGGAGAGTCTCGGCGGCCGCGCGGCGGGCGCGGGCGGTGGGGAAGGTGTTCTTCCCTGTCAAGTCAATGTGTTCAGAAGCCGTTGCTCAATCGAGCTTGGTGATCGTGAGGAGTCTGCTGCCTCGGTCGGATGATCCTCTGTTTCGGGTGCCAGGACGCTTCGGGGCTGGGCCCTACCGCCTGCGGTGTCACCGCAGGCGGATAGCCTCCGGCGGGAACGGGCGACCAATGGGAGTGGGCATGGACATCGAGGAGATGCTGGATCGACTCGGCGCGGTGATCGGACCGCCGCCCGCGGACGGCGTGACCCCGGTCCCGTGGGAGCTCGCACCCGCGGCGATCGGTTTCCAGCTGCCCGCGGACTACCGGGCGTTCGCCGACCGGTACGGGTCGGTCAGCATC
>NZ_JAHTKP010000144.1 GCF_019192735.1 Kitasatospora aureofaciens
CCCGGCCCCGGCCGCCCCAAAGGCCGCACCTCCACCCCCGCACCCCGCCACCCGGTCGGCACGAAACGCGGCAAAAAGGACACGATCAGGAGGGGTGGGACAGAGCAGCAGCCTTAAAGATCAAGCTTAGGGCGTCCGCCAGTAGGGGGCGGGTGAAGGAGCGCCCGCCGCGATGGGGGTCTCCCCGGCCGAAGGCTGGGGGCGAGAGCCAGGGCGACGCCGGCCCTCTGGTGACGGATCCCTCCAAGCACCAGGTCAGCGCGAGCGGCCGAGCAGCTCGGCCGTCTCGGCGCGACGGTTCCAGGCGATGACGGCCAGCGGCACCATGAAGATGAACGGGGTCCCGGCGTTCTCGCCGTGCATCGCGGTGAGCTGGGTAACGAACGCGAACGCCAGGAAGACGATCAGCGCCGTCGCGGCCGGCCCGGCCAGCCGGCGGACCAGCAGGCCGACCGCTCCGGCCACCTCCACCAGCCCGGTCAGGTACATGAACCAGTGGCCCACACCGATGGCGTCGAAGACGGTCGTGGCGGCGGGGAGCGCGAGCAGCTTGGGCAGCGCGCTGGCCAGGGCGAAGAAGAGCGCGAGCAGGATCCGCAGCGTCCAGACCACCCGGACCACGGCCTTGCTGGACTTCGCGGCGGTGGCGGTGGTCGTGGTGGCGGCGGTGGCGGTGCTGGACATTTCAGGTCTCCCTGGTCGGCTGTCGTTGCTTTCTCAGGTTTGACCGCCGCCACCGCCTGAACTCATCGGTCCCGGGAGAAGACGTTTTCCGGCAGCCCCACCTCCAGCGCCAGCAGCTCGCCGACGGTCTGCCGCCCACGGATCAGCCCGGCCCGATCGCCCTCGACCGTGACCTCCGGGATCAGCGGTCTGGAGTTGTAGTTCGACGACATGCTCGCCCCACATGCGCCGGTGTCGTGGAAGACCGCCAGGTCCCCGATCTCCTCGCGCGGCAACGCGACCGGCTCCACGTCGCCGCCCTACAGCCAAGGCCGTTCGTTAGCAGGTGCCGAGCTGATCGGCAGTAGCAGGGCAGGCACGGTTCGCCCGATCATGGAGTTCTCTACGCTTCATGATCACCGGGGGATCCGTGCCTGCCGTCCCATCATGCATTCTCGACCCGATCCGCGACCAGTTCCTCGTGCTGCTGCCCGTTCGTGAGGTTCGTCATCCGTTGGGCTGCCACAACCCGCGCATCAGCGACGCGGTGGTCTTCGACCGCCTCGTGCAGGTCCTGGTCTTCGGATGCGGATACGAGCGGGTGGCCGACCACCTGTGCTCCGCCACCACCATGCGCCGCCGCCGCGACGAGTGGATCGCCACCGGCGTGATGGAGAGCCTGCGTCTGCTCGTACTCGCCCACTACGACCGGATGATCGGCCTCGAACTCGACCAGCTGTCCGCGGACGGCTGCATCGCCAAGGCACCGTCCGGCGGAGAATGCGCCGGCAAGAGCCCCGTCGACCGGGCCAAACTCGGCATGAAACGCTCGCAGTTGACGGACGGCTACGGCATACCGCTGGTCACCGACCCGGCACCGGCCAACACCCGAGACCACACCCTGCTGCCCGCCACCCTCGACCGTTTCGCCGCCCTGGAAGCGACTCTGGGGCCGCTGCCCGAGCACCCCCGCCTGGCCCTGGACGCCGGCTACGACTACAGCATGGTCCGCCAGGATCTCGACACCCGGCGGATCATCGGCAAGATCGCCGAGCGCGGCGCGAAGACCCCGATCCAGGCCGGCGGGCGCTGGGTGGTCGAGCGCACGAAGTGCGCCACGAGGCGCTCTGTTTGTATCCCCGGCTCAACCGGGAGGAACTCGGAAGGAGGTTCCTGGGCCGAATGACTTACCTGGATCCGAAAGGTGAAGGGGACAAGAGCATGTCAGGAAACCAGTGACCGGGCCCAGTTGTCAGGGACGGTGTGCTGGGCGGCCCGCGCGATATGGCGAAGACTGGATTGTTTGAAGCCCAATCTCCAGAAGATGCAAGTTCCCATCCGTCGGAAAGACTGCTGAAACCGACGCCGCCCTGCACCGGCTTCGATCGTTGGCCCGGTGCAACTTCCGGGGGACGGAGCGATGTCCAGCGAGGACATTCAAGGAGATGAGTGGGACGCCTGTGTCGCGCTAGAACGTACAGACAGGGACGAACGTGGGATCGCCTACGGGACGCGAGTCCTATGGCGACGGAGGCCCCGTAGTAGTCGCCGGAGTCACGCCCGGCCAGGGAGGACGGGAAAGCCGTCCACATTGGGCGAAGGGGGCCAGGTGATTCGGACGCCCGGATATGGGGAGGTATGCGAAATGCAGAGCGCCGCAACGGTGCTGGGTGTCCTGCGTGAACGCGGCAGGCGCGGCCTGCCGTGCGACGAACTGTATCGACAACTGTTCAACCCGCAGTTGTATCTGCTGGCCTACGGACGCATCTACGCCAACCACGGCGCGATGACGCCCGGGGTCACGCCGGAAACCGTGGACGGCATGTCCCAGCGGAAGATCGACCGGATCATCGAGGCGATGCGCCACGAGCGCCACCGCTTCCGGCCGGTCAGGCGCGTGCACATCCCGAACAAGAACGGGACGACACGCCCGCTGGGACTGCCGACCTGGTCGGACAAGCTCGTCGGCGAGGTGGTCCGCCTGCTCTTGGAGGCGTACTACGAACCGACGTTCTCCGACCGATCGCATGGGTTCCGTCCCCGCCGGGGCTGCCACACCGCGTTGCGGGAGGTGGCCCACACCTGGACCGGGACTTCCTGGTTCATCGAAGGGGACATCGCCGACTGCTTCGGCAGCCTGGACCACCAGGTCCTGCTGTCGATCCTCGGCGAGAAGATCCATGACCAGCGGTTCCTGCGGCTGGTGCGCAACATGCTCAACGCCGGATACCTGGAGGACTGGAAATGGGGCGCCACGCTCTCCGGAGCGCCGCAAGGCGGAGTGGCTTCCCCGATCCTG
This sequence comes from Kitasatospora aureofaciens, assembly GCF_019192735.1. GTDB lineage: Bacteria > Actinomycetota > Actinomycetes > Streptomycetales > Streptomycetaceae > Kitasatospora > Kitasatospora aureofaciens_A. Next base: position 2,963 of record NZ_JAHTKP010000144.1, read on the forward strand.
TCCAACATCTACCTGCACAGGTTGGACGAATTCGTCGAGACAGTTCTGATCCCGGAGTACACCCGTGGAGAGCGCCGGGTCAGAAACCCGGCATACCTGGAGTTGCAGAATCTGCTGGCGAAAGCCCGCCGGCGCGGCGACCGGGCCCAGGCCCGGGTACTGCGGCAGCGGATGGTCAGCCTACCGAGCTCGGATCCCGACGATCCGTCATATCGCAGGTTGCGCTATGCCCGCTACGCGGATGACCACCTCCTTGGCTTCACCGGACCGAAAGCCGAGGCCGAACAGATCAAACGGCGCCTGGGAGATTTCCTGCGTGACGAACTCAAGCTGGAACTCTCCCGGGAGAAGACGCTGATCACCCACGCCCGCACCCGGGCGGCACGGTTCCTCGGCTACGAGATCACGACCCAGCACAACGACACGAAGAAGACCGGCCGCTACCGCAGGGTCAACGGCCAGATCGCCCTTCGTGTCCCCAGGGACGTCATCAAGGCCAAGTGCGAGCCCTACCTCGCCCGCGGCAAGCCCGCGAAGCGAACGGCCCTGACGAACGGCAGCGATCACGCGATCGTCGCCACGTTCGGGGCCGTCTACCGGGGCATCGTCCAGTACTACCTGCTCGCCGGAGACGTCTTCCGGCTGCACAAGCTGCGATGGGTCATGGAGACCTCCATGCTCAGTGGACGTTAAGTCCCTTTTCTCTCGGTTCGTGATCGCTCGTTCGTGTGAACGCCAGCCGTACTGGCGTGCCAGTCGGGGTTCGGGTGATGTTCTGCGGCGCATGGAAAGACGGGCGTATCCGAGCGACTTATCGGATGAGCAGTGGGCGT
>NZ_JAHTKP010000145.1 GCF_019192735.1 Kitasatospora aureofaciens
TCGCGTCCCGCTTGAACTCGGCCGTGTACCGCTTGCTCATGTTGCTCTTACCGCTCACTATCAGGACTGCTTCCTCCGGGACTCAACGTCCCAGTATCAGGCTGTCCAGTTCAGTGGGGGAACTTCATGATGCCACCCACTCGTGCGTGCAGCCGCGCGAAGCGGTGCGGGCCGGCGATGAGGGCCGAGATGATCAGTGTCGCCCAGCGGCTTGTCGTCTGATCCATGATCGGCCTGAGTACGCACTTGTTGTCGAAGGTGTCATGGGCCAGGAGCCTGGTGGCTGTCGCGACCTGCTCTGTCTCCATCATGACAGCAGCTTACAAATAAGTACGTACTTCCCAGCAGTAACTGGCTTTCCTACGGTGACTTCCGCAAGCACTCATGTTCAAGGAGCCACTGTGAGCAGCAACAACGCACGTACGGCGATCGTCACGGGCGCGTCAAAGGGCCTGGGCGCGGGGATCGCCAAGGCCTTGGCCGAGACCGGCGCGGCCGTCGTGGTGAACTACCGGGGGGACGCGGAGGGCGCCGAGCGGGTCGTCGGGGGCATCACCGCCAAGGGCGGCCGGGCGATCGCGGTCCAGGCGGACGTTGCCAACGGCGACGACGTGCGCCGTCTCTTCGACCGGGCGCGCGAGGCGTACGGCCCGGTCGACGTGGTCGTGAACAACGCGGCCGTCGCCACGTTCGCGCCGCTGTCGGGCATTACCGAGGACGAGTTCCAGCGCGAGATGACCACGAACCTCCTGGGCACGATCCTGACCACGCAGGCCTTGGCCGCGCAGGACGACATCGACGCCGCGTCGATCATCAACGTCTCGACGGCCGGCACGGTCAGCCATCCTCCCTACGCCTCGCTCTACGTCGCGTCCAAGAGCGCTGTCAACGCCTTCACCATCGTCGCGGCCAAGGAACTGGGCCCGCGCGGCATCCGCGTCAACGCGATCATGCCCGGGCCGTCGGACACCGAGGGCACCAGGGCCATGGGATACGCCGGGTCGGCTCAGGAGGCACAGGCGATCGCCGCCACCCCCCTGGGCCGTACGGGCACCCCCGACGACTACGGCCCGCTAGTGGCCTTCCTGGCTTCCGACGACGCGCGCTGGATCACCGGGGCTGTCATCCTCGCTTCCGGCGGCATGCGCTGACGCCCCCATTCTTTCCTCCTACAGAAAAGAGAAGGCGCTCCTCGTGTTTTAGGACACGGGGCCGGTCTCGGCGGCCTGGGACAGTAGCGCCTGGGCGGAGTCCGTGTAGCGGATGGCGGTCTTCTCGGCCAGGCCGAAGACCTCGGCGAGGTGGAGCGGGTCGGGGCCGTGGACGAGGCCTTCTTCGAGCTGGCGGTCGACGCGGAGCCGTTCCAGTGTGGCGGTCTGGCCGCGAAGCGCGGTGGAGACGGAGACGCCGCTGATGGGGCCGGTCTCCAGCGCGGTCTGCTTGTTAATCAGCAAGTGCGGGTTGGCAGTGTCGGGCCAGCGTCGTCGTCGGTGCTCCAGCCAGGCGAGGGCGACCTGCAGGGTGAGCTCGTCCAGGGGCCGGACGCGGCCATCAACCACGAGTCGACGATCGCCGATGTCGAGGTCGTCGAGTTGGAGGCGGCGGATCGCGCCGGGCCGGGCGGCGTGGACGGCCGCGAGGGCGAGGATCAGCCGGTCCGCCGGACGGGTCACCGCGGCGACGGAGGACCGGACGTCCTCAGCTTCCAGAGGCTGGATGACGCCGCTCTCCTGCTGGCCGACCCGGATGCGGCTGGTCGGGTTCTTGAAGATCGTGCCGTTCTTCTTGGCCCGGGTGAACAGCGACCGCAGGGCGACCAGGGTGTGCTTGCGCTGCGAGCCGTGGACGGTGGCCAGGTGGGCGAGGACGTCGTCGCGGGTGACCTCGCGCAGGTGGTCGTAGCGGTTCGACCACTCCAGCAGCACCGGCCGCAGTCGGTTGAGATAGCCCCAGACGGTTGCCACGTCCCGGGGCTGGGACCGGGGGCCGCCGTCGCGCAGGAGCCGGGCCCAGTCCTGGACGTCCCGCCGGATGCCGACCGCGAGGCCGTCGAGCTTGGACTCCAACCAGCGATCGAAGCAGGAGTGCCGGTCGTCGAGGAAGACACCGATGTGGTCGAGCACTTCCACGGTGCATTCGACGCTGAGTCCCCGGGACCGCAGGGCCGGGAACACCTCGGAATGCCGGACGACTTCGCCGCCGGTGTGGCCGGACAGCACGATGACCAGGGCCCGGTCGACATCCAGGCGGACGCGTCGGGGCCAGCCGTGGGCCTCTGCGAGGCGGTGGGCGGCATGCCGGGCCCAGGCCAGCCAGGGGTTGTCGAGCCGTACGTGCTCCCGACGGTCGAACCGGGTGAAGTCGCGGCGGACCTCGAACAGAGCCGGTTGGACCCAGCCGAAGGCCGGCGGAAGCGCCGGGGCAGGGTCGGGAAGCCGGGGCCTTCCCCGGCGCTTGCCGCGCGGAGGGCCCGTGCACCGCGTCCGGTGGAGGTTGGTCAGGAACAACTGATGATGCCGAACCTGGTCATGTCCCGTGAAGTGGTGTAGTGGTCGTTTGCCAACGGTCATGCGGTGGGTGGTAGTTGGTCGCGAGCCTGCTCGCCAGGGTAGAGCTGGTCCATGCTGCCCTCAGGCAGATAGCGGCGG
>NZ_JAHTKP010000146.1 GCF_019192735.1 Kitasatospora aureofaciens
CTCAGAACCGGGCATGCCCGTTTTCCGGGCACCACGGCTCAAGCAAGCCCTGGAGGCGTGCGGGCGTGCAGAGTTGATGTTGCGGGTTTGCTGCCAGCGGTGTTGAGCTGCTGACAGGTGGTGTGGACAAGACGGAGTTGCGTTCCGTCCGGCGTGCCGATCCCGTGGTAGGTGATCATCCGTTCGGTGATCGCCTGGCGGGTCGCCCGCAGCCATGTCTCCCACTGGGTGGGGTCCGCTTGCGGACGTTCGGCGGGCAGCAGCGGCCTGCGGCAGATCTGACAGCGCCCGTCCTGCGCGTTGAGCAGGCGCAAGGTGGCGCGGTTGACCAGCGAAGGTGCGCTTCTGCGCCGTCGATCGGCCCAGTACTCGGTCAGGGCGGGGTCGTCCGGGGACGCTCCGTTCTGAACCATCTGGTGCCGGAGAATGCTCGTCCAGGCGAATTTCAGCAGGTAGGCGCCGCTGTGGCGGTCGCCGAACACCCACTGGTCCTGCCGGGACTTGTTGAACCGGCCGAAGTAGCGGGCGGTGACCCAGTGCCTCGACTTGTTCGGGTGGGCGCGGGTTGCCCACTTGTAGGCGAGCTTCCACATGTAGTCGTCCAGGGAGGCGAAGACCTCGCTGGAGACCACGTTCCGGTAGTAGGCCGCCCAACCCCGGATGATCGGGTTGAGCCGGTGCAGCACCGCCGCCGCGTTGGCCCCGTTCAGGGCTCGCACTTCGGTGCCGAGCCTGTGCCGGATCCGTCTGACGGCCTCGCGGCTGGGTTTGATCAGCAGCTTGCCGTGATAGCGGCGGACGGTGAACCCGAGGAAGTCAAAACCCTGTTCGAGGTGGACGACACGCGTCTTGTCCTCGTTGAAGGCCAAACCCCGGGGCGCCAGCCACTGGGCGAGCCGTTCCTTGACCTGTTCGGCCTGTTCCCGCGAGTGGCACAGGGCGACAAGATCGTCGGCGTATCGAACCAGCAGCGGGGAGCCCGGCATCGTGTCGCCAGCGCGGCGGCCCGTCTGCCGGTACTGCACTCCCGCGGCCGTCTCCATTCCGTGCAGGGCGATGTTCAAGAGGACAGGGCTGATCACGCCGCCTTGAGGAGTTCCCTCCCCGGTCGGGGTGAGCCGGCCGTCCTCGACCACGCCGGCCTTCAGCCACCGCTCGACCGTTCCCCGGGCGGGGAAGGAGCCGAGCTGGGCGAGAAGGTGGGTGTGGTCGATCCGGTCGAACGCCGCCACCAGGTCCGCGTCCAGCGCCCACCGACGCAGGGCACTCTTACCCTTGGCCGTCCAGTAGATCGCCGCGATCGCATCCTGGCAGCTGCGGCCGGGCCGGAAGCCGTACGACTTCGGCTCGAACCGCGCTTCCCACTCGGGCTCCAGTGCTTGTGAGACGCGGGCTTGCTGCACCCGGTCCACGATCACGGGAATTCCGAGCGGACGCCTCTTGCCGCCTGCTTTGGGGATGTACACGCGCTTGACGGGTCGGGTCTGCCATGGGCCGGTGCGGTGCTGGACCCAGTGGGCCAGCTCCGCCTTGCCCCGGGAGGTCAATACGACCTGTCCGTCGACGCCCGCCGTCTTGCGCCCCGCGTTGATCTCCGTCACCCGCCGCACGCTCACCAGCGTGTTGGCACGCGAACGGAGCATCAGTTTCTGCAAGTTGCGGACCTTCTTGAGGTCTCCTGCCTGCGACGCCGTGAAGATCCGCTGTCGAAGACGCCGTACGCTCTCCTCTTCGGCGCGCCAGTCGATGGCGTCCCAATCGGGGAGAGTGCCCTCCGGTCCGTTCACCGCGCGGACCTGCGGCGTCGCAACAGCAGTCGCCTCGGTCCTCATGGTGTCCAACTTGCCCTTCGGTTCCGGAATCCTTGATCAGTCACGTTCTTCACGGGCTCACCCGGCCCACGTCAGCTCCCTTTCGGGATCGGGCATACGCCCGTATCCGGTCAGTTATGCGGGGCTCGGCGGAGGAGCCGATGGTCTGCCCCGGTTTCCTGCTGCCTTTCGGCGCACCGGCGTTGGCTTCTTGGGCCGTCCTGTTCCCGCTGGGGAATTGGGCCTTCCTTGCGGTCGGCTGACCAGGCGGCAAGCCGCCTGGACCCCAACGGGGTTGTCACGTTCCACACGTGTGAGGTGCGACCGGGGTGGGCGCCCTCATTACCCCGGGACGGTGGTGTCCTCCCGGCCGACTCGGTGTCTGCGACCGGCACCTGCCGCTTCTCAGCGGCCAGTCCTGCACCCCGCCACTGCATTCCACCTGCGGGGCTTGCCATCACGAGGCATCGTCGAGGGTTCACTCACATTCACCCGTCCGGTCTTCTCCTTGCCTGTGGCCTCCGAGTGGAGCGGAGGTCCTTGGGCTTCTTCCCGGAGCTTCGCACCCCGCCGTTACCAGCGACGCACGTCCGAGCGGAGACAGGCCATGGACACTGGCCCGGGGCCACGTCCTCGGCATCACACCGACCCTCCTCCCAACGAGCCCACTCACTACGTGCGACTTCGTGTCGCACCCCCGATCTGGCAGTT
>NZ_JAHTKP010000147.1 GCF_019192735.1 Kitasatospora aureofaciens
CGCCCTCAACCTCATCCGCCTCCACTCCTGGTGGAACGGCCACCCCCTCGACCGAGTCAGCCACAGCCACCTCGCCAGACTCCAACTATCCCTAGCTGCATAGCAGTTGGAATTAGCCACCAAGATCTTGCGCTTGCCGAAAACCTCATCCATCGAGGTCAGGCGGCATGTTGGTACTCGTGGAGGAGGCCGCCGAGTCGGTCGTTTCTGCGTATATCGATACGGGCGATCTGCTCCGGGTCGTCGATCGGTGCGGGAAGGGCGCGGAGGGGCCGGGCGTTCGCGATGCCCTGGTGCGGCCGGTGCTGGTTGTAGAACGTCTCGAACTCGCGGAGGGCGTGCAGGAGGTGGCGCTGGTCCCAGATCAGGGTGCGGTCCAGCAGTTCTCGTCGGCAGGTCTGCACCCACCTTTCCATGAGGGAGTTCATGCGCGGCATGCGGACTCCGCTGAGCACGACCTGGATCCCCGCGTCGGCGAGGACGGCGTCGAACAGTTCGGGGAACTTCCCGTCCCGGTCCCGGATCATGTAGCGAGCCCGACAGCCGGCGTCCTCGAGATCCATGACGAGATTCCTCGCCGCCTGTGCCACCCAGGACGCCGTCGGGTGAGCGGTCATGCCGAGGATCCGGATACGGCGGTTCGCGTGCTCGATCACCGCAAGCACGTACAGCCGGGCCCCGGACAGGGTGGCCATCTCGAAGAAGTCGCACGCGAGGAGTGCGTCCGCTTGGGAGCGCAGGAAGTTGGCCCAGGTGCTGGAGGTCCGCTCGGGCGCTGGTGGGATCCCGGCCTCCTTGAGGATCTCCCAGACGGTGGACGCGGCCACCTCGACGCCGAGGACGAGCAGCTCGCCGTGAAGGCGCCGGTACCCCTACCCCGGATTCTCTGCGGCCAGGCGCAGGACCAGGGCGCGGATGGAGCGTACGGTGCGCGGCCGGCCTGGGCGCTTCGGACGGGACCGGGCGGCGTGACGGCGGGCGACCAGGTCGCGGTGCCAGCGCAGCACGGTGTCCGGCCGCACCGGCAACCGCATCCGACGCAGCACCTGCGTCGGCAGACCCTGCAGCAGTGCGGCCAGGAGCGCCCGGTCGCTTGCTTCGAAGCGGACCCGCCGTCCGCTCAGCTTGGGATTTATCCTCGTCGGGCTTGGTGTTCCTTGATCGACTCGGCGCGTTTGACCGTCTTTCCGACGTCGTGACGTGTGGCCCGTTGCTTGTTCTTCGAGCCGGGAGGCCGTCCCGGGCCCGGCCGGGACGATTTCGGTGCCGCTGCTGGGCGAGCGGTAGTCGGGCGGATGTTGCGAAACCCCCGCCGCACCCGGGCGGGGGTGAGGCGGCGGGGCTCGGTGGGCCGCTCCCAGGGGCGGCGGAGGTCCTCGGTCAGCGGCCGGGCAAGGCGGAGTTGGGCGTGGGCGGCGATGACGAGCCAGGTCCACAGGTCAGCGCTGTCGGCGTGGCGGATTTTCGGGGCGGTCCAGCCGAGCGTCTGCTTCATGAGCCTGAAGGTGTGCTCCAGATCGAATCTGCGGAGGAACGACTGCCACCAGCGGTCCACGTCGGCGCCGGTGGCAGCGGTGGCCGAGCACCACAGCCAGACCGGTTTCGGGTTCCGGTCGCCCGGCAGGCGCTCGACCTTCAACCGCACCAACGTCCCGTGGAGGATGGGCAGTTCCTCTTCGGCGTGGTCCAGCCATGGGCCGCGGTGGGTGAGCCTGGGGTGCATCCGGTCCCACGCGATCGCCTCTGCGGTGCCGTAGCGGGTGGTGTCCGTGACTGTGGTGACCTCGGGCTGATGCCAGCTCTCGGGCTTCGCGAAGGTGAGGACGCCACCGTGCCGACGCGGGCGCCCGCCTTTCGGGGTGGAGCGTGCGGGGCCCGCGTCGCGGAGCATGACGCGGTCCGAGCGCAGGCGCCCGACCAGCACGACCGGAAGGTCCACGAGAGCGTGGGAGAGGTAGGCGACGTCGTAGCCGGAGTCCATCATGATCAGAATCTCCGGGTCGCCCGGCTGCCACTGTTCGGCCTGTTTCAACCGCTCGACGACATCGCGCAGTTGGGCGGCGGTGACGGCGGTTGCGTCGTCGGCCGGCCCGAGGCGTACGGCGTCCAGCAGCGCGACCCAGGAGGTGCGGCCTGTTTCCAGGGCGGCGACGAAGGAATACGGCCAGCCGGGAACGAACTGGTCCGTCTTGCGGTCTCCACGTCCGTAAACGTGACAAAAGAGCCGGTCGTCGCTGGTGGGGGCGTCAGGGCGGAGCCAGTTGCTCACGTCGACGGCCAGCACGATCCGGCCGTCGGCCGCCTTCGGCAGCGGCAAGCCGGCCAGCGTGCGACGCAGCCGGGCCGGCTCTAGGGCACGTATTCGGTCGTGATCAATCTGCGCGATTCACCCTCGCGGCGGGTCCTGATCCGGTAGACCGTGTTACGTGACGCGAGCGCAATTGACGGATGCGGAGTGGGTGTTGATCGAGCCG
>NZ_JAHTKP010000148.1 GCF_019192735.1 Kitasatospora aureofaciens
GTCGAGTTCGACCGCCAGGAAGTGCCGCAGCTCGGCGGCACCGCCCTTGAGCGCCTTCTCCCCGGCCTCGCGCACACCCGGGCCGATCTCCTTGTCGGCCAGGATCCGCTCCACCTCGGCCCGGTCGCGCTGCTCCTGGTCCCCGGCGGCGTGGTCCCCGGCGGTGTGGCCCCCGGCAGTGTGGTCCCCGGCGGCATCGGACGCGGCGTCGGACGCGGTGTCGGGACCGGAGACGCCGGTCGGCTGCGGCTTGTCGGCGGCCGAGGCCGAGGACGGGAAGAGAACGGCGGGGGCCAGCACGGCAGCCGCGATCACGGCGGACACCTTGGGCAGCTTCATCCAGCAAACCTGATTCGTGCGAAGAGATTGTGAACGCCGTCAGCATAGATCGTTTTTTACGATCGCCATACCTGGTTTTGTGCACCCCGGTCCCCGGCCCCGGGAGCCCCCTGGGCGGACGCCATGGAGAAGCGCGAACTGCTGTTCGCCGACGCGACGCACGCCCGGCTGGAGGTGTTCTGACGCCCCGGCAGGAGGAGCGGGTGGTCAGCGGCGGGAGCGGAGGGCGAGGAGCGTCGTGGTGGCGCAGGCGGTGACGGCGAGGGCGGCGAGGAGGCGGGACCAGGGGGTGGGGGTGACGGGGCCAGGCGGCGGCCAGGACGAGGACGGCGGCGGTGGCGGCGGCCACGGGGGTGGTGCGGGTGCGCAGTTGGTGGTGGCCGGGCGGGCCGGCGGTGGCCGCGTCGAGGCAGAGCAGGTAGCCGAGGAGCAGGGCGGTCGTGCAGGCAGCGGCCCACAGCGGCGGGCGGGAGAGGGCGGCGAGCAGCACGCAGGCGACCGCCAGGGCGGTGTTGCGGTGGCGGGCGAGCCGGGCCAGGTGGGTGGGGGTGCGCGGGGCGACCGGGCGCTGGACCAGCGGCGTCGCCGCCCACCAGGCGGCCATGGCGGCGACGACCGGGGCGAGCAGCGCCAGGACCGGGCCGAGCGGCCGGGCGGCGGGGGCGGTGGCGGCCACGGCCAGGGCGGTGCCGAGGGTGGGGGCGAGGCGGGCCGCGGTGGGCCGGGGCCGGGCGGTCATCGGTTCCTCCCGCGGATCCGGGTGCGCTGCAGGGGTGCGAGGGTGAGGTCGAGTCCGGCGCCGGGGTGCAGGGCGACCACCGGGATGCCCCAGGCGCGCAGGGTGAAGCGGACGGCCTCGCCGTCGGCGTGCCAGAGCGTCAGGGCGAGGGCGGCGGCGGGGTCGCGCGGGTCGGGTGCGGGCTCGCCGGTGGGCACCTCGACGACGACCAGGGGGTTGCCGCGCTCGGTGAGGTCGTGCAGGACGTCGAGGATGCGCTGGTCGGCGAGCGGGGTGAGGACGTAGACGAGGGCGTCGGCGGGGATCGCCGGGCGGGGCAGGCCCGGCAGGTCGGGGACGTGGTAGCCGAGGTCGCGGCGCACCTCCAGGACCGATTCGACGAGCCGGTAGAAGTGGGTGGCGCCGGTGGCGGCCTTGAGCCAGCGGGTGCGCCCGCCGACCGACAGCACGCCGACCCGGTCGTGGCTGCGCAGGTAGGCGCGGGTGAGCCCGGCGGCGGCGCGCAGCGTCTCGTCGAGGCTGGAGGTGACGGTGGCGGGGTCGTGGAAGTCGGCGAAGGCGTCGATGAGGACGACGACGTCGGCGGTGCGCTCGGCGGCGAACTGGTTGATCTGGACGCTGCCGCGCCGGGTGGTGGCGGGCCAGTGGATGCGCCGCTGGCGCTCCCCCCACACGTGCGGGCGCACCCCGGTGACCTCGACGCCCTCGCCGTTGTGGCGGGCGGTGTGCTCGCCGATGCGTTCGGGCAGGCGGACCTGGACGGGGGTGAGGGAGGAGGGCGAGGGGGCGGGGAAGATCTGGGCCTCGCCGAGGTCGACGCGCACCGTTCGGCGGGTGAGGCCGCCACGGTCGTGGACGTCGAGGTCGACGGCGCCGAGCGACCAGTGGCCCCAGCGGCGGGCGGTCAGGCGCAGGTCGAGCGTCGTGCCGGTGACCTGGAGGCCTGTGAGTTCGATGCCGGGCCCGGGGTGGACGCCCGGGTCGATCCAGCCGGCGACGCCGTCGAAGGCGAGCTCGATGCGCACGTCGAGGTCGTCGCCCTCGAAGGCGCGGCGGCGGGCGACGTGGGCCTGGGCCTGCAGGCGGGTGGGGCGGGTGGGGCCGGCGGCGGCCAGGACCAGGAGGACGGCCGGGCCGGCGGCGAGGGCGAGCAGCCAGGCGCGGCCGGTGAGCAGCGCGAGGGCGGCGGCGACGGCGGCCACGGTGGCCAGGCGCAGCGCGCGTTCGGTGGCGCGCGGG
>NZ_JAHTKP010000149.1 GCF_019192735.1 Kitasatospora aureofaciens
CGGTGTGCGCCGTGAGGCGCTTCGTTGTATCCCCGGCGCAGTCGGGAGGAACTTGGAGGGAGGTTCTTGGGTCGCCCGGCTTACCTGAGCGCGAAAGCGGGAGGGGACCAGAGCATGCCGGGAAAGCGGCGGGCGCCTCGGAGGCGTTCAGGGCGTCGTGCCGCAAGGCCCGCGCGATATGGCCAAGGCTGGATTGCTTGAAGCCCAATCCCCAGAGTGAAAGTGACGCACCGTCGGAATGACGCCTGTAACCGATGTCTCGCCATGCCCGGGCATGAACCGTGAGACCGGGCAACCTCCATGGCGGGGGACGCCGCCCAGCGAGGGCGGTCAAGGGGATGAGTGGGCGGCCTACGTCGCGCTCGATACGTACAACGAAGACGTACCGCGGGATCGCCTACGGGGCGCGAGCCCTATGGCGACGGAGTGCCCGTAGTAGTCGCAGGAGTCACGACCTGCCGGGGAGGCCGGGAAAGCCGGACCGCAGGGCGAAGGGGCACAGGTAATCAAGATGCTCAGACGGGGAGGGATGCGCAATGCAGAGAGCTGAAACCGTGCTGAACGTCATCCGGGAACGCGGCAGGCGTGGCCTGCCGCTGGAGAGGCTGTACCGGCAGCTGTTCAACAGGGAGTTGTTCCTGCTGGCCTACGGGCGTATCTACGCCAACAAGGGTGCGATGACACCCGGGGTCACCAAGGAGACCGTGGACGGCATGTCACTGGCCAAGATTGACAGGATCATCGGGGCTCTGCGTGCGGAGTCCTATCGGTGGTCCCCGGCCAGGCGGGTCTATATCCCGAAGAAGATCGGGAAACGTCCGTTAGGCATGCCTCCTTGGTCGGACAAGCTGGTCGCGGAAGTAGTGCGCTTGCTTCTTGAGGCGTACTACGACGTCCAGTTCTCCGACCGCTCTCACGGTTTCCGCCCCAGACGGGGCTGTCACACCGCGCTGGACGAGGTGGTGTCGGTTTGGAAGGGAACGCACTGGATGATCGAGGGGGACATCTCCGACTGCTTCGGGAGCCTTGACCACGAGGTCATGCTCTCGACGCTGGCGGAGAAGATCCGCGACGGCCGGTTCCTGCAACTGATCGACCGGATGCTCAAGGCCGGGTACCTGGAGGACTGGCAGTGGAACGACACGCTCAGCGGCGCGCCGCAGGGCGGGGTCGCTTCACCGATTCTGTCCAACATCTACCTGGACCGGTTCGACCAGTTCATTGAACAGCGGCTGATACCGGATTACGACCGGGGCAGGCGTCGACGCAAGAACCCCGCGTATCAGAACGTTGAGAACCGGATCGCGAGGGCCAGACGGCACGGCGACCGGGAGGCGGTGCGCGCGCTGCAGCGCGAACGCCGCACCCTGCCGAGCCAGGACCCCGATGATCCTGGATATCGACGCCTTCGATACGTGCGGTACTGCGATGACTTCCTGCTCGGGTTCGCCGGTCCCAAGCGTGAAGCCGAGGAGATCAAGGCGAGGATCCGAGCGTTCCTGCTTGAGAAGTTGAAGCTGGAACTCTCCGAATCCAAGACCCTGATCACGCACGCCACCAGCCAGGCGGCGCGCTTCCTCGGCTACGAGATCAGGACCCAGCATGGCGACGCGAAGATCACCCGGAATCGTCGGGCGGTCAATGGCGCCATCGGCCTGTTCGTGCCCAGGACCGTCATCCGGGACAGATGCGCCCGCTACATGAGCAAAGGGAAGCCCGCCCTGCGCGGCCCGCTGCTGCACGACGAGGATTTCACGATCGTCGCCAAGTACGGGTCCGAGTATCGCGGGTTCGTCCAGTACTACGTTCTCGCCCAGGATGTCTTCCGCCTGGAACTGCTGCGCTGGGTCATGGAGACCTCGATGCTCAAGACCCTGGCCGGGAAGCACAAGTCGACCGTCACGAAGATGGCCCGCAGATACAAGGCGGCCGTCGACACTCCTGACGGCCGGCGGACCTGCTTCCAGGTCACGGTGCAGCGCGACAACGGTAGGAAACCACTGGTCGCCCGTTTCGGCGGAATCCCGCTCAAGCGTCAGCGCACCGCCGTCATCACCGACCGACAGCCCGCCATGGCCACTGCCCGGCGCAACGAGCTGATCCACCGGCTTCTCGCCGGGCAGTGTGAGTTGTGCGAGGGACGCGATGGACTGCAAGTCCACCACATCCGCAAACTCGCCGATCTCAACAAGCCAGGACGGCCGGAACGGCCGCCGTGGGTACACCTGATGGCCATGCGCAAGCGAAAGACCCTCGTGGTCTGCGAGCAGTGT
>NZ_JAHTKP010000014.1 GCF_019192735.1 Kitasatospora aureofaciens
CGCCGAGCGGCCCGCTGCCCGGCCGGCCGCCGCTCGGTCCGTCCCGTCCGCCACCGGAGGAGGCGCCGCCATCGAGCAGGCCGCCGTCGAGTCGTCCGCCGTCGAGCAGGCCGCCAACGGCCACCAGGCCCGCCGCGGCGACCAGGCCCCACCCGCCGTCCGGGCCCCGGCGAGCACCGACGGCCCGCCCACGGCCGGCCGGCTCGGCCCGTTCCTGACCAACGGGCAGGCCGGCGAGCAGCTGGCCCTGCTGAACGAGGTCGGCGGCAAGGTCGGCACCACCCTGGACCTCGGCTTCACCGCGCACGAGCTCTGCCAGGTGCTGGTCCCCCGGGTCGCCGACTTCGCCTGCGTGGACCTGGTGGACGGGCTGATCTCCGACTCGGAGCTGCCGGCCGCCCGGCCGGACGACGACACCATGCTCCGCCGGGTCGCCCTGGTCTACAACGAGACCGGCGGCGCCTGGGACCACGTGCTCGCCGAGGGCTCGCTGGTCAGCATGCCCCGCCGCACCCCGCCCGGCATGGCCCTCCAGCTGAACCAGCCGGTCCTGGTGCCGGTGGTCAGCGAGGACGTCGCGGTCGACTACGCGATCGCGCTCGGCGGCGCCCGGCTGGCCCCGGTGGTCTCCGGCCGCTCGATGCTGGTCGTCCCGCTCTCCGCCCGGGGCACCGTGCTGGGCATCCTCAAGCTGCTCCGCCTGCCCGACCGCACCCCTTTCGACGAGAGCGACGCCGCGACCCTCAAGGAGCTGGCCGTCCGCGCCGCACTCTCGCTGGACAACGCCCGGCTGCACCGCGCCGAGGCCCGGGTCGCCACCACCCTGCAGCGCTCGATGATCCCGACCCGCCCGCCGCAGATCCCCGGCGTGCAGATCGCCCACCGCTACCTGCCCGGCGATCCGAAGGCCGAGGTCGGCGGCGACTGGTTCGACGCGATCCAGCTGCCCGGCAGCCGGGTCGCCCTGGTGGTCGGCGACGTGATGGGCCACGGCCTGCACTCGGCCGCCGCGATGGGCCGCTTCCGCACCGCGATGCAGACCCTCGCCGCGCTCGACCTGCCGCCCGGCCAGCTGCTGCGGCACCTGGACAACCTGGCCCACAAGCTCGGCGACGACCACCTCGCCACCTGCCTGTACGCGGTCTACGACCCGATCAACCGGACCTGCGAGCTGGCCAGCGCCGGCCACGTCCCGCCGGTGCTGGTGCACCCGGACGGCAGCGGCGAGCTGCTGGAGATCCCGGCCGGCGCCCCCATCGGGGTCGGCGGGGTGCCGTTCGTCGCCAAGACCATCGACGTCTCGGACGGCTCGATGCTGGTGCTCTGCACCGACGGCCTGGTCGAGGTCCGGGGCGGCGACATAGGAGAGGGCCTGGCCGCGCTCTGCGGCAACCTGATCGACCCGCAGCAGAGCCCCGAGCAGGCCTGCGACGTGGTGCTGAAGCGGCTGCACTCGGACGACCGCAAGGACGACGTCGCCCTGCTGGTGGCCCGCTTCGACGGGGTCGCCCCGTCCGAGGTGGCCACCTGGGACCTCACCGTGGACCACCGCGAGGTCCGCCGGGCCCGCGCCCTGGTCCGCGAGCAACTGGCCGGCTGGCACCTGGAGGCGCTCAGCGACACCACCGAGCTGCTGGTCAGCGAACTGGTGACGAACGCCGTCCGGGTGGCCAGGGACCGGGTACAGCTCCAGCTGATCCGGGTGGACAAGCTGCTGGTCGAGGTCAGCGACGACAACCACAACCTGCCCTCGCTGGAGCCGGCCGAGCAACTGGGCGAGACCGGCCGCGGCCTCACCCTGGTCACCAAACTCGCCGAACGCTGGGGCACCGCCCGCAAGGCAGTCGGCAAGGTCGTCTGGTTCGAACTGCCACTGCCCCCCGAGCCCCCCACAGCCTGACGGCCGGGTGCGGAAGCAGTCCACACCCGGCCGACAGGCCGGAAACCTCGTCTCTCAGGGGATGACGGCGCCCGCGGACGTCCGCCGGCGGGCCTCCACCGCGACCTCCCGCGAGGCCACCGCGGCCACCGCGGCCACCGCGGTGGCCGCCCCGACCCCGGCCAGCACCCGTGGCCAGAAGTCCCCGAACACCTCGACCGAGACGGCGATCAGCAGCGCGGTGATCACCGCGACGACGTGCTCCAGACCGGCCAGGTTCGGCAGCAAGACCGCCTCGCCACCCATCGTGACCACGACCAGCCCGGCGGTGAGCCAGGCCCGGCAGCGGAACGCGATGCAGATCGCCAGCGCCACCACCGCGGCCGACGGCCCGGTGTCCCGCACGTAGGCGACCCACTTCGGGAAGCCGAACAGGTGGTCCGGGCCGATCGCCACGCCGACCCGGGCGAACAGCGTGCCCGCCACGGTGCACGCGTAGGCCACCACCAGGGTCATCCGCCGGCCGAGCACGATCTCGGCGATGCCGAAGACCACGAACACCTGGGCCAGCGCGCCCCAGACCGGCAGGTCGAGCGCCGGCACGTACAGCGACAGCGGGGTCCGCAGCAGCGAGACGTCCAGCGGCAGCGCGGCCCGCACCACCCCGATGTGGTTGACGAAGCGCTCCCCGCCCGGCAGGTGCTGCACGATGCTGAACAGCAGGATCAGAAACGTCGCCGTGGTGGCCAGCGGAACGGCGGCGAACTTCTTGCGCACCACCCGGTCCCGGACCGCCCCGAACAACGTCCCCCACTCGGCGACAGCGGCCGCTCTGGCTGTCGCCATCGGCCCCTTTCGCACGCCCCCCGCGTGGGTCCTGTGAATCACAGCCGTCCTCTCCCGAAACCCCGAAGCTGCGAACGTTTTTCCTCAGCCACCTCAACATTAGAAGCCCCTTAACAAATCCACATCGGCATGGATGGGGATCGGGGTCATCCTCTGGGGGGAGGGAATCCCCCATAGGGATCCCCCCATCCGGCCGACCGGCCCCCCTCCGCCCCCCGGCGGAGGGCTACCCCTTCCCCTCCCGCGCCGCCACCGGCATCCGGGGCGCCACCACGGCGACACCCGCGTGCCGGCGCCGGAACAGGGCGGGCAGGCTCGGCGCGACGATGAAGCCCTCGGCCCGCGCGCTCGCGATACCGATCCGCGGAATCTCGCTGCTCTTCTCGAACAGCAGGTACCGCGGCTCCCAGATCGGCCGGTACTTGGCATTCGCGCGGTACAGCGACTCGATCTGCCACCAGCGCGAGAAGAATCCGAGGACGGAACGCCACAGCCGCAGCACCGGGCCGGCGCCGAGGCGCGAACCGCGCTCGAAGACCGAGCGGAACATCGCGAAGTTCAGCGACACCCGCTTCAGCGCGACCTGGTCGGCCTTCTGCAGCAGCTCGATCACCATGAACTCCATCAGGCCGTTCTCGGTGTCCCGGGCCCGGCGCATCAGGTCCAGCGAGAGCCCGTCCGGGCCCCACGGGACGAAGCTCAGCAGCGCCTGGAGCTCACCGTCCCCGTCGTGGCACTCCAGCATCACGCAGCGGCCGTCCGCCGGGTCGCCGAGCCGGCCGAGCGCCATCGAGAAGCCGCGCTCGGTCGCGCCGTCACGCCACTGGTCGGCCTTGGCCACCAGCTCGGCCATCTCGGCCTCGGGAATGTCCTCGTGCCGCCGGATCCGCACCGTGTACCCGGCCCGCTTGACCCGGTTGTAGGCCTGTCGGACCACCCGCATCGCGCGGCCCTCCAGCGAGAACTCGTCCAGCTCGACGATCGCCTCGTCGCCCAGCTCCAGCGCGTCCAGCCCGTGCCGGGCGTAGATCACACCGGCCTCCTCGGAGGCGCCCATGACGGCCGGCGCCCAGGCGTGCTCGCGGGCCTCCGCCAGCCAGGCGTCGATCGCGCCCGGCCAGGCCTCCGGGTCGCCGATCGGGTCGCCCGAGGCGAGCGAGACCCCGCCGACCACCCGGTAGGTGACCGCCGCCTTGCCGCTGGGGGAGAAGATCACGGCCTTGTCCCGGCGCAGCGCGAAGTAGCCGAGCGAGTCCCGCTCGCCCTGCTTGTCCAGCAGCGCCCGCAGCTTCCCCTCGTCCTCCGGGTTCAGCAGTTCCTTGCCGCGCGGGCTGCGGAAGGCCACGTACAGGACGAGCAGGAACAGCACCGCGCCCATCGCGTTGATCACCGCGTTCACCCAGGTCGGCGCGGAGATCACCGAGCGCAGGTGCTCGGACGGGGTGATGGTGATCATCCGGCCGACCGAGTAGCGGAACAGGTCCCAGGAGCCCGCGCCGCTCAGCCCGTTGGTCAGCCACACCAGCAGCGCGCCGACGGCGCCGCCGAACAGCAGCCCGCCGACGAAGGTGGCGGCGGCGGTCTTCGGGTTGGAACGGTCGCCCTTGGACGTGAACTCCTTCCGCCCGATCAGCAGCGCCAGCACGAACGCGCAGGTCAGCACGGTGGAGATGTAGTTCAGCGGGTGCCGGTCGAAGCGCTCGCCGGGCAGCACCATGACCAGCAGGTACAGCGCCGCGAACAGGCCGGCCAGCGCCGCGTTGAAGATCCACGCGGCCCGCTTGCGCCGCCGCATGGCGACGGCCAGGAACACCGACAGCACCGCGGCGGCCAGGCCCGAGGTCATCAGGTACGGGGTGAAGTACTCACCCTCGTTGTGCTCGGCGACCTGGTTGCCCCACGGCACCAGCAGGACGGTGGCCACGTTCAGCAGCGCCAGCAGTCGCAGGTACCAGACGGAGGCCGCGGCGGCCCTCGGGCGCCAGCGGTCGAGCAGCCCGACGGGCCGGGGCCCGGCGGACGTGGCGGACGGCTCCGACTTCACAGTGGACGACACAGCTCAATTCCAAACGATCAGATGGTGGGGCGCATCCGCACACGGCCCGGCGCCGGGCGCCCGCACGGGCCCGACGGACTGACCGGCGGCCCTCGGTGTTGCCGTAGCCCACCTGGGGAGCAGGCCGACAAAAAGGCAGCCAATTCCATGGTTCCCCACTCGACATGAGAATCGCGTGAACCGGGTAGCGGATTCACACCCCGCCGAACGGCGGGGGTGCAGACCCGCCATGCGTTCGGCGGCCCACCCCCGCTACCCCTACCCTCGACATCGACCGCGCGGACCGCCACAACCCGGCCGCCAGACCCGAGGAGGCACCATCACCACCACGCGTGTGCTGATCGTGGACGACGAGATCCTGGTCCGCTCCGGCCTCGGCCTCATCGTCGGTTCCGCCCCCGACCTGGAGGTGGTCGGCGACTGCTCCGGCGGCCAGGCCGAGGAGCATGTCCAGCGGCTCCGCCCGCACGTCGTGCTGCTCGACATCCGGATGCCGGATCTCGACGGCATCTCGGTGCTGCGCCGCGTCCGCGCCCTGCCCGACCCGCCGGCCGTCGCGATGCTCACCACCTTCGACACCGACGAGTACATCGGCACCGCGCTGCGGGCCGGCGCCTCCGGTTTCCTGCTCAAGGACACCGCTCCCGAGCAGTTGGTGCACGCCGTCCGGGTGCTCGCGGCCGGCGGCAACATCCTCTCCCCGACCGTCACCCGCACCGTGATCGGTGGCTACGTGGACGGCGGCGGCCCGGACGCCGACGCCGCCGCGCTCGCCCGCACCCTCACCGGCCGGGAGCTGGACGTGCTGGCGCTGCTCGGCGAGGGCCTGTCCAACGCCGAGATCGCCGACCGGCTCTTCCTCGGCACCGGCACCGTCAAGGACCACATCAGCGCGATCCTCGGCAAGCTCGGCGCCGCCAACCGCGTCCAGGCCGCCGTCCTCGCCCACCGGGCCGGACTCGTCCGGCCGAAACCCGGCGACGGGGCATGACCGCCGCCGACCAGCTGCCGTCCAGACGGCTGCCGGCCTGGTGCACCGCGCCCTGGCTGATGCTGCTGCTGCCCGTCCTGTACTCCCTGCTGGACGCCGCCCTGGTCGCCCGGGACACCCCGTGGTGGCAGACGGCGCTCTCGGTGCTGGCAGCGGTGGCACTGCTCTGGCGCCGCCGCTTCCCGGTGACGGTGCTGCTGCTCACCATGCCCGGCAGCTACGTGAACGACATCTGGCTGGCCCCGATCACGGCCGTCTACACGGTCGCCGCCGAACGCCCCAGCCCCCGCGTGGTCGTCCCCCTGGGGACGCTCTTCACCCTGGTCGAGTTCTTCCACTGGCCGATCTCCGACCAGACCGTCTGGCTGAGCCGGGACACCGCGCTCTACGCCATCCAGTCGGTCATGCTGGCCGCGGGCCCGGCCGCCACCGGCCTGCTCGCCCGCACCCGGCGGGAGCTGGCGGCCCGCGTCGACGAGCTGACTCGGGGCCAGGAGCGGGAGAGCCGGCTGCTCGCCGAACGGGTGCTGACCAGCGAGCGCGGCCGGCTCGCCCGCGAGATGCACGACGTGGTCTCGCACCAGGTCAGCCTGATCAGCATCCAGGCCGGCGCACTCCAGGTGAGCACCCCCGACCCGGCCGCGGTATCCGCCGCCCGCACCATCCGCGAACTGTCCGTCCGCACCCTCGACGAGCTGCGCCAGATGGTCGGGGTGCTGCGCACCTCGGGACCGCACCAGAACACCCCGCTCGCCCCGCAGCCCCGGCTGGCCGACCTGCCCCGGCTGATCGAGGAGAGCGGCCTGGCCGCCGACGCCGAGCTGTCCCCGGGCGACCGCCCGTGGCCGGAGGCGGTCGAGCGGGCCGCCTACCGGACCGTCCAGGAGGCGCTCACCAACATCACCAAGTACGCGCCGGACGCGGCGGTGCACGTGAGGGTGCGGGCCAAGGGGCGCCGGCTGCGGGTCGAGGTGCGCAACGAGCCCCCGCCGGTCCGTCCGGCCGAGACCCTGCCGGGCGGCGGCCACGGCCTGGTCGGCCTGCGCGAGCGCGCCCAGCTGCTCGGCGGCACCCTGATCGCCGGCCCGACCCAGGACGGTGGCTTCGAGGTCCGCGCCGAGCTCCCCGCCTCCCGCTGCTGAGCACGGGAACGCCCCGGGGACAGAACAAACCCGGGGACAGAACAAGGGGATAGCACGAGGGCAACAAGAAAGCCCCGCAGATCCGAAGATCTGCGGGGCTTCGCTGTGCGCGAGGGGGGAGTTGAACCCCCACGCCCTTTCGGGCACTGGAACCTGAATCCAG
This sequence comes from Kitasatospora aureofaciens, assembly GCF_019192735.1. GTDB lineage: Bacteria > Actinomycetota > Actinomycetes > Streptomycetales > Streptomycetaceae > Kitasatospora > Kitasatospora aureofaciens_A. The sequence continues at coordinate 7,078 of NZ_JAHTKP010000014.1, forward strand.
CGCGTCTGCCTATTCCGCCACCCGCGCATGGGTGCGTCTTCCGTGCCGACCGGATCTCCGCCCCGCCCGAAGCCTTGCGGCCCTTGCGGTTCTTCGACCGGCCTCCCTTGCGGGCGGCCCTTCCGACGTGGAAAACATTAGCACGACCCGGAGGGCTGCTCCGAATCCGTATCCCGGCAAGCGGAGCGCGTCCGAACGGATGTGTTCCGAACGCGCGAGCGAAGCGTGGAAGGCCCTTCGGACGGGCACACCTGGCGTGCCGTACCCGACATGCGTCACCCTGTGTGTCCGAGCCCACCCCCGGGCACCACGCGGTCCGGGAACCGTACGGATGGGCCCGGCGTGGATACGATCAGTACGGAAGTACCGCAAGTAGGCGTGACCGGCTCCCGCGGATCCGGTCGGCAGGCAGGCGAACGAACCCTGGAAGGGGGTGCCCCATGGGAGTGCTGAAGAAGTTCGAGCAGCGACTTGAGGGTCTCGTCAACGGCACCTTCGCGAAGGTGTTCAAGTCCGAGGTCCAGCCCGTGGAGATCGCCGGAGCGCTGCAGCGCGAGTGCGACAACAACGCGAGCATCTGGAACCGCGACCGCACCGTCGTGCCGAACGACTTCATCGTCGAGCTGAGCCCGCACGACCACGAGCGCCTGAGCCCCTACTCCGGGCAGCTCGGCAACGAGCTCGCCGGCATGGTCCGCGAGTACGCCGAGGCCCAGCGGTACAGCTTCATGGGACCGCTCCAGGTGAACCTGGAGAAGGCCGACGACCTGGACACCGGCCTGTACCGGGTGCGCAGCCGCACCCTGGCGGCCGAGGAGCCCCAGCAGTACGCCCCGCCGCAGCCCGGCTACGACCGCCCGCCGGCCGCTCCGGCCCCCGGCGCGCCGTGGCAGCAGCCGGGCGCCGGCCAGTTCAACGCGCCCCCGCCCCCACCGGCCGCGCCCCCCGCCATGCCCCCGGGCCCGCCCGCGCCCGCCGGCGGCAACGTCCGCGCGTTCCCCGGCGCCGGCCACGGCGCCTCGGTCCGCCGCTGGATCGAGGTGAACGGCGCCCGGCACCAGATCTCCGGCAGCGCCTGCGTGCTCGGCCGCTCGACCGAGGCGGACGTCCGGATCGACGACCCCGGCGTCTCCCGCAAGCACGCCGAGATCCGCCCCGGCACCCCTTCGATGGTCCTCGACCTGGGCTCCACCAACGGCATCGTGGTGGACGGACAGCACACCCAGCGCGCTACGCTCCGCGACGGCTCGCGAATCGTCGTGGGCTCCACCACCATCGTCTACCGACAGGTCGAAGGGTAGTGTCCGATTTGTTCGCTCGCTTCGCTCACCCACATGCGGGCCGGCCATGTCCGAACTGACCCTGACAGTGATGCGGCTGGGCTTCCTGGCCGTGCTGTGGCTGTTCGTCATCGTCGCGATCCAGGTGATCCGCAGCGACCTCTTCGGCACCAAGGTCAACCCGCGCTCCTCGCGTCGCGGCGGTGCGCCGACCGCGGCCGGAGCCGGGGCGGGCACCGCCCCCACCGCCGGACGCCCCGCGCCGGGGCCGGGGCCGGGCGGCAACGCGGCGGCCCAGACCCAGACCCAGGGCGGCGGCGGCCGACGCCGCGGCGCCCCGACCCAGCTCGTCGTGGTCCAGGGCTCGCTGGCCGGCACCACCGTCGCGCTGCAGGGCCAGACCATCACGCTGGGCCGGGCGCACGACTCCACCATCGTGCTGGACGACGACTACGCGTCGTCCCGGCATGCCAGGATCTATCCGGATCAGACTGGGCAGTGGACGGTCGAGGATCTAGGCTCCACCAACGGCACCTATCTGGACCGGCAGCGCCTGACCGCGCCGACCCCGCTCCAGCCGGGCATGCCGATCCGTATCGGCAGGACCGTCATCGAACTGCGGAAGTAGTAGCGCATGAGGGACAGCATCCCGTCCATGACCCAGAGGGGGGCACAGGTCGCATGACCCTGGTGCTGCGCTTCGCCGCCGGCTCCCACAAGGGACTGATCCGGGAGGGGAACGAGGACTCCGGCTACGCCGGGCCGCGGCTGCTGGCCGTGGCCGACGGCATGGGCGGCGCCGCGGCCGGCGAGGTCGCGTCCTCCGAGGTGCTCGGCTCGATCGTCCGACTGGACGAGGACGTGCCGGGCGCCGACCTGCTGACCCTGCTCGGAGACGCCGTCCAGGGCGCCAACGACCGGCTCCGGCAGATGGTCGAGGAGGACCCGCAGCTGGAGGGCATGGGCTGCACGCTCACCGCCATGCTCTGGACCGGCCAGCGGATGGGCATGGTGCACGTCGGCGACTCCCGCGCCTACCTGCTGCGCGACGGTTCGCTGGTGCAGATCACCCAGGACCACACCTGGGTGCAGCGCCTGGTCGACGAGGGCCGGATCACGCCCGAGGAGGCCGAGACCCACCCGCAGCGCTCGCTGCTGATGCGGGCCCTGGACGGCCGCGGCCAGGTCGAGCCCGACCTGTCGATCCGCGAGGTCCGGGCCGGCGACCGCTACCTGATCTGCTCCGACGGCCTCTCCGGCCCGGTCAGCCACCAGACCCTCCAGGACACCCTCGGCAGCTACTACTCGCCCGAGCAGACCGTGCAGGAGCTGATCCAGCTCGCGCTGCGCGGCGGCGGTCCGGACAACATCACCTGCATCGTGGCGGACGTCATCGACGTCGGCGCCACGGACACCATGAGCGGCCAGTTCAACGACGTCCCGGTGGTGGTCGGCGCGGTCGCCGACACCCCGCCGTCCTCGACCGCCACCGACCGCTCGATCGCCGACACCCCGGCCGGCCGCGCGGCCGGCCTCGGCCGCGCCCCGCAGGGCGCCTTCGGCCCGGCCGAGGGCTACAACGGCGGCTACGGCAACGCCCAGGGCGGCTTCGGCCCCGCCGAGGGCTACGGCGAGGAGTACGGCGGCTACAACGGCGCCGAGCCCTCGGTGTACGGCACCGAGGACTTCGACGACGAGGAGCAGCCGAAGCCCAAGCGCAAGGGGCTCAAGATCTCGCTGGCCGTCCTGGTCACCCTCGGCCTGCTCGGCGGCGCCGGGTACTTCGGCTACCAGTGGACCCAGGACCAGTACTACGTCGGCGCGGACGGCGAGCACGTCGCGGTCTACCAGGGCATCAACCAGAACCTGGCCGGCCTGAGCCTCTCCTCGGTGCACACCTCGTACAAGGACATCGAGCTCAAGTACCTGCCGACCGACCAGCGGGCCCACGTCAGCAAGACCATCTCGGTCAACAGCCTGAACGACGCCAACACGACCGTCCAGGAGCTCGACGGCTGGGTCAAGCTCTGCAGGAAGGTCGCCGACGCCAGGACCGGCGGCAACGCCAACCAGACCCCGGGCACCCAGGCGACCCAGACCGCGGCCACGCAGGCGGCGCAGGCCGCGCCCGTCGTGCTGCTGGCCGCCACCGCGCCCACCCCGACCGAGAAGGGCAAGGGCCCCGCGGCTGCCGCGCCCACCACCACGCCCACCCCCTCGGCCACCCCGACGCAGGCAGCCCCGACGCAGGCCGCCCCGAGCACGCCACCGCCCGCCGCCACCGCCCCGACCGCCGGGTCGCCTGGCGAGCTGCCGGGCCTGAGCGAAGAGGAGCGGCAGCGCGCCGACTCCTGCCCGAAGCCGTGACGCCCGTGATCCGACATAGACCCGCCCGTCCCGGGCCCGCCGGCCGTCAGGGAGCGGCCACCGCGTGAGCACCTACGACCTGAGCAGCGGCGCGGGCCGGCCCGTCCGGCGCCGGACGCCGGCCGGCCGGCCCGTCAGCCGACGCCGGGGCAACACCACCATCTCCCCGCAGGAAGCGCCGAACCGGCGCAACACCGAGCTGGCGCTGCTGGTCTTCGCCGTGCTGCTGCCGGTCCTCGCGTACGCCAACGTGGGCCTCGCCATGGACTCCGAGCTGCCCGGCGGCATGCTCGAATACGGCCTCGGCATGGGATCGCTCGCGCTCGTCGCGCACCTGCTGGTGCGCCGCTGCGCGCCGTACGCGGACCCGCTGATGCTGCCGCTCGCCATCCTGCTGAACGGGCTCGGCGTGGTGATGATCTGGCGGCTCGACAAGGCCGGGAAGCTGCTCAGCGGCAACTTCAGGGCCGCCCAGAACCAGCTGATGTGGTCGGCCCTCGGGATCGCGCTGTTCATCGGTGTCATGGTCTTCCTCAAGGACCACCGGGTCCTCCAGCGCTACACCTACATCTCGATGGTGGCGGCGCTCGTCCTGCTCGCCGCCCCGGCGTTCTTCCCGGCCCGCGCGGAGGACTTCGGCGCGAAGATCTGGATCCGGATGGGCGGCTTCTCCATCCAGCCCGGCGAGTTCGCCAAGGTCATCCTGACCGTCTTCTTCGCCGGCTACCTGATGGTCAAGCGGGACGCCCTGGCCCTGGCCAGCCGCCGCTTCATGGGCCTCTACCTGCCGCGCGGGCGCGACCTCGGCCCGATCGTCGTGATCTGGCTGCTCAGCCTGCTGATCCTGATCTTCGAGAACGACCTCGGCACGTCCTTCCTGTTCTTCGGCCTGTTCGTGGTGATGCTCTACGTCGCCACCGAGCGCACCAGCTGGATCCTGTTCGGCCTGCTGATGTCGGTCGGCGGCGCGACCGCCGTGGCGATGACCACCAGCCACGTGAAGACCCGGATCGACGCCTGGCTCGACCCGATGGCCGCCTTCGCCCCGAAGCCGCCGAAGGGCTCCACCGAGCAGATCGGCCAGTCGCTCATGGCGCTCGGCTCCGGCGGCGTGACCGGCTCCGGCCTCGGCCAGGGACGGTCCTGGCTGATCAACTTCGCCGCCAAGAGCGACTTCATCCTGGGCTCCTTCGGCGAGGAGCTCGGACTGACCGGCCTGATGGCGATCTTCCTGCTGTACGCACTGCTGGTCCAGCGCGGCCTGCGCACCGCCCTCGCCGCCCGCGACCCGTTCGGCAAGCTGTTCGCCGTCGGCCTCGCCTCGGCCATGGCGCTGCAGGTCTTCGTCGTGGCCGGCGGGGTCACCGGGCTGATCCCGCTGACCGGTATGACCATGCCGTTCCTCGCCCAGGGCGGTTCGTCAGTGGTCGCCAACTGGGCGCTGATCGCGATCCTGCTGAAGATCAGCGACAGCGCCCGCCGACCCGGGGTCGAACCGGCCCCCGCCACCGAGGGCCAGGGAGGACCCGCCAGATGAACAAGCCGATCCGCCGGGTCTCGATCTTCTGCCTCGTGCTGATCCTGGCCCTGATGCTGCGCACCAACTGGGTGCAGGGAGTCCAGGCCGACTCCTGGGCCGGCAACCCCAACAACAAGCGCCAGCAGTTCGACCGCTACGCCCACCCGCGCGGCAACATCATCGTCGGGGGCCAGCCGGTCACGAAGTCCGACTTCGTCAACGGCCTGCGCTACAAGTACAAGCGCTCCTGGGTCGACGGCCCGATGTACGCCCCGGTCACCGGGTACTCCTCCCAGGTCTTCGGCTCCAACGGCCTGGAGAACCTGGAGGAGAGCATCCTCTCCGGCACCGACGACCGGCTGTTCTTCCGCAACACCCTGGACATGCTGACCGGCGAGCAGAAGAAGGGCGGCGACGTCGTCACGACGATCAACGCCAAGGCCCAGAAGGCCGCCTTCGACGGCCTCGGTGACAAGAAGGGCGCGGTGGTCGCGCTCGACCCGAAGACCGGCGCGATCCTGGCGCTGGTCTCCACGCCGTCCTACGACCCGAGCACCATCTCCGGCAGCGAGGACTCCGACACCAAGGCCTGGCAGGACCTCAACGCCGACCCGAACAAGCCGATGCTCAACCGGGCGCTGAAGGAGACCTATCCGCCCGGCTCGACGTTCAAGCTGGTCACCGCGACCGCCGCGTTCGAGAACGGCATGTTCCAGAACATCGACGACCAGACCCAGACGCCGGATCCGTACACCCTGCCGAACACCCAGACCGTGCTGAAGAACGAGTCGCCGAACGAGAAGTGCGAGAACGCCACCCTCAAGGCAGCGATGGACCAGTCCTGCAACACGGTCTACGCCAAGATCGGCGCCGACCTCGGCAAGGACAAGATGCGTGCGCAGGCCGAGAAGTTCGGCTTCAACAGCACCGTGGACACCCCGATCCGCTCCGAGAAGAGCATCTTCCCGAACAGCGCCGGCCTGGACGGCACCGCCCAGGACTCGATCGGCCAGCACGACACCCGCGCCACCCCGCTGCAGATGGCCATGGTCTCCGCCGCGATCGCCAACAACGGCAGCCTGATGCAGCCCTACCTGGTCGACCAGGAGCGTTCGGCCTCGCTGACCACGATCTCCAAGCACACCGAGAAGCAGTTCTCGCAGGCCATGAGCCCGGCCACCGCGCAGAAGATGCAGGACCTGATGGTCTCGGTGGTCCAGAACGGCACCGGCAAGAACGCCCAGATCCCCGGCCTCCAGGTCGGCGGCAAGACCGGTACCGCCCAGCACGGCGAGGACAACGCCGGCCTGCCGTTCGCCTGGTTCACGTCCTGGGCCAAGACCTCGGACGGCCAGTCGGTCGCGGTCGCGGTCGTGGTCGAGGACGGCTCCAACAACCGCGACGGCATCAGCGGCGGTAGGCTCGCCGCCCCGATCGCGAAGTCGGTGATGCAGGCCGTACTCGGCAAGTGACGGGTGCGGGCCGCGGTGAGTGGAATGTCACGATCGGCACCCCCATCCGGATACCGGTCTGATATCGGCCGACGGCTGACTCCGGCCCGACGCGGTACGACCGGTAGCGTATCCGCCAGCAGCGGGTGTGCCCGTTGCCGCCCGCGATGCGGCGCACGACCCGGCCGGAGAACCGGTCACGGGCCGCGCGGCGTCACCCAGAGCGTGCGGGGACACCTACGTCACAACCTCACCGGCGGGTGAGGGAGAGGGTCGGAACTATGGAAGAGCCTCGTCGCCTCGGCGGCAGGTACGAGCTCGGCGGCGTCCTCGGACGCGGCGGCATGGCTGAGGTGTACCTCGCCCATGACACCCGGCTCGGCCGTTCCGTCGCAGTGAAGACGCTCCGGGCCGACATGGCCCGGGATCCGTCGTTCCAGGCCCGCTTCCGCCGCGAGGCACAGTCGGCGGCGTCCCTGAACCACCCCGCGATCGTCGCCGTGTACGACACCGGCGAGGACTACATCGACGGCATCTCCATCCCGTACATCGTGATGGAGTACGTCGAGGGGTCCACCCTGCGCGAGCTGCTGCACTCCGGCCGCCGGCTGCTGCCGGAGCGCGCGCTGGAGATGACCATCGGCATCCTGCAGGCCCTGGAGTACTCGCACCGGGCCGGCATCGTGCACCGCGACATCAAGCCGGCCAACGTGATGCTGACCCGGCAGGGCAACGTCAAGGTCATGGACTTCGGCATCGCCCGCGCGATGGGCGACGCCGGGATGACCATGACGCAGACCTCGGCCGTCATCGGCACCGCCCAGTACCTCTCCCCCGAGCAGGCCAAGGGCGAGCAGGTCGACGCCCGCTCCGACCTGTACTCCACCGGCTGCCTGCTCTACGAGCTGCTGACCGTCCGCCCGCCGTTCGTCGGCGACTCGCCGGTCGCGGTGGCCTACCAGCACGTCCGGGAGGAGGCGCAGCCGCCGTCCGTCTTCGACCCCGAGGTTCGCCCCGAGATCGACGCGATCGTGCTGAAGGCGCTCGCCAAGGAGCGCGACTACCGCTACCAGAGCGCCGACGAGATGCGCGACGACATCGAGCGCTTCCTCGACGGCCTGCCGGTGGCCGCCGCCCAGCAGGCCGCCGCCTACGGCATGGGTGCCGGGTACGGCTACGACCAGAACGGCTACCCGGCGCACGACCCGTACGGCCAGACCAACGTGCTGCCGCAGCAGCCCGGCGGCGGGCCGACCACCATCCTGCCGCAGGCCTCCGGTCAGCCCGGCTACGGGCAGCAGGGCGGCTACGACGACGGCTACGGCCAGACCTACGCCGGCGCCCCGGGCGGCGGCGGCCACGACGGCTACGACGACGGCTACGGCCGCGAGGGCGGCCGGCGCGGCGAGGAGCCGCCGAAGAAGAGCAACACCTCGTGGATTGTGCTGGCGGTGGCCGCCGTGCTGGTCCTGGTGGGCACCTTCTTCGTGGCCCAGGCGATGTTCAACGGCGGCGGCGACAAGGCGGCCGCGAAGATCGCCGCGCCGAACCTGGTCGGCAAGAGCCTGGCCGACGCCAAGACGGCCGCCACGCAGGCCGGTTCCAAGCTCGTGGTGACCGAGGGCGACAAGATCGCCTGCCCGGACGCCAACGTCAAGAAGGACCAGGTCTGCACCCAGAACCCGCAGGCCGGCAGCCAGGTCGTGGAGACCGCCACGATCACCGTGCAGCTCTCCTCCGGTCCGGCGAAGGCGGGCGTGCCGAGCGTGGTCGGCAAGACCAAGGACCAGGCGACCCAGGCCCTCAGCGCGGCCGGCTTCACCAACGTCACCACCGAGTACAAGGACGACGACACCGCCCCGCAGGACAACGTCACCGCCCAGGACCCGGCGGCCAACACCCCCGCCGACCCGAGCGCCCCGGTCAAGCTGACCATCTCGCAGGGCAAGAGCAAGACGGCCGTCCCGTCCGTCGTCGGCATGCAGAAGGACGCCGCGGTGGCGCAGTTGCAGGGCGCCGGCTTCCAGGTCGACGCCTCGAAGACGGTGCCGACCACCGACCCGGCCAAGGTCGACACCGTCGCCTCGCAGACGCCCGCGGCCAACACCAAGGCCCCGGCCAACACGAAGGTCGCGCTGACCGTCTACAAGGCGCCGGACAAGGCCACCGTCCCGCCGCTGCAGAACCAGAAGCTGTCGGACGCCATCGCCAAACTGCAGCAGGCCGGCCTGGGCTACACCGTGGTCGGCCCGCAGGACCCGAACGCGGTGGTCCAGCTGAGCAACCCGGCGGCCGGCACCCAGCTGGACCCGAACACCCAGGTGCAGCTGTTCACGAAGCCGGCCGATCCGCCCAAAGGGGGCGACCCCGCCCCCTCACCCTCCAACCCCAAAGGGGGGAACAACAACTAAGCCCTGGTTCCCCTGGTTCTGAGGCCTGGTTGTCCCGAGCAGGAACGCCCGAGGGCCCGTCGCAGCGGTTGCGACGGGCCCTCGGGCATTCGGTCCGCGGGGCTCGGGAACGCCACGGGGCTCAGGAGTGGCGCAGCTCCGGCGGCGGGGTGCGCTTGGCGTCCACGTCGTCCACCCGCACCAGGCTCCCCCACACCGCCATCCGGTACCGCGAGGTGTAGACCGGCGTGCAGGTGGTCAGCGTGATGTAGCGGCCCGGGCCGGTGTAGCCGGAGCCGGTCGGGACGGGGGCGACGATGCCGGTGTCGTACTTGGACGTCTCGGGCAGGGTGTTGTCGACCTTGTAGACGTACCACTTGTCCTTGGTCTCGACGACGATCGCGTCGCCCTTGTGGACGGCGTCCAGGTCGTGGAACTTGGCGCCGTGGCCGTCCCGGTGGGCGGCCAGCGCGAAGTTGCCGGCCGCGTCCCAGGGCATCGCCGCACGGTAGGGCTGCTCGTACACGCCCGCGACGCCCTCGGCCAGGGTGGCGTTGTCGGAGCCCATCCGGATCAGCACCTGGTAGTCCTCGCCCATCGCCGGGACGTGCAGGAAGCCGACCCCGTCCCTGGCCGCGTACGGGGCCGCCGGGGCGCCGGAGGGTGTCGCGCCGGGGGCCGTCGCCGAGGGCGTGCCGGTCGGGCCCGCGGCCCAGGCGCTGCGCAGCTTGTCGGAGGCCTGGGCGGCCGATCGGTCCGCTTCGACGTTGGTCCACCAGAGCGAGTAGGCGACGAACAGGCCGAGCACCAGGCCCAGGGTGATCAGCAGCTCGCCGAAGACCCCGAGGGCGGCCAGCGCCCGGGCCCGCCCGCGCCGGGCGGGCCGGGGCTCGGGCTCCGGCGGCGGGAAGGCCTCCGCCGCCGGATCGGACGACTCCGCCGTCTCGTCCTGGATCACCGCTGCTCCCCTTCTGTCCCCTGGTGGCCGGGCGGCTACCCGCCCGAGATCGCAGCCGGCTTGCCCTGACTGCGCGGCCGTTCGTCGATCATCTTGCCAAACACGATGAGGCGGAACTTGGACGTGAATTCCGGGGTGCAGGTGGTCAGCGTGATGTAGCGTCCCGGCCCGGCGTAGCCGGAGCCGTTCGGCACGGGCTTGATCACGCTCACGTTGCTGGGGGAGGTCTCCGGGATGCCGCCGGTGAGCTCGTAGGTGTAGTACGCGGTGGCGGTCTCCACCACGACCTGGTCGCCCTTGCCGAGCTGGTTGATGTACCGGAACGGCTCGCCGTGGGTGTTGCGGTGCGCGGCGAGCGCGAAGTTGCCCGCCTTGTCGGCCGGCATCCCGGTGCCCGGGTAGTGGCCGACCAGGCCCTTGTCGAGCACCGCCGACTTGGAGGTGCCCTCGGCGATCGGGAACTTCAGCCCCAGCTTCGGCAGGTAGATGATGGCGAAGCCCTTGCCGGGCTCGAAGGTCTCCGGCTTGGCCGGGTCCGGCGCCGGCTGCCCCGGCTTGCCGGCCCCCTGTGCGGCGTCGAACTGCTGCTCCAGCTGGTTGCGGGCGCCGCTGGCGGCGGCGTCGGCCTGCACGTTGGTCCACCAGAGCTGGTACGAGACGAAGAGCAGCATCACCACGCCGAGCGTGATGCACAGCTCGCCGACGAGGCGCGCGGCCACGACGACCGGGGACTCCTTGGGCCGAACCCGCGCCCCGGCCCCCCGGCCGGACGCCCGGCGCCGCCCGCCGCCCGAGCGCACCGCGGTCCGGCCCTGAGCGGCACGCCTGCGCTCGGCCCGGCCGCCGGTGGGCGGGGCCGGCTCCGCGGCGGGCTCGCCGGCCTCGGCCGGCAGGCGCAGCTGCATGGTCTGGTCGGGCAGCCAGGGGTACTCGGGCCCGGCGGCGGCCTGCTCGGCCTGCTCGTACACGCCCCAGGCGTCCTCGGCAGGGCCCTGCCCGGGCTGAACGGGCTGGGCCTGGTACGCCTGCTGATACTGGCCGTTGCCGTACTGGCCGTTGCCGTACTGGCTGTCGCCCTGCTGACCGTTGCCGTACTGGCTGTCGCCCTGCTGACCGTTGCCGTACTGGCTGTCGCCCTGCTGGCCATTGGCCTGCTGCCCGGCGCCGTACGGGCCCGCCTCCGGCTGGTAACGCCCCTCCGGACGCAGCGTGGTCACGCCGCTCAGCCCCGGCCGATCACCGGGGCGAGCCCGGCCGACCGGTCCACGGCCTGCGGGTACCCACACTCGGCCAACCAGTTCGCGAGCATCCGGTGCCCGCCCTCGGTGAGCACCGACTCGGGGTGGAACTGCACGCCCTCGACCAGCAGTTCACGGTGGCGCAGACCCATGATCACGCCGCTCTCGGTGCGGGCGGTGACCACCAGCCCGTCCGGCACGGTGGCCGGGTCGACCGCCAGCGAGTGGTACCGGGTCGCGGTCAGCGGCGAGGGCAGGCCCTCGAAAACCCCGCCGTCCTCGTGCTCGACCAGCGAGGTCTTGCCGTGCAGCAGCTCCGGCGCCCGGCCGACCACCGCGCCGTACGCGACCGCGATCGACTGCAGGCCGAGGCAGACGCCGAACACCGGCAGCCCGATCCGCGCGCAGTGGTGCACCATCTCGATGCAGACCCCGGCCTCCTCCGGCGCGCCGGGGCCAGGGGAGAGCAGCACCCCGTCGAAGCCCTCGTCGCGGTTGCGGCGGACGGCGTGCTCGACGGTCACCTCGTCGTTGCGCACCACCTCGCAGGTGGCGCCGAGCTGGTACAGGTACTGGACCAGGTTGAAGACGAAGCTGTCGTAGTTGTCGACGACCAGGATGCGGGGCGATGTCGGCTGGGTGGTCATTCGCGCGCTATCTCCGTGGGATGCGGGGACTGGGAGGAAGATCAGGGCCCGCCGGCTCAGCCGGCCGCGGCACCGGCGCCGCCGTCCACTGTGACGTCACCGAAGGGGAGCAGCGGTTCCGCCCACGGGAAGACATACGTGAACAGGAGGTAGACCACCCCCAGGATGAGGAGCAGCGAGATGACGGCCCGGACCAGGGTGTTCCCCGGCAGGTGACGCCAGATCCAGCCGTACATGGTGCTCCCTCGACGTAGCAGACTGGGGTCAAGAGTAGACCCGCCTTCCACACCGCCGAGGCCGGTCCGCTACTGCTGTCCGCCCGCCGACCGCAGGTCGGTGGTGCCGGTGTAACCGGGCAGGGTGAGGTCGCCGCTCTCCTGTACCTTCCAGCCGAGCCCGTAAGCCTGGACGTAGCGCAGGTAGTTGCGGATGGTCGGGTCCGCGTCCACCGCCGACCGCAAGTCGTCGGTCTTCCCGACCGCCTTGACGACGTACGGCGGCGAGTAGACCCGGCCCTGGAGCAGCAGGGTGTTGCCGACGCAGCGGACGGCGCTGGTGGAGACCAGCCGCTGATCCATCACCTGGACGCCCTCGGCGCCGCCCCGCCACAGGGCGTTGACGACGGCCTGGATGTCCTGCTGGTGGATGACCAGGTCGTTGACGCCCGGCTCGGGGACGTTGGGGATGCGGGCGGTGGCGTTCGGCGGTGCGTCGTTGAGGGTGATGCTCAGGCCGCCGCCCTGCAGCGGTTCCAGGGCCGCGCCGAGCCGGAGGGCGTCCATCCGGGCCGTGTCGGCCGGGTTGTGACTCTGCTGCCCGGTGAGCTCCTGGGCCCGGGCCTGGAGGTCGGCGAGCTGGGACTGCGCCTGCTGGTTCTGCGAGCTGCGCTGGCGTATCACGTCGCCGAGGCTCAGCAGCGAGTTGTCGGTCCGCAGATCGGTACCGCGGGCGGTCTGCGCGCTGATGTAGAAGAGCAGACCGGCGAGCGCGAAGACGGCGCAGGTCAGGGCACGCCCGACAATTCGGATGCCGGATCGACGGGTACGGGTCGGCCGAGGGGGAATCGACAAATTAGGCACCGTACCCTTATCTCCTTAAGACCCGCCGAGCCACTACGCTAACGGACGCCGGTGGCACGTGCGGGAGCGGTCCCAAGCGTTCTCCACGAGCGATCGCCGGCCGACTGACCCCCCGCTGCACCTCTGCGCGGTCTCACAGCGCATCGACAGGAGAGCTCCTCGTGCCGAAGTCTCGACTCCGCAAGAAGTCCGACTACACCCCGCCGACCACGGCCACGGTGAAGATCAGCTCGGGCCGCGGGTGGGTCGCGCCCCTGATGCTGGCACTGTTCCTGATCGGTCTGGTGTGGATCGTCACGTACTACGTGACCAGCGGGAACTACCCGGTCGAGAGCTGGCGGAACTGGAACATCCTGGTCGGCTTCGGCTTCATCGCGGCGGGCTTCGGCGTCTCCACCCAGTGGAAGTGACGCCCGGGGCGCACGCCCCGGCCGGATTCCGCCGCTGATCCTGCTCTTCCCGGCCCCTTCCGTGGTGCCTCCGCCGTCCCGGCTTGCTCGACCCGGGGCGGCGTCGAGGCGTGCCCGGAGGCCGGTACAACCCGTGCAGCTGTCCACACAATCGCACTGTCATGCTTATCCACATGGTTATCCACACTGGGGAAAAGTGTCCCCAGCCTGTGGATAACTTGCCGCCAATCCCCTGTCCACAGGCGTGGACGGCACTTCGTGCGCTCCAAAACCGCACAGCAGGACACGCGTAGAACAGCAGTCCACACCCCGGGTGCCGCACAGGCTGTGCACAACCCCGTACCCGTTGTGGACAACGACCCCGCGGCGTCACGCGCCGTAGCGGGCCATACCGATCAGGACCATCGCCAGGACGACGGCCGCCGCCCCCGCCACCGTCAGCCCCTGGACCAGCCCGCGGCGCTCGCGCGGGGCGAACATCAGCCCAGTCGCGGTCAGCGCGCCCACCACCAGGCCGCCCAGGTGCGCCCGCCAGTCGATGACCCCCGCCGCCGAGAAGGTGAGGATCAGGTTGAAGACCAGCAGCGCCATCACCGGCCCGAGCGGGCCCCGGTTCCGGATCTGCATCACCACGGTCGCGCCGAACAGGCCGTAGATGGCCCCGGAGGCCCCCACCGAGTTCATGAGGTTGCCGGCGATCAGGAAGGCGAAGGCGCTGCCGGCCAGGCCGGAGACCAGGTAGAGGGCGAGGAAGCGGAGCCGGCCGAGCGCCGCCTCCAGCACCGGGCCGGTCCACCACAGCGCCAGCATGTTGACGCCGACGTGCCAGAGCTGGACGTGCAGGAAGGTCGCGGTCAGCAGCCGATACCACTGCCCCGGGCCGTCGGCGACGCCCCCCGGGCCCCCGGGGATGTCCCGCCCGGCGCTGAACAGCGACCAGTCCTGGACCAGCCACGGCTTGAGCACATAGGCGGCCAGCACGAAGACCACCACGTTGAGGCCGACCAGCACCTTGGTGACCAGCGCGCCGTCCGCCGTCAGCGCGCCGCCGTACCGGGTGGTCGCCTGCCGCACCTGGGCGTGGCCGCCGCTGACGCACTCCGGGCACTGGAAGCCCACCGAGGCGGGCACCATGCACAGCGGGCAGATCGGGTGCCCGCAGCGGGTGCAGGAGATGCCGGTGGCCGTCTCCGGGTGCCGGTAGCACCCGGGCGGCCCGGCCTCGGGCGCGGGCGGCTGGATCCGGTCGACCGGCGGCCTCGGCTCGTTCGGGAGCATCAGCACTTTCCCCTTCCCGTACAGGACCACCGGAGCCGCCAGCCTACTGCGGCACCCCTGCCCGTCGCCCCCTCCTCCACCCCGTGCTCCACCCCTCCGCACCGCGTACGGCCCACTCCGGAATGCCGTCGGACAAATCAGCATGCATGATCAGCATTCAGGTGGATATGTGCATATAAGGATGCCACCCAGGAGGAGAGACTCGTGACCCGTTTGGACTCAGCTCGTGAGACGGCCGCCAAGACCCGGGACACCGCCGTGCATCTCGCGGACGGCGCGAAGCAGCGCCTGGGCCCGGCCCTGGACACCCTCGGGCCGAAGGCCGCCCAGGCCGCCCAGAGCCTCCGCGTCCAGTACGACCGGCACCTCGCCCCACAGTTCGGTCACGCCTTCGCCAGCCTGCCGCCCGACGCCCAGCAGAACGCCCTGAAGGCCTTCCACCGAGCCCAGGAGGCCGCCTTGGCGGCCCGCGTCTCCGCCACCCGCGCCGCCGGCCAGGCGCGCTCCACGGTCGGCCCCAGGGTCGCCCAGGCCGTCGAGGACGCCCGCGCCGCCGTCGTCCCGGTCGCGCACGAAGCCCAGGTCCGGGGTGCCGCCGCGATCACCGCCCTCCACGGGCATGTGAGCTCCGCCGAGATCAGCGACCTCGCCGCCCGGAACCTCCGGAAGGAGCAGCGCAACGGCTGGACCACCGGCCTCGCCGTGGCCGGTGCCGTGGCGATCGGCAGCGGTGTCCTGGTCTGGCAGTGGTGGCGCCGGCACAGCAACCCGGACTGGCTGGTCGAACCCCCGGCGCCGCAGACGGCCCAGCCGGCCGGCGCCCACGCCGCAGGCGCCACCGCGGCGCCCGTGAACGGCTCCGGCCCCGAGGGCACCGCCGCCGAGCCCGGATCGGGGCCCGAATCAGGGCCTGGGACCGGTACCTCCGCCCCCGAGTCCGGTCCCCAGCCCGACCAGCCGGCCGACGACGACCGCCCGAAGCCGCACGACCCGCGCAAGCCGCACTGACGCGAAACGCCGATCGGCCGCTGACCTGAACTCTGGTCAGCGGCCGATCGGCGTCTGCTACGAACTGTGGAGCATAGGAGACTCGAACTCCTGACATCTGCCTTGCAAAGGCAGCGCTCTACCAACTGAGCTAATGCCCCTCACGGCACCGCACGTGCCAACGGGCACTAGCGTACCGGGTTCCGGCGCGGATCCGGCGCCGTCCCCCTGAAAGAGCCGGGCCGGCCCGGTCGGGATGACCGGGCCGGCCGGCCCGGGAGGCGCGCAGGGCGCCTCCGAAGATCGTCGATCGTCAGATCGCCCGGGGCTCAGCGACCGGCCGGGACCGGGTCGGTGGCCTCGGTCCACAGGTCCTGCTCGGCGCGGTCCGCCTGGACCTGACGGTAGACAAAGAAGCCGCCGAGGGCGACCAGGGCGACCAGGAGAAGCTTCTTCACCGCGGGACCTCGTCCTTCTTGCGTAAGCGGACTCAGGAGCCGGTGCTCCGGCCGGACTGACCGGGCCGACGAGTCCAGATGGTTTCGAACGCCAACGGGGCGGCCGGGTGCCAGACTGCCCTTGCGGCCGATGATACACACCGGTGTCCCAATCGTGACCAGCCGCCGCTGCCGCCAACCCGGCGGTCCGACCCGAGGATTGACGCCGCACCTCCTCTCGTACGGTCGGTGCGGCCCGGCCGGTGGGCCGGGACCTGCGCGCGGGAACGCCGAAGGGCCCGGAGTCGATCACTCCGGGCCCTTCGTGGAGGTGGGCCTAACAGGACTTGAACCTGTGGCCTCTTCCTTATCAGGGAAGCGCTCTAACCGTCTGAGCTATAGGCCCTTGCCACGCGGAGAGATTACCGGAACAACCGGCCCACATTCACATCCGGCCGCTCCTCGGCGGCTCCCGGCCTGCGCGGCGGGACCTGCGCGCGGGAACGCCGAAGGGCCCGGAGTCGATCACTCCGGGCCCTTCGCGGTGGTGGGCCTAACAGGACTTGAACCTGTGGCCTCTTCCTTATCAGGGAAGCGCTCTAACCGTCTGAGCTATAGGCCCTTGCCGCACTGAAAGATTAGCGGACCGACCGCCGATCCCCCAAATCCAGGTCGGCAGGGGTCGAGGCGGGGGTCGCGGCAGGGACCCCGGTGACCGGCTGCGGTGCTCGGGCGGCCGGGCGCAGCAGCCACGCCTCGCGGGTGGCGGGCAGCCCGGCCCCGCCCTCCTCGCTGCTTCGCACGGCGAGGATCTGGTTGATCCCGATCCGGTTCTGCTCGAAGGCGAGCGCGGAGGCGGCCATGTACAGCCGCCAGACCCGGGCCCGGCCGCGGCCGGCCAGCCGGACCGCCTCCGTCCAGTTCGCCTCCAGGTTGGCCACCCACTCGCGCAGCGTCAGCCCGTAGTGCTCGCGCAGCGACTCGACGTCCCGGACCTCGAAGCCGGCCTCCTCCAGCCGGGCCACGGTCGAGCCGACGGGGGAGAGCTCGCCGTCCGGGAAGACGTAGCGGTCGATGAAGGGGCTGGTGCGGTGCGGCTCGCCGGGGTGATCAGGGCGGCGGGCGATCTGGTGGTTGAGCAGTCGGCCGCCGGGCACCAGGAGCCGGTGGAGGCCCTCGGCGTAGATCCGGAACTGCTCCTCGCCGACGTGCTCGGCCATCCCGACGCTGGAGATCGCGTCGAACGGGCCGTCGGTGATCTCCCGGTAGTCCTGGAGCCGGACCTCCACCCGGTCGGCCAGCCCGGCCTCCTCGACCCGGCGACGGGCCAGCGCGACCTGCTCCCCGGAGATGGAGACGCCGACCGCGGCGACGCCGTAGTACCGGGCCGCGTGCAGCAGCAGCGAGCCCCAGCCGCAGCCGACGTCGAGCAGACGCATCCCGGGCCGCAGGCCGAGCTTGCGGCAGATCAGGTCGAGCTTGGCCTCCTGGGCGGCCTCCAGGCTCTTCGCCTCGGGCGTCCAGTAGGCGCACGAGTAGACCATGGACGAGCCCAGCACGAGCCCGTAGAAGTCGTTCCCGACGTCGTAGTGGTGGCTGATGGCCGCGCGGTCCCGGCTGCGGCTGTGCAGCCGCCCGTGGCCCGTCCTGGCCTCCTCGGGGGGCGGGGTGGGCTGGAGGCCCACCGCACCGGCCCGCAGGGCGGCGGCGAGGGCCCGGCGGCCCTTGGCGCCGAGCACGTCGCGCGGGCCGAGGTGGAGCGTGCGGATCTCGGGCAGCTCGGCGAACCGGGCCACGGCCGCAAGCACCTCGTAGAGGTCGCTGCTGGGGGCGATCTCAAGGTCCCCGGCGACGTACGCGCGGGCCAGGCCCAGCTCGCCGGGCGACCAGAGCAGGCGGCGCAGCGCGCGGCGGTTGCGCAGGACGATGGTGGGCGCGCCGGGCGGCCCGGCGACGCTGCCGTCCCAGGCCTGCACGCGCAGCGGTGCGGGGACCCCCAGCAGCCCGTCCAGGGCCTCGACCAGTTGAGCTGCGAGCTGTGCCATTGAGCGAGCCTCCGTCCAGTCGTCCTGCACGTCCCGGTCGGTCGGACCGGGGGCGGCCTGCGGCACTACCTGACGCGGAACGGGAGCATCCAGCTAATCCCACCGCGGCCGGCCCGAATCCGGGCGGCACGCCGCGGGCAGCCGGCTGTCACCCGAATGCCGACGGGCCCCGGAGGCTGCAACAGCCTCCGGGGCCCGTACATTCCGTCCGCGGACGGATATCTGAGCGAGGGTCAGGATCCGGCCGGGATCAGTCCTCTTCGGCCAGGGTCAGCTCGACGCCGCCGGTGAAGCCGGCCGCCGCGTTGTAGATGAACGCGGAGAGCGTGGACAGCGCGGTCAGCAGCACGACGTCGACCACGGCGATCAGCGAGGTGAAGGTCATCACCTTGCCGAAGCCGATGTAGTCCATGAGGTTGAGGCTGCTGGTGGTGCTGGTGGTGTCCGCGCCGCCGCCGGTGACGTCCTTGAGGGTCTTCGTCAGCGAGTCGAAGACGCCGAGCGAGTCCAGCGTCATCCACAGCACGGCCGCGGCCACGATGATGATGATCCCGACCGCCAGCGACAGCAGGAAGCTGACCTTCATCACGGACCACGGGTCGACCTTGGTCACCCGCAGCCGGGCCTTGCGGGTGCGGCCCAGGCCAGCGCCCTGGCCCTGGCCGGCGCCGGTGGCCGGCCCGCCGGAGGGACGGCGCGCGGCCCCCGGGACGGGCGTGCCGCCGGGCGGGGTGTTGCCGCCGGTCCGGGTGCCCCGGGCCGGGGTCGGCTGCCCCTTGGCGTAGGTGGTCGGCTGCGAGAAGCCGCTGGCCCCGGGGGCCTGGCCACCCTGTGCCGGAGGCGTCTGGCCTCCGTAGCCGACGCCGCTCTGGCCCGCCGCACCGACCGGTGGCATCAGCGAGGTGGACGCGGCCGGGTGTTCCGCCGGCGGCTGCGGCACACCGTACCCACCCCCGCCCTGCGCGCCCGGACGGCCGCCGGAGGCTCCTCCCGCAGCACCCGTGGCTCCACTCACCTGGTCCTCCCGCACTTCCCACCAGGACGGCGGAACCGCCCTGCTTCGTCATTCGACATCCAGCGCCCGGCGGGATTGCCCGGAACTGGTCGGCGGCCGATGCCGCCGCATCCCCGTTCTATGGACGCGGCGGCACCGGCCTACGGTTCGATTCAGGCGTCGGCGTCGCCGCCGGCCACCGTCCCCGTCCCCTCGGCCATCTCGGTGGACTCGGTGCCCTCGACCTCGTCCTCCGACGTCTCCTCGTCCTCGGCCTCCGCGTTGCGGGCCATGCCCACGACCGCATCGCGCTTTCCGAGGTTGATCAGTTGGACGCCCATGGTGTCACGTCCGGTTTCACGAACCTCGGAAACCCTCGTGCGGATCACTCCACCCGACAGGGTGATCGCCATGATCTCGTCGGTGTCGTCGACCACCAGCGCGCCGACCAGCGAGCCCCGGCCCTCGACGATCTTCGCCGCCTTGGTGCCGTAGCCGCCGCGTCCCTGGACACGGTACTCGTCCACCGCCGTGCGCTTGGCGTACCCGCCGTCCGTGGCAGTGAAGACGTACGTCCCCGGACGGACGACGTTCATCGAGAGCAGTTCGTCGTCCTCACGGAAGGCCATGCCCTTGACGCCGGAGGTGGCACGGCCGGTGGGCCGCAGCGCGTCGTCGGTCGCGGTGAAGCGGATCGACTGGGCCTTCTTGGAGACCAGCAGCAGGTCGTCCTCGGCGGAGACCAGCTCGGCCCCGATCAGCTCGTCGTCCCGGCCCTCCTCGTCCTGCCGCAGGTTGATCGCGATCAGGCCGCCGGAGCGCGGGGAGTCGTAGTCCTTGAGCGGGGACTTCTTCACCAGGCCGGCCCGGGTGGCGAGGACCAGGTACGGCTTGTCCTCGTAGGTCCGGACGGCCATCACCTGGGTGATGTGCTCCTCCGGCTGGAAGGCCAGCAGGTTCGCCACGTGCTGGCCGCGGGCGTCGCGCCCGGCGTCCGGCAGCTCGTAGCCCTTGGCGCGGTAGACCCGGCCCTTGTTGGTGAAGAACAGGATCCAGTTGTGGGTCGTCGTCACGAAGAAGTGGTCGACGATGTCGTCCTGCTTGAGCTGGGCGCCGCGGACGCCCTTGCCGCCGCGCTTCTGCGAGCGGTAGAGGTCGGAGCGGGTCCGCTTGACGTAGCCGCCACGGGTGATCGTGACGACGATGTCCTCCTCGGCGATGAGGTCCTCGATGGAGAGGTCGCCGTCGGACGGGATCAGGGTGGAGCGCCGCTCGTCGCCGTACTTCTCGACGATCGCGGTGAGCTCCTCGGAGATGATCTCCCGCTGGCGGGTCGGCGAGGCCAGGATCGCGTTGTACTCGTCGATCTTGCGCTGCAGCTCGTCGTGCTCGTCGGTGATCCGCTGGCGCTCCAGCGCGGCCAGCCGGCGCAGCTGCATCTCCAGGATGGCGTTGGCCTGGAGCTCGTCGATGGCGAGCAGCTCCATCAGGCCGGTGCGGGCCGCGTCGGCGCTGGCCGAGGCCCGGATCAGCGCGATGACCTCGTCGATCATGTCCAGGGCGCGGAGCAGCGCACGCAGGATGTGGGCGCGCTCCTCGGCCTTGCGCAGGCGGAAGGTGGTGCGCCGGACGATCACCTCGACCTGGTGGTTGACCCAGTGCCGGATGAAGGCGTCGAGCGACAGGGTGCGCGGCACGCCGTCGACCAGGGCCAGCATGTTGGCGCCGAAGTTGGTCTGCAGCTCGGTGTGCTTGTAGAGGTTGTTCAGCACGACCTTGGCGACGGCGTCGCGCTTGAGCACGACGACCAGGCGCTGGCCGGTCCGCGAGGAGGACTCGTCGCGGACGTCGGCGATGCCCGCGATCTTGCCGTCCTTCACCAGGTCGGCGATCTTCAGCGCGAGGTTGTCCGGGTTGACCTGGTAGGGCAGCTCGGTGATCACCAGGCACTGGCGGCCCTGGATCTCCTCGACCTCGACGACGGCGCGCATGGTGATCGAGCCGCGGCCGGTGCGGTGGGCCTCCTCGATCCCGCGGCGGCCGACGATCAGGGCACCGGTCGGGAAGTCCGGGCCCTTGATCCGCTCCATCAGGGCCTCCAGCAGCTCCTCGTTGGAGGCGTCCGGGTGCTCCAGCGCCCAGAGCGCGCCGGAGGCGACCTCGCGGAGGTTGTGCGGCGGGATGTTGGTGGCCATGCCGACCGCGATGCCGGTGGCACCGTTGATCAGCAGGTTGGGGATGCGCGCGGGCAGGACGGTCGGCTCCTGCGAGCGGCCGTCGTAGTTGGCGGCGAAGTCGACGGTCTCCTCGTCGATGTCGCGCATCATCTCCATGGCCAGCGGCATCATCTTGCACTCGGTGTAGCGCATGGCCGCGGCCGGGTCGTTGCCCGGGGAGCCGAAGTTGCCGTTGCCGTCCACCAGCGGCATCCGCAGCGACCACGGCTGGGCCAGGCGGACCACGGTGTCGTAGATCGAGGTGTCGCCGTGCGGGTGGTAGTTACCCATCACGTCGCCGACGACGCGGGCGCACTTGTAGTAGCCCTTCTCGGGCCGGTACCCGCCGTCGTACATCGCGTAGAGCACGCGGCGGTGCACCGGCTTGAGGCCGTCGCGGACCTCGGGGAGCGCACGGCTGACGATCACGCTCATCGCGTAGTCGAGGTACGAGCGCTGCATCTCGGTCTCGAGCTCGACCGGCTCGATCCGCATGGTCGCCTGGGCGGTGGCCTCAGGTGCCTCGGGGGTCTCGGGCTGTTCGCCTTCGGGACGGTTGTCGTCGACCACTGGTGGTCAGTTTCCTTTCACGCGGACTGGTACGTGCGGCTGCCGTTCGGGCGGCGTCACACGTCCAGGAAGCGGACGTCCTTGGCGTTGCGCTGGATGAAGGAGCGGCGGGCCTCGACGTCCTCGCCCATCAGCACGGAGAACAGCTCGTCGGCGCGGGCGGCGTCCTCCAGGGTGACCTGGAGCAGCAGCCGGTGCTCGGCGTCCATGGTGGTGACCCGGAGCTCCTCGGCGTTCATCTCGCCGAGACCCTTGAACCGCTGGATCGCGTCGTCCTTGGGGAGCCGGCGCCCGGCCTCCACACCGGCGGCGATCAGCGCGTCGCGCTCGCGGTCGGAGTAGGCGTACTCGAAGTCCTCCTTGCCCCACTTGATCTTGTACAGCGGGGGCATGGCGAGGTAGACGTACCCGGCCTCGACCAGCGGCCGCATGAAGCGGAACAGCAGGGTGAGCAGCAGGGTGCGGATGTGCTGACCGTCGACGTCGGCGTCGGCCATCAGGACGATCTTGTGATAGCGGAGCTTGGTCTCGTCGTAGTCCTCCTGGATGCCGCAGCCGAAGGCCGAGATCAGCGCCTGGACCTCGGTGTTCTGCAGCACCTTGTCGATCCGGGCCTTCTCGACGTTCAGGATCTTGCCGCGGATCGGCAGGATGGCCTGGGTGCGCGGGTCGCGGCCCTGCTTGGCCGAGCCGCCGGCGGAGTCACCCTCGACGATGAAGATCTCGCACTCGGACGGGTCCTTGGACTGGCAGTCGGACAGCTTGCCCGGCAGCGAGGCGGACTCCAGCAGGCCCTTGCGGCGGGTGAGGTCGCGGGCCTTGCGGGCGGCGACGCGCGCGGTGGCGGCCTGGATGGACTTGCGGATGATGTCCGCGGCCTCGTTGGGGTTGCGGTCCAGCCAGTCGTTCAGGTGCTCGTGGACGACCTTCTGGACGAAGGTCTTCGCCTCGGTGTTGCCGAGCTTGTCCTTGGTCTGGCCCTCGAACTGCGGCTCGCCGAGCTTGACCGAGATGATCGCGGTCAGGCCCTCGCGGATGTCCTCGCCGGAGAGGTTGTCGTCCTTCTCGCGGAGCAGCTTCTTGTCCCGCGCGTAGCGGTTGACCAGGCCGGTCAGCGCCGCGCGGAAACCCTCCTCGTGGGTGCCGCCGCCGTGGGTATGGATGGTGTTGGCGAAGCTG
Source organism: Kitasatospora aureofaciens (assembly GCF_019192735.1). Taxonomy (GTDB): domain Bacteria; phylum Actinomycetota; class Actinomycetes; order Streptomycetales; family Streptomycetaceae; genus Kitasatospora; species Kitasatospora aureofaciens_A. Next base: position 30,123 of record NZ_JAHTKP010000014.1, read on the forward strand.
TAGACACCCTCGGTGTAGGAGGAGTTCCACTGCATCGCGATCTCCACCGAGATCGACTTGTCCTTGTCCTCCGCCTCGAAGTCGATCACCGAGGGGTGGATCACCTCGCCCTTGCGGGAGTTGAGGTGGGCGACGAAGTCGGCGATGCCGCCGTCGTACTTGTACGTGACGGAGAGCGGGTTGCCCTCGTCGTCGGTGTGCTCGGGCCGCTCGTCGGTCAGCGCGATGGTCAGGCCCTTGTTGAGGAAGGCCATCTCCTGGAAGCGGCGCGAGAGCGTCTCGAAGGAGTAGACGGTGGTCTCGAAGATCTCGCCGTCGGCCCAGAAGGTCACGCTGGTGCCGGTGCGGTCGGTCGCCTCGTGCTGGACCAGCGGCGCGGTCGGGGCACCCATCTTGTAGTCCTGGGTCCACCGGTAGCCGTCGGTGTGGATCTCCACCGCGAGGCGGGTGGAGAGCGCGTTGACCACCGAGACGCCGACACCGTGCAGACCGCCGGAGACCGCGTAGCCGCCGCCGCCGAACTTGCCGCCGGCGTGCAGCACGGTCAGCACGACCTCGACGGCCGGCTTCTCCTGCCCGGGGACGATGCCCACCGGGATACCGCGGCCGTTGTCGACCACCCGGACCCCGCCGTCCGGCAGGATCCTCACGTCGATGGTGTCCGCGTGGCCGGCCATGGCCTCGTCGACGGCGTTGTCCACCACCTCCTGGACCAGGTGGTGCAGACCGCGCTCACCGGTGGAACCGATGTACATACCCGGGCGCTTGCGGACCGCGTCGAGTCCTTCCAGCACCTGGATCGCGCTGGCGTCGTAAGACTTGCCGGGGTCGGTGGGGACGGGGGACTGGCTGGAATCGCCGGAATCGGCCACGAAGCGCCCTCTCTGGCACAGCACGGGCCGCATTCCCACCCCGTGTGGGCGGGCGTGCGACCACGGCGTTTCGACTCGGTTGCCACTAGCAACAGTGTTTGGCTCTCAGTCTACCGGTACGACTGACAGAGATGGGCGTTTGGCAGCCCTTGAGGGCAGATATGCCGCCCTGAATCCCCTCTGCACATGTCCCGATACTCGACCCGGGGGCACAGAGCGCCTGGAAGGGCCGTCAGGGGTTCCGGAAGATCGTGGTCCGCTGGACGGCGGGCCGGCGGCGGTCAGCCCCAGGTGTCGCCCGGGCCCTTGCTGCCCGGCGCGCGCAGCCGGCCGTAGCCGCGGGCGGGCGCGGCGGGGCCCAGCACCTTGATGCTGCGGACCGTGCCGTGGCCCAGCTCGTGGTTCAGACGTGCCACCAACTGCCGTGCCAGCCAGCGCAGTTGAGTGGCCCAGGCGGTGGAGTCGCACTGCACGGTGAGCACCGCCGTCTGGTCGTCGTACGACGAGGGCTGGCAGTGCGCGGCGATGTCGGGGCCGACGATCTGGCTCCATCGGCCCATCACTCCGCCGACCGCGGCCGAGGACTCCCAGCCCCGCTCGGTCAGCAGCCGGTTCAGCGCCGCGCCCAGCGGGACCGGGTCGCGGCCGTCCGAGCGGGCGCCGCTGCGCAGGCCGTGCCGCTTCGCCTCGCGCTTCTCCCGGACCTGCTCGCCGCGCTGGCGCGCCTGCGCCCGGGCCGCCCGCAGCGCCGAGCGGGCGAGGTCGGCGCCGGTCAGCTCCGCGCCGCCGGGCGGTGGGGAGGACTCGGCCGGCTCGCTCACGGCGATCTCCTTTCCCCAGCCTGTGGACAACGGTCGCGGGTGCGCGCCGGTGAACGGTCCAGCGTACGGGAGCGGTCGGACGCCGGGGATCCGCGGGACGGCGGGGTCCCCGGAGGGACGGTGAGGGAACGGTGGAGGTCAGGCGTCGATCCGGCGCACCGCGCCGTCGGCGACCGCGAACCGGGCGCCGGCCAGCGCCTTCGGCACGTCCTCGGCGACCGCCGCGGTGACCAGGACCTGCTCGCCGTCGGCCACCAGTTCGGCCAGCCGGTCGCGGCGGGCCGCGTCCAGCTCGGCGAAGACGTCGTCCAGGATCAGCACCGGCTCGCCGCCGTCCGCGCGCAGCAGCTCGTACGAGGCCAGCCGCAGCGCGAGCGCGAACGACCAGGACTCGCCGTGGCTGGCGTAGCCCTTGGCGGGCAGCGGGCCGAGCTTGAGCACCAGCTCGTCGCGGTGCGGGCCGACCAGGGTGATTCCGCGCTCGACCTCCTGCCGGCGGATCGCCTGGAGGGCCTGGAGCAGCTGCTCCTCGGCCTGCTCGCGGCTGGTCGGCAGCTCACCCTCGAAGGAGCTGCGGTACTCCAGCGTGGTCTCCCCTCCGCCGGGCGCCAGTTGCCCGTACGCGGCGGTCACCAGCGGCTGCAGGGCGGCCACCAGCTGGATCCGGAAGGCCGTCAACTCGGCTCCGGAGCGGGCCAGATGACCGTCCCACACCTCCAGGGTGGAGAGGTCGGCGCCCTTGCCGCCGCCGGCCCGGCGGGCCATCGCGGCGGTCTTCAGGAGGGCGTTGCGCTGCTTCAGCACCCGCTCGTAGTCCTGCCGGACGCCGGCCAGGCGGGGGGCGCGGGCGGTCAGCAGCTCGTCCAGGAAGCGGCGGCGCTCGCCCGGGTCGCCCTTGACCAGGCTGAGGTCCTCGGGGGCGAACAGCACGGTGCGCAGCAGGCCCAGCACATCGCGCGGGCGGACGTTGTCGGAGCGGTTGATCCGGGCCCGGTTCGCCTTGCCCGGGGTGAGCTCCAGCTCGATCAGGGTGGACCGGCCGCGGTCCACCACGGAGGTGCGGATCACCGCCCGCTCGGCGCCCAGCCGGATCAGCGGCGTGTCGGTGGCCACCCGGTGGCTGCCCAGGGTGGCGACGTAGCCGATCGCCTCGACCAGGTTGGTCTTGCCCTGGCCGTTGGGACCGACGAAGGCCGTCACGCCCGGGTCGAGGGGGACCTCGGCCCGGGCGTACGACCGGAAGTCGGCGAGCGACAGATGCGCGACGTGCATGGCTGTGGACTGCGCTCGCCTTCTATGGACCGTGCGGGAGGGGCTACTTGGACTCGACCGCGTGGCCGCCGAACTGGTTGCGCAGCGCGGCGATCATCTTCATCTGCGGCGAGTCGTCCTGGCGGGAGGCGAAGCGGGCGAACAGCGAGGCGGTGATCGCCGGCAGCGGCACGGCGTGGTCGATCGCGGCCTCGACGGTCCAGCGGCCCTCGCCGGAGTCGGCGGCCCAGCCGCGCAGCTTGGCCAGGTGCTCGTCCTCGTCCAGGGCGCGGACGGCCAGGTCCAGCAGCCAGGAGCGGATGACGGTGCCCTCCTGCCAACTGCGGAAGACCTCGCGCACGTCGGTGACCTCGGGGGCCGCCTCCAGCAGCTCCCAGCCCTCGGCGAAGGCCTGCATCATCGCGTACTCGATGCCGTTGTGGACCATCTTCGCGAAGTGGCCGGCGCCGACCGCGCCCGCGTGCACCGAGCCGAACTCGCCCTCGGGCTTGAGTGCGTCGAAGATCGGCTGGACGCGCGCGACGTGCTCGGCGTCGCCGCCGTACATCAGGGCGTAGCCGTTCTCCAGGCCCCAGACACCGCCGGAGACGCCGCAGTCGACGAAGCCGATGCCCTTGGCGGCCAGCGCCTCGGCGTGCTTGATGTCGTCGGTCCAGCGGGAGTTGCCGCCGTCGACCACCACGTCACCGGGGGAGAGCAGCTCGGCGAGCTCGTCGACGGTCGCCTGGGTGGCGGCACCGGCCGGGACCATCACCCAGACCACGCGCGGACCCTGGAGCTTGGTGACGAGCTCCTGCAGGCTCTCGACGTCGGAGATGTCCGGGTTGCGGTCGTAGCCGATGACGGTGTGGCCGGCGCGGCGGATCCGCTCGCGCATGTTGCCGCCCATCTTGCCGAGACCGATGAGGCCGAGCTCCATGACCAAGTCCTTACCTGTGGTGACGTGCCTGCCGGCGGCGCCGTTGCCGCACTCCCCGAGCCTACGCGCTGGAGAGACGGAGACTCCCCCGGTCGGGCCGACCGGGGGAGACCGTCCACAGGCTGTGGGTACGGCCTGTGGGTATCGCGCGTCCGGTGTCAGCCGGAGAGGCGGACCGGCATGCCGAGTCCGGTGGGGGACGACCCCCACACCCCCGGGATCATGCCGGTCCCGAGGATCAGCCGGAGAGGCGGACCGGCATGATCAGGTACTGGTACGCCTTGTCCTCCTCGGCGTCCACCGAGGCCTTGCCGCTGAGGAGGGCGGGCTTGGTCGGGGTGGTGAAGCTCAGCTGGGCGTAGGCGGAGTCGATGGCCTTGAGGCCCTCCTCCAGGTAGCCCGGGTTGAAGGCGATCGAGATGTCGTCGCCCTCCAGGTCGGCGTCGACCCGCTCGGTGGCCTGGGCGTCGTCGCCCGAGCCGGCCTCCAGGGTCAGCACGCCCTGCTCGAAGTTGAGCCGGACCGGGGTGTTGCGCTCGGCGACCAGCGAGACGCGCTTGAGCGCCTCCAGGAACGGCTGGGTCTGGATCGCGGCGACGGCGCTGAACTCGGTCGGGAAGAGGCTGCGGAACTTGGGGAACTCGCCCTCCAGCAGCCGGGTGGTGGTGCGGCGGCCGGCGCCCTCGAAGCCGATCAGGCCCTCGCCCGCGCCGCCCGAGGAGAGCGCGATGGAGACGTTGTCGCCGCTGCCCAGGGACTTGGCGATGTCCTGCAGGGTCTTGGCGGGCACCAGGGCGACGGCGGAGATGTCCGACTGCTCGGGCTTCCACAGCAGCTCGCGGACGGCGAAGCGGTAGCGGTCGGTGGCGGCCAGGGTGATCCGGTCGCCCTCGATCTCCACCCGGACACCGGTGAGCACCGGGAGGGTGTCGTCGCGGCCGGCGGCCACGGCGGCCTGGCTGACCGCGGAGGCGAAGACGTCGCCGGAGACGGTGCCGGTCGCGGTCGGCATCTGGGGCAGCGCCGGGTACTCGTCCACCGGGAGGGTGGGGAGGGTGAACCGGGAGCTGCCGCAGACCACGCTGACCCGCTGGCCGTCGGTGGAGATCTCCACAGGCCTGTTGGGAAGGTTCCGCGAGATGTCGTTCAGCAGCCGGCCGGAGACCAGGACGGTGCCGGCCTCCTCGATGTCGGCCTCCAGCTCGACCCGGGCCGAGACCTCGTAGTCGAAGCCGGACAGGGCCAGGCTGCCGTCCTGTGCCGTCAGCAGCAGGCCGGCCAGCACCGGCACCGGCGGCCGTGCCGGGAGGCTGCGGGCAGCCCAGGCCACCGCCTCCGCGAGGACGTCACGCTCCACCCGGAACTTCACCGGTAACCGCCTCCTGGATCGAGCGCTCCCGCTCGCACTCTGGTTCGTCTGATCTTGATCGTCGGTTGGGCTGTCCGCCGAGCGCTACCACTCCGCTTCCAGTCGCAGAGGACAGTCTGACGTACTCCGCCGACAGACGGGGCAGACGGGCGGAAGCAACCCGAACAGATGTCGGGGATCCGTTGTCCACAGATTTCGAGCCCACCTGCCTTGAAACGCATCGATGGGTCTAACTGTGTAGTGGTAGTAGTAGGGCCTGTGGAAACCGTGGATAACCCCGTTTCCGCAGGTCAGCGCCCAAGTTTTGTCCACAGCGCGTGTGGACGGCGGCTGTGGACGGACAGGCCTCGCTGTGGACGGCGGAGCGTTACCCACAGGGCACGCTGGGTATCCACAGGTTTTCCCCAGCGCTGTCCCCAGATCCGGGCCCGGTTATCCACGGGCGCCGGTCAACTTTTCGTGACGCCTTTCACACCAGGGCATGAACGCGGGCCCAAGCTTGTCGAACTGTGGACGTCACTGTGGACAACCTGGGGATAACCGGCCCGAGCCTGGGGACAAGCGGTGGATAACCCGGACGGCCTACTGGCGACCCCTCAATTGTCCACACCCTGTGGATAACTGTTGTGCACAAGTCCACAGGCACTTGACCTGCGCGGAAGAGCGTAGCGGCGAGCCGCCTGTGGAGGAATTCTGGATAACTCCGGACTCTCCACTCTGTGGACGGTGGAGAAAGCCCCTCACCTGGGGATAACCGCCTGGCGCGACCCCGGTTTTCGAATCACCGGTCAGATGTTCGGCGCGGGCTGTGGACTGGTGGAGCGTCCGTCGACGCATCTCTGCCCCGCCCGGGCGCGCCACACACCTGTGGATGTGCCAAAAGGGCGCCAGGATCGCTCCTGACGCCCTCGGCGCGCTGCCCGGCAGCCGTCCCCAACGGCCGTGGAAGGACTAGCTCTTGATGCGGTTGGTCAGCTCGGTGACCTGGTTGTAGATCGACCGTCGCTCGGCCATCAGCGAGCGGATCTTGCGGTCCGCGTGCATCACCGTGGTGTGGTCCCGGCCGCCGAACTGCGCGCCGATCTTCGGCAGCGACAGATCGGTGAGCTCCCGGCACAGGTACATCGCGATCTGGCGGGCCGTCACCAGCACGCGGCTGCGCGACGATCCGCAGAGGTCGTCCACGCCCAGCCCGAAGTACGCGGCGGTCTGCTGCATGATGACCTGCGCGGTGATCTCGGGACCGGCGTCCTCGTCCCCGCCCGGGATCAGGTCCTTGAGGACGATGCCGGCCAACTCCAGGTCCACCGGCGCCCGGTTGAGGTTGGCGAAGGCGGTGACCCGGATCAGGGCGCCCTCCAACTCCCGGATGTTGCGGGTGATCCGGGACGCGATGAACTCCAACACGTCGGCCGGGGCGTTGAGTTGCTCCTGGATCGCCTTCTTGCGGAGGATCGCGATCCGGGTCTCCAGCTCCGGCGGGGTGACGTCGGTGATCAGGCCCCACTCGAAGCGGTTGCGCAGCCGGTCCTCCAGCGTGGTCAGCAGCTTGGGCGGCCGGTCCGACGAGAGGACGATCTGCTTGTTCGCATTGTGCAGGGTGTTGAAGGTGTGGAAGAACTCCTCCTGCGTGGACTCCTTGCTCGCGAGGAACTGCACGTCGTCCACGAGCAGGATGTCCATGTCCCGGTAGCGCTTGCGGAAGGTGTCCGCCTTGCCGTCCCGGATCGAGTTGATGAACTCGTTGGTGAACTCCTCCGAGGACACGTAGCGCACCCGGGTGCCCGGGAAGAGACTGCGCGAGTAGTGCCCGATGGCGTGCAGCAGGTGGGTCTTGCCCAGCCCGGACTCGCCGTAGATGAAGAGCGGGTTGTACGCCTTGGCCGGGGCCTCGGCGACCGCCACCGCCGCCGCGTGCGCGAAGCGGTTGCTCGCACCGATGACGAACGTGTCGAAGAGGTATTTGGGGTTCAGTCGGGCGGCCGGCTCGTCCTTGCGCGAGCCGCCGGCCGGGGGAGCGCCGGGCGGGGCGGGTACGCCGGGGACGGCGGGGCGCTCGGTGGCGCGCTCCGGCGCGGGCTTGTCGGCGGGCCGCCCGCCGACGGGGCGGGAGCCGGGGGAGCGGCGGCCGGCACCGCCACGCGGCTGCTCGCCGGGGCCGGGGCCGTACGCGCCGCCGAAGAGGTCGCCCTGGGTGGTCGAGGGCGGCCCGCCGGGAAGGGGGCGCGGCGCCTGCCGGGGGGCGGGCTCGTCGGGCTCGCGGTAGGGGGCCTGGGGCTCCGGGTAACCGCCGTGGTCCTGGTAGCCGCTCTGGTCCTGGTAGCCCTGCCACGGCTGCGCCGCCGGACCGCCGTAGGGCGCGGGGCGCTGCTCGTAGCCGCCGGTGTCGTACCGGGGGCGCTCGTAGTCCTGCTCGTACGGCTGCTGGTAGCCCTGGCCGCCGTAGCCGCCGGTGTCCTCGCCGGCCGGGCCCGGGTAGGGCTCGGCGGGGGCCGGTGCGGCGGGCGCGGGGGTGGTGGGGACAGCGTTGGCGTCGACCATCACGGCGATCCGGACCGGACGGCTGAGCTCGCGGCTGAGGGCCTCGGTCAGCTGCGGCAGCAGCCGGCCCTCCAGCACCTGCTTGGCCCGCTCGTTGGGGGTCGCCAGCAGGGCGGTGTCGTGCATCATCCACATCGGCTGGGTGCGCTGCACCCACTGCTTGTCCATCTCCCCGACGTCCGGGTCGCTGACCAGCCGCTCGACGACCCTCGCCCAGACCGGGACGAGGTCGCTGTTGACATCAGCCACTGGTGCACGCTTTCTCGGTTCCCCGCGGCTCCAGCAGGGGGTGGTGGATCAAGAGACTGTGGATCGGCGGGTCCGCCTCCGGGGGACCCGACCACGAAGAACAAACCAGACAAGTCCTGCAACGGTAGTCAGCGAACAGAGCCGGATCAAGTCGTTGTCCACAGGCTGTGGGCGAAGGGGGTGTGGACAACCCCAGAGTGGCACCGGCGCGCGGCCGGGCAAAGCGGCTGGTTTGACCCTCGTGCCCCGTCCCGCGTACCGTAACCAGGTCGAGTTGTCGATGGCCGCTGCCGCATGTCCGCGGGTCCACCCGCTCCATAAGGCGCGCAGCACGGGCGCCGTGGATTGCCTGAAACCCCAGCCGAACTGGGGCGATGGGCCGGATTTCCGTATCAGGGGAGATCACGCGGACGCACGGTGACGGCCAAGCGACTCCTCGTCATCCTACGATTCACCTCAGGAGCCCCCGAGTGAGCAAGCGCACCTTCCAGCCGAACAACCGTCGTCGCGCGAAGACCCACGGCTTCCGGCTGCGTATGCGTACCCGCGCCGGCCGCGCCATCCTGGCCGCCCGCCGTGGCAAGGGCCGCGCCAGCCTGTCCGCCTGATCCGCGCCAGAGTCTGTTGTGCTGCCCTCCGAGAATCGGCTGCGGCGGCGCCAGGACTTCGCGACCGCGGTGAAACGCGGTCGCCGGGCCGGCCGGCCCCTGTTGGTCGTCCATCTCAGTAGAGACGGTGACCCCAAGGGCCAGACCGACCGGACCAGCGACTCCCGCCCGCACGTCGCCGAGGGGACTCCTTCGGCGCGTGCGGGTTTCGTCGTGAGCAAGGCCGTCGGCCCGGCGGTCGTTCGCAACCTGGTCAAGCGCCGGTTGCGCCACCTCGTTCGTGATCGTCTGTCCAGGCTGCCCGCCGGTAGCCTGATAGTGGTGCGTGCGCTGCCCCAGGCCGCGTCCGCCTCGTACCAGGACCTCGAACGTGACCTGGACGCGGCGCTCAAGCGGCTGCTGAAGGCAGAGCCCGCCGCGACGGCGCCGACGGGAGCAGGGCGATGAAGTACCTGCTGATGGGTTTGATCAGGGTCTACCAGTGGACGATCAGCCCACTACTCGGTCCGGTCTGCCGCTATTACCCCTCCTGCTCGCACTACGGCTACGAGGCCGTGAAGGTGCACGGGGCGGTCAAGGGCGGCGGCCTGACCGTGTGGCGCATCCTGCGCTGCAATCCGTGGACGCCCGGCGGGGTCGATCATGTCCCGCCTCGCAAGCATCCGGTGTGGCACCGCCGGCTGCGTGACTGGCTGAGCCGCCGGTCCGCCGCCGGAGCGCCGGTGACCCCCACCCCCGCCGGTCCGGACCCCGAGGGCCCGGCGACCATTGGCCCCGAGCGGCCAATCCATATGTCCAAGGAGCCTGACCGGTGACCTTCTCCTTCCTGAACCCCCTGTACACAGCGGTGTCCTGGATCATCGTCCAGTTCCACTCGCTGTACAGCCACATCTTCAACCCGGACGGTGGCTGGGCCTGGGGTCTGGCCATCGCCTCGATGGTGGTCGTCATCCGGATCTGCCTGATCCCGCTCTTCGTGAAGCAGATCAAGGCGACCCGGGCCATGCAGGCGATCCAGCCGAAGATGAAGGCCATCCAGGAGCGCTACAAGAACGACCGGCAGCGCCAGTCCGAAGAGATGATGAAGCTGTACAAGGAGGCGGGTACCAACCCGTTCTCCAGCTGCCTTCCCATCATCGTGCAGGCGCCGTTCTTCACCGCTCTCTACGGAGTGCTCGCCAAGGTCGCCAAGAGCCAGCAGATCGGCGTCATCCACGGCGACCTGCTGGTGAGCGCCGGCAAGGCGCACATCTTCGGTGCCCCGCTCTCCGCGACGTTCCTGAGCAGCAGCGAGACCAGCGTCAAGATCGTCACCGCGGTGATGATCATCATGATGTCGCTGTCGCAGTTCATCACCCAGCGCCAGCTGATGACCAAGAACGTCGACCTCACGGTGAAGACGCCGTTCATGCAGCAGCAGAAGATGCTGATGTACGTCTTCCCGGTCATGTTCGCCGTGATGGGCATCAACTTTCCGGTCGGTGTGCTCGTCTACTGGCTGACCACCAACGTCTGGTCGATGGGCCAGCAGCTGATCGTCATCCGCAACAACCCGACGCCGGGCAGCAAGGCCTGGGACGAGCGTCAGGCCCGGCTGAAGAAGGCCGGCCGGCTGAACCCGGACGGCACCGTGATCAAGGGCGCGCTGTGGGGCCTGCTGCCCCCGAAGAAGGCGGCGATCGACGCGGCCGCGGCGGCCGTGGTCGAGGAGTCGGTGCAGGCGCGTCGCCAGCAGCCCCGCAAGCAGACCAAGGCCCAGCGCCAGAGCGGCGGGCAGACCGCGAGCCTGACCAAGGATGCCCCGGAGGAGGAGCCCGCGGAGGCCGTGTCGGCCGACGCCGGCAGTGCCAAGCCGGCCGCCGCCAAGCAGAGCGCGGCCAAGCCCGGGGGCACCAAGCCCGGTACCGTCCGGCAGCAGGGCGCCCGGCAGCAGCCGAAGCGCGGTGGCGGCCAGCGGCCGAAGAAGAAGTCCTGACGAGGTTCGCGCAGAGCTTCGTTCCCGGCCCACCAACCTGGGCCTCATCTCCGAAGGAGTCCATCAGTGACGGAAGGCACCACCTCCGCCGTCGAGGCCGAGGCCGCCGCCAGCGCCGACGAGAGCCTCGTCGCCCGCCTGGAGCAGGAGGGCGACATCGCGGCGGACTACCTGGAGGGTCTGCTCGACATCGCCGACCTCGACGGTGACATCGACATGGACGTCGAGGGCGACCGCGCCCTGGTCTCCATCGTCAGCGACGGAAACGACCGCGCGCTGCAGCGCCTGGTCGGCCAGGACGGCGAGGTGCTGGAGGCACTGCAGGAGCTGACCCGGTTGGCTGTCCACCGGGAGACCGGCGAGCGCAGCCGCCTCATGCTGGACATTGCCGGCTTCCGGGCCCGCAAGCGCGAGGAGCTGGCCGCGCTCGGCGCCAAGGCCGCGGAGCAGGCGAAGCGTACCGGCGAGCAGATCAAGCTGCGGCCGATGACGCCCTTCGAGCGCAAGGTGGTCCACGACGCGGTCGCCGCGGCCGGTCTGCGCAGCGAGTCGGAGGGCGAAGAGCCCCAGCGGTGTGTGGTCGTGCTGCCGGCCTGAGGTCAGACTGGTCGATGACCGGCCGCTCCGGCGGTCGGCGGGCTTCACAGGACGCGACCCCGTCCGCTTCGTGCGGGCGGGGTCGTCGTCCCTTCGCGGGGCGGTGGCCCGGCGAGAGATGTTTCACGTGAAACGGTGCGGAGAGCGGGTCGGTGGATCCGGGGATCGGAGAGGTCGAGATGGACACGGAGAACGCGGCTGGTAGCCAGCCGGGGGCGGGTGCCGTCAATCCGGCCGCTGAGGGGCAGGCCGCCGAGGTACCGGTCGCGATCGAGGTGGCCGAGGCGCCGGCCGCCGCCCGGGAGGTCTTCGGCGACCGTTTCGACGCCGCGGTCCGCTACACCGAGCTGCTGGCCACCGCGGGTGTCCAGCGCGGGCTGATCGGGCCGCGCGAGGTGCCCCGGCTCTGGGACCGGCACGTGCTGAACTGCGCGGTGCTCGCCGAGCTGCTGCCGGCCGGCTCCACCCTGTGCGACGTCGGCTCCGGCGCCGGCCTGCCGGGCATCCCGGTGGCGTTGGCCCGTCCGGACGTCTCGGTGACGCTGCTGGAGCCGCTGCTGCGCCGGACCACCTTCCTGGAGGAGGTCGTCCGGGAGCTGGGGCTGGACAACGTCACCGTCCTGCGCGGCCGGGCCGAGGAGATGGTCGGCAAGCTCGCGGTGGACGTCGTGACCGCCCGGGCGGTGGCGCCGCTGGACCGGCTGGCCGGCTGGGGCATGCCGCTGCTCCGGCCGCACGGGCAGATGCTGGCGCTCAAGGGCGACAGCGCGGAGCAGGAGCTGGCCGACTCGCGCGCCGGGCTGACCAAGCTGGGCGCGGTCGAGTGGAGCGTGATCTCGGTGGGCGAGGGCACCCTGGAGACCTCGACCCGGGTGATCCAGGTCAAGGCGGGGGAGAGCCCCGGCGGGGTGAAGGCCGCGACCAGGCGGGCCAAGGCGGCCCGGGCCGGACGGAACGCGGGCACGCGCGCCGGGGGTGCCACCGGCGGCGCGGGCAGCCGGGGCGGACGTCGCCGGAGTCGCTGACCCTGCTGGTGCTCGACACTCACCGCGACGGGCGGGTGGTCCTTCCGAACGGGAGGATCGCCCGCCCGTCGTCGTTTCGGTGACGTCCCGGGTGACGGCAGGCCGACGGTGGGGCACCGGAGTGTCGCAACGTCAGATTTCGGGCATAAAGGGCATGGTGTTTCACGTGAAACGTCGCTCCTTGCTCTCGGACAGTCTCGATCTGCGGCTCCGCCGCGGGCTCGGCCTATTCCGGGCGGCGACTGTTGCCGCTCCGGTTTCACGTGAAACACTGACCCCCATGCAGGACTCGGAGACCATCGACCAGATCGATGACACGCCCATCGCGCGTGCTGCGCAGGCTGCGGTCCAGGCGATCGGCCGGGCGGGTGAGGGCCTTCCCCGACCCGCTGCCACCCGGGTGATCGTGGTCGCCAACCAGAAGGGCGGGGTCGGCAAGACCACCACCACCGTCAACCTGGCCGCCTCGCTCGCGATGCACGGACTGCGCGTCCTGGTCGTCGACCTCGACCCGCAGGGGAACGCCTCCACCGCGCTCGGCATCGACCACCACGCCGAGGTGCCGTCCATCTACGACGTCCTGGTGGAGGGCAAGCCGCTCGCCGACGTGGTGCAGCCGGTGGTGGACGTCGAGGGGCTCTTCTGCGTCCCCGCCACCATCGACCTGGCCGGCGCGGAGATCGAACTCGTCTCCCTGGTGGCCCGCGAGAGCCGCCTCCAGCGCGCCATCGCCGCCTACGAGCAGCCGCTGGACTACATCCTGATCGACTGTCCGCCCTCGCTGGGCCTGCTGACGGTCAACGCCCTGGTGGCCGGCCAGGAGGTGCTGATCCCGATCCAGTGCGAGTACTACGCGCTGGAGGGCCTCGGCCAGCTGCTGCGCAACGTCGAGCTGGTGCGCGCGCACCTCAACCCCACGCTGCACGTCTCGACCATCCTGCTCACCATGTACGACGCCCGGACCAGGCTGGCCGCCCAGGTCGCCGATGAGGTCCGGACCCACTTCCAGCAGGAGGTGCTGAGCACGGCGATCCCGCGCTCGGTGCGTATCTCGGAGGCGCCCAGCTACGGGCAGACGGTGCTCACCTACGACCCGGGTTCGACCGGGGCGCTCTCCTACCTGGAGGCCGCCCGCGAGCTCGCGCTGCGCGCGGTGGGCCTGGGCGGTTCGCTGGTGGGCCAGCAGCGGGACGGCAGCGGTACGGGGCACGGCGCCCCGGTGGCACAGCACGGCACGACGGAGGGTCATCAGTGAGTGGTCGCAGGGGTCTGGGACGAGGGCTTGGGGCGCTGATCGGCCCCGCCACGCCGGCGGACGGCGGGGCGGCGGCGCAGCCCGCGGCGGCCACGCTCGCACCGGCCTCGGTGGTGCCGGGCGCGGTGTCGCCGGCTTCGATGCCGGTGCTGCCGGGAGGCCGCGCCACGGTGGCGGCCAGGGCGGCCGCGGGGAGCCTGCGGGAACAGGCCGACCAGACGCAGCCCGCGCCGGTGGCCGGTGCCTTCTTCGCCGAGCTGCCGCTGGACGCGATCACGCCCAACCCGCGCCAGCCGCGCGAGGTCTTCGACGAGGACAAGCTGGCCGAACTGGTCGCCTCCATCAAGGAGGTCGGCCTGCTCCAGCCGGTCGTGGTGCGCCAGATCGGCGCCGAGCGCTTCGAGCTGATCATGGGCGAGCGTCGCTGGCGTGCCTCCCGCGAGGCCGGGCTGGAGCGGATCCCGGCGATCGTCCGGGCCACCGAGGACGACAAGCTGCTGCTGGACGCCCTCCTGGAGAACCTGCACCGGGCGGAGCTGAACCCGCTGGAGGAGGCGGCCGCCTACGACCAGCTGCTGCGGGACTTCTCCTGCACCCACGAGGAGCTGGCGGACCGGATCGGCCGCTCGCGCTCTCACGTCTCCAACACGCTGCGGCTGCTGAAGCTCTCGCCGGGCGTGCAGAGCCGGGTTGCCGCCGGGGTCCTGACGGCTGGGCACGCGCGTGCACTGCTCGGCGTGCCCGACGGCGAGCGGCAGGCGCAGCTGGCCAAGCGGATCGTCGCGGAGGGCCTTTCGGTGCGCACCACCGAGGAGATCGTCGCGATCATGGACCAGGAGGAGAAGCCGAAGCGCCAGACGCCGAAGGCGGGCAAGCTGATCTCCCCGGCCTTCAACGATCTGGCGAGCCGCCTTTCGGACCGCTTCGAGACCCGGGTCAAGGTCGAGGTCTCGCAGCGCGGCGGCAAGCTCGGCAAGGGCAAGGTGGTGCTGGAGTTCGGTTCGGTGGAGGACCTGAACCGGATCCTGGACAGCCTGGCTCCGGGCGAGGACGGGCTGCGGCTGTCGCAGAGCTGAGCCGGGCCGAAGAGGCATGACCCGATGGGTGCATGTTCCGCGTGAGCGCTGTTTCACGTGAAACATGCACCCATCGGCGTTCGGGGGGAATGCTCGACTGTGGAGTGGACGAGGAGGTGTGGGGCATGGGACGCCGGATCGCTCCGCTGACACTGGACAATCTCGCGGATCTGCCGACGACCTGCCGCTCCTGCGTGTTCTGGGAGCTGGACCCGGTGAGCGGAAAGGCGGCGGTGGAGTCCGGCAAGCCGGAGCTGGAGAAGGAGGGGTGGATCTCCGCGGTGCTGCTGGAGTGGGGGTCCTGCGGCCGGATCGTCTACGTGGACGACCAGCCCGCCGGGTTTGTGCTCTACGCGCCGCCGGCGTACGTCCCCCGCTCGCAGTCCTTCCCGACGAGCCCGGTGTCGCCGGACGCCGTTCAGCTGATGATCAGCCGGGTGCTGCCGGGCTACCAGCGGCAGGGGCTCGGCCGGGTGATGGTGCAGACCGTGGCCAAGGACCTGCTGGGGCGCGGGGTGCGGGCGATCGAGGCTTTCGGAGCGGCGGGGCCGGTGCCGACGAGCTGCGTGCTGCCGGCCGATCATCTGCTCGCGGTCGGCTTCAAGACCGTACGGCCGCACCACCGCTACCCGCGGCTGCGGCTGGAGGCGCGGACGACGCTCTCCTGGCGCGGGGACGTGGAGGTGGCGCTGGAGCGGCTGCTGGGCGGAGGGCGCAAGGAGCCGGCGCTGCGGCCGTTCTGAGGTTCGGCAGGCGTGACTACGAGGACAGGCGCGAGAACGAGGGCCCGTGTGAGGGTGCGGGCCGGCGTGGGAACGACGAAGGCGGGGCTCCCCGGTTCTGGGGAGCCCCGCCTTCGCGGGTGGTCGAGGACCTAGATGAACTCGGCCAGCTCGCGCAGCAGCGCGGCCTTCGGACGGGCACCGGTGATCGACTTCACCGGTTCGCCGCCCTTGTAGACGATCAGGGTCGGGATCGAGATGACGCCGTACTGGGCGGCGGTCGCCTGGTTGGCGTCCACGTCGAGCTTGGCGATGGTCAGCTTGTCGCCGTGCTCGGTCGCGATCTCCTCCAGGATCGGGGCGACCTGGCGGCACGGGCCGCACCAGGTGGCCCAGAAGTCGACCAGTACGGGCTTGTCGCTGTCCAGGACGTCGGCCTTGAACGACGCGTCGGTGACGGTGGTGGTGGCGCCGGCCACGGGAACTCCTCGGGTTCGGAGGGTGAGGGCTGCTGCCAGGTCAACAACGGGCGGGCCCGTTCTGTTTCGGCCTGGGTGGTGCGGGGGGTGTTTCACGTGAAACAACGTTCGACACCCCCGCGGGGAATCGGTCGGTGCGGCGGGGCTCAGACCGCGACGGCGGCGGCCTTGGCCTCCAGGTCGTCCAGCGCGGCGAGGTAGCGCTCGGCGTCCAGGGCGGCGGAGCAGCCGGTGCCGGCCGCGGTGATGGCCTGGCGGTAGGTGTGGTCGACGACGTCGCCGGCGCCGAACACGCCCGGGATGTTGGTCCGGGTGGAGGGGGCCTCGACCTTGAGGTAGCCCTCGGCGTCGAGCTCCAGCCGGCCCTTGAACAGCTCGGTGCGCGGGTCGTGGCCGATCGCGATGAACAGGCCGGTGACGTCCAGCTCACGGGTCTCGCCGGTGGTGGTGTCGCGCAGGGTGACGCCGCTCAGCTTCGGGTCGCCGTGGATGGCCTCGACGGCGCTGTCCCACGCGAAGCGGATCTTCTCGTCGGCGAAGGCGCGCTCCTGCATGGCCTTGGAGGCGCGCAGGGTGTCCCGGCGGTGGATGATCGTGACGCTGCGGGCGAAGCGGGAGAGGAAGGTCGCCTCCTCCAGGGCGGTGTCGCCGCCGCCGACCACCGCGATGTCCTGGTCGCGGAAGAAGAAGCCGTCGCAGGTCGCGCACCAGGAGACGCCGCGGCCGGAGAGCTTGTCCTCGTTCGGCAGACCGAGCTTGCGGTGCTGGGAGCCGGTGGTGACGATCACCGCGCGGGCCTTGTGCACGTTGCCCTCGGAGTCGGTGACGGTCTTGATGTCACCGGTGAGGTCGACCGCGACGATGTCGTCCGGGATCAGCTCGGCGCCGAAGCGCTCGGCCTGCGCCCGCATGTTGTCCATCAGCTCGGGGCCCATGATGCCGTCCCGGAAGCCGGGGAAGTTCTCGACCTCGGTGGTGTTCATGAGCGCGCCACCGGCGGTGACGGCCCCCTCGAAGACCAGCGGCTTGAGGGAGGCACGGGCCGTGTAGAGCGCGGCCGTGTAGCCGGCGGGGCCGGAACCGATGATGATCACGTTACGGACGTCGCTCACTGCATCTCCTGGTTCGCATCGCGACCCGCGTTTGCTGCGGGGAGGGCGGTCCTGCTCCGCCGCCCGGGACAACGACTGACCAGTGTCTCGCATTCCCAGGCGGATCAGTACCAGGTGCCCGCAGTGTGGGAGCGGCGTCCCGGGTTGGGCGTCGATCGCATGGGAACCGGCCGTCAGCGTGCGGGGACCGTGCGGTGCAGCTGGACCGGGCCGCAGTCAGGGGAACGCAGATAGACGTCGACCACCCCGGGCTTGCCGGGCACGGGGTACACCAGGACGTCCACCGGGGCACCCGCGTAGCTGCCGTGGTCGGTGGCCAGCGGGGTGCCCTCGGCGGGGGCCGGGCACGTCCGGGGCGCCTCGGGCGTCAGCGCCTGCTGGCCTTCGACGGGGGCGGCGGCGGACGGCTTGGCGGGACCGGTCGTCCGGCCCTGGGTGGTGGTGCCGGAGCGGGCGAGCAACTGCTGGATCTGTGTGGCGAGCTGGTCGTCGCGGTAGGCGGGGCCGGCGCCCACGGCGTGTTCCCCCCGGGTGCTGTGGCCGGCGTCGGCGGCTGCCGGGGCGCCGGCCGAGACGGCCGACTTGGCGGAGTCGGAATCCGCCGGGAGCAGCAGCGCACCGCTGAGGCCGATCGCGGCCAGCGCGGCGGCGGCGCCGAGCAGCAGGCCGACACGCCGCCGCCGGGGGCGGGGGCGGCCCGGACCGGTGGCGCCGGCGGGCCGTGCGGGCGGTGCGGCGGGGGCCGTGGCGGGCCGGGACGGGGTGGCCGGGGTGGGAGCCCCGGCGGCTCGGCCGGGGGCCT
Organism: Kitasatospora aureofaciens; assembly: GCF_019192735.1. Classification (GTDB taxonomy): domain Bacteria; phylum Actinomycetota; class Actinomycetes; order Streptomycetales; family Streptomycetaceae; genus Kitasatospora; species Kitasatospora aureofaciens_A. The sequence continues at coordinate 47,817 of NZ_JAHTKP010000014.1, forward strand.
CCTGGGGGCGATCGAAGGCCTCGCCGTCGGCAGCGGCGGAAGCGGCCGCAGCTTCGGCGAGGGCGGCGTCCAACCGGGCGGCGACGTCGGCCGGCATCGGTGGGGTCTCGACCTCGCCCAGCAGTACCTGGACCTCGCTCAGCGCGTCGGCCGTCTCACGGCACTCGGCGCACCCGTCCAGGTGCCGACGCAGTGCGCCGGCGGTGTCGGCGGAGTCGATCAGCCCCTCGGCGAGGTCGGCGAGCTCGTCGACGGTGGGGTGGAAGCCGCGAGAGTCCGGAGAGTCGGGGGAGTCGGGGGAATCGGAGAAGTCGGGGGAGGAGAAAGGGGCCGTCATCGCGTGCTCGTATCTCCTTCCAGAATCGTCCGGCCGGTGTCCGGGCCTGTCCCTGTGACGGTGCGGGCGCCCTTCGGGTTCCCTGGCGGGCTCCGCCGCGGTGGCGCCGCGCCCGGGACGGACGCTGTTTCACGTGAAACATCCGCTCCGTCGCCGCCCTCGCGCAGATGACGGACGAGAGGCAGCAGCCGGGCCCGCCCCCGGGCGCAGCGGCTCTTCACCGTGCCCACCGGGACGCCCAGCAGCTCGGCCGCCTCGGCGACCGGGTATCCCTGCATGTCGACCAGGACCAGGGCGGCCCGCTGGTCGGCGGGCAGTTCGGCGAGCGCCGCGGTCAGCTCGCGGTGCACCTCGGCGCGGACGACGGGGGAGTCGGCGGGCTCGGCGGAGCCGACCAGGGTGTCCAGCCGCTGCGGGTCGTCGTCCAGCGGGGTGGTGCGCCGGGTGGCGCTGCGCCGGGCGCGGTCCAGGCAGGCGTTGACCACGATCCGGTGCAGCCAGGTGGTGACCGCCGAGCGGCCCTGGAAGCCGGGCGCGGCGCGGAAGGCGTTGACCAGGGCGTCCTGGAGCGCGTCGGCGGCCTCCTCGCGGTCGCCCAGGGTGCGCAGGGCGACCGCCCAGAGCCGGTCGCGGTGGCGGTTCACCAGCAGCCCGAAGGCGTCCGGGTCGCCGGCGACGTGCCGGGCGAGCAGCGCCGCGTCGTCGTCCGCCACTGTCACCCGTTGATCCCTTGCCGTCGTTCCGGTGCGCGGGCCGTGCGGTCAGCCGGAGACTTTGACCTCGGCGACCCCGCTACGGTACTTGCCGTCCGTATCCTTCGGCAGAGCGGTCAGCCAGATCAAGAGGTAACGCGTGGTGACCGGGTTGTCGAGGGTGTAGTCGACGCTGTTGCCGGGCTTCTTCGAGGCCACCACCGTGAAGTCGCTCAGCGGGGCCTTCTGCAGGTTTTCGGTGGCCTGGGCGTTCGGGATCCGGAGCTCGGCCGTGGTGGTGCCGACGAACTGGACGGTCACCGAGCTGACGGGCTGCGGCGAGCCGAGGTCGATCAGCAGACCGGTGCCCTCCTTGTAACCGCCCGGAGCGAACTGATCGTCGTAACCGTAGGTCGGCCAAGCCGTGTTCGGGTCGCCGTCGATGGCTTTGTCGAGGGCCCACTTGGACTCCTCCGAGCCGCCCTTCGGGTTGTACGACAGGGCTGCCTTGGCCGGGATCGGCACCGGCGTGTGCGCGGCGGCGTGCGCGCTCGGCGCGGCGGTGCTGACCGACGGCTGTGGCGCCGCGATGGCGGGGCCGCTGTGGCGCAGGTTGTCGACCAGCTGCCAGGAGGCGACGCCGATGGCGCCCAGCGCGACCGTCCAGGCCGTCGCCTTGACCACCCGGCGCAGCCGCCGCCGGGTGCGCCGGACCGCGGTAGGACGGGACGAGGGCGGCAGTGGGGCGGTGGCCGGGTCGGCGATCGCCCGGGTCGGGTTGGGCGCGGTCGGCAGGGCGTGGGTGTTGTGCCGGGGCGGGGCGGTGAAGGCGGGCAGCTCGGGTTCGGGCTGGCGGATACGGGGCAGCAGCGTGATCGCCTTGGCCAGTTCCTCCGGCGTGGTGATCGGCTCGGCGTGGTGCGGCGGGTGGTCGAACAGGGCCCGCGCGGCGAGCTCGGACAGGCCCTTGTGGACCCCTGCCCGGACCTGGTCCGGCGCGGCGTTCTGGAGGCCCTTCGGCAGGCCCTGGAGGTCGTAGCGGTCCTCCGGGTAGGGCCAGCGGTGGGTGAGTGCGGCGAACAGCAGGACGCCGATCGCGCGGGTGTCGGCACGCTCGGCGTCGTCGGCGGAGTCCTCGTCGGGCAGCCCGCGCAGGGCGGCGTCCACCGCGATGCCGTTGATCCGGTACTGGCCGCTGTCGGTGCGCAGCACGCAGCGCGGGGTGAGCCGCAGGTGGGCCTGGCCGCGCCGGTGGGCGGCGGCGACCGCGTCGGTCACCTGGCGGACCATCTGGTACGCCTCGTGCGGCTCCATCGGGCCGTTCACGAGCAGCTTGGCGAGGTCGGAGGCGTGCGGCAGCCACTCCCGCACGACGTAGACCAGCTCGCCCTCCTGGACGGCGTCCAGCACCTGGACGAAGCGCGGGTCGCCGAGCAGGGCGGCCGACTTGGCGGCGGCGAGCACCTTGCGGGCACGCTGGTGGCCGGAGGCCATCAGGTGGACGCCGACGGCCCGGCGCAGCTTCTCGTCGACGGCGCGCCAGCTGCTGAAGGTCTCGGTCTGGGAGATGCACTCCTCCAGCCGGTACCGGTGGCCGATCTTGTCGCCGCTGTGCCGCAGCGGCGCGGGGAGGGTGCGCGGGAGGGTGGCGGTGTCGCGCGGGTCCACGGTGGGCTGCGGGTCGGTGGGTTGCCGCCGGGCGGCGCCCGCGGGCTCTGCAGCCTGGGCGGCGGACGGCTTCGGCTTGGACGCGCTGCCGGCGGCCAGTTCGGCGGCGATCTCGTTGACCGAGAGCGGCGCAGTGATCTCCGAGGTCTCCTCGCCGACCGAGGCGCCGACCGGGTCGTCCGAGGACGGGATGTCGGCAGGGTCGTCCGAGGACGGGACGTCGGCAGGGTCGTCCGAGGACGGGACGTCAGCGGAGGAGTCGTCGGCGGAGGAGGAGTCGTCGTCGGAGGAAGAGTCGTCGGCCGGCGCGGCCTTCCCGTCCGCGAACTCGTCGATTGCCGCGGCCAGTGCGGCCTCGTCCGCCGCCGCGTCAGCTGCTGACGTGTCGACGACCGCCTTGGTGCCATCAGCCACCGTGGTCCTGCCTCCCCTTGTGTCGCCCCGGCTGAGAGAGTCGCTGGAGCGCGCGGGCTGGCGGCCCAGTGCTCCAGGACAATTGTGCCCACTCTTCTCCACCGGGTACGACCGCTGAGTGGTCCGCTCGGTTGCGTGAAGGTGGAGAGATGTGGTGCAGACCCGACACCGGGCCGCCACCTCGCGGCCCGGGTGGACCGGGAGCGGGTGGCGGCCCGGCACGGGGCCGGACCGGCGCGGGAGCCGATCGTTGCGGTTGACGCCCGGTCAGGGCGGCGGCCGGTCCGGCTGGTTGGTGCGGCGGGTCAGCGGCCCAGTCGGCCGCGGACCATGCCCAGCATCGCGTTGAGCTCCTCGATCCGCAGCCTTTTCGCGATGAGCACGAATACGGCCAGCTGGAGGCCGCCGGCCACGACGAGGGAGAGCACACTGCCGGCCCAACCGCCGAGCACCCGCTGGATTCCCAGGCTGGCGCCGAGTCCGACCAGGGCGGCCGGGGCGCAGGCGGTGGCCAGGCGGGTGTACGTCTTGCCGATCCGCTTGGTGTCCAGCCCGCCGATCTTCTTCTTCAGCTTCGGCACCGCGACCGTCACCCCGACGGCGTAGGCGAGGCCGTAGCCGAAGGCCATGCCGGTCACCGTCCACTGCGGCGGCAGGGCGAACCAGCAGAGCAGCGAGAAGCCGGCCTGGCAGGCCGCCACCCAGACGGTGTTGGAGAACGGCGTCCGGGTGTCCTCGTAGGCGTAGAAGCCGCGCAGCATCACGTACTGCGCCGAGTACGGGATCAGGCCGAGTGCGAAGGCGGAGAGCATCAGGCCGACGTTGGTCGCGTCGTTCAGGGCCGCCCCGCTGCGGCCGACCGCGTAGATCGAGCGGCCGATCGCCGGGCCGAGCGCGAGGAACAGGAACGCGGCCGGGACGACCGCCACCGCGGTGGTGCGCAGCCCGTACGACAGGTCGTCGCGCACCGCGCCGGCGTCCTCGTCTGCTGCCGCCCGGGAGAGCCGGGGGAGGACCGCGCTCATGATCGAGACGGTGATGACGGCCTGCGGGAGCTGCCAGATCAGCAGCGCGTTGGAGAACGCGGAGAGGCCGACACCGCCGTGGCCGCCCTGCTCGGCGGCGCTGCCGGCCGCCGTGGCGAGCTGGGTGATGACCAGGTACCCGGCCTGGTTGGCGAGCACGAAGAAGAAGGTCCACTTGGCCAGCCGGGCGGCCTTGCCCAGGCCGTGGCCGCGCCAGTCGAAGCGCGGCCGGTAGTGGAAGCCGGCCGCCCGCAGGTACGGGATCATCGCCAGCGACTGGACGACGAGGCCGATCAGCGTGCCGATGCCGAGCAGTCGCACACCCTCGGGGGTGATGTTCTCCGGGGTGACGCCGTTGAAGCCCCCGTAGACCCAGATGTAGGCGGAGAAGGTGAAGATCACCACGATGTTGTTGAGGACCGGGGTCCACATCATCGCGCCGAACCGGCCGCGGGCGTTGAGGATCTGGCCCATCACCACATGGATGCCCATGAAGAAGATGGTCGGCAGGCAGTACCGGGCCAGCGCCACGGTGGTCTCCGCGCGGGCCGGGTTCTCCATCATCGTGTGCGCGATCAGCTGCACCAGCAGGGGGGCCCCGAGCACCGCCAGGAACACCACGCCGCCGAGCCCGACCATCACCAGGGTGAGCAGCCGGCTCGCGTAGGCGGTGCCGCCGTCCTCGTCGTTCTTCATGCTGCGCACCAGCTGCGGCACGAAGACGGCGTTCAGCGCGCCGCCGCCGATCAGGATGTACAGCAGGGTCGGCAGGGTGTTCGCCGCGTTGTACGAGTCGCCCATGACGGCGATGCCGATCGCGCCCGCGATCACCATCGTGCGCAGGAAGCCAGTACCGCGGGAGACCAGCGTGCCGGCCGCCATGATCGCGCTGGAGTTCAGCAGGCTCGCGACCTTGCCGCCGCCACCGCCGCCCGCCGGGGCGGGCTCGGTGTCGGGGGCCGCCTGTGCCGTGTGTCCCTCGGCGGCGAGGTCCTCCAGCGGCTCCACGGCGGGCGGCAGCGCCACGGCGGCCACCTGCATGGTGGCCTCCTCCTCGGAGAGCGGCGGGTCGAACTCGATCGGGGGCACGAACGGGCGTGGCCCGTTGCCGTGACCCTCCTGCGCCGGGTACCCGCCCATGGGCGGGAACGGCACGGGGGCGGCCGGCGCGACCGGCGGCGCGGTCTGCGGGACGGGCGCGGGCGGGGGCACCGGCGGCGGGGCCGCGGCCTCCGGCCGGCCGCCGCCGAACAGCGCGTCCACCCCCACGTACTCGGTGGTCTCGCTGTCCCACGTCGAGTGCGCCGGGCCCGGCTCCCACGGCGATGCGGGCTGCTGCTGTGCACCCCACTGGCCGTCCGCCGGGGCCTCGTCCCGGGGCTCCCGCCAGCCGGCCGGGGTGTCCCAGCCGGGCTGCAGCGGCGGCACCGGAGGCGAGAACGACGAGGCCGGGACGGGCGTCGGGTAGCCGCCGGCCTGCGGCGGCAGCTGCGGCGGCACGTCGTACGCGGCGGCCTGCTGCTGCGGCGCGGCCGGCCGGGCGGTGTCCAGACCGTACGGGTCCTGGCCGCCCTGGTGGCCCTGGTACGCGTCGGCCGCGTACGGGTCCTGGGCGTAGGTGTCGGCCACGTACCAGTCGCCGGACGGCGACTCGGCGCCCGGCCGGTTCTCACCGCGGCCCGGCGGCCGCTCCTCGCTGCGCCCGGTCATGTCACCTCTTCGCGTTCGTGGGGGAGGCCGGCCCGGTGGCGCGGGGTCGGCGGTTCAAGGACCAACCTTCTCATCACTGGCGGCCCGATCCCGGCCATCCGCGCTGCTGTCGCGCGGTGTCCGTGCAGGACCGTCCCCGGCGGGGTCGCCGTCGGCACCCTCGGAAGGATCTTCGGAAGGATCTTCGGAGGGAGCCTCGGCGGCGTCCTTGTCCGGGTCCTCGTCCGGAGCCGGCGCGCCGCCCGCCCCGGTGTCCCCGATCGGCTGGTCGCCGTCCTCGTGCGGCTGCCCGGCCCGCCGCTTGCGCTGGCGGACGAAGCGCAGCGCGGCGAGCAGCAGCAGGACGACGCCGCCGGCGAAGACGTACAGCACGCCGTTGGTCACCGAGGTGACCTCCACCCGGAAGTCCTTCGCCTCGCCGTACGGCCGCGAGTTCGGCCCGGTGGTCCAGAGCTGGGCGGTCATCAGGACCGGGCCGTTGTTGCGCGCCTCGGCCTGGAAGCGCACGGTGACGCTCTGCGCGGCCGGGATGACCAGCTCCTCCTCCTTGCCGACCCGGAGCCGGTTGGGCTGGTGCGAGGTGAGCACCAGCTTGAGGTTGGTGACCGTCTGGGTGAGGTCGTTGCGGACGCTGACCTGGAGCTGGCCGGTGTTCCCGGCGAGGGTGACCACGCTCTTGGGCGGCACCTTCACCGCGTCGGTCAGCTCCTTGAGGTACTGGGCGACGCCCTTGCGGTAGGTGCTGCCGTCCGGCGCCTGGGTGCGCCACTCGGTGGACAGCGACCGGACCATGGCGGCGCTGAACGGTCCGCGCACCCGCTGCGGCAGGGTGAGCACCTGCATCAGGGTGTCCAGGTCGTTCTGGATCTTGTCGGTGCCGCTCAGGTCGGCCGCCGGCAGCTCGGACGCGCGGGCCTGGGCCGGGTAGTCGGTGGCGGCCGGGACGGCGGTGGTGGCCCCCGGGTCCGGCGCGGCCTGCGCCAGCACGTCCAGCTTCACCGGCTCCACCCACTTGCCGGCCGCCGTCTGGAGGGCGTTCGCCAGCACCTTGGCGGTGTTCGCGGTCAGCTCGCGCGGCGGCATGACCAGCAGGCCGCGCTGGTTCTGCGGCTGCTCGTGGGTGATCGCGTAGGTCTCGGCGAGGAAGCGCTGGGTCGCCTGGGTCTGCGCCTGCGGGGTGTTCAGGTCGGTGTCGAAGAGCGCGGAGACGGTGTCGTCGGCGACCACGGCGCTCTGCCCGTTGCCGATCGGGCGCACCGCGGTCGGGGTGTGGTTGAGCGTGTCCGGCTCCGGCATGCTCGTGCCGTTCACCAGCACCAGGCTGCTGCCCGCCTGCTGGGTGATCCCGGCGATCTGCTGGTCCAGGTAGCCCTGGTACGGCCAGGCGACGTCGGAGCGGGTGTCGACGGCCAGCCGGCCCTCGACGGTCAGCCGGCCCGCGGTGGCGGCCTTGTTCAGGGCGGTGCTCATCCCGGTCAGGTCGGAGCCGTTGTGGGCGATCGAGGCGACGTCCGGGTCGGCGTACGGCAGCGACACCACCTGGTTGCCGGACTTGGCGACGGCGGCCCGCAGCTTGTCCAGCCAGGCTGTCGCGGCGGCCGTCCCGGTGCCCGGGACGGTGTTGTCGTCCTTGGCCGGCTTGCCCGACTCCTCGGTGTTCGGCTTCTGCACCCGGTACGGCTTGGTCATCGCGAACGCGGCGTCCAGCAGGTCAGGGTCGATCACCCAGGTCAGTCCGGAGAGCTTCGACCCGGTGTCCACCAGCTCGTAGAGCCGGCCGCCCGGGGCGAAGTCGGTGGCGAGGCTGTCGTTGCGCAGGACGGACACGGTCTGGTCGTTGTCGGAGGTGGTCTGCGCGGCCAGCACCGGCCCGTGCACGAGCGGCCAGAGCGTGGCGATCCTGGTCGGCTGGGCGTCGCCGGGGTTCGCGTTGTACGTCAGGAAGGTCCGGGCGATGCCCAGCGCCCGGTCGCGCTGGTTTTCGGCGGTCGCGCCCCAGGCGTCCACCGCGAGTTCGTAGACGCCGTCGCCGCTCAGCTGGAGGTCGTTGACCGCGACGCCGAGGGTGTACGGCTGGCTCTGGCCCGGGCCCAGCTCGGGCAGCGCGTACTGCGGGCTGTCCAGCTCCACGCCGTCCTGGCCGATCGGGGTGGTGCGGGATGCCACCCTCGACAGCTCGCTGCGCTGCTGCAGCGGCTTGCCCGACCACGGCTTGCGCACGGCCGCGTGGGCGCCCTTGAGCACCGACTTGCCGCCGTTGGTGACGTGCCCGGTGATCGTCACGGTGCCGTTCGGGGCGGCCACCTGCGGGCTCACCGTGTCGATCGTCATGACCACCGGGGACTCGGCCGAGACCCCGCCGTCCGCCTCCGGCACGGAACCCCCGGCGGGCAGTGCGACGGCCGGCGCGGCCGTGAACAGTGCCAGCGCGGCCCCCAGGGCGGCCGCGAGCCGCCGGGCCGTGCGGCGCCCCGGCCGCCGCCCGTCGGCGGGGCTCCCGGGCCGTCCAGGCCGTCCGTACGCTCCCAGGCCCGAGTGCCGTGCCGGCTCACTCACTCGTTTCGCCCTCGCCGTTCTCGCTCGCTGCTGATGAATGCTGTTCGCTTGGTGCTGTTCGCTTGACGCTGTCCGCCCGCTCGATGCCGCGGATGATCCGCGGGCCGAGGCGATCGGCCGTGCGGAGCAGCCGGGAAAGGCAGCCGTGAAGAGTGCGGCCTCCGGTCGCCCGGCCGGCCGTGGTGGCCCGCGGCACCGCATCCCCTGTCCGGTGCCCGAGACTCGTCCACCGGCATGGTAACGATGCAGCCCATGGTGCGGTGTTGCGGGCCTTGGGGTGAGACGCCCAAAACGCGCGGGCGGTTGACCTGCCGGGGCACGTACCCTTGTGAGCCGTGTCCACTGCCAATGAGCCCACCGCCGCCACCCATCCTTCCAGCACCGCGACCCAGGTCGTACCGGGCCTGAGCGAGGCCCAGGCCTTGGGACTGCAAGAGCTGCTGCGGGTGTCGCCGGTCGCCGACGAGATCGCCCGCCGGTTCCAGGCGGCCGGCCACCGGCTGGCGCTGGTCGGCGGCTCGGTGCGGGACGCGCTGCTCGGCCGGCTCGGCAACGACCTGGACTTCACCACCGACGCCCGCCCGCAGCAGGTCCTCAAGCTGGTCAAGGGCTGGGCGGACGCGGTCTGGGACGTCGGCATCGCCTTCGGCACGGTCGGGGCCCGCAAGGACACCCCGCACGGCTCCTTCCTGATCGAGATCACCACGTACCGCTCCGAGGCGTACGACCGCACCTCGCGCAAGCCCGAGGTCACCTACGGCGACACCATCGAGCAGGACCTGGTCCGCCGGGACTTCACCGTCAACGCGATGGCCGTCGACCTGCCCGGGCGCGGCTTCGTCGACCCGCACCGCGGCCTGGAGGACCTGGAGGCCCGGGTGCTGCGCACCCCCGCCACCCCCGAGGAGTCCTTCTCCGACGACCCGCTGCGGATGATGCGCGCCGCCCGCTTCGCCGCCCAGCTCGACTTCGACCCGGCCCCCGACGTCGTCGCCGCGATGACCGCGATGGCCGAGCGGATCACCATCGTCTCGGCCGAGCGGGTCCAGGCCGAGCTCAACAAGCTGCTGCTGGCCGCCCACCCGGTGAAGGGCCTGCGGCTGCTGGTCGACACCGGCCTGGCCGGGTACGTGCTGCCCGAGCTGCCCGCGCTGCAGCTGGAGAAGGACGAGCACCACCGGCACAAGGACGTCTACGAGCACTCGCTGACCGTCCTGGAGCAGGCCATCGACCTGGAGCAGGACGGCCCCGACCTCACCCTGCGGTTGGCCGCGCTGCTGCACGACATCGGCAAGCCGCGGACCCGCCGCTTCGAGTCGGACGGCCGGGTCTCGTTCCACCACCACGAGGTGGTGGGCGCCAAGATGACCCGCAAGCGGATGCGCGAGCTCAAGTACTCCAAGGAGCTCACCGAGGACGTCTCGCGCCTGGTCGAGCTGCACCTGCGCTTCCACGGCTACGGCGGCGGCGAGTGGACGGACTCCGCGGTGCGCCGCTACGTCACCGACGCCGGGCCGCTGCTGGAGCGCCTGCACAAGCTCACCCGATCCGACTGCACCACCCGCAACCGCAAGAAGGCGACGGCGCTGGCGCGCACCTACGACGGCCTGGAGGAGCGGATCGGCGAGCTGAAGGCCCAGGAGGAGCTGGACGCCGTCCGCCCGGCGCTGGACGGCAACCAGATCATGGAGCTGCTCGGCCTCAAGCCCGGCCCGCAGGTCGGCAAGGCGTACAAGCACATGCTCGAACTCCGGCTGGAGCACGGCCCGATGGAGCACGACGAGGCGGTGGCCGCGCTGCGCGCCTGGTGGGCGGAGCAGCAGGGCTGAGCCGTGCGATGAGCTGAGCCGTGCGACGAGGGGTGGTCCCGGGACCCGGGACCACCCCTCACGTGTGTCTGCTCAGTTGTTGATGCTCTGCAGGCAGAGGACGTAGCTCAGGGCCGGTGACCCGGAGTACTTGCGGATGTAGTTGCTGTCGGCCTTCGGCTGCTGGTCGCAGACCTTCTCGTCCGAGGTGGCCAGGTACTTCCAGAGCACCTTGTACTGGGCGCGCGAGTCGCTGCACGCCAGCATCGTGATCCTGGGGTTGGGGTCGTGTGTCGCGGTGGTGCCGTTCTCGTTGCGCAGGCAGTCGCCCGCCTTGGCCTGGTCGATGACCTCCGGCGTCGCGACGGGGACGGGCGGCAGGGTCGGCGTGACCAACGGCGGGAGCGTGTACGTCGGCATGGGCACCGGCTGCGGCGAATAGGTGGGCATCGGCGGCACCGACACGCTGGGCATCACGATCGGGTGGACCGGGCCGGGGTCGTTCTTGGGGGACAGGGCGCCGGTGGCGATCAGGGCGATCACCGTGATGATCCAGCCGGCCGGCAGCAGCAGCATGAACATGTGCGGGCGCTTGGACAGCGGGACGCCGGGGTCGAGCTGCGGGCCGTGGGTGCCGGGGGCGGGCGGCGGCAGCTGCTTGATCTTGTTGTGGGCGCCCAGGTTCAGCAGCAGGGTGACGATCGTGAAGACCGCGCCCGGGTAGCTCCACCAGCCCTGGACCAGGGTGCGGGCGGACATGTTGCGCACGGTCGCGTCGCCGCAGACCCGGCAGAACGGCCCGTGCTGCTTCAGGAACCGCATGATCACGATGATGCCCTGGTGCCCGCGGACGGTGGTCTCCACGGCGGGGAAACCGCCGCAGAACCGGCAGACCGGGCCGCCGCCCTGGGGCGCCGCGGCCGGGTAGCCGTAGCCGGGGGCCTGCTGGGGGTAGCCGTACGCCTGGTCAGCCGGCGGCGTACGGGTTGGCGTCGTTGGGCGGCGGGGCGCCGTAGGGCATCTGGGGAGGCGGAACGGACAAGAGGTCCCCCGGGGAAGAGGTGACGGTGACGGAGTAAGGAGAGGTCAGGACGTCCCGACCGGCGGGACGCCGGCAGGGCGCAGCGGGCCGAGGCAGAGCACGTACCGCTTCTTGTTCCAGCGGCGGCCGCTCTTGCCGGAGACCGTGCTGGTGGTCCCCGGCGTCTGCCGGCAGCGGTTGGTGTCGGTGGTGTCGTCGAACTTCGACAGCACCCGGTAATTCGCCTTGGAATCCGTGCACTTGACGATTTCGACATCGCGCGAGCCGCCCACCCGGACGCAGTCGCCCGGCTTCGCGCTGCTGACGCTCGGCCCGCTGACGAAGTACCCGACGGCGATCACGATGGCGCTGAGGACGACGCCGACGAGCTTCAGCCTGGACCGGATGCTGCGCTTCCCGGCCGGCCCGGTGGCGGGCGCGGCGGGCTGCGGGTAGCCGTTGGGGCCTGCGGGTGGAGCCGGGTGACCGTACGGCGGCGGAGCCGGCTGGCCGTACGGCTGCTGTTGCGGCTGACCGTACGCGGGCGGCGGCGGCCCGTAGCCGGGCGGTCCTGGCTGCGCGGGCACCTGCGGGGGCGGGCCGTACGGCTGAGCTCCGTACTGCGGCGGAGGGCCGTACTGCGGGGCCTGCGGGGGCGGCCCGTACTGCGGTGGCGGCCCGAACGGGCCGGGCGGTGTGCTCATCAGGTAGTCCCCCGTGACCGAGTGCTGTCGCTCCGACAGGTCTGACGTACCTTAGCGACCCGCTCGGACGCTACCCGTTTCGAGGCCCCACGGGATGTCAGGAGGTCCGGTCACCGGGCAGCGGCCCGGACCGCCGGGCCGCCCGGAAGTAGAGGACCGCCGTCAGCGCGTACACCGCCGCCACCCCCACGACCACCGCGACCGACCGGCCGGACAGCGGCAGCACCAGTGCGGTGACCAGGGCGGCTGCCACAAAGGCCACGTTGAAGAGCACGTCGTAGATGGCGAACACCCGGCCGCGGTAGTCGTCCTCGACCGACTCCTGGACCACGGTGTCCGCGCAGATCTTGGTGCCCTGGGTGACCACCCCGAGCAGCAGCGCCGCCGCCAGGCAGGGCACCAGCGCGAAGCTCAGCCCCAGCGCGGGGACGAAGACCACCGGCGCCACCAGGCAGGCCGTCATCCAGCCCGCCAGGCCGAGCCGGCGGGTGCACCACGGGCTGACCACCGCGGCGATGAAGAACCCGGCGGCGGACAGGCCGACCGCCTGGCCGAGGGTGACGAGCCCGGCCGCGCTGTCGGTCGGGCTGTTGAAGGTGTACCGGGCGAGCATTACCACGACCACGATCAGCACGCCGTAGCAGAACCGGGCGGCGGTGACGGCGGCCAGCGCGTGCACGGCGGGCCGGCAGTCCCGCACCAGGTGGCGGACCGCGGCGCCGAGTTCGACCGTGGCCCGGACCAGGGCCTGGCCGAGCGCCGGGTGGTCGCCGCGGTGCTCGGGGCCGAGCAGGTCGCGGTCCATCCGGCGGGCGGCCAGCGCGGCCGACAGGTAGAGCAGCGCGGCCACCGTGACCAGCGCGGCGTCCGCCTTCGGCCCGGGGGTCATCACCTGGTGCAGCAGGAAGCCGATGCCCCCGCCCAGGGCGGCGGCGACGGTGCCGAGGGTGGGGGAGAGGGCGTTGGCGGTGACCAGCTGCTCCTGCCGCACCACGCGGGGCAGGGCGGCGGAGAGGCCGGCCAGGATGAACCGGTTGAGCGCGGTGACCAGCAGCGCCGAGGCGAAGAACAGCCAGGTCGGCGCCTCCGCCAGCAGCAGCGCCCCGGTGGCCAGCCCGAGCCCGAAGCGGGCCAGGTTGCCGATGTAGAGCACCTGGCGGCGGCGCCAGCGGTCCAGCAGGACCCCGGCGAACGGGCCGATCACCGAGAACGGGAGCAGCATCACGGCCAGCACCGAGGCGATGTCGGCGGGGGAGGACTGCTTCTCCGGGGAGAACACGACGTAGGCGGCGAGCGAGACCTGGAAAACGCCGTCCGAGAGCTGGGAGAGCACCCGGGCGGTCAGCAGCCGCCGGAAGTCGCGGCCCCGGAGCAGATCGAGAAGCGTGGCGTGGTGCGCGGACTGGTGGGTGCTGCCGTTCTCGGTGATCGCCACCCGCCCAGAGTGCCATGGATCCGGCCGCTGTTTCACGTGAAACATTCGCCGAAAAACGGTGAAGGGCCCACGATCTCGTGATCGTGGGCCCTTCCGAGCGGCTATGAGCGGCTATGAACCGTCAGCAGCGTTTAGCGCTCAGCGCTCAATAGTCGCGAACTTCGCTTTGCTCAGCGCTCAGTACTCGACAGTCGCGAACTTCGCTTTGCTCAGCGCTCAGTACTCGACAGTCGCGAACCTCGCTGCGCTCAGCGCTCGACCTCGCCGCGGATGAACTTCTCGACGTTCTCCTTGGCCTCGTCGTCGAAGTACTGCACCGGCGGCGACTTCATGAAGTAGGAGGAGGCCGACAGGATCGGGCCACCGATGCCGCGGTCCTTGGCGATCTTCGCGGCGCGCACCGCGTCGATGATGACACCGGCGGAGTTCGGGGAGTCCCAGACCTCCAGCTTGTACTCCAGGTTCAGCGGGACGTCACCGAACGCGCGACCCTCCAGGCGGACGTACGCCCACTTGCGGTCGTCCAGCCAGGCCACGTAGTCCGACGGGCCGATGTGGACGTTCTTGGCGCCCAGCTCGCGGTCGCGGATCTGCGAGGTGACGGCCTGGGTCTTGGAGATCTTCTTGGACTCCAGGCGCTCGCGCTCCAGCATGTTCTTGAAGTCCATGTTGCCGCCGACGTTCAGCTGCATGGTGCGCTCGAGGATGACACCGCGGTCCTCGAACAGCTTGGCCATCACGCGGTGCGTGATGGTGGCGCCGACCTGGGACTTGATGTCGTCACCGACGATCGGCACGCCGGCCTCGGTGAACTTGTCCGCCCACTCCTTGGTGCCCGCGATGAACACCGGAAGGGCGTTCACGAAGGCGACCTTGGCGTCGATGGCGCACTGGGCGTAGAACTTGGCGGCCGCCTCGGAGCCCACCGGCAGGTAGCAGACCAGGACGTCGACCTGCTTGTCCTTGAGGACCCGGACGACGTCGACCGGGGCCTCGTCGGACTCCTCGATGGTCTCCAGGTAGTACTTGCCCAGGCCGTCGAGGGTGTGGCCACGCTGGACGGTCACGCCGGTCGGCGGCACGTCGCAGATCTTGATGGTGTTGTTCTCGCTGTTGCCGATGGCGTCGGCCAGGTCGAAGCCGACCTTCTTGGCGTCGACGTCGAACGCGGCGACGAACTCCACGTCACGGACGTGGTACTCACCGAACTGGACGTGCATCAGCCCGGGGACCTTGCCGGCCGGGTCGGCGTCCTTGTAGTACTCGACACCCTGCACCAGCGACGCGGCGCAGTTGCCCACGCCCACGATGGCTACGCGAACCGAACCCATTCCGGTTGCTCCCTGTGATCTCATGAGGACCGCCGAGGTCGGCGGCACTCGTCCTGCTTCTTCGATGACTGCTTGTACGGGCGCGAGGCGCCCACTCCTGCCGCGTGGCACAGGGCTGACGCGGTGTCAGCGCTCCTGGGCGGAGCGCCCCGGGCGGTCGTACGGTGGCCCGGGCGGGTCCACGGACCCGTCCTCCTGGCCACGGCCGTCCGAAGTCTTGGGGGGTACGGCGGTGGTGTTCCCGCCGGTGGCGGGCCCGGTCCGGCCGGTGCGGTTGGCCCGCTCGGTCTCGATCAGCTCGTTGAGCCACCGGACCTCGCGCTCCACCGACTCCAGTCCGTGCCGCTGCAGCTCGACGGTGTAGTCGTCGAACCGCTCGCGGGCCCGGGCCAGCGAGTTGCGCATCCGCTCCAGGCGCTCCTCCAGCCGGCTGCGGCGCCCTTCCAGGACCCGCATCCGCACTGCCCGGTCGGTCTGGCCGAAGAACGCGAAGTGGACGCCGAAGTGCTCGTCCTCCCAGGCGTCGGGGCCGGAGTCGGCGAGCAGTTCCTCGAAGCGCTGCTTGCCCTCCGGGGAGAGCCGGTAGACGATCTTGGACCGCTTGCCGTTGAGCGCGGTGGCCGGGACGTACTCGACGTCCGGGTTGTCCTCGACCAGGAAACCCTGGGCGACCAGGCTCTTCAGACAGGGGTAGAGCGTTCCGTAGGAGAAGGCACGGAACGAACCGAGCAGCACGTTGAGCCGCTTGCGCAGCTCGTACCCGTGCATCGGGGCGTCATGGAGCAGGCCGAGAACGGCGAACTCCAGCACTCCTGAGCGCCTGCCCAATGCTGTCGTCCTCCTTCCCTTCGACCGGTGTCCGGCCGCCGTGTCCGGCGGTATGCCGCTTCGATGTATCGGCTCGATATATCGAGAACAGTAAACCTGGCCCTCGAAAGGGGCAAGGGGGGCACGCGTGAATGTGATCACAAGCCGACGCGCGGGGATGGTTGGCAACGGGCGTGTAATGATCTGTCGCCGTTTTGCGGTTATTGGCAGCTGATGCCCGATTAGTTGTGATTCTCGGCTGCGTACGCTGTCGCGTGTGCACGAGGACCACCTCCGGGGTTAGGGCGGTTGGCGGGCATCGAACGTGAACCCTGCCTTCAGGCTGGAACCGCCTGGCGAGGAGTGGCTGCAACATGAGCGAACGACGGCGAAGGTCGCCCAACCCGGGCGGTGACGGGCAGCAGCCCCCGGGAGGCGGAGGCCGTCGGGGCGAACCCGGTCGCGACGAGCTGAGCTCGGAGGGAATGGGCCGCCGGCGGCCCTCGGGCCTGCGGGAGACCGCTCAGCAACCCCGGATGACCCGTGCCGAGATGCGCAAGGCCGGGCAGAAGGGCGGCGACGGTGGTCGGCGCGGTGCCGCTGCGGCGGCGGCCTCCGGCCCCGGCAAGAAGCGCTTCATCGACTACCCCCGGTGGGGCAAGACCGGCGTCCGGCGCTGGCTGCCGTCCTGGAAGCAGTGGCTGAGCGCCTTCCTGCTGTTCTTCGCCACCGGCGTGGGCCTCGTGTTCTACCTCTACCAGACCACGACGGTCCCGCAGCTCAAGGACCTGGTGAAGGACCAGAACACCATCTACTACTGGGCCGACGGTTCGGAGATGACCCGCAAGGGCGAGACCAACCGTCAGATCGTCGAGCTCAACGACATCAGCCCCACCCTGCAGAACGCCGTGATCTCGGCGGAGAACGAGACCTTCCGCACCGACAGCGGCATCGACCCCAAGGGCATGCTGCGCGCCGTCTACAACATGGCGAAGGGCGGCCAGACCCAGGGTGCCTCGACGATCACTCAGCAGTACGTGAAGAACGCCTACCTGAGCCAGGAGCAGACCCTGAGCCGCAAGCTCCGGGAGTTCTTCATCACGCTGAAGCTCAATCAGCAGAAGAGCAAGGACGACATCCTCAAGGGCTACCTCAACACCAGCTGGTTCGGCCGCGGTGCGAACGGCGCCCAGGCCGCCGCCCAGGCGTACTACGGCGTCGACGCCAAGGACCTCAACCTCTGCCAGAGCGCCATGCTGGCCGGTCTGCTGAAGGGCGCGACGTACTTCGACCCCACGAACCCGGCCAACAAGCCGCGGGCCGAGGACCGGTGGAAGTGGATCCTCGACCGGATGGTGATCACCCACAACGCCACCCCCGAGGAGCGCGCCAAGTGCACCACGTTCCCGGACCCGATCGCGTCGAAGACCTCCAGCAACATGAACGGTGAGGTCAGCTACCTGGTCGACACCGTCAACAAGTACATCGTGACCAAGGACCCCTCGATCACCCCGCAGCTGATCGACAAGGGCGGTCTGAAGGTCTACACCACCTTCGAGAAGGACAAGGTCGACGCCCTGAAGAAGGCCGTCGACGGCGTCAAGGCCGAGACGCTCGACCCGCAGAAGCGCCCCGACAACGACAAGTTCATCCAGTTCGGCTCAGCCAGCATCCGCCCCGGCGACGGCGCGATCGTCGCCCTCTACGGCGGTGACGGTGTGGAGAACGGCCACTTCGACAACAACGCCGATGCGAGCGGTGTCCAGGTCGGTTCCACCTTCAAGCCCTTCGTGCTGGCCACCGCGATGCAGGTCGGCGTGCAGACCGCCAAGGGCGACGACGGCAAGCCGAAGCGGATCAGCGCCGACAGCCGCTACCTCGCCGACGACATGTCCCAGATCCGCAAGCCGGACGGCTCCCTGGTGATCGGCGACGACGGCAAGCCCTACCGCCAGAAGAACGAGGACGCCGGCAAGCGCGGCTACGTCTCGCTGCGGCAGGCCATGCAGTGGTCGTACAACGTGCCGTTCGTCCAGCTCAACCAGGACGTCGGCGGCCAGAACGTGGCCGACATCGCCGTGCAGATGGGCATCCGCAAGGACAGCCTGACCGACCCGAAGACCCCGACCTTCCCGCTCGGCACTTCGACCATCAGCCCGATCCGCATGGCCACCGCCTACGGGACGCTCGCCGCCAGCGGCAAGGAGGCCGACCCGTACTCGGTCACCAAGGTCGAGGTGAACGGCGTGGAGCGGCCCGGCTTCAAGAAGCCCGACTTCAAGCAGGCGCTGGAGCCGGCCGTCGCGGACAACGTCACCGACGTGCTGGTCAACGTGGCGAAGAACGGCACCGGTTCGAAGAGCACCGCCCTCGGCCGCCCGGTGGCCGGGAAGACCGGTACCACCGACGAGAACAAGTCGGCCTGGTGGGTCGGCTACACCCCGCAGCTGGTCACCAGCGTCGGGATGTGGCGCGAGGACCCGTCCAACCACGTGCGGCTCTCGCTCAACGGCACCGGCGGCAACAAGTCCGTCCACGGTGGTGACATCCCGACCGAGGTCTTCACCCGGTACATGAAGGACGCGTTGGCGAACGAGAAGAAGATGGACTTCCCGTCGCCGACCCCGATCGGCAGCGAGGTGGACTCCTCGGGCGCCCCGGTGTCGCCGACCGCCACCGCCACGCAGACCATGATCGAGACCCCGTCGGCCCCGGCCACGCAGCCGTCGAACGGCGGCAACCAGCCCCAGCCGGGCGGCGGCAACCAGCCGCAGCCGCCGGTGCCCACCCAGGGCGGCTGCGTCCCGGGCGTCGACTGCCCAGCCCCGCAGCCGAGCCAGCCGACGAAGACCCGCCCCGGTCCGACGAGCAGCTGCGTGGTGCTCCTGTGCCCGTCACCGCAGCCCACAACGCAGCCGACGGACACCACCGCGCCGAGCAAGCCCGGCAAGCCGACGCCGTCGAGTACCTCGACGGGCGGCGCCCAGAGCGCGGGGTAGGTGCCCTGACCCTGGTGCCCTGACCGAGGCCGGACACCGGCCCGGGCAACGACAGGAACGGCGGTGGCGGTCCTCCGCGGAGGCCCCCCACCGCCGTTTCGTCATGTTTCGCCGCCGCCCGCGCAGGCCCGTTGCGGGGGCCTCCTCGTCCTGCCGGGTCGGGTGCGGCAGGATGTCCGGCATGACGTCGAGCGCTCCTGACGAATCCGCCGGCCTGACCGGGCCCAGCGACGCCGTCGGGCCGGCCCCGGCGCCCGTCGCCACGGCCGGCCCGCCGGTCAACACCGTGGTGGTCCCGGCCGACGAGGACGCGGTGGCGGCGGCCGGCAGCGAGGTGTTCGGCGGCCCGCCCGGCCGCCGGGCGCTGCTGGGCGTCTCCTGGTGGATCCCGGCGCGCTTCCTGGCGCTCGCGGTCATCGTGGTCTCGGTGCTCGGCATGGTGCAGAAGGCGCCCTGCTACGAGCAGGCCTGGTTCCAGCCGGGGTCGCCGCAGTACATCCACGCCTGCTACAGCGACATCCCGCACCTGTTCTCCGGCCGCGGCTTCTCGGCCGGGCTGCACCCGTACGTGGACCGCATCCCGGGCAGCTCGGGGGACCTCCAGTACCTCGAATACCCGGTGCTGACCGGCCTGTTCATGCAGATCGCGGCCTGGCTGACGCCCGGCGGCGGCAGCCAGCAGGACCAGGAGCAGTGGTTCTGGGCGATCAACGCGGGCCTGCTGATGGCCTGCGCGGTGGTCGCCGTGGTGGCCCTCTCCCGCACCCACCGGCGCCGCCCGTGGGACGCCCTGCTGTTCGCGCTCGCGCCCACCCTGCTGCTGAACGCCACGGTCAACTGGGACCTGCTCGCGGTTGCGCTCGCCGCCGTCGCGATGGCCTGGTGGGCCGGCTCCCGCCCGGTCTGGGCCGGCGTCTTCATCGGCCTGGCCACCGCCGCCAAGCTCTACCCGCTGCTGCTGATCGGCCCGCTGCTGGTGCTGTGCTGGCGGGCCGGCAAGTGGCGCGAGTTCCGCGCGATGCTGGGCGGCGCGGTCGGCGCCTGGCTGCTGGTCAACCTGCCGATCATGATCGCCGACTGGCAGGGCTGGGCGACCTTCTACGTCTTCAGCAACCACCGCACCGAGGACTACGGCTCGTTCTGGCTGATCCTGATGCAGAACCGCGGGGTCGGGCTGGAGTACCTCAACGCCTACGTCGCGGCGCTGATGGTGCTGGGCTGCGTGGCCATAACGTGGCTGGGCCTCTCGGCGCCCCGCCGCCCGCGGTTCGCGCAGCTGGCCTTCCTGGTGGTCGCCCTGTTCGTGCTGGTCAACAAGGTGTACTCGCCGCAGTACGCGCTCTGGCTGCTGCCGCTCGCGGTGCTGGCCCGGCCGCGCTGGCGGGACTTCCTGATCTGGCAGGCCTGCGAGGTGCTGTACACCCTGGGCATCTGGTCCCACCTGGGCTTCGTCACCGGGTCCAAGCAGCACGGGATCGGCGAGGCCTGGTACCACTTCGCGATCGTGCTGCACCTGCTCGGCACGCTCTACCTGGTCGGCCTGGTGGTCCGTGACCTCCTGCTGCCGGACCGTGACCCGGTGCGCTGGGACGGCAGTGACGACCCGTCCGGCGGGGTGCTCGACCGGGCCCCCGACGTGTTCGTGGTCGGCACCGCCCGGCGGCTGCGCGAGGAGGAGAGCTACGCCGCCTACGCGCCGGCCGGCCCCGAGCAGTGGCTGAACGAGCCCGAACTGCCGGAGCCGGCCGAGAAGGCGTGACGGCCTGACGGTCGGGTCAGCGGTCCACCACGCGGTCGAAGTGCGTGGTGGTGTGCCGGACCTGGAGACCGAGCTCGTCGCCGATCGCCGGCGGCTTGGTCTCCCCGTCCAGGAACAGCAGCGAGACCTGCATGTGCGGGGGCTCGGCGAACCACAGCTGCTTGCCGGCCCAGTGGAACGGCGACTTGGTCTTGTTGACGGTCGCCAGGCCGGCCCGGGCGATGCCCTTGGCCCGCGAGGACATGCCCTGCACGTACTTGGGCGCCTCCAGGCCGATGCCGTGCGCGGTGCCGCCGGCGACCACCACGATGTGGCCGTCGGAGGGCGCCGGGTGCTGGCGGTAGCCGTAGCGGTCGCCCTTCTTCAGCGGGGTGACGTCCAGCACCGTCGCCCGGACCTCCAGCGCGCCGTGGTCGCCCAGCCAGAGCCGGGTGCCGATCCGGGCCCGGAAGACGGTGTCCGGGTAGCGCTGGGCCAGCTGCTCCATGCCGGCCGCGCCGAGGTGGCTGACGAACACGGTGTGCACCGGCACCCCGGCCGCCCGGGCGGTGTCCACCCAGTACGCCACCTCCTCGACCGGGCTGGAGCCGTCCGGCCGGTCCATCGGCAGGTGCAGCGCCAGGCCCTCGAAGGCGACGCCCTCGAGCTCGGCGGCCACCGTCCGCAGGTCGGCCGCGCTCACGCCGTGCCGGCGCATGGTGGTCATGCACTCCAGCACCACCCGGGCGCCGTGCAGCGACCGCAGCGCGTCCACGCTCGCCACCGTCCGGATCACCCGGGCGTGCGGCAGTGGCAGCACCTCCTCGCCGACCCGGTACGGGGTGAGCACCAGCAGCTCGCCGCCGTACCACTCGGCGACGTCGGCCGCCTCGTACGCGGTGCCGACGGCCAGCACCCCGGTGCCGAGCAGTGTCGCCTCCTCGGCCAGCCGGTGATTGCCCAGGCCGTAGCCGTTCCCCTTGGCGACGGGCACCAGGCCGGGGAACTCGGCGAGGACGGAGCGCTGGTGGGCGCGCCAGCGTTCGGTTTCGAGGTAGAGCGACAGCGTCATCGGGTCAGCCTCCTCAGCGGCGGGACATGTAGAGGTCGAGGGCCTTGTGCAGCAGCTTGTTGAGCGGGAAGTCCCACTCGCCGAGGTACTCGGCCGCCTGACCGCCGGTGCCGACCTTGAACTGGATCAGGCCGAACAGGTGGTCGTTCTCGTCCAGGGTGTCACTGATGCCGCGCAGGTCGTACACGCCGCCGCCGAGGGCGTAGGCGTCGCGCATCATCCGCCACTGGATCGCGTTCGACGGCTTGACCTCGCGCTTGTGGTTGGCCGAGGCGCCGTAGGAGTACCAGACGTGCTCGCCGACCACGAGCATCGTGGTCGAGGCCAGCGGCTCGCCGTCGTGGTAGGCGATGTAGAGCCGCATGCGGTTCGGGTCCTCGGCGTTGAGGGCGTTCCACATGCGCTGGAAGTAGGCCAGCGGGCGCGGGGTGAACTTGTCGCGCTCGGCGGTGACCAGGTAGAGCTGGTGGAAGATCGGCAGCTCGTCGTAGCCGCCCTGGACCACCTCGACGCCGCTCTTCTCGGCCTTCTTGATGTTACGGCGCCAGAGCTGGTTGAAGCCCTTCTGGATGTCGTCCAGCGAGCGGTTGGCCAGCGGCACCTGGTAGACGTAGCGGGGCTGGACGTCGCCGAAGCCGGCGCCGCCGTCCTCGCCCTGCAGCCAGCCCGCCTTGCGCAGCCGGTCGGCCACCTCGAAGGCGCGCGGCTCGTACCAGTCGGCCTCGATGTCGCGCAGGCGCTTGGCCTGCTTGGCGGCGATGGCCTCCTTGATGGTGGGGGCGTTCCAGCGGCGGATGACCACCGGCGGGCCCATCTTCACCGAGAAGGCGCCCTGCGACTTGAGGTGCGCCAGCATCGGGGAGAGCCAGCGGTCGAGGTCGCGGTCGAACCAGTCGATGACCGGGCCCTCGGGCAGGTAGGCCAGGTAGCGCTTGACCTTCGGCAGCTGCCGGTAGAGCACCAGGCCGGCGCCGACGAGCTGGTTGGCGTCGTCGAACCAGCCGATCGACTCCGAACGCCACTCGGCCTTCACGTCGCCCCAGGCCGGCACCTGCATGTGGCTGGCCGAGGCGCGGCTCCTGATGAAGGCGAGGTGCTCCTCGCGGGTGATCGTCCTCAGGCGCAGGCTCATGCTCGGTGCTCCTCGTTGGTCGGGCTGCAGTGGCCCCAGGTTCTCGGGGTGACCTTATCGTCCGGGGCACGGGCCCCCGCCGGTGCGGGCACGACGGCGCCCCCGTGCGTACCTGTCTTCTCCAGATACGCGACGGGGGCGCCGAGGGTTCCTCGCGGGGAGTGTCAGCCCCAGAGGCCGCCGCGGGCGATGCCGAGGTAGAAGCCGACCGCGGAGGCGCCGAGCGTGATCATCAGGACGAAGCGCTCGGCGGTGGTGACCGAGACGAACATGCCCCAGAGCCCCGCGACGATGCCGAACAGGCCGGTCCACGAGGTCAGCAGGTGCAGGTTGTGGAAGAACGAGGTGGTGAAGGCGATCACGCCCAGCAGGGCGGTCAGCGCCACCAGGGTGTTCTCCCGCGGGTGCGGGTGGCCGTCGGTGTTGAGCGTGAGGGCGGGCATGCGGTGGACGGACTGGGCCATGTGTCCCACCTCCTGGCGTGGAGACGAACGGGCAGGAATCCCGTTCCGTCCAGATTGCGGCGGTTGGACGGGTCTCACAACCCCTATGCGTTTTGTTCGGCCGTACGGGTGCGGGTAGGCTGTGCCGTCTGCACTGGTGTAGTTGTGCCCCCTTGCGCCCTCTTCGGGGCGACTGCCCGTTCGGGTGAGTGGGGCCCGACTGTCGGACCCGGCCGCTACGGTGGGCCGGTGTCGTCACAGCTCCGGTGCCGACGCTGCACAACCCTCCTGCCACGGAGAGACCGTGGCCGCTGAGTCCAAAGGAGGTGGGTTACTCATGCGTCACTACGAGCTGATGGTCATCCTCGACCCCTCGGTCGAGGAGCGCGCTGTCTCCCCCCTGATCGAGAACTTCCTCACCGTCGTCCGCAACAGCGGCGGCAAGGTGGAGAAGGTCGACACCTGGGGTCGCCGCCGTCTGGCTTACGAGATCAACAAGCAGTCCGAGGGCATCTACTCGGTCATCGACCTGAAGGCCACGCCTGAGGTCGTCAAGGAGCTCGACCGCCAGCTTGGCCTGAGCGAGTCGGTTCTCCGGACCAAGGTCCTGCGCCCGGACACCCACTGAGCCACCTCTGAGGCCTTCGGGTCTCGGGTAGCTCGCGTCCGCTGTTTCACGTGAAACAGCGGCGAACGGACATCTTCCCGAGAGGTCATCACCACCATGGCAGGCGAGACCGTCATCACCCTCGTCGGCAATCTCGTCGACGACCCCGAGCTGCGCTTCACCCCGTCCGGTGCGGCGGTCGCGAAGTTCCGTATCGCGTCCACCCCCCGCACCTTCGACCGCCAGACGAACGAGTGGAAGGACGGCGAGAGCCTCTTCCTCACGTGCAACGTCTGGCGGCAGCCGGCGGAGAACGTGGCCGAGTCGCTGCAGCGCGGCATGCGCGTCATCGTGCAGGGCCGACTGCGCCAGCGGTCTTACGAGACCAAGGAAGGCGAGAAGCGGACGGTCTTCGAGGTCGAGGTCGACGAGGTCGGCCCGAGCCTGCGCTCGGCGACCGCCAAGGTCACCCGGGCCAACCGGTCCGGCGGCCCCGGGGGCGGCTTTGGCGGCGGCCCGCAGGGCGGCGGCCAGGGCGGTAACTGGGGCGGCGGTGGCGGCCAGCAGGGCGGCGGCAGCTGGGGTGGAAACTCCGGCGGCGGCCAGTCCGGCCCCTCCGACGATCCGTGGGCGTCCAGCGCCCCGTCCGGCGGCAACCAGGGCGGCGGCTGGGGTGCCCCGTCCGGTGGCGGCTTCTCGGAAGAGCCCCCGTTCTAAAGAGCTGACAGATTTCGTGCGGCCCGGCCGCCGGCGTCGAGTGACGCCCGCCGGGCCGTGAACCCCAAATGGAGCACACAATGGCGAAGCCGCCTGCTCGCAAGCCGAAGAAGAAGGTTTGCGTCTTCTGCAAGGACAAGGTCAACTACGTTGACTACAAGGACACGAACCTGCTGCGGAAGTTCATCTCCGACCGCGGCAAGATCCGTGCCCGCCGGGTCACCGGCAACTGCACCCAGCACCAGCGTGACGTCGCCACGGCCGTGAAGAACAGCCGTGAGATGGCGCTGCTGCCCTACACCAGCACCGCGCGCTAAGAGAGGGTGACCAAGTAATGAAGATCATCCTCACGCACGAGGTGCCGGGTCTCGGCTCCGCCGGCGAGGTCGTCGAGGTCAAGGACGGCTACGCCCGCAACTACCTGGTCCCGCGTGGCTACGCCATCCGCTGGACCAAGGGTGGTCAGAAGGACGTCGACGCCATCCGTCGCGCCCGCAAGATCCACGAGATCCAGACCCTTGAGGCCGCCAACGAGGTCAAGGGCAAGCTGGAGGGCGTCCAGGTCAAGCTGGCCGTTCGCTCGGGCGAGGCCGGCCGTCTGTTCGGTTCGGTGACCCAGGCCGACGTCGTCGAGGCCATCAAGGCCGCCGGCGGCCCGGCTGTGGACAAGCGCGCCGTCGCGATCGCCTCGCCGATCAAGACCGTGGGCACCCACAAGGTCTCGGTCAAGCTGCACGCCGACGTCCAGGCCAACCTCGACGTCGCCGTCGTCGCTGCCTGAGTTCCGTAGCAGTGGCCCGAGGGCCGGACTCCTCCGCGGAGTCCGGCCCTCGGTGCGTTCTGCGTCGGGTTCAGTGGCGGTTTCAGTGGCGGGTTCGGTGCCGGGTTCAGTGCCGGCTCAGTTCCGGACGGCGCCGGTGACCAGCCACTTGCCGCCGCGGGCGCGCCGGCTCAGGAAGGCACCGCGGACCAGCATGAACAGGTTCATCGCCCACCAGAGCCCGGCCAGCCCGGTCCCGGTGGCCGGCACCGCGAGGGCCGCCGGGGCGAACAGCGCCAGGGTGGCGATCGCCGCCCAGGCCAGGTAGGGGCCGTCCCCGGCGCCCATCAGCACCCCGTCCAGCACGAAGACCAGGCCGGCCACCGGCTGGCTGAGCGCGAGCAGCAGCAGGACGGTGTTCAGCTGCGCCTGCACCGCCGGATCGGGCGTGAACAGCGGGACGTACAGCGGGCGCGTGGCCACCACCAGCAGGCCGAGCACCACGCCGGAGCCGATGCCCCACTCGACCATCCGGCGGGTGGCGGCCTTCGCGCCCGGGACGTCCGAGGCGCCCAGGTAGCGGCCGATGATCGCTTGGCCGGCGATCGCGATGGCGTCCAGGGCGAAGGCCAGGAAGCTGAACAGCGTCATGGTGATCTGGTGCGCGGCCACCTCGTCGTCACCCAGCCGGGCGGCCACCGCGGTGGCGATCATCAGCACCGCGCGCAGGCTCACCGTCCGGACCAGCAGCGGGCCGCCCGCCCTGGCACTGGCCCGGATGCCTGCGGCGTCCGGCCGCAGCGAGGCCTGCTCCCGGCGGGCCCCACGGACCACCACGACCACGTAGACGACGGCCATCCCGGTCTGCGCCAGCACGGTGCCCCAGGCCGAACCGGCCACGCCGAGCCCGGCGCCGTACACCAGGCCGGCGTTCAGGCCGATGTTGGCGGCGAAGCCCGTGACGGCCACCACCAGCGGCGTACGGGTGTCCTGGAGGCCGCGCAGCACGCCGGTGGCGGCCATCACCATGAGCATCGCCGGGATGCCCAGGGCGCTGATCCGCAGATACGTCACCGCATACGGCGCGGCGGTGTCCGAGGCGCCCAGGACGTCCGCCACCCGGGGCGCCAGCAGGAGGGTGAGGGCGACCACCACGGTGGACAGGGCCAGCGCCAGCCAGATGCCGTCGATGCCCTGCTGGACGGCCGCCCGGCGGTCCCCGGCGCCGATCCGGCGGGCCACGGCGGCGGTGGTGGCGTACGCGAGGAACACGAACACGCCGGTCGCGGTGGTGAGCGCGGCGGAGGCGACGCCGACGCCGGCCAGCTGGGGGGTGCCGAGGTGGCCGACGATCGCCGAGTCGGCCATCAGGAAGAGCGGTTCGGCGACGAGGGCGCCGAAGGCCGGGATCGCCAGGGCGAGGATCTCGCGGTCATGCCGGCGTCTCGCCGGGGTCGGCGCTGAGGGAGGGGCGGTCATGGGCTCCAGGCTACTCATCCACAGGTAATGGCTGCTATGTGCATATGTCTATTACTCGAAATTCTGAGCGAGGCACTCGACGCCCTGTGTGCCCACTGCCACCCGGCAGTGTGTGAAGAATTTCTCATGCACAGGCCTCGGAAGAGGTAATCCCAGGTCAACAGGTTGACGGTGGATCGATGGTGTGGTTATCCACAGGGTCTTCCACAGGGGCGTCCACAGGTTTGCCGCAGTTCTCCACAGCCCTGGGCCGCTCGTCCACACCCCCTGTGGATAACCGTCTTGGCTGAACGGCGTCCGGCGCCTTAGCGTGGGCCCTCCGTCCGACACTCCCACCCGCCCCGGCGTCCGATTTGTCGGTGCGGTGCCGTACAAAGAGGAGCGCAGCCAAACCGGCAAGGTGCGCTCCAACTCGCACCACTCGCTGATCGGGGAACACGCGTGACCGGCCCCCAGTACGACGACCACGACGCCCCGCCGCCGGAGGAGGACTGGCAGACCGCCGAGGACCCCTTCCCCGCGGGCGCCTTCGACGACGCGCCGTTCCCGGACGGGCCCGGTGACCGGCTTCCGGTCTCCCGCAATCGCGGCAACGGCCAGGGCAACGGCCAGGGCAACGGCCAGGGCGGTTTCCAGAAGGGCGGGGGTTTCCAGAAGGGCGGCGGCTTCCAGGGCGGCAAGGGTGGCAAGGGCGGACGCGACGGCGGCCGCGACCGCCGCGACGACGAGGGCCCGGGCGGCACCGACGGCTTCGAGCGCGTCCCCCCGCAGGACCTCGCGGCCGAGCAGTCCGTCCTCGGCGGCATGCTGCTGTCCAAGGACGCCATCGCCGACGTCGTCGAGGTGCTCAAGCCGGCCGACTACTACCGGCCGGCGCACGAGATGATCCATGGCGCGATCCTCGACCTGTACGCGCGTGGCGAGCCGGCCGACCCGATCACCGTGGCCGGCGAGCTCACCAAGCGCGGCGAGCTCCAGCGCGTCGGCGGTGCCCCCTACCTGCACACCCTGGTCAACTCCGTCCCGACCGCCGCCAACGCCGAGTACTACGCCCAGATCGTTCACGAGCGCGCCGTGCTGCGCCGCCTGGTCGAGGCCGGCACCCGGATCGCCGGCATGGGCTACGCGGCCGAGGGCGACGTCGACGAGATCGTCAACGCGGCCCAGGCGGAGATCTACGCCGTCACCGAGCAGCGCACCAACGAGGACTACGCGCCGCTCGCCGACATCATGGAGGGCGCCCTCGACGAGATCGAGGCGATCGGCTCCCGCAACGGCCAGATGTCTGGCGTCCCGACCGGCTTCGCCGACTTCGACCAGCTCACCAACGGCCTGCACCCGGGCCAGATGATCGTCATCGCGGCCCGCCCCGCCATGGGTAAGTCCACCCTCGCGCTGGACTTCGCCCGCGCCTGCTCGATCCACCACAAGCTGCCGAGCGTGATCTTCTCGCTCGAAATGGGGCGCAACGAGATCGCCATGCGCCTGCTCTCCGCCGAGGCCCGGGTGGCGCTGCACCACATGCGCTCCGGGAACATGACGGACGACGACTGGACCCGGGTCGCCCGCCGGATGCCCGACGTCAGCGAGGCGCCGCTGTTCATCGACGACTCGCCGAACCTGTCGATGATGGAGATCCGCGCCAAGTGCCGCCGGCTCAAGCAGCGCAACGACATCAAGCTGATCGTCATCGACTACCTCCAGCTGATGCAGTCCGGCGGCTCCCGCCGGGCCGAGAACCGCCAGCAGGAGGTCTCGGACATGTCCCGAAACCTGAAGCTGCTGGCCAAGGAGCTGGAAGTCCCCGTCATCGCGCTGTCCCAGCTGAACCGTGGCCCGGAACAGCGCACCGACAAGCGTCCGATGGTCTCGGACCTGCGCGAGTCCGGCTCGATCGAGCAGGACGCCGACATGGTCATCCTGCTCCACCGCGAGGACGCCTACGAGAAGGAGTCCCCCCGCGCCGGCGAGGCCGACCTCATCGTCGCGAAGCACCGTAACGGCCCGACGGCCACCATCACCGTCGCCTTCCAGGGCCACTACTCCCGCTTCGTCGACATGACCCGCGACTGATCCGCCTGAGCGTGGCTCAGGCAGTGCTGTCCGAGGTCGTTTCGGGTTGCGTGTGGAGGACTTCGCGGCCCTGCTCCGCGGCGCGGGTGATGCTCTCGGAGATGAAGTCGAGGAAGCGGGCGATGTTCTCCAGGCGGGCGGCGGCCGGGGTGCCGGGGCCGAGGACGCCGACGCCCTGGCGTGCGGTTTCGACGAGCTGGGCGGTGCCGCGGGCGCTGGCCATCATGGACTGGTACCAGATGTCGTCGTCGACGAAGTAGCGCTCGCGGCGGCGTTCGTCGCGTTCCCGGCGGACGAGGCCCTGGCTTTCGAGGAACGCGATCGCTTTGGAGATGGTCGCCGGGCTGACCTGGAGGCGCTGGACGAGTTCGGACGCGGTGAGGCTGCCCGCGTCGGTGGTGTAGAGGCAGGCCAGCACCCGGGACATCATCTTGGCCAGGCCCGACTGCATGACGACGGTGGTGAACATCTCCTCGTACTCGCGCACCGCGTCGGCGTCGCGTCCGTGGGGCTGCGGGGGCGCCTGCGGGTCCCGGGGTGCGGGCTGCCTGCGGCGTTGGGCGCGGTGTTCGGTGGCGCGGTGGGCGAGGTCGGCGCGGTAGGCGGTGGGGCCGCCGTTGCGCATCACCTCACGCGTGATCGTCGAGGTCGGACGGTCCAGGCGTCTGGCGATCTCCGCATAGGCGAGGCCGTCGGCCAGTCCCAGCGCGATCTGCTGGCGTTCCTGCTGCGCAGGCCTCCGTCAAGCTCGACGAGACCGCGAGCGCCCGCCTCACCCTCCTCGCCGGCGACGTCTCGCTCGGCCGACTGGGCGGCCCCGCCCAGATCAGCACCCAGAAGGGCGACATCCGCATCGCCGAGGCCGTGCACGGCACGGTCGTGCTGCGCACCGAGTCCGGCGAGGTGTCGGTCGGCGCCGCCCGCGGGGTCTCCGCCTCCCTGGACGCCGGCACCAGCTACGGCCGGATCCACAACGCGCTCAACAACACCGCCGGCGCCGCCGCCGAGCTGAACATCCACGCCACCACCGCCTACGGCGACATCACCGCCCGCAGCCTTTGAGGAGCCCGTGGTGCGGCCGCGCTCGAAGCCGCGGCCGCACCTCCTACGGCGGCATCACCATCCACCGCTTCTGATCCACCCCTGACCCCGGAGAGAGGCACACCATGACCATCAAGCAGTCCGCTGCCGCCTGGACCGGCATGGTGTCGGTCGACGACACCGCCCTGGCCGTCACCGACACCGGCGGCCCCGGCACTCCCGTGGTCTACCTCAACGGCTCCTACGCCGACCAGAAGCACTGGCGGCGCGTCATGGCCGACCTCGGTGGCGACTTCCGGCACATCACCTACGACGAGCGCGCCCGCGGCAAGTCCGACACCGCCACCGACTACTCCTTCGAGGCCTGCCTGCGCGACCTCGACGCCGTCCTCAAGGCGCGGGGCGTCGAGCGGCCGATCCTGGTCGGCTGGTCCTACGGCGCACTGATCGCGATGCACTGGGCAGCCCGCAACCCCGACCGCGTCCGGGCAGCGGTGTCCGTGGACGGCGCCCTGCCGAGCGAGCCGCTCGACGAGGCCACCCGCGAACAGGTCCGCACGCTGTTCCGCCGCCTGAGCCCGCTCTTCCCGATCTGCCGCCGGCTCGGCCTGGCCGCCCGGATGAGCGCCGCCCAGCACGCCGAGATCAACCTCGAACTCATCGACCTGTGCGCGCCCGCCGCCCTCGGCCCGGTCCTCGACCAGGTGACCGCACCCACCCGGTACGTCCTCGGCACGGGCGGCAACCTGGGCGCCAACGCGAAGGTGATGGAAGAACTTCGCGCCAACCTCAACCCGATCCTCGCCCGCAACCCGAACATCCGGGTCAGCGCGAAGGCCCCGAGCAACCACTCCAAGATCCTGCGCAACGACTCCCGAGCCGTCGCCGACGCGGTCCGCGAGCTCGCCGCCACCCGCGACAAGGTCGGCTGAGCCGCCACCGCCGGCCGGCGCCGGCCGGCGCGTCAGATGGTGATAGTGGCGCGGAAGAGGGTGGTGGCGGTGCCCGAGACACGGGTGGGGGTGCCGGTGGCGGGGAGGAAGGCGGACTCGCCGCGGGTGAGGGTGAGCGTGGTGCCGTCGGGCGCGGTGAGGCGGGCGGCGCCGGCGGTGCAGAGGAGAATCTGCGGGGTGCGGCCGTCGATCTCGCGGTCCTGGCCGTCCAGGACGAAGCGCGAGAGGCGGAACTCGTCGATCGGGACGGGGTAGAGCTCCTCGCCGGAGGTGGCAGGCACCGGGGTGGGGCGGAGGACGGCGGGGGCGCCGGACTCGAACGCCACCACCTTCATCAGCTCGGGCACGTCGATGTGCTTCGGGGTGAGCCCGGCGCGCAGGACGTTGTCGGAGTTGGCCTGGAGCTCGACGCAGACGCCGTGCAGGTAGGCGTGCGGCACCCCGGCACCGAGGTAGAGGGCCTCGCCGGCGCGGAGCCGGACGTGGTTGAGCAGCATTCCGGCGATCAGGCCGCGGTCGCCGGGGAAGTCCCGGGCGATCCGGTGGTACGGGGCGTACTCCCCGTCCGGGCTGGTGAGCGCCAGTACCTCGGCGGTCTCCCGGACGGTCTCCTCGGCGGTCTTGTCGTCCATCGTGAGGATGGCGGCCAGGGCGCCGCGCAGGGCCTCGGACTCGTCCTCGGCGGCCAGCAGGTCGATGATCGGGTCGAGCCCCGGGACGGAGATCCCGGCCATCAGCTCGGCGGCCTCGGAGGCCGGGCGGAAGCCGCAGAGGCCTTCGAACTCGCCCAGTGCGCAGACGAGTTCGGGCTTGTGGTTGGCGTCCTTGTAGTTCCGCTCGGGGGCGTCCAGCGGGATGCCCAGGGCGTTCTCGGCGGCGAAGCCGGCCTTGGCCTGGTCGAGCGTGGGGTGGGCCTGGATGGAGATCGGGATGCCGGCCGCGAGGATCTTCAGCAGGAACGGCAGGGTGGGGCCGAACCGGGCGACGGTCATGGCACCGAGTTCGCCCTCCGGGTCCGCGGTGATCAGCTCGTCCAGCGGACGCGGCCCGTCGCCCCGGTCGGTACGGGACGGGTCGCCGGGGTGGGCGCCCATCCACAGCTCGGCCTGCGGCTCGCCGGTGGGCTCCTGTCCGAGCAGCTCGGGGAGGGCGGTGACCGACCCCCAGGCGTACGGGCGGATGGTGTTGATGAGCCGGTCCATGCGCGCGGTCCTACTCCTTCGCTGCTGTGGCGGGGTGCGCCGGATCGTCGGGAAACGGGCCGGGCGGGCGGGTCCGGGCCGGGGCAGGGCATCGACCCTAGCCGACCCGTGTCACCTGAGGGGAAACGGCGGGCGTCCGGTGGGAGTGCCGTGGTCGGACCGGCAGTTCGCAGGCGCGGTAGTAGGATGCCAGGCAGTAGTTTCCACCGTGCGCAGCAGTTTCCGCCGCGGTCACCCAGTCGGCGGGTCGCCGACGGGAGCGGCATTCCGGAGTGCGGGCGACGGTGACTGGCACTCCCGCCATTGGCCGAGAGGTTTGTACGTGACCGTGAACCAGCCGCGTTTTGCTGACCTCGGCAAGGTGCTGGTGATCATCCCGACCTTCAACGAGGCGGAGAACGTCGAGCGGATCGTCGGCCGGGTCCGCGCCTCGGTGCCCGAGGCGCACGTCCTGGTCGCCGACGACAACAGCCCCGACGGCACCGGCGAGCTGGCCGACAAGCTGGCCACCGAGGACCCGAACGTGCACGTCCTGCACCGCAAGGGCAAGGAGGGCCTGGGCGCCGCCTACCTCGCGGGCTTCCGCTGGGGCATCGACAACGGCTACGACGTCCTGGTCGAGATGGACGCGGACGGCTCCCACCAGCCCGAGGAGCTGGACCGGCTGCTGAGCGCGCTGCGCGGCGCCGACCTGGTGCTCGGCTCCCGCTGGGTGCCCGGCGGCCGGGTGGTGAACTGGCCGAAGTCCCGCCTGCTGCTGTCCCGCGGCGGTTCGACGTACTCGCGCCTGATGCTGGGTGTGCCGATCCGGGACGTCACCGGCGGCTACCGGGCCTTCCGCAAGGAGACGCTGCTCGGGCTGGGCATGGACCAGGTGGCCTCCGCCGGGTACTGCTTCCAGGTCGACCTGGCCTGGCGCACGGTGAAGGCCGGGTTCAAGGTGGCCGAGGTGCCGATCACCTTCGTCGAGCGCGAGCTCGGCGCGTCCAAGATGAGCCGCAACATCGTGATCGAGGCGCTCTGGCGGGTGACCTCCTGGGGCATCGCCGACCGGGTGGCCCGGCTGCGGGGCGCGAAGAAGCGCTGAGACGTCTGACGAAGGGCCCGTCTGCTGGGGGACAGCAGGCGGGCCCTTGTCGTGTCCGGAAGTGTTGTGCCCGGGGGTGTCGTGCCAGGGGGCGGGGTCAGCAGCCGCCCTGCTTGAGGGCGCTCTCCGGGAGGTACTGGTCGGCCCAGACGGCCAGCTCGTTGAGCGCCGGCCGCAGGGCCGCGCCGGCGTCGGTGAGGCGGTAGCTGACCCGCAGCGGCGGGCCCGCATCGACCTCGCGGAGGACCAGCCCGGCGTCGGCCAGCTCGGTCAGCCGGTCGGAGAGCATGCGCTCGCTGATGCCGGGGACGGCGCGGCGCAGCTCGGAGAAGTAGGCGGGGCCGCCGTGGTTGAGCACGCCCACCAGCAGGCCCGTCCAGCGTTTGCCGAGCAGGGAGAACACGCGGGTGAGGGCCAGCTCGACGTTGAAGCAGGTGCCCTGATCCCCGGCGCACGCCTCGGAGGCGGTCGGGACCCGGTCGGTCACTACCTCGTGCTCGGACATGCATCCAGCCTACCGGACCGATCCCTAGTGACTGCAGAAAAGTAAGCTGCTACGGTACTTATAGCTGCGGCGGAAAGAGCAGCTACTAATCCCATGGAGGTACTGTCATGCCCACCCTGCTGCACATCGACTCGTCCGCCGTCGCCGACGGTTCCGTCTCCCGCGAGGTCTCGGCGGCGTTCCGGGCCGCCTGGCAGGCCCAGCACCCCGACGGCACGGTGATCTACCGCGACCTGGCCGTCGACCCGATCCCGCACCTCGACGGGCACGGCATCTCCGCCACCTTCACCCCGGCCGAGGGGCGCAGCGCCGAACAGTCCACCGCCCTCGCGCTGCGCGAGGAGCTGATGGCCGAGCTGGAGCAGGCCGACGCGATCGTCATCGGCGCCCCGATGTACAACTTCACGATCCCGTCCACCCTCAAGGCCTGGCTCGACCAGGTCATCCTGATGGGCCGCACGGCGGGGGAGACGCCCTCCGCCAAGGGCACCCCGGTCACCGTGATCGCCGCGCGCGGCGGCTCGTACGGACCCGGCGCCCCTCGCGAGCCGTACGAGTTCGTGACCACCTACCTGGAGAAGGTGCTGACCGGCATGCTCGGGCTGGAGGTCGACTTCATCGTCCCCGAGTTCACCCTCGCACCGAAGGTCCCGGCGATGGCCGACTTCGTTCCGAAGGCCGCCGAGTCCAAGGCCAAGGCCCTGGAGGACGCCGCCCGCAAGGCCAAGGCGCTCGCCGCCTGACCCGCCGGCGACCCGCATGTGACCCTCGCCGGAAGGCGCGCCCCGCCGGGCGCGCCTTCCGCGTGTTCGGCCGCCCGTGCTCCCATGCTGTAGGGCGCAGGGAGTCCGACCGCCGACCCAGAGGGAGCAGCCCGTGACGTCGTCCCCGCCCGAGGAGAGCGCCGGCGCGGAGCGTGCGGACGCCGATGCCGTGGCGGCCGAGGAGGGGGACCGGCCCGTCCGGCCGCTGGAGGTCGACGTCTTCACCGGCCCCGAATCGGCGTTCTTCGCGACCTCCACCCTGATCCTCGGCGAGCAGACCGCGATCCTGGTCGACGCCCAGCTCACCCGCAGCGCCGGCCGCGAACTCGCCGAATGGGTGGCCGGCAAGGGCCGCCGCCTGCTCGCCATCGTCGTCACCCACCACCACCCGGACCACTACTTCGGCGCCGAGGAAGTGCTGAAGCTTTTCCCCGAGGCCCAGCTGCTCGCCGCACCCGCCGTGGTCGACGGCATCCGGCGCACCGCCGCCGCCAAGGTCGCCCAGTGGAAGCCGGTGTACGGCGACGACATCCCCGACCACCCGCTGATCCCGGCCCCGCTGCTGCCGCAGCCGCTGATGCTCGACCGCCAGGTCATTCCCGTCCTCCTGCTCGGCCAGGGCGACTGCGGCGACTCCACGGTCGTGCACGTGCCGAGCATCCGGACCGTGATCGCCGGCGACTTCGTCTACAACGGCACGCACGTCTGGACCGCCGACACCACCCCCGCGCAGCGCACCACCTGGGGGCACAACCTCGGCCGGATCGCCGACCTCGGCGTGGACCGGGTGATCGCCGGGCACCGGGCGCCGCAACAGGGCGACGACGCGGCCCGGGTGCTCGCCTTCACCGGCGAGTACCTGCAGGACTTCGACCGGCTGCTGGCCGAGCACCCGGACGACGCGGAGGCGCTGACCACGGCGGTGAACGAGCGGTACGGGGAGCTGACGCTGCCGGTCATCCTGGAGCTGGGCGCGGCGGCGAACGTCGGGCGGGCGGCGGAGTCGGAGGAGTCGTTCGAGGAGGGGACGGCCGAGGAGGGGCCGGCAGAGTAGGGCGGATACTGGCCGCATGACGCCGTACGACGTGATCGTTCCGGCGGGCGGGGCCGCCCGGCGCCTCGGCGGGGCCGACAAGCCCGGGCTGACCGTCGGCGAGACCACCCTGCTCGACCGGGTCCTCGCCGCCTGCACCGGCGCCCGCACCACCGTGGTGGTCGGCCCGGCCAGGCCCACCGCCGCTGCCGGCGTCCGCTGGACCCGCGAGCAGCCGCCCGGCGGCGGGCCGGTCGCCGCCGTCGCGGCCGGACTCGACCTGGTCACCGCGGAAGCGGTGCTGCTGCTCGCCGCCGACCTGCCGTTCCTGGACCGGCGGACGGTCGACCGGCTCGCCTCCGCCCTCGACCTCGGCGGCCCGGCCGTCGAGGCCGCCGTCCTGGTCGACGCCGGCGGCCGCGACCAGCCCCTCGCCGCCGCGTACCGCACCGCCGCCCTCCGCACCGCCCTGGCCGGCCTCGGCGATCCGGCCGGCCTCCCCCTGCGCCGCCTCACTGGAGGCCTCGCCACGCTGCTGGTCGCGGACACCGACAACGTGGCGTACGACTGCGACACCTGGGAGGACCTCGAACAGGCCCGGGAGCGCGACCGGGGGTAGCAGCCGGGGGAGGCCGTTCCCGGGCTTCTCACCTCGGGTGTCGGCGGCCGTGAGGGAAACGACGCGCCCTGCACATGGGGTGAACATTCCGGGGAAACCGCCGATCGGGCAGCATGGGGCGCATGGAGCGCACGCTGGATGACTGGATCGCCGAGGTCCGGGCCGAGCTGGGCATCGACCTGGACGTCGATGTTCGTGGACTGCTGGACCTCGCCCGGGTGGTCGCGCACGGGGTGGCTCGTCCGGCCGCGCCGTTGACCGCCTTTCTGATCGGCTACGCGGCCGCCCAGCAGGGTGGCGGGCCGGAGGCCGTTGCCGAGGCTGCCCGGCGAACTGCCGCGCTTGCCGAGCGGTGGACCGCCGCCGACGGGCCGGGCGAGCCGTGAGCACCTTCGAGCAGTCCGTCGAGCAGTCCGTCGCGCAGTTCGTCGAGGAGGCCGTCGTGACCGGGCCCGGCGTCATGTCCTGGGCGCAGGCCCGCGCGACCGCCCGCCGGGCCGGGCTGCGCCCGCTGCCGCCGGTCGGGCTGCCGCTCGCCGCCGCGCTCGGCCACACCCTCGCCGAACCGCTCACCGCGCTCACCGACCTGCCCGCCTTCGACACCTCCGCCATGGACGGCTGGGCGGTCGCCGGACCCGGCCCGTGGCGGGTGGCCGGGCGGCTGCTGGCCGGCCAGGCCGTCGTCGCGCCGCTTCCCGACGGTGCCGCCGTCGAGATCGCCACCGGCGCCCAACTACCGCCCGGCGCCACTGCCGTCCTGCGCCGCGAGCACGGCGCGACGGACGGCACGCTGCTGCGCGAGTGCGGCCCCCGACCGCTGACCACCGGTCAGGATGTCCGCCCGCGCGGCCAGGAGTGCCGGCGAGGTGAGGCACTGCTGCCCGGTGGCACCCCGGTCGACCCGGGGGTGCTCGGGCTCGCCGCCGCCTGCGGGCACGACCGGCTCTCGGTCCGCCGCCGCCCGGTCGTCGAACTCCTCGTCCTCGGAGACGAGTTGCTCGAATCCGGCGTGCCCGGGCCGGGCCTCGTCCGGGACGCGCTCGGCCCGCTGCTGCCGCCCTGGCTGCGCGCCGGCGGGGCGGAGGTGGCCGAAGTCCGCGCCGTCCGCGACGACTTCGGCCTGTTGCGGGACGCCCTTCGGCACTCCACCGCCGACGTCGTCGTCACCACCGGAGGAACGGCCGCCGGTCCGGTCGATTTCCTGCACCGCGCGCTCGCCGAGGCCGGCGCCCGGCTGCTGGTCGACGGCGTCGCCGTCCGCCCCGGTCACCCCATGTTGCTCGCCGAACTCCCCGGCGCGCGCCACCTGGTGGGCCTGCCGGGCAACCCGCTGGCCGCCGTCGCCGGGACCGTCACCCTCGCGCTTCCACTGCTGCATGCCCGCAGCGGACGGACCGTCGGCGGACCGGCCCCCGCACCCGCCGCCGTCGACCTGGCGGGCCATCCGACGGACACCCGGCTGCTGCCCGTCCGGCGCACCGCCGACGGCGTCGTCCCGCTCGCCTTCGACGGGCCCGCCATGCTGCGCGGCCTCGCCCGGGCCGAGGCACTCGCCGTCGTACCGCCAGGCGGCGCGGCGGCCGGCGATCCCGTCGAGCTGCTGGAGGCTCCGTGAGGGCACGAGGCGGCACGGACGTCCCCCCAGGCGGACGCATAGGCAGTCGTCCATGGAGGACCCGCTCACCTACGGGAACGGGCTGGACGTGGTCGAACGGCCTGTCACCCGGGCCGAGGCCGGGCACAGCCCGCGTGCGTGCGAGGACCTGGTGGTCGCGGTGGTCCGCGGCCGGCGGTGATCAACTACACCGAGCCGGAGGCCGCCGTGCTCCAGGTCACCGACCGGGTGATCGTGATCAGGTCGGCCGCATGACGCGGCCGGTGCCCCCGACGGGTGCCTCCGGCCGGGACTGACGCGCAGTAGGTTTCGGGGCATGCATGCGATGACGATTCCCGTACCCGGCGGTCCCGAGGCACTCGTCTGGGCCGAGGTGCCCGACCCGGAGCCCGGCGAGGGCGAGGTCCTGGTCGACGTGGCGGCCACCGCCGTCAACCGGGCCGATCTGCTCCAGCGGCAGGGCTTCTACAGCCCGCCGCCCGGCGCGCCGGTCTACCCCGGGCTCGAATGCTCCGGGCGGATCGCCGCCCTCGGGCCGGGCGTGTCCGGCTGGGCCGTCGGCGACGAGGTGTGCGCGCTGCTGGCGGGCGGCGGATACGCGCAGCGCGTGGCCGTGCCGACCGGGCAGCTGCTGCCGCTGCCGAAGGGGCTGAGCTTCGAGGAGGCCGCCGCGCTGCCCGAGGTGGCCTGCACGGTGTGGTCCAACGTGTTCCTCACCGCCCACCTGCGGCCCGGCGAGACCGTGCTGCTGCACGGCGGCGCCAGCGGCATCGGGACCATGGCGATCCAGCTGGCCAAGGCCGTCGGCGCCCGGGTGGCGGTCACGGCCGGCAGTGCCGAGAAGCTCGCCCGGTGCACCGAACTCGGCGCCGACATCGCGATCAACTACCGCGAGCAGGACTTCGTCGAGGCCGTCCGGGAGGCCACCGACGGGGCCGGGGCGGACGTGATCCTGGACATCATGGGCGCCAAGTACCTGCAGCGGAACGTGGACGCGCTCGCCGTAAACGGGCGGCTGGTGATCATCGGGCTGCAGGGCGGGGTGAAGGGCGAGCTCGACCTCAACACGCTGCTGCGCAAGCGCGGCGCGGTCGTCGCCACCAACCTGCGCGGCCGTCCGCTGGCCGAGAAGGCGGCCATCGTGGCGGCGGTGCGGGAGCACGTGTGGCCGCTGGTCGAGTCCGGGGTGGTGAAGCCGGTGATCGACCGGGTGCTGCCGCTGACCGACGCCGGGGCCGGGCACCAGGTGCTGGAGGCGGGGGAGCAGGTCGGGAAGGTGGTGCTGCGGGCCTGAGGGGTGGGCCGAGGGGGCTGCACATGCTGTCCGAAATGCCTTGATTGTCGGATTGTGTGAGGCTGGTCCGGAGCTGTCCCGCCGCCGACCCCGCCCCGCGCGGTCGGCCGTCGGAAGGACTCCGACCGTGGCCGCACCAACGCACACGCTCCTCGGGCCGCTGCCCGCCGCTCCGCTCTCCCCTCGCACCCGTCGCCGCCGGTTCATGGCGGCGGCCGTGCTCGGGCTCGCACTTCCGCTGGCCGTCGCGACGGCGGCCGTCGCCGCCCCCACCCCGGGGGCGGCGACGAGCGCTGCGGGGTCGTCCGCGTCTCCGTCGGGGACGCCGGCTGCCTTCCTGTCGGCGGCGCCGAGCGCGACCGCTCGGGTCACGCCCGAGCCGACGGTCGCCCCGACGGTCACCCCGGCCGCCGCGCCGCAGGAACGACCGGAGATCCACCAGCGGCCGGGCGGGTGGGGCCCGCGCGCCCACCGCCATCGGCCCGCAGCCCCCAAGTGGGTCGACACCGTCCCGGAGCAGGCGCCCGACCAGACCGTCGAGCAGGCGCCGGTCCAGTCCCCGGAGCAGGCGCCCGACGCCGGCCGGCCCGCCGCCGACACAAACCCCGGCACCTCGGACACCCCGACCCCGGCCGACGACGCCGCCCCGGACACCGCCACCACCGCGACCAACCAGGCCGCCGAAGCCGTTCCCACCGTCCTCCCCGCCCGCTGGCGCGACGCCTCCACCCTCCAGCTCCCCCTGGGCGCCGGCCTCGGCCTCATCGGCTGCGGCCTGGGCCTCATCGGCCTCCGGCTCCGCAAGGGGTGATCTTCGGCGGGAGTGGATGGCCCGGCTGTCGCCGCGGCCTCCGCAGACGCTGATGACCGAGTGGGGAGGGGGAGGTCGCTTCCGCTCGGGGTGCGGGTCGGCGATCTCGGGGGTGTGTGGTTGTGTGGGGTGCGGGGGGATTGCGGGGGAGGGGCGTGGTGGTTCGGCGGGGTGGGGCGGGAACTGAGTATCCGTACGGATTCCCGGGCGCCGCGTCGGGGCGTACCGTCGGGAGCGGCGGTGCGGGCGGTGCGTCGACCGGGGGCTTCCGCCTGACCAACCCCAGTGAGAGAGAATGTTGTTCATGACGAATCCGATGAACGAGCGCTCGTCGCAGGAGCGCTACCAGGCCGCGGGCGGGCAGTCGCAGGACGGCCAGAAGGTGCTGATCGTCGGACCGGACGGGCTGCCCGTGGGCCAGGGGTTCACCGGCCCGGCGGGGGACGGGGACGACGACATGCCGCGTGAGCTCCCGGTGACCGAGATGGTGGAGCAGCCCGCCAAGGTCATGCGGATCGGCAGCATGATCAAGCAGCTGCTGGAGGAGGTCCGCGCGGCGCCCCTCGACGAGGCCAGCCGGGCGCGGCTGAAGGACATCCACGCCAGTTCCATCAAGGAGCTGGAGCTGGGCCTGGCCCCCGAGCTGGTCGCCGAGCTGGAGCGGCTGTCGCTGCCGTTCACCGAGGACAGCATCCCGACCGAGGCGGAGCTGCGGATCGCGCAGGCCCAGCTGGTCGGCTGGCTGGAGGGCCTGTTCCACGGCATCCAGACGGCGCTGTTCGCCCAGCAGATGGCGGCGCGGGCGCAGCTGGAGCAGATGCGCCGGGCGCTGCCGCCCGG
Organism: Kitasatospora aureofaciens; assembly: GCF_019192735.1. Lineage (GTDB taxonomy): Bacteria > Actinomycetota > Actinomycetes > Streptomycetales > Streptomycetaceae > Kitasatospora > Kitasatospora aureofaciens_A. The sequence continues at coordinate 88,109 of NZ_JAHTKP010000014.1, forward strand.
GCTGCACGGGGGCGAGCCGGACGAGGACGAGCCGGGCCAGGGCCGCGGCATCCGTTCCGGTCCGTACCTGTAAGGCCGCACGGCGGACCGGTCGTACCGCGACGGTCCGCCCCGGAGCCCGGTACCGGCGGGTAGCCGCCGCGGTCCGGAACGAGGACCGGCCCTGGACCGATCACCGTCGGCGTGAGCCGATACCCTGGCCCCCTGTCGCAGGCCGGTCGAGCCGCCGCGGCAGAGGTCGGGCCGGCCGGCGGGCCGGGACCGCACCACGCACGGACGAGACCGAACGTCACGGTCGCGGCGGCGACGCCCGCGCCGAGGGGGAGCAGAGGACCATGAGCGAGCACGGCAACGCGGCGGTCGAGGGCTTCTCCCTGGGCAACGGCCGCTACGTGTTGCAGCGGCTGCTGGGCGAGGGCGGCATGGCCTCCGTGCACCTCGCCTACGACAGCGTGCTGGACCGGCAGGTCGCGCTGAAGAGCATGCACAGCGAGCTGGGCCGGGACGACTCGTTCAAGGAGCGGTTCCGCCGCGAGGCCCAGGCGGTGGCCCGCCTGGAGCACCCGAACATCGTCACGGTGTACGACAGCGGCGAGGACATCGCGCCGGACGGCTCCAGCACGCCGTACATCGTCATGCAGCTGATCGACGGCCAGGGCCTGCGCGAGGCGATCAACGACGCGATCGCCCAGTACGGCGCGATGCCGACCGAGGAGGCCCTGCGGGTCATCGTCGGCGTGCTGAACGCGCTGGAGGCCTCGCACGACATGGGCCTGGTGCACCGCGACATCAAGCCCGGCAACGTCATGTTCGACCGCAAGGGCAACGTCAAGGTGATGGACTTCGGCATCGCCCGGGCGCTGGAATCCGGCGTCACGTCGATGACGCAGACCGGCATGGTGGTCGGCACCCCGCAGTACCTGTCGCCGGAGCAGGCGCTCGGCAAGCCGGTGGACGCCCGCTCCGACCTGTACTCGGTCGGCGTGATGCTGTTCGAGATGCTCACCGGCCAGCTGGTGTTCGACGGCGACTCGGCGTTCTCGATCGCCTACAAGCACGTGCAGGAGGAGCCGCCGGCGCCGTCCACGATCAACCGGTCGGTCACCCCGGCGGTGGACGCGTTCGTCGCCCAGGCTCTGCGCAAGGACCCGGCGCACCGCTTCCCGAGCGCGGCGGCGATGCGGGACGAGGCGGAGCGGCTGATCGCGGCGGCGAAGGGCGGCGGCGGGCACGCGCTGCAGGCCAGCACGCCGCTGGTGATCAACGAGGGTCCGCGCTCGGTGCACGCCGCGCAGCAGGCTCCGCAGACGCCCCAGCCTCAGTATCTCCAGCAGGGGCAGCAGCAGCCGCCGCAGTACCAGACGCCGCCGCCGGCCTACCAGACCCCGCGTCCGCAGGCCCCGCACACGCCGCAGCCTCAGTATCTCCAGCAGGGGCAGCAGCAGCCGCCGCAGTACCAGACCCCGCCGCCCGCGTACCAGACCCCGCAGCCGTTCCGGCAGCCGGCGCACACCCCGCCGCCGCAGCCGATGCCGCGGCCGCAGCCCGTGCCGCCGTACCGGCCGGCCCCGGTCCCGGCGTCCAGCGGCGGCGGCTGCTCCACGGCGGCCGTGGTCATCATGATCATCGTCGGTGTGCTGGTCCTGGCGGGCATCATCATCGCGATCGTGATCAACAAGGCGAAGAACGACAACGCCAAGACCAAGTACGGTCACGCCGAGCGGCCCGCCGCGGTGCTGGTGGTGGACGTCCCGGCCGGCCGGAATGGCCTGCTCTGAAGGTTTGCGGCCGGATCGGGTGTGCTACGGGGGCTGCCCGGAAGCGGTAGCGTTCGGGGATACGTAAGCGACAGGGCACCGCGATCCGAGCGAACGCCCGGGGCGAGGAGCGATGGCACAGACGCACCATCCGGACGATGACGAGGGTGCCCGGGCGGCCGGCCAGGCCCCGCAGCAGCCCGCGCCCGGGAGCGACGGCGCCGCCACCCCTGCACTCCCGCCGGTGCCCCCCGGCGGCCCGCAGACCCCGGGGCGCGGCACCGCGGCCCCGCTGGGCACGGTCGGCGACGGCCGCTACCGGCTGACCCACCGGCTGGGCCGCGGCGGCATGGCCGAGGTGTTCGCCGCCGAGGACGTCCGGCTCGGCCGGACCGTCGCGGTCAAGCTGCTGCGCGGCGAGCTCGCCCAGGACGACATCGCCCGGCTGCGGTTCACCCGCGAGGCGCACGCTGTCGCGGCGCTCAACCACCACTCGATCGTCGCGGTCTACGACACCGGCGAGGAGTACGTCGGGGACGAGTCCACGCCGTACATCGTGATGGAGCTGGTCGAGGGCCGGACCGTCCGCGAGCTGTTGGTGGACGAGGCCGAGCCGCCGGTCGACCAGGCGCTGATCATCATCGCCGGGGTGCTGGAGGCGCTGGCCTACAGCCACCGGCACGGCATCGTGCACCGCGACATCAAGCCCGCCAACGTGATCATCACGACCACGGGCGCGGTCAAGGTGATGGACTTCGGCATCGCCCGGGCGCTGACCGGCACCGCCAGCACCATGACCCAGACCGGCATGGTCATGGGCACCCCGCAGTACCTCTCGCCCGAGCAGGCCCTCGGCAAGCCGGTCGACCACCGCTCCGACCTGTACGCGGCCGGCTGCATGCTCTACGAGTTGCTGACGCTGCGCCCGCCGTTCACCGGCGACACCCCGCTCTCGGTGGTCTACCAGCACGTCCAGGACCCGCCGGTGCCGCCCTCGCAGGCGAACCGCCGGGTGCCGGTCGGGCTGGACCCGCTGGTGCTGCGCTCGCTGGCCAAGAACCCGGACGACCGGTTCCAGGACGCCGACGAGTTCCGCGCCCACGTCCAGCACGCGCTGCGCGAGATGCACGGCGCGGCCGGGGCCGGCTGGGCGGGCGCCGCGGCCGGGCTGGCCGCAGCGGGGCAGGGCAACACCGGCGCCACCCAGGTGATCCGTCCGGACGAGACGGCGGCCACCACGGCCTTCGGCGCGGTCGGCGCGGGCGACCAGACCTCGATGCTGCCCTACCACGGGGGCGGCCTCACGCCGGGCGGCCCGCACACTCCGGCGTCGCCCTACCAGGGGGCCGGCGGCCCGTACGACGGCGGCCACGGCCACGGCGGGGACGACGGCGGGCACGGCGGCGGGCGGCGGCGCGGACCGTGGGGCTGGGTGGCCGGCATCGCGGCCGTGCTGGTCGCGTCCGGGGTCGGCATCGCGCTCGCGCTCAGCGGCGGGGGTGGCGGTGGTGGCGGCGGTTCGAACGTCGGGCCCAGCACGCCCGCCCCGGCCGTGAGCACGACCGAGTCCGCCACGCCGCCCGCGACCGGCAGCCAGAGCCCGCCGGCGGCCAACACGGGCAGCCGGAAGCCGTCACAGCCGACCGACAACGGCAACTACGGCGGCAGCAACGGCGGCAACAACATGTCGCCGCAGCCGACGGGCAGGCACACGCCGACCCCGACGCCGTCCTCGTCCGCGTCGCACACCCCGACGGCCAGCTCCTCGGCCAGCAGCACTCCGAGCTCGGCGCCGTCGACGCCGAGCGGCGGCAGCAGCACGCCGACGGGCGCGAACCCGGCGCCGAGCAAGTCGAACCCGCCGGTGACGCCGCCGCCGATCACGCAGCCGCCGGCGACGCCCTGACCGTCCGGGTCAGTTGGCGAAGGCGTCCAGGACCTGTTCGTACTCCTGGCACCACCAGGCCAGTTGGCCCGCCGAGGCGGGGTAGAGCGGGTCGGCCCGGTGGTCGGCCCGCTGGTAGCGCCACTGGAGCATCCAGAAGTCGTTCAGCCGCTCCCACCAGACCCGGTGGGCGGCCGCGGCCAGGTGCTCGGCGGTGGCGGCGCCGGTGGCCCGGTAGGCCTGTGAGTAGTGCCGGACCCGGACGAGGTCGAGCGCGCCCGTGGTCCGGTCGTTGAAGAGCAGGGTGGCGGCGCGAACGGCCTCCTCGGCGCGCGGCTGCGGGCCGAGCTTGTCCCAGTCCAGGATCGCCGCGACGGACGCTCCGCCCGGGGCGCTCCCGGGTTCGCCGGCGTACAGCAGGTTGAGTCCGTGGAAGTCGCCGTGGGTCCAGCCGGTGGGCGGGGCGGTCTGCGGGGCGGGCCGGCGGTGGGCGTGTTCGGCGAGCAGTTCCAGCCGTTCGGTGAGCCGTTGTTCGACCAGGGCGTCCAGTTCGCCGTACGGGTGGTGGGCGCGGGCGTGTGCGAGCAGGTCGCGGGCGAGGTCGGCGCTGTGGCGAGGGTCGGCGCTCCGGTAGCCGGTGGGCTGGCTGACGGGGGCGCACACGTCGTCGAGCGCGCCGTGCAGATGTCCGAGCAGCGTGCCGAGCGCGTCGCACTGCGGGAGGGAGAGCTCGGTACCGTGCCGGTGTCGGCCAACGGTCCACGGGAACAGGGCGAACAGCCGGCCGCCGTAGCCGGCCACCGTGCCGGCCCGTTCCGCGCAGGCCAGCGGGGGAGCGACGGGCAGTCCGAGCGCGTGCAGCGCGGCCATCGCGCGGTGGTGGGCGACGATCTTCGGACGGTTGGCGGTGGCGGCGTCGACGTAGCACTTCAAGAAGTACGTTCCGGCCTCGGCGGTGACCCGGTACCCCCGGTTCAGCAGCCCTTCGGCGACCGGTTCGGCGGTCAGTATCCGCCCCACCCGGTAGCGGCACAGGACCTCGGCCAGAGTGGCGCGCGGGACGGGCGGGCTGAGGGTCCCTATCGGCGGGGCGGAGAGGTCGGGGCGGGCCGGGGAGCAGGAGAGGGTCTGGCTGAAAGTCACAGCCAGAGGTTATGGCCCCCTGGCGGGGGCCCTTGACAAACAGTCAAGACTGTGCGATTGGTTCCGATCAGTACTGATGGTCCGCCTGGTGCCGAGCCACGAAGGCCGCCGCCTGGGTGCGCCGCTCCATTCCCATCTTGGCGAGCAGACTGGAGACGTAGTTCTTCACCGTCTTCTCGGCCAGGTGCAACTCGTTGCCGATCTGACGATTCGTCATCCCCTCGCCGATCAGGTCGAGGATCCGGCGCTCCTGCTTGGTGAGCTGGGCGAGCCGTTCGTCCTCCTTCTCTCCGCCGTCGCGCAGCCGGGCCAGCACCCGGCTGGTGGCGACCGGGTCGAGCAGCGACTTCCCGGCCGCGACGTCCCGGACGGCGGTGATCAGGTCGGTGCCGCGGATCGCCTTCAGGACGTAGCCGGAGGCGCCCGCCATGATCGAGTCGAACAGCGCCTCGTCGTCCGAGAACGAGGTCAGCATCAGGCACTTGATCTCCGGCAGCCGGGACCGGACCTCCCGGCAGACCTCGACGCCGTTGCCGTCCGGCAGCCGCACGTCGAGCACCGCGACGTCCGGGTGGACCGCCGGGATCCGGGTGAGCGCCTCGGCGGCGGTGCCGGCCTCGCCGACCACCTCGATGTCGTCCTCGACCGAGAGCAGATCGTGCACGCCCCGCCGGACCACCTCGTGATCGTCGAGCAGGAATACCCTGATTTGTCCGTTATCAGTCACGCCCAAAGCCTCCCATATCACCGTAGGAAAGACCTATCGTCCCCACAGCCCCAGGGGTGCGATCCGGCCAGACCGGTCCGAAACCGATACCGAGAACCCCCTTACGTACGGGCCGTCGCCCGGATAACGTGCGCTGGTGTCCTGAAGGCGCCCGAATTGAGAGCTGCGTCACGCGGTCCGTCACCCCCACCCATCCGACGGCGCGCTGCCCGCGGCACCCTCGGGGTTGTAGGCCCTGAACAAGTAGGACGTCCTAGCGCAGGCGCGCCAAGGGCGGACGCTGGGTAACGTTCTCGTGAGGGACGCCGTCGGAACAGGATCACCACCTGCCCCGCAGTAGGTGCGCACACCCACGCGCGCCCCGCGAGGCGGTGACCGGACCGGTCACCGGCGACCCCGGGCGGCCGGACAGACCGAGGAGTGAACGTGACCGTCAAAAGCACGGCGAGGGCTCGCAAGAAGGCGACCCCCGGCGTCCCTGACACCCTCCGCGCCACGGGGACGGACGCCCAGCCGGAGCTCGTACAGCTGCTCACCCCGGAAGGCGAGCGGGTCGAGCACCCCGACTACCCCCTCACCACCACTCCGGAGGAGCTGCGCGCCCTCTACCGCGACCTGGTGCTCGTGCGCCGGTTCGACGCCGAGGCCACCGCGCTCCAGCGCCAGGGCGAGCTGGGCCTGTGGGCCTCGCTGCTCGGCCAGGAAGCCGCCCAGGTCGGCTCCGGCCGCGCCATGCGCACCGGCGACTACGCCTTCCCGACCTACCGCGAGCACGGTGTGGCCTGGTGCCGCGACGTCGACCCGCTGAACCTGCTCGGCATGTTCCGCGGCGTGAACCACGGCGGCTGGGACCCGAACGAGAAGAACTTCCACCTGTACACCATCGTGATCGGCGCGCAGGCCCTGCACGCCACCGGCTACGCGATGGGCATCAGCAAGGACGGCACCGACGACGCGGTGATCGCGTACTTCGGCGACGGCGCGTCCAGCCAGGGCGACGTCAACGAGGCCTTCACCTTCGCCTCGGTCTACAACGCCCCCGTGGTGTTCTTCTGCCAGAACAACCAGTGGGCCATCTCCGAGCCCACCACCACCCAGACCAAGATCCCGCTGTACCGCCGCGCCTCCGGCTTCGGCTTCCCCGGCGTCCGGGTCGACGGCAACGACGTGCTGGCCTGCCTGGCCGTCACCCGCTGGGCGCTCGACCACGCCCGCAGCGGCAACGGCCCGGTGCTGATCGAGGCGTTCACCTACCGCATGGGCGCGCACACCACCTCCGACGACCCCACCCGCTACCGGCTCGCCGAGGAGACCGAGGCCTGGAAGGCCAAGGACCCGATCACCCGGCTCCGCGCCCTCCTGGAGAAGGAGGGCCTGGCCGACGAGGAGTTCTTCGCCTCGATCGACGCCGAGAGCGAGAAGCTGGGGCTGCGGGTGCGCGAGGGCGTGCGCGGCATGCCGGACCCGGACCCGACCCTGATCTTCGACCACGTGTACAGCGAGCCGCACACGCTGGTCGATGAGGAACGGGCCGAGTACGTCCAGTACGCGGCCTCCTTCGAGGCGGGGGAGAACCTCTGATGGCCGGTCAGCTCAGCATCGCGAAGGCGCTCAACGACGCGCTGCGCAAGTCGCTGGAGAGCGACCCGAAGACCGTCCTGATGGGCGAGGACATCGGCAAGCTCGGCGGCGTCTTCCGGATCACCGACGGCCTGCAGAAGGACTTCGGCGACGGCCGGGTCATCGACACCCCGCTCGCCGAGTCCGGCATCGTCGGCACCGCGATCGGCCTCGCGCTGCGCGGCTACCGCCCGGTCGTGGAGATCCAGTTCGACGGCTTCGTCTACCCGGCCTTCGACCAGATCGTCTCCCAGCTGGCCAAGATGCACGCCCGCGCGCTCGGGCACGTCAAGCTCCCCGTCACCATCCGCATCCCCTACGCGGGTGGCATCGGCGCGGTCGAGCACCACAGCGAGTCGCACGAGGCGTACTTCGCGCACACCGCCGGCCTGCGCGTGGTCACCCCGTCCAGCGCGCACGACGCGCACTGGATGCTGCGGCAGGCCATCGCCTCCGACGACCCGGTCATCTTCCTGGAGCCCAAGCGCCGGTACTGGGACAAGGGCGAGGTCGGCGCCGCCGCCGACCTGGCGCTGCACGACGCCCGGATCGTCCGGCCCGGCACCGACGCGACGCTGCTCGCGTACGGTCCGATGGTCAAGGTCTGCCTGGAGGCCGCCGCGGCCGCCGAGGAGGACGGCCGCCGGCTGGAGGTCGTCGACCTGCGCTCGCTCTCCCCGGTGGACTTCGCCACCCTGGAGGAGTCGGTCAAGCGCACCGGGCGGGCCGTCGTGGTGCACGAGGCGCCGGTCTTCCTGGGCATGGGCGCCGAGCTGGCCGCCCGGCTCACCGAGCGGTGCTTCTACCACCTGGAGGCGCCGGTCCTGCGGGTCGGCGGCTACCACGCGCCATACCCGCCGTCCCGGGTCGAGGAAGCCTTCCTTCCCGACCTGGACCGCGTGCTCGACGCCGTCGACCGCGCACTCGCGTACTGATCCCGGGGAGCGAAGATGACCACCGAAGTTCGCTCGCTCCGCGAGTTCAAGATGCCCGACGTCGGCGAGGGCCTCACCGAGGCGGAGATCCTCAGCTGGTACGTCAAGCCCGGTGACACCGTGACGGACGGCCAGGTCGTCTGCGAGGTGGAGACCGCCAAGGCCGCCGTGGAGCTGCCGATTCCGTTCAACGGGGTCGTCGAGCAGCTCTTCTTCCCGGAGGGCGCGACCGTCGACGTCGGCACCGTGATCATCTCGGTCGCGGTCGCCGGGGAGGGCGGGGCCGCGGCTCCGGCCGCCCCTGCTGCGCCCGTCGCCGCTGCCGCGCCCGCGCCCGCCGAGGCGGCGGAGCCGGAGCGCCGCGAGGTGCTGGTCGGCTACGGGCCGCGCACGGGCGTGACGCAGCGGCGGGTCCGCCGGACCACCACGACCGCCGTGGTGACCCCGGCAGCTCCGGCAGCGCCGGTTGTGCCGGTTGTGCCGGTTGTGCCGGCGCCCGTCGTGGCCGAACAGCCCGCCGGCGAGCGGCCGTTGGCCAAGCCGCCGGTGCGCAAGCTGGCCAAGGACCTCGGCATCGACCTGCGCGCGGTCACCCCGACCGGCCGGGACGGTGTGATCACCCGCGAGGACGTGCACGCCTTCGCGTCGGCCGTCGCCGCCGCTGCGGCCCCGGCTGCCGAGCCCGTCGCGGTCGCGGCGGTCGAAGCCGTCGAGGCGCCGGTGCTCGTCCCCACCGCGGGCGACGTCCGGGTGCCGATCAAGGGCGTCCGCAAGGCCACCGCCCAGGCGATGGTGGCCTCGGCCTTCACCGCCCCGCACGTCACCGAGTTCGTCCAGGTCGACGTGACCCGCACGATGAAGTTCGTCCGCCGGCTCAAGGAGAGCGGCGAACTGGGCCGGGACGTCCGGGTCAGCCCGCTGCTGATCGTCGCCAAGGCGCTGCTCACCGCGATCAAGCGGCACCCCGAGATCAACGCCCAGTGGGACGAGGCGGCCCAGGAGATCGTCATCAAGGGCCAGGTGAACCTCGGCATCGCCGCGGCCACCCCGCGCGGCCTGATCGTCCCCAACGTCAAGGACGCGGGCGCCAAGACCCTTGCGGGCCTGGCCACTTCGCTCGGCGAGCTGATCGACACCGCCCGCCAGGGCAAGACCTCGCCCGGCGACATGCAGGGTGGGACCGTCACCATCACCAACGTCGGCGTCTTCGGCGTCGACACCGGCACCCCGATCCTCAACCCGGGCGAGGCTGCGATCCTCGCCTTCGGCGCGGTCCGGGAACTGCCGTGGGTGCACAAGGGCAAGGTGGTCCCGCGCCAGGTGACCACCCTGGCGCTCTCCTTCGACCACCGCCTGGTGGACGGGGAGTTGGGCTCCAAGGTGCTGGCCGACGTGGCAGCGCTCCTGGAGCAGCCGAAGCGCCTGATCACCTGGGGCTGACGGCCTCGTAGGACGTCTGACCGAAGAAGGGGCCCCCTCCGCACCGCCGTGCGGAGGGGGCCCCTTCGTGCGTGCCGTGGTCCGGTCAGCGCTGGGTGCGGAGCCGGCGGACGGCGATCAGGACGCCCGCGCCGAGGGCGAGGAGGGTGGCGGAGGAGGCGAGGAGGAAGCCGTTGACGGAGCCGGCCCCGGTCTGCGCGAGCTCCGGCGTGCCGGCGGGCGCGGTGGTGGCGGGTGCGGCGCTTGGGGTGGCCACGGGGGTCTTGGGCGCCTCGGCGGCCGGGGTCCGGTCGGCGGCGGGCTCGGCCGGGGCGGCCGGGGCGGGCTTGGCCTTGGCGGGGGCGGTCGGCTTCGGGGTGGCGGTGGCCGTGGGCTTGGCAGCGGGGTGGAGGACCTTGACCTTCGTCGTGGCAAAGGCGAAGCTGCCGCCGTACAGCTCCAGCTCGTTCAGGTCCGTGGGCGCGTCGGCCGCGATCGAGACCCGGAACATGTAGCGGCGGGCGTGGCCGACCGCGAGCGGCTCGCCCAGGGACTCCACCCCGGTGGCGTGCAGCGCCGGGTCGCAGCCGCCCTTCATCGCAAGGCGCTTCCACTGCCCGTGGTTCATGACCTCCACGGTGACCTGCGACGGCTTCGGGGTGGCGCCGCTCGGGTTGAAGAGCCCGAAGCCCGCGGCGACCTTGTTGTAGTCGGCCTTGCTGAAGTTCGCGATCTCGACCCCGAACTCGACCTTGGGGCCGCCGATGGTTAGCGTCTTCGGGACGGGGCTGATGAAGTCCGCCTTCGCGCCCGGGCCGTGGAGGCTGAAGTCGTGGTCCTGGGCGACGGCCGGATCGACCGCGGTGACCGGGGCGTTGTCGGGGTCGCCGCAGGCCCAGGCGCTGTCACTGGCCATCACCTGGACGGTGCCCGCCAGGACGACGGTGGCGGCCAGAGCGGCGATACGGCGGCGGCCGGAGAGCGCGCGGGTGTTCTTCGCAAAACCGGTGATAACGGGCATACGCATGACGTGACTCCCCAGGGTCATGTGCTGACGGTGTGATGGGTGAAGACGACCGGCCCCGCTCCTTGTCGAGCGGAAGCGCCCCCCGGCTCTGCCGGTCTCGCTCTCCGTGCCTTCATCCGTATAGACGCACATCCCCGCCGGGGGTTGCAGGTGGGTTCAGAAGTTTTTTCGGGAGTCTTCGGCGGGGCTTCGGGATACTGCCGGGATGACGAAGGAGCTGACGGTCCGCCCGGAGACGGTGGCGGGCGGAAGTGGGGAGCGTCGGTCGCTGCGGCGGGACGTGTCGGGGCCGGCTTTGCTGGCGGGGTTGGTCTGCATAGCGGTGTCGTTCTCGGGGCCGCTGGTGGTGGTGCTCGCGGCCGCGTCTGCCGGACGGCTGGACGCGGCGCACACCGCGTCGTGGATCTGGGCGATATCCATCGGCAGCGGGGTGAGCGGCTTCCTGCTGAGCTGGTGGACCCGGACGCCGGTGATCACGGCCTGGTCCACGCCCGGGGCCGCGCTGCTGGTGACGAGCCTGGGGGCGTACCCGTACCGGGAGGCGGTGGGGGCGTTCGCAGTGTGCGCGGTGGTGGTGACGCTGTTCGGGGTGACCGGGTGGTTCGGGCGGCTGATCGCGGCGGTGCCGGTGGGGATCGTCAACGCGATGCTGGCGGGGATCCTGTTCTCCTTCGGCGCCGGGATCTTCGGCGCCGTGCACAGCGCGCCGGTGCTGGTGGTGGGAAGCTTCGCGGCGTTCCTGCTGGCGAAGCGGCTGGCGCCGCGGTACGCCGTCCCGGTGGCGCTGCTGGTGGGCGGGGTGCTGGCCGCAGTGACCACGGGGCTGCCGCTGCACCTGGGCTCGGGAGGGCCGACCGTGCCGGTGCTCACGATGCCGGCGTTCTCCTGGTCGGCGGTGGTGGGGCTGGCACTGCCGCTGACGATCGTGGTGCTGGCCTCGCAGAACGCGCCGGGCCTCGGGGTGATGCGGGCCTTAGGGTATCGGCCGGACGACCGGCTGCTGATCGGGTCGACCGGTGTGGTGTCGCTGCTGATGGCGCCGTTCGGCTCGCCGGGAGTGAATCTGGCGGCGATCACGGCGGCGATCTGCTCGGGCCCGGAGAGCCACCCGGATCCGCGCCGGCGCTACATCGCGGGGATGTCCTCGGGGGCGCTGTACGTGCTGGTGGGGAGTTTCGGCGGGGTGCTGGTGAGCCTGTTCACCGGTCTGCCGAAGGAGCTGATCGCGGTGATCGCCGGGGTCGCGCTGCTGGCGTCGCTGCAGGGGAGCCTGGCGGCGGCGGTCGCGGAGGAGCGGGGGCGGGACGCGGCGGTGGTGACGTTCCTGGCGAGTGCGTCGGGGATGAGCCTGTTCGGGATCGGCTCGGCGTTCTGGGGGCTGCTGTTCGGTCTCGGGACCCATCTGGTGCTGAACCTGCGGCGGCGCTGACCGGCGCCGAAGGATTCGGGGGCCCGGTGAAGGATTCGGGGCGCCGAAGGGATTCGTTGGTATGACTGGGATGCTGCGGATCGTTCGGCCAGGTCGGTGACATTTTCGTCGGCCGGTAGGGGCGACACGCCGGTCCGGGTACGTCTCCGCTCCACCACCCGGGCGACACCGGGTGACCGGAGCCCCGAGGACGCACCCGTATGCCGTCTGGCAACCCTGGCCGTCTCGTCCGGAGTCTGGCCGCGCTCGTGCTGGTGTCCACCGCCGTACTCCCGGCCGCCCTGGAGCTGGCCGGGCCCTCGCCGTTCGGCGTGATCGGGCCGGGCGCCCCGGCCGACCGGGCGGTACCGCCGCACACCGCGCAACGCGCCGACGCGCGGATCGCCGGGCCCGCCCCGACCGTCGACATACGGCGCACCGGGGACCCGGCCAACCGGATCACCCTGGTCCTGCTCGGCGACGGCTACACGGCCGACGAGCAGGACGTGTTCCGGGCGCAGGCCGACCGGGCCTGGCGCTCGCTGATGGAGATCGAGCCGTTCCGCAGCTACCAGGGGTTCTTCAACATACGGAGGGTCGAGGTGATCTCCCCGGCCTCCGGGATAGCCGAGACCGAGAGCCGCGGACGCAACCCCGCGACCCCGCTCGGCATGCACTTCTGGTGCGAGGGCACCGCCCGGCTGCTCTGCGCCGACGAGGCCGCCACCGCCCGGTACGCGGGGGACAGCGCCGGGCCGCAGTACCTGATAGCGTTGGCCAACTCCAGCGAATACGGCGGCGCCGGGGGCACCGGGGTGACCACCCTGGCGGGCGGCAGCCCGGACGCGGGGCGGATCATCCAGCACGAGATCGGCCACACCGTGGGGGACCTGGGGGACGAGTACGACAGCGCCCCGGACGACGCCGACTACCCGAACCTCGCCACCCTCAACGCCGACGACATGCGCAAGAAGCAGACCAAGTGGTGGCGCTGGCTGGGCGCCGAGTCCCCCGACGGCGGCGGGACGGTGGGGGCGTACCGCAGTACCAACGGGCTCTACCGGCCGACGCCGGACTCGGTGATGCGCACTCTGGGCAGCGTCTACAACCTGCCGTCGCGTGAGGCGATCATCGAGGAGCTGTACCGCCGGGTCCGGCCGACCGACACCCCGGTGCCGCCGCCCGGCGAGGTGAGCGGGCGCCCCAAGCTGGACGTCCGTCCGCTGCCGCTGACCGGCGCGCGCCAGCTGCGGGTGGACTGGAAGGTGGACGGCGTCCCGGTGGAGCCGCAGGCGGTGGACCGCAGCTGGCTGGACACCGCGCAGCTGAACCTCGTGCCCGGGCGCACGGCCACCGTGACCGCGACCGTCCGGGACACCACCGACTGGGTGCGGGACGAGGCGTTCCGGGACCGGTACATGACCCGGTCGGTGTCCTGGACGGTCACCGGCTGAGGCCGGGTTCGTGGCCGATCGACCGAACCCCACGCTGGGCGTCCAATGATGGGATGACTACTGTGGACGCACTATGCCCGTGGAGCCCGCCCGTTCAGCCCGTCCCCTGTCCGCCCCCGCTCCCCGATCCGCCGCCGAGCCTCTATCCGCCGCCGCGCCCGCATCGCCGGTCGCCCCGGTTCCCGCGCCCGCCCCGCCCGGTGGGCGCGCCGCCTGGCTGGCCTGGTCCATCGGCGTCAGCGTCTACATCCTCGCGGTGATCCACCGCACCAGCCTCGGCGTGGCCGGGCTGGACGCCGCCGACCGCTTCGGCATCGGCGCCTCCGCGCTCTCCACCTTCTCGATCCTCCAGGTGCTGGTCTACGCGGCCATGCAGATCCCGGTCGGCCTGCTCGTCGACCGGTTCGGCCCGCGCCGGGTGCTGCTGCTCGGCATCCTGCTGCTCAGCACCGGCCAGCTGGCCTTCGCGTTCAGCTCCTCCTTCGCCCCGGCGCTGGCCTCCCGGGCGGTGCTCGGCTGCGGCGACGCGATGACCTTCATCAGCGTGCTGCGGATCGCCGCGCGCTGGTTCCCGGCCGCCAAGAACCCGTTCGTCGCGCAGCTGACCGGCCTCGCCGGGATGGGCGGCAACCTGGTCACCACCGTGGTGCTCGCGCAGGCCCTGCACAGCGAGGGCTGGACGCCGACCTTCGCCGCCATCGCCCTGCTCGGCGTCGCGGTGTTCGCGCTGGTTGCGCTCTTCCTGAAGGACTCCCCGGCGGCCGTGCACCCGGCCGAGCACCGACCGAGGCCGCGGCCGAGGATCGGGCGGCAGGTCCGGGCGTGCTGGCGGGAGCCGGGCACCCGGCTCGGGCTGTGGGTGCACTTCACCACCCAGTTCCCCGGCAACGCCTTCGGCCTGCTCTGGGGCCTGCCCTACCTGGTCGAGGCGCAGGGGATGTCCCGCGCCGAGGCCGGCGGCCTGCTGACCCTGCTGGTGCTCAGCAACATGTCGTTCGGCTTCCTGTTCGGCCGGGTGCTGTCGGTCTCGGCGCGGGCCCGGATGCCGATCGTGCTCACCGTGATCGCGGCCACCGGGCTCGGCTGGGCGCTGGTGCTGGCCTGGCCCGGCGGGCACCCGCCGTTCTGGCTGCTGGCCGGGATCATCCTGGTGATGGGCAGCAACGGCCCGGCCTCGTTGGTCGGCCTGGACTACGCCCGGGCCCGGAACCCGGTGGAGCGGCTCGGGACGGCCTCCGGGATCGTCAACATGGGCGGGTTCATCGGCACGATGATCACCCTGTTCGGCATCGGCGTCCTGCTCGACGCACTCTCCCCGGCCGGCGCCGGCTCGTACTCGGCCGCCGCCTTCCGCTGGGCGTTCTGCTGGCAGTACGTGCCGCTGGCGGTGGGGACGGCGATGATCCTGCGGCTGCGGCGGAAGGTGGCGACGTAGGGTTTCCGACCTGCGGAAACGTCGGTAACCATCACCCCAAGTGATAGTTTGCCGCCGTATGCCTGACTAGAAGTCAGGCATACGGCGCGATTACCCTCAGAAATTCTGAGGGTAATCGCGTTGATCAGCGACCGTACTCCCGCATCATCTCGGCCATCTGCGGTGGCGTCCCGTAGATCCGGGCGTCGTGCAGCTCCGCGTGCATGAGCCCGTAATCAGGTGGCGCGGACTCGGGCTGCGCAGCGCGCCGCAGGCGGATCAGGTCCACCAGCTTCAGCTTCGGGCAGCCCGGGAGCACCCGACTGCCCCGGATGCCGACCCGCTCCACGGCCGGGCAGGCGTAGTACCCGCCGAACGGTGGCCCGCTGTCCTCCTCCCGCGTCGGCATGTGGAAGACCATCTCCCCGTGCCGACAGTGCACCGTCCCGTCCGAGTGAATGGTCACCCCCGGCCAGTCCTCGTGCTCGATCTCGGCGATGACCTGAACCTGCTGGCCGATCGCCTCGGCCAGGGTCTCCGCCATCCGCCGCTGCTGCGTGGGGATGTCGGTGTCCCCGCGGCGGATGGAAGGGAGCAGCTCTCCGGTGACCCAGTCTTGGAACGGCCGGGCGTTGGGCTTCTTCGACCTCATGACGAGGAGGTAGAGCCCCGCCTCGCTGACCACGTTCAGGAATGGATTCCCGCGGACGGGTCCATTCTGACCTGGGGAAACGCGGTATGCCTGAGTTGAACTCAGGCATACCGAGCGCATATCGACGGTCCGTGTGTCGTTGGGATTGACCATCCTGCTCGCCCAGCTCGGGCTGCCCCGATCGAGCACGGCGCACACGTCGGTCGTCGCGAACCACGGCTCGCCGTCGATCATCACGACGCGGATCGGCTGCCCCGTGACCGGGAAGCTCGACCGGACCAGCACCATCTCTTGTTCCTGTACGTCGTCCATGAGGACGCCCCTCCTTCTTCCGGGTGATGGCAGGACTGCCCGGAACAACGAGGTCGAACAGGTGAGGTACTGGTCCCAAGTTGACGTACGGAAGCACGAGGCGCACCTATCAGGCGCGCACTCGTACGTATACGCCGGGGGCGCGCGGGCTAGATGGTGACGGCGAAGGTGGCGAGCACCCGTTCGGCCAGCTCCTTGTCGCCCTCGATGCTCACCGGGCCGGGGCGGCCCCGGCCGCAGGCCAGCCGGACGTAGGTCTCCCAGTCCATGGTCAGCTGGACGTCGGGGGCCAGGCTGATCGACTCGTCCACGCTGCCGCGGCCGGCCGCGTCCACCCGGACGGTGCGCAGGAACTCGACCGGGCCGGTGACGTCCAGCACCAGGGTCGCCCCGGCCGGGGCGCCGGCGTTGTGGGCGACGGCCTTGGGCAGCGCCTCCAGCAGGAAGTCCCGGGTGATCAGGGCGCCCGGGGAGTCCAGGTTGCCGGGCTTGTCCAGGGCCCGGCGCAGGTCCTGCTCGTGCACCCAGACGTCGAAGGCCCGGCGGCGCAGCAGCTCGTGGTACGGCACGTCCCGGGCGAACGGGCCGGCCGGCCAGCGCACCGGCTCCTGCGGCGTCTGCTTGGCGTTCCGCAACGCACGGGAGCGGCGGATGATCGTGTACTCCAGCTCGCCGGTCATCTCCAGCGCGGTGTGGCAGCGGCGCTTGTCCACCGGGAGCTCGACGTAGCGGGCGAACTCGCTGGTGACGTGGCGCAGGTCGCGCGGCAGCGCGTGGATCGGGCGGGGGTCGCCGAGCAGCTCGGACTCGACGGCGATGATGTGCGAGACGACGTCCCGCACGGACCAGCCGGGGCACTCCGTGGCCCGGTTCCAGGAGCCCTCGGGGAGGGGGGCCACCAGCTCCGATATGGACTCGATGCTCTGCGTCCACGCCTCGGTGTAAGCCTGCACGGTCTGGTTGTCCGTCACGGGAATCTCCGGCCCTCCGTCAGCTGCCTTGCCGCGCACACCCTGCCTCCGCGGCCGGCCGGGTTGGTCCGGCCTTCGGGCGCACACGCTAACCGCACGTTACGCTGCCGGGAGACAGCTGGGCAGCGCTTTCGGGTGACGATCGTAGGACTCTTGCCGTGGACGGTGGTACTGTGCGCGCTTCATTGATCCAACTCGCGGTCTCCGACGCCGAGCCGCCGGCCGAGCGGCGGGCCAGAGCCGCCTCCCTGGTACGGGCCCAACACGGCGCCGACCTGGTGGTTCTGCCCGAGCTGTGGCCCCTCGGCGGCTTCGCGTACGACCTCTGGTCGGAGGGTGCGGAGACCCTGGACGGGCCCACCTCGGACGCGATGGCGGCGGCGGCCCGGGCGGCCGGGGTCTGGCTGCACGCCGGATCGATCGTCGAACGCGATCCCGACGGTCCGATCTACAACACCTCGCTGCTGTTCGCCCCGGACGGCGAGCTGGTGCACACCTACCGCAAGATCCACCGCTTCGGCTTCGACAGCGGCGAGGCGGTGGTGATGGGCGCCGGGCAGGAGATCGTCACGGCGGCCACCGACTTCGGCACGCTGGGCTTGGCCACCTGCTACGACCTGCGCTTCCCGGAGCTGTTCCGGGCGCTGCTGGACGCGGGCGCGCAGCTGCTGGTGATCCCGGCGGCCTGGCCGGAGCGGCGGCGCGAGCACTGGACGCTGCTGGCCCGGGCGCGCGCGGTGGAGGAGCAGGCGTACGTGCTGGCCTGCAACACCGCGGGGACGCACGGCGGGGTCGAGCAGGCCGGGCACAGCATCGTGGTGGACCCGTGGGGCCGGGTGCTGGCCGAGGCCGGGTCGGGGGAGCAGGTGCTGACCGTCGAGTTCGATCCGGCCGAGGTGGCCAAGGCCCGGGCGGAGTTCCCGGTGCTGCGGGACCGCCTGCTGGGGATTCCGGCGCCGGTCCAGCGCTGAGCGGGGCACCGGGGGCCCGCGGGGGTTCCCCGGGGGTTGGTTTGTACCTGCTCGTGGCGGGTTTGAGAAGATGAGCACTCGTCGTGTTCCCAGCCGCTCTTCGGCCGGTTCGCCGAGGGGCGGCCGGTCGGCCCGCCCGAGGAGGTCGCGCGCATGTCCGGCAACGGCGCAGGCGACACCCGTCCCGTCATCCAGCGCAACAGCCTGCGCGAGCAGATCGCGGGCGCGCTGCGCGAGGAGATGATGGCCGGCCGGCTGGAGGCCGGCCGCAACTTCACCGTCAAGGAGATCGCCGACCTGTACGGCGTCTCCGCGACCCCGGCCCGCGAGGCGCTGGTCGACCTCGGCGCGCAGGGGCTGCTGCGGGCCGAGCACCACCGCGGGTTCACCGTGCCCGAACTCGGCTGGGACGACTTCCTGGAGATCTTCGAGTCCCGGGTGCTGCTCACCGACAGTTACTACCGCCAGTTCAGCTCCCGCCGGGCGCTGCCCGACGTCACCCGGCTGCCCTCGCTGCGCCGCCGGGCCGACGCGGCGGTGCGGGCAGCGCGGGCGGGGAACCTGGACGTGATGGTGGGCTGCGACCGCCGGTTCTGGCAGGAGGTCGCCGGGCTGCTCGGCAACCGCCGGATCGGCGCCTACCTGGACTGGCTGCGGGTGCAGTCCTGGATGTTCGCGGCGGCCTACCTGCGGGAGATGCCGAAGCTGGCCGGGGTGTGCTGGGACCGCCACCTCGACCTGGTGGACGCGATCGAGGCGCGGGACCTGGCCGGGGCGCACCGGATCATCTGCGAGTACAACCTGTTCACCGTCCGGATGCTGGCCGGGCTGGCCGGGGAGCCGCTGGAGTCGGTGACGGTGCTGGGGCTGCTCACCGAGTTCGTGGACGCGGAGCCGGACCCCGCGGCCGTGCCGGATCCCGCGGCGCCACCGGAACCCGAGCCGTCGCCCGCGCCGGGCGCGGCCGGGCAGGACCGGCCCCGGCGGGGCGAGGACGTCGGCCGCGAACTGGGCCGGGAACTCGGGCTGGGGCTCGGCCTGGTGCCACAGCCGCGTTCGATCCCGTACGGCCGGTTCGGCCGGCGGCTGCCCGAGCCGTCCCCCGAGCACCCGCAGGGACGGCCCGACCCGCACCGCGCGCCGGGCCGGTAGGGTGGGCGGTCGTCGAACCGGGCGCCCCGCGTAACGGCCGTCCGGGTACCGACCCCGCCCCCGTACCCGCTTGTCGTCGTGCCGCCCCCCCGGCCGGACGACTGCCCGCCCGGAGAGGAAGAGCCGGCCATGGCCTGCGACCTCTGGCTCGTCCCGCTGGTGGACGTGCTGAGCCACAGCCCCGACAACCCCTTCCGGGACGATCTCGCGCTCTACAACGCGGTGTTGACCTCGCGCGGCCTGCCCGAGGTGCCGGTCTACCAGTACGTCCCGGGGATCAGCGGGGCGGTCGAGCCGATAGCCGCCTTCGACTACGACTCGCTGCACTTCCTGCGCCGCGCCTACCTGTTGGGCCTCACCGGCCTGGACATCACGCCGGTGGACTCGCTCGGCGGCGACTACGAGCAGCTGCTGGAGATGTTCGAGAGCAGCGCCGAACAGTCGCACCTGGTCTGGCACTTCGACCACGCGGGCGCGTACGTGCCGATCGAGTTCGCGGTGCCGCTGGTGGACGAGGTGCTGCTCGGCTCGGGCGGGCCGCTCGGCTCCAGCCACGGACTGCTGCGCGAACTCCAGGCCGTGGCACCGGCGCTGGGCATCGACCCGCTCAACCCGCCGGCCCCGACCAAGCCGCTCGGCCCCACCGGCCTGGAGCAGCCGTTCGGCCCGCCGCTGGACGACCTGCACCCCTTCGCCCGGGAGCGGCACGCCTGGTCGGGCCTGTACGCGGCGGCGACCCGGAGCCTCACCCAGGGCTCGATGATCGTCTTCGCCTGAGGCCCGAGGCCGTTCGGCTGCGGCTGCGGCCCGCGGCTCAGCGCAGCGGGCCCTCCGGCGGCCGCTGGCGCGGCATGGTGGGCCGGGTGCCCGGCGGCGGCAGCACCCGCACCTGGGCGCCCACCCCGGTCTCGCTGCGCCCGCCCCACGTCCCGGGGGCCTGGGTGGGCAACTGCGTCATCGACGCGCGGAACTCCAGCATCCACTCCGAGGTCTCGGTGCGGACCATGTCCGAGACGTCCTCGCAGAACCGGCGCAGCACGCCCAGGCAGCGCTCGGCGGCCTCGCCCGCGGTGCCCTCGGTCGGGCCGAGCACCTCCCGCACGCACTCCGACGCCCAGTCGAACTGGAAGGCCTCCAGGCGGCGTTGCAGCGCCTGCGCGGTGCTGACGTCCCGCATCCAGCCGGAGGTGAGGCCGAACGCCCGGTCGGTGCCGTAGCAGGCGGCGGCGAGCGCCAGGCCGACGTAGCCCCAGCTGGTGCCGTGCGCGACGGCGCCGGTCAGGTCCACCAGCGGGGCGGTCACCCCGCCGACCGCGAAGCCGGCCATGCCGAACCGCAGCAGCCGTGCCCAGCGGCGCTTCCAGACCCGGTCCTTGCGGTACCACTCGATCGCCTCGACCGCCCGCTCCTCGGACCAGCGGTAGAGCTCCTCCAGCCGCTCGGCGGGCTCGCCCCAGTCCCCGAGCGGGAACTGGCGGGCACTCAGATCGGTCCGCCGGCGGGTGGAGGCCCGGCGGGCGACGGCGGCGACGGGCTGGTCCTCCTCGCCGATCTCCTTGCCCCAGGCACTCTCCTCGGGCTGCATTTCCGGCTGGCTCACCTGTGGGGCTCCCTGTGGCGGGCGGGCGGCTGGGTCTGGCGGCGCATCGGCCGACGTGACGTCTGCCGGTGGTTGTCCAACAGCACTTCTTACCGCCAAATGGCTGACCGTGGGGGCGCTTCCCCATTGATCGTTATGGGATTCGGCCACCGGAACCCGAGGTGGGAGGGATGCGGGGGTCGGCGAGATTTCACCCGTCCGAGCGAGGGGCCGGTCACCTGCCGTCCTGACCCGGGCACCCGCCGCCGACCGGGCGAGCCCTGGCTTGGAGGATCCTCCGACATCGTGAGCGTACGGAGGTCTTCGACTGGAGGTTCCGACGGGACCGGAGAGCGGCCGGAACAGGCCACCGACTACCCTTGCCAACCGTGAAGGTCCTCGTCATCGGCGGCGGCGCCCGCGAACACGCCCTGTGCCGCTCTCTGTCCCAAGATCCCGCCGTCACCGAGCTGCACTGCGCCCCGGGCAACGCCGGGATCGCGCAGGTGGCGACGGTCCACCCGGTCGACCAGCTGGACGGTGCCCAGGTCACCGACCTGGCCGCGAAGCTCGGCGCCGACCTGGTCGTGGTCGGCCCGGAGGCCCCGCTGGTCGCGGGCGTCGCCGACGCCGTGCGCGCGGCCGGCATCCCCGTCTTCGGCCCGTCCGGCGCCGCCGCGCAGCTGGAAGGCTCGAAGGCATTCGCCAAGGACGTGATGGCCGGCGCCGGCGTGCCGACCGCCCGCTCCTACGTGTGCGCCACCCCGGACGAGGCCGCCGAGGCACTGGACGCCTTCGGCGCGCCGTACGTGGTCAAGGACGACGGCCTGGCCGCCGGCAAGGGTGTCGTGGTCACCTCCGACCGCGCGGCCGCGCTGGCGCACGCCGCGTCCTGCGAGCGCGTGGTCATCGAGGAGTACCTGGACGGCCCCGAGGTGTCGCTGTTCGCGATCACCGACGGCACCACCGTCCTCCCGCTCCAGCCCGCGCAGGACTTCAAGCGCGCGCTGGACGGCGACGAGGGCCCCAACACCGGCGGCATGGGCGCCTACTCGCCGCTGCCGTGGGCGCCCGCCGGGCTGGTCGAGGAGGTCCTGGAGACCGTCCTGCAGCCGACCGTGGACGAACTGCGCCGCCGCGGCACCGAGTTCTCCGGCCTGCTCTACGCCGGCCTGGCGCTCACCTCGCGCGGCACCCGGGTGATCGAGTTCAACGCCCGCTTCGGCGACCCGGAGACCCAGGTCGTGCTGGCCCGGCTGCGCACCCCGCTGGCCGGCGTCCTGCTGGCCGCCGCCACCGGCACGCTGGACCAGCTGGAGCCGCTGCGCTGGGACGAGGGCGCGGCCGTCACCGTGGTCGTCGCTTCCGAGGGCTACCCGGCCGCGCCGCGCACCGGCGACCCGATCGAGGGCCTGGCCGAGGCCGAGGCGGACGGCACCGCGTTCGTCCTGCACGCCGGTACCAGGGCGGACGAGGACGGCCGGGTGCTGAGCGCCGGCGGCCGGGTGCTGTCCGTCACCGCGACCGGCACCGACCTGGCCGAGGCGCGGGACCGCGCGTACGCCGCGGTCGACCGGATCTCGCTCAAGGGCGGCCAGCACCGCACCGACATCGCGCTCAAGGCGGCCACCGCCTAGCCGTTGCTGCAGCCGTTCGTTGCGTGCGCACCCCGCAGGGCGCCGCGTGCCGTGGGAAACAACCCCATGGGCGCAGCGCCCTGTGGCGTTCCGGGGCTGGAGTGGCTGTGGTGGGCGGCGCACCGTTCGGCGGCCGGAATCCAGCACATCGGGTGACAGCAACCGCATCCGGCTGACGTAACCGGGTGCCCGGCCTTATGGTGCGCTGGATCGCACGGCGCCGTGGCCGCGCGCTGGGGTCGCCGCCGGGTAGCGGTGCCCCCGCGGGGGGATGCTGGACGGCGTCCGGCCGGGCGGTCGCCCGGGTGCTTCGCACCGGACCGGTCGAGGGTCGTCCGGTATGTCGTCCGGAAGTTCGGGCAACGTCACCGGGACGAGTGGAAACCGGGGCGATCCGGAACACCCACCCGGACCGGGGCGTCGAACATGTCAGAAGCGCCACGCAGCATGCACTACCGGGATCGGACACCTCCGCTTCCCGGTCGGAACTGATCGTTTCGAGTCGGCTCAGGGCCCGTCACCGGGCGCCCGAGGGCTCCGAAGGGGGTGCCGCACCGTATGGCCGCTGTCGACACCGCGCGCGCTCACGCCCAGGTGGTCCTGCGGATCCGGGGCCTCGCCCTGGCCGCCGCCACCCTGCCCGCCGCCGTCGCGGTGGTCCTGCTCGCCGGGCGGTTCACCGGCCGGATCGGCGCGCCCGGCTCCGCCGACGCCGCCGGCTGGGACGCCGCCCGCTGGGCGGTCTGCGCGGTGGCCGCGCTCACCCTCCTGGTGGCCGGCCTGACCGCCCGCGCCTACCGCCGGGCCGTCCCGCCGCAGACCCCGGCCGTCCCGCTGGACCGCGCCGAGGCCCCCGAGCTGTACCGGCTGATAGACGAACTGGCCGAGCGGCTGGACGTGCCCGCCCCCTCCGCCATCGCGCTCACCCCGGACTGCGACAGCTGGCTGGAGGACGTCCCGCCCGCGCAGCGGCGCCCCCGCCACCGGCACGAGCCGCCCGCCCCCGTCCTGGTGATCGGCTCGCCGTTCCTCTGGTGGATGCGGTCCGGCGAACTGCGCGCCCTGCTCGCGCCCGTGGTGGCCGGCACCGCCGCCTCCGCCGACCCGGAGATCGCCGCCGCCCGCCGCTTCCTGCGCAGCCTCGACGCCAGCCTGGACACCGGTCCGGCCCCCGCCGGCCTCGGCGGCGCCACCCTGGCCGGCCCGCCCCGGGCGCCGCGCCGCGGCCCGGCCGTCCTCACCGACCGGATCACCCGCCGCCTGCTCGGCGCCTGCCGCGGCCACGCCGCCGAACTGGAGCGGTCCGTCGCGAGCTGGGCCTCCGAGCAGGCCAGAGCCGTTGACTACGGCCTGCGGATCGCCGCCCAGGAGCAGGTCGGCCTCGCCTACGCGGGCTGGGACCGGCTGCTCACCCGGGTCGCGCTGCCCGCCTGGCGGCTCGGCCGCCACCCCGCCCACCTCAACGCCGGCGTGGTCGCCGCCCTCACCGAGCTGTCCCGGCGCGACCGGCTGGCCGACGGCTACGGCACCCGGCTCGGCGACCGCCCCGCCTGCGACCTGCTGGAGGAGCCAGGAACCGTCGACCGGGCGGTCTCCCGGCTCGCCGCCGAGCTGTTCTTCGGCCGCCCCGCCGCCGGCGCCTGGCACGAGCTGGAGTGGGCCGACTACCCGGCCGAGGTCGTGGACGCCGGCTGGCGGGCCCGCGCCGCCGCCCTGCAGTCCGCCCTGGACCGGCTCGCCCCGCAGGCCCGCCCCGGCGCTCCGACGCTCACCCGGCTGCTGGTCCGGCTCGCCGACGGCGACGGCGAGCAGCTGGCCGCCGCGCTCGCCGCCCAGCTGGCCTGCACCACCGCCCCCGCCCCGCTGCTCGAACCCGCCCGGAGCGGCCGCGACCTGCTGGTCGACCACGTCACCGCGATGGTCTGCTGCGCCGCCGTCGACACCGCCGGCGCCACCCCCGGCCTGGACTGGCTGGACGGCCCGGTCCTGCTCCTCGGCGGCGTCCGCCGCACCGACCTTGCCGCGTCCGTCGCCCAGGCCGTCGAACAGGGCCAGGACGGTCCCCTGCGCGCCTGGCTCGACGCCGCCGACGTCCGCCTGGAGAAGCCCGTCCGACTCTGATCCTCCGGGCGGCGCTCGGCGCCCGCCCACGCGCCCCCGGGCCGGTCGGCCGGGGGCCGTCTCCGCAGGCCGGAGACCTGGCAGCGGACGCCCGGAAGATTCCCGCCACCAATTGCTACCGTGGAGTGACACAGCGCCAGCACAGTGTGGTGTATTAGACCGCACGCACATCCGGGGGGCACGTGCCAACCGGACGGAAGTGCACCTGGGAGGGGCGCGTGGGGACCGAACTCAACCGCCGCTGGGAGTCCGGAACGCATGCCTACAGCGTCTCCGACCCCTTCGGCCAGGGCCCGCTGCCCTGGCTGCGCAGCCCCGACGAGTACCTGGCCGACGCCGAGGGCACCGTGCCCTGGTACGTCTCGGTGGACGCACCCGGCCAGCGCCCGCTGGCCGGCGGCGCCCGGCCCAGGCCGCCGGTCGGCACCCCGCAGAGCGCCGACGACGTCGTCCAGCAGATCAAGGGCTTCGCCTCCGCCGGGGTGATCCGCCCCGGCGGCTCGGTGGACTTCCGGGTCACCGTGAACCCGCCCCGCGACTTCACCGTGGACGTCTACCGGATCGGCCACTACGGCGGCGACGGCGCCCACCACATGACGTCCAGCCCGCTGATCGCCGGCCTCGCCCAGCCCGCCCCGCTGGTGGTCGGGCGGACCGTCTCCTGCCACCACTGGTGGCACTCCTGGCGGCTGCAGATCCCCGGCCACTGGAAGCCCGGCGCCTACGTCGCCGTGCTGACCACCGCGGACATGCTGCACCGCAGCCACATCCCGTTCACCGTCCGGGACTTCGAGGACCAGGCGCACGCCGCCGAGCTCCTCCTGGTGGTCCCCGACGTGACCTGGCAGGCCTACAACCTGTTCCCCGAGGACGGCCGCAGCGGTGCCAGCCTCTACCACGCCTGGGACGACGCCGGCGGGCTGGTCGGCGAGCAGGAGGCCGCCGTCACCGTCTCCTTCGACCGTCCGCACGCCACCGCCGGGCTGCCGCTGCACGTCGGCCACGCGTACGACTTCATCCGCTGGGCCGAGCGCTACGGCTACGACCTCGCCTACGCCACCGCCACCGACCTGCACGCCGGCCTGGTGGACCCGGCCCGGCACCGGGCGCTGGTCTTCCCCGGCCACGACGAGTACTGGTCCGATCCGATGCGCCGCGCCGTCGAGCGGGCCCGGGACGGCGGCACCTCGCTGGTCTTCCTCTCCGCCAACACCATGTACTGGAGGGTCGAGCTGACCGCCGCGGCCTCGGGCGAGCCCAACCGGCTGCTCAACTGCCGCAAGCGGCAGAAGGTCCAGCCCGGCAGCCCGGCCGCCGGTGTGCCCGGCGCCGCCAGCGCCCTGTGGCGGGACGCCGGCGAGCCCGAGCAGCACCTGCTCGGGGTGCAGTACTCGGGCCGGGTCGCCGCCCCCGTCCCGCTGATCGCCCGGCACACCGCGCACTGGCTGTGGGACGGCACCGGGCTCCAGGAGGGCGACGAATTGCCCGGCCTGGTGGCCGGCGAGGCCGACCGCTACTACCCGAAGGTGGCGCTGCCCCAGCACACCGAGCGGGTCCTGCTCGCCCACTCCCCGTACCGGGACCTCGCGGGCCGCACCCGCTACCAGGAGACCTCGCTGTACCGGGCGCCCAGCGGCGCGTACGTCTTCGCGGCCGGCACCTTCGCCTGGTCACCCGCGCTGGGCCGCCCCGGCCTCACCGACGAGCGCATCCAGCGCGCCACCGCCAACCTGCTCGACCGGCTCTGCAAGAACCAGCCCTGAATGCCGGCCGCCGACGGGGGCCGGAGGCCGCTCCGGGCGTTCGTGAAAGACTGCTGGGGCAGTGACCTCCCCTTTCGCGGTGCCCCACGCCCGCGAACGACCCCTGAGGACTGAACACCTTGAGCGGATTTGTCACCAAGCCCGAGCCGGTCCAGGTACCCGGCCTGGTCCACCTGCACACCGGCAAGGTGCGCGACCTCTACCGCACCGCGTCGGGCGAACTGGTCATGGTGGCCAGCGACCGGATGTCCGCCCACGACTGGGTGCTGCCGAACGAGATCCCCGACAAGGGCCGCGTCCTCACCCAGCTCTCCCTGTGGTGGTTCGACCGGATCGCCGACATCGTGCCCAACCACGTGATCTCCACCGAGATCCCGGCCGGCGCCCCGGCCGACTGGAAGGGCCGCACCCTGATCTGCCGCAGCCTGGACATGATCCCGGTCGAGGCGGTCGCCCGCGGCTACCTGGCCGGCTCCGGCCTGACCGAGTACAACGAGAGCCGCACGGTCTGCGGCATCGCCCTGCCCGAGGGCCTGGAGAACAGCTCCGAGCTGCCCGCCCCGATCTACACCCCGGCGCTCAAGGCCGAGGTCGGCGAGCACGACGAGAACGTCCCCTACGAGGAGACCGCCCGCCGGATCGGCGCCGAGCTGGCGGCCCAGCTGCGCCGCACCACCCTGGACGTCTACGCCCGGGCCCGGGACATCGCCCGCGACCGCGGCATCATCCTGGCCGACACCAAGTTCGAGTTCGGCCTGCTGGACGGCGAACTGGTGATCGGCGACGAGGTGCTCACCCCGGACTCCTCCCGCTACTGGCCGGCCGACGAGTGGCAGCCGGGCCGCTCGCAGCCGTCCTTCGACAAGCAGCTGATCCGCGACTGGCTGGTCTCCCCGGCCTCCGGCTGGGACCGCTACAGCGAGGAGCCGCCACCGGCCCTGCCGGCCGAGGTGGTCGAGCAGACCCGGGCCAAGTACATCGAGGTGTACGAGCGGCTGACCGGCACCAGCTGGGTCTGACCTGGTGAGAGCCCGCTGGCCCGGCTCAGATCCAGCCGTGCTCGCGGGCGATCCGCACTGCCGCGTGCCGGTTCTCCGCGCCCAGCTTGGTGGCCGCCGAGGAGAGGTAGTTGCGGACGGTGCCCTGGGACAGCGCCGCCCGTACGGCGATCTCGGCGATCGGGGTGCCGTCGGCGGCCAGCTCCAGGACGTCCGTCTCGCGCGGCGTCAGCGGGGTCTCGCCCGCGCTGATCGCGTCCGCCGCGAGCTCCGGGTCGACGTACCGGCCGCCGGCCCGGACGGTCCGGATGATTCCGGCCAGGTCGGCCGCCGAGACGGTCTTCGGCAGGAAGCCGCGCACCCCGACCTCCAGCGCCCGCTTCAGGTAGCCGGGGCGGCCGTGGCCGGTGACGATCATGCAGCGGCAGTCCGGCAGCAGCCGGCGCAGCTCGGCGGCCACCTCGATGCCGTCCTTGCCGGGCATCTGCAGGTCCAGCACCGCGATGTCGGGGCGGTGCGCCTGCGCCATCGCCAGCGCCTCCGGGCCGGAGCCGGCCTGGGCGACCACGGTGAGGTCGTCCTCCAGGGAGAGCAGCGCGGCCAGGGCGCCCCGGATCAGGTGCTCGTCGTCGGCGAGCAGGACGCGCACGGGCGGGGTGTCGGTCATCGGCGGGCCTTCTTCGCTGTCGAAGGGTTCGGAGCGGGACGTCAGAGCGGAACGGCGGCGAGCATCCGGAAGATGCCCGGCGCGGCCTCCGGGACGGTCAGCTCGCCGTTGTGGGCGGCCAGCCGCTCGCGCAGCCCCCGCAGCCCGGTGCCGCTGCCCTGGGAGGGGAGCGGGACGGCGGGCACCCCGTCATTCTCCAGCTCCAGCACCGCCCGGCCGTCCTCCCGGCGCAGCCGGATCAGGCAGCGGCCGGCCTCGCTGTGCCGCAGCACGTTGGTGGTGGCCTCGCGGATCACCCAGCCGAGCACCGACTGCACCGGCGGCGGCAGTTCGTCGGGGTTCTCGCCGAGGTCGATCTCGCAGGCCACGTCGGCGGCGCGGAGCACCGCGCGGGCGCCGATCGCCTCGGCGTGCAGGTCGGCGGTGCGGTAGCCGCGGATGACGTCCCGGACCTCGCGCTGCGACTCCTGGGCGATCTTCTGCACCTCGGCCATCTGGTCGGCGGCCTCCGGGCGTCCGCGGCGGGCGAGTTGGACGGCGAGCTCGCTCTTGAGCGCGATGGTGGTGAGGTTGCGGCCCATCACGTCGTGCAGGTCGCGGGAGAACCGCAGCCGCTCCTCGGCGACGGCGAGCCGGGACTGCGCCTCGCGGGCGGTGTCCAGCTCCCAGACGATGGCGGTCACCCAGGCGAAGCTGCGGCAGCTGCCGATCAGGATCGCCAGGCCGAACAGCGTCCCGATCAGCAGACCGGTCGTGGTGGCCGCGCTGATGCCGGCCAGCACCATCGCGGGGGCGACCAGCGCCACCGTGCCGAGTCCGGCGAGGCAGGCCCTGCGCAGGGGCAGGCCCACACTCATCGGGCCGACGGCCGCGCCCAGCAGGGCGGCGGCGACCACCGCGGTGAACGGCGGTCCCTGGGGATTCGTCGACCCGCCGGACGAGGGGCCGAGCAGCAGGACGACCCAGGAACCGGCCACCGTGAGTGTGGTGTTGACGGCCAGCCAGCGCAGGTACTCGCTCGGCCGGTGCAGGTAGTGGTCGAGCGAGGTGCGGTACGCCCGGAGGGTGACCAGGACGGAGGCGAGCGACAGGACCAGGGTGGCCTGGACGACGCCGGCCGCGTGCGGGGGGTTCGCGGGCGAGGCGCTGACCAGCAGGTTCACCGGAAGCATGAACCACGCCATCAGGTAGAGGGACCAGCGGAAGTACAGCTCGGCGCGCTGCGGCTTGCCGAAGCCCTTCCACCGGCGGACCGGCCCCCGGACATCCATCGCATTTCTCCCCGTTTGATCACGATCGTGCCGCTGCCTTCTTATCAGAGGTGGAACGGGGACATGTCCTTCGGATTCCGTGGAGCAAGCCGCCGGAGCGTCAGCGGCGCGATTCCCAGCGGAAGTAGCGCACCGCGCCCCAGACCGCGAGACCCAGCCAGACGGCGCCGGTGACCAGGTGCGGGGCGGCGGTGGACCAGGTGCCCGCGAAGCCGGTGGCGGGGGCCGAGCCGTCGGTCCCGGTCCAGCCGAGGCGGATCAGCTGGTAGCCCGGGGTGGTGGGCAGCAGGCGGCAGAAGTCGGCCACCCGGCCGGGCATGACCTCCAGCGGAATGAACAGGCCGGAGCCGAACTGGGAGATCAGCAGCAGCGGGAGGGTGGTGATGCCGGCGGTCTCGACGGTCTTGGTGAAGGCGCTGGTGAGGGCGGCCAGCGCGATCATGATGCCGATGCTCAGGGCCAGCCCGGCGGCCAGCAGCAGCGGGTTCACCGGCGCGCCGAGCTTCAGGACGGCGGCGCCGCCGACGGCGACCACGGCGCTCATCAGCAGGGCGAGGCTCACCGACGGCACCGCGGTACCGGCCAGGATCTCGATGTCCCGGGCCTCACCGGTGCGCAGCCGCTTGAGCACCAGCTCGTTGCGGCGGCCGACGTACGCGGCAGTCAGGTTGTAGTAGACGACGAACGCCAGGATCCCGCCGATGGTGCCGTTGATCAGCAGCGCGTCGATGTCCAGGCCGGGGTGGGACCCGGCCTGCTGCTTGAGCATGCTGCGCCGTCCGCCGATCATCACCAGCGGCAGCAGCAGGGCGGTGAACAGGGCCGAGCGGTTACGCAGCAGCAGCGTGGCCTCTGCCCGGCCGAGGGAGACCAGGCGGCGGAAGGTGGTGCTCCGGGGGCCGGCGGCGGTGGGGACGGCGGTGGTCATCGGGCGGATCCGATCAGGCGGCGGCGGGCGGTGCGGGTGGTGGGGACGTCGGGGTTCTGCGGCGGGGGCTGGTGGGCGGCCTCGGAGGCGATGGCGAGGAAGGCCTCCTCCAGCGAGGCGCTGCGGGCGTCCAGCGCGCCGAGCGCGATGCCGTGGTGCTGGGCCCAGCCGAGCAGGTCGTAGAGGGTGCTCTGGAGGCCGGTGGTCTGCACGGTGACCTTGCGGCCGTCGACGGTGAGTTCGGCTCCGGCCAGCAGCGGCAGTGAGGCTCCGGTGAACTCGGGCAGCTCGAAGGCGATCCGGGACGGCCGGCCGGCGATCACCTCGGCGACCGTGCCGGTGGTGACGACCTGTCCGCCGTGCATGATGGCCAGCCGGTCGGCCAGCTCCTCGGCCTCCTCCAGGTAGTGCGTGGTGAGCAGCACCGTGGTGCCCTGGGCGCGCAGTTCGCGGACCAGCCGCCAGACAGCGGCGCGGGCCTCCGGGTCGAGGCCGGTGCTGGGCTCGTCCAGGAAGAGCACCTCGGGGCGGCCGAGCAGTGCCATCGCGAGGTCTAGCCGGCGGCGCTCGCCGCCGGACAGCTGCTTGACCCGGACGCCGCGGAGGTGGGCCAGGCCGACCAGCTCCAGCGCCTCGTCGATCGGCCGGGCCCCGCTGGTCAGGCCGGACCAGGTGCGGCCGGTCTCGGCCACGGTGAGCTCGCCGGGGAAGCCGCCCTCCTGGAGCATGATGCCGATCCGCGGGCGGACGGCGGCGCGCTCCCGGTACGGGTCGCGGCCGAGCACCCGGACGGTGCCGCCGCTGGGCGCGGCCAGGCCCTCGATGAGCTCCATGGTGGAGGTCTTGCCGGCCCCGTTGGTGCCGAGCAGGGCGAACAGCTCGCCGCGGCCGACGGCCAGGTCGACGCCGCGGACGGCGTGGTAGCCGGTGGCGCCGGTGCCGTAGTGGCGGTGCAGGTCGGTGACCTCGATCACGTGCCCGGAGGGGGCCGGGGGCTGGCTCGTTTCCATGGCTCCAGCCTTCCGCCGCCCCGGTCGCGCGGTCAGTGCGCGCCGTCATGGGAAGGGGATGCGGATCCACGGGTCGGCGGTGACAAATGTCATGGGTGGGGTTCGCACCGGTTCCGTGGCTGTTCTGCGGGGAAATGCCGAAGGGCCCCCTCGATCGAGGGGGCCCTTCGTTTCGGAGCGGACGACGAGATTCGAACTCGCGACCCTCACCTTGGCAAGGTGATGCTCTACCAACTGAGCCACGTCCGCAGGTCAAACTATTGAGTTGTGCTGTGCTCGCGCACTGCGAGCGGACGACGAGATTCGAACTCGCGACCCTCACCTTGGCAAGGTGATGCTCTACCAACTGAGCCACGTCCGCACGGTGCCTGGTGGGGCACCGGCCGCCTCTTGGGATCTCTCCGTTGCGGCGACGAGGAATACTCTACAGCATCGTTCGGGGTGGTCGCCCCACCCTTTTGGGCCGGGCAGGGCGACCGCGGAGCCTCCGGGCGCGGGCCGGGAGGCTCCGGCGGGGTCAGTTCGCCTCGGCGAACGCCTCGTACACGTGCTTGGGGATGCGGCCGCGGGCCGGCAGCTCCATTCCGCGCGACTGGGCCCAGGCGCGGACCGCGGCCGGGTCCGGGGTCAGGGCGGTGCGGCGGAAGGACTTTCCGGTGCGGCTCTGCCGGCGGCCGGCCGCGACGAACGGAGCGAGGGCCTCCCGCAGCTTTTCCGCGTTGTCCACGGACAGGTCGATCTCGTACGACTTCCCGTCGACGCCGAAGTGGACGGTTTCCGCGGCGGCGCCGCCGTCCAGGTCGTCGGAGAGCGTGACAACTACACGCTGAGCCATGGGTGTCAATCCTCTCGGGCAATTCGGCCGTCGGTACGCGGGATGCGCCCCCGGGGGCCTGATGTGCACCACTCGCGCAAGCGCATACGGGCAGGCCCGGTGGCCCGCCGGATACGCAGCACTTGCCGCGACAGGTGGCCCTATTCTGCACCCGAAGCTGGTCGAAATCGAAGAGTCCGGCTTTCTTTTCCGGATATTCACGTCTCTTCGTCGGACTACCGGATACCGGGGCGCGGGACGGGCGGTTCTGTCCCGGAGTGCCGTATTCGGGTGTTCTTCGGGGGTTCTCCGGCGGGCCACCGAATCCGCTGAAATGGGGCGCGCAGGGTGGGGGGTCCGTGGGCCCGGATCCCTTGCGGCGTAAGGGTCTCGGGTCTACGCGCGTCGCCCTCCCCGGCCAGCAATCCCCGCCCGAAACCCCCGGTAGTCTGGAGTTCCCCCGCCTCACGAAGACACCACCGGGAGTGCCAGTGGCACGCGTCGTAGTCGACGTCATGCTCAAGCCGGAGATCCTCGACCCCCAGGGACAGGCGGTGCAGCGCGCACTGCCCCGTCTCGGATTCACCGGGATCGCCGACGTTCGCCAGGGCAAGCGTTTCGAGCTGGAGCTGGAGGGCCCGGTCGACGACGCCGCGCTCGCCCGTATCCGCGAAGCCGCCGAGACCTTTCTCGCCAACACCGTGATCGAGGACTTCACCGTCCGGGTCGAGGAGGAGGCGAAGTGACCACCCGCGTAGGCGTCGTCACTTTCCCCGGTTCCCTCGACGACCGCGACGCCCAGCGCGCGGTCCGCCTGGCCGGCGCGGAGCCGGTCGCCCTCTGGCACCGTGACAAGGATCTCCACCAGGTCGACGCCGTCGTCCTGCCGGGCGGATTCTCCTACGGCGACTATCTGCGCTGCGGGGCCATCTCCCGCTTCTCGCCGGTCATGGACACCATCATCGAGCAGGCGAAGCTCGGAATGCCGGTCCTCGGTATCTGCAACGGCTTCCAGGTGCTGTGCGAATCGCACCTGCTGCCCGGCGCGCTCACCCGCAACGACTCGCTGCACTTCGTCTGCCGCGACCAGAAGCTGCGGATCGAGAACGCCGGCACCGCGTGGACCCGGGATTACTCGGCGGGCCAGGAAATCGTCGTTCCGCTGAAGAACGGCGAGGGGCGCTTCGTCGCCGACGCGCACGTGCTGGACGAACTGGAGGCGGAGGGCCGGGTGGTCGCCCGTTACCTCGACGTCAACCCGAACGGTTCGTACCGCGACATCGCCGGCATCACCAACGCCGCCGGCAATGTCGTCGGCCTGATGCCGCACCCGGAGCACGCCGTGGAGCCGCTCACCGGTCCGACCACCGAGGGCCTGGGCTTCTTCACTTCCGTTCTGAAGCAGCTGGTGAACGCCTGATGAGTCTCGACACCGTCAAGAACGCCGAGCAGACCCCGGACGCGGCCCAGCCGTGGGCCGAACTCGGCCTCAAGGAGGACGAGTACGCGCGGATCCGGGAGATTCTCGGCCGCCGCCCGACCGGGGCGGAACTCGCGATGTACTCGGTCATGTGGTCGGAGCACTGTTCGTACAAGAGCAGCAAGGTCCACCTGAAGCAGTTCGGCGAGAAGAAGCCGGCCGCCGGGACTCCAGGTGCTGACGCGATGCTCGTCGGCATCGGCGAGAACGCCGGTGTGGTCGACGTCGGCCAGGGCTACGCGGTCACCTTCAAGGTCGAGTCGCACAACCACCCGTCGTACATCGAGCCCTACCAGGGCGCGGCCACCGGCATCGGCGGCATCGTCCGCGACATCCTCGCGATGGGCGCCCGCCCGGTCGCCGTCATGGACCCGCTGCGGTTCGGCGCGGCCGACCACCCGGACACCCGGCGCGTGCTGCCCGGGATCGTCGCGGGCATCGGCGGCTACGGCAACTGCCTGGGCCTGCCGAACATCGGCGGCGAGGTCGTCTTCGACTCCTGCTACCAGGGCAACCCGCTGGTCAACGCGCTGTGCGTGGGCGTCATGAAGCACGAGGACATCCACCTCGCGCAGGCCTCCGGCGCCGGCAACAAGGTCATCCTGTACGGCGCCCGCACCGGCGGCGACGGCATCGGCGGCGTCTCGGTGCTGGCCTCCGAGACCTTCGACGACACCAAGCCGGCCAAGCGCCCGGCCGTCCAGGTCGGCGACCCGTTCCAGGAGAAGCTGCTCATCGAGTGCACCCTGGAGATCTTCGGCGAGAAGCTCGTCAAGGGCATCCAGGACCTCGGCGGCGCCGGCCTGTCCTGCGCCACCAGCGAGCTGGCCTCGGCCGGCTCCGGCGGCATGCGGATCGAGCTGGACACCGTGCCGCTGCGCGACCACACGCTCTCGCCGGAGGAGATCCTCATGAGCGAGTCGCAGGAGCGCATGTGCGCCATCGTCGAGCCCGACAAGGTCGACCGCTTCCTGGAGATCTGCGAGAAGTGGGACGTCATCGCCACCGTCATCGGTGAGGTGACCGACGGCGAGCGCCTGGAGATCTTCTGGCACGGCGAGCTCGTCGTGGACGTGCCGCCGCGCACCGTCGCCCACGAGGGCCCGACCTACCAGCGTCCGTACGCCCGCCCGAGCTGGCAGGACGCGCTGCAGGCCGACGCCCCCACCGGCGAGCGGCTGGCCCGCCCGACCACCGGCGGGGGCCTCAAGGCCGACCTGCTGAAGGTCGCCGGCTCGCCGAACCAGGCCTCCAAGTCCTGGATCACCGACCAGTACGACCGCTACGTGCTCGGCAACACCGTGCTCGCGTCCGGCGAGGACTCGGGCATGATCCGGATCGACGACGAGACCAACCTCGGCGTCTCGGTCGCCACCGACGGCAACGGCCGCTACGCCAAGCTGGACCCGTACACCGGCGCCCAGCTGGCCCTCGCCGAGGCGTACCGCAACGTCGCGGCCGGCGGCGCCAAGCCGCTCGCGGTCTCCGACTGCCTCAACTTCGGCTCCCCCGAGGACCCGGACGTCATGTGGCAGTTCGCCGAGGCCACCCGCGGCCTGGCCGACG
Source organism: Kitasatospora aureofaciens (assembly GCF_019192735.1). Taxonomy (GTDB): domain Bacteria; phylum Actinomycetota; class Actinomycetes; order Streptomycetales; family Streptomycetaceae; genus Kitasatospora; species Kitasatospora aureofaciens_A. The sequence continues at coordinate 122,790 of NZ_JAHTKP010000014.1, forward strand.
CCTGCCTGGCCCTCGGCACCCCGGTCACCGGCGGCAACGTCTCGCTGTACAACCAGACCGGCGAGGTCGCCATCCACCCGACCCCCGTGGTCGCGGTGCTCGGCGTCATCGACGACGTCACCCGGCGCACCCCGGTCGCCTTCGCCGAGGAGGGGCAGCTGCTCTACCTGCTCGGCGACACGGCGGACGAGCTCGGCGGCTCGGCCTGGTCGCAGGTGGTCCACGACCACCTCGGCGGTCTGCCGCCCAAGGTCGACCTGGAGCGCGAGCGGCTGCTCGGCGACATCCTGATCGCCGCCTCGCGCGACGGCATGATCGACGCCGCGCACGACCTCTCCGACGGCGGCCTCGGCCAGGCGCTCGTGGAGAGCTGCCTCAAGGGCGGCCACGGCGCGCGGATCATCGTGCCCGAGGGCATGGACCCGTTCGTGCTCCTGTTCTCCGAGTCGGCCGGCCGCGCCGTCGTGGCGGTGCCGCGCAGCGAGGAGCTCCGGTTCAACGACATGTGCACCGCGCGGGGCCTGCCGGCCACCCGGATCGGTGTCGTGGACGGCGAAAGCCTGGACGTCCAGGGCCAGTTCACCGTCTCGCTGGCCGAGCTGAAGGACGCCCACACCGGCGTCATCGAGGCCCTGCTCGCCTGACGCCCGCCTGACCTGCGTGATCCGACGGGCGGACGGTTCGACTGAACCGTCCGCCCGTCGGCGTATGTTGGGGGCCATGCCTGCCAAGTCCCGTACGTACCAGCCCGCCAAGGTGATCGCCGCCCTGACGGCGCAGACCGGCGCGCTGCGCGATGCCGTCCGGCAGCTCTGCGAACGCGCCGACGCCGAGGAGCTGCTGGCCCGGCCGACCCGGGTGGGGGAGTGGACGGTCCGCGAGCTGATCGCGCACCTCGCCGTGCAGATCGACTGGGTGCCGGCGCACGTCGACGATCCGCAGGAGGGGCGGCCGCCGCTGGACCTGCTGGGGTGGGTGGCCGCGGTCGGCACGGTGGCGCCGCTGCTCGACGAGCAGGCGCGGGCGCAGGCCGCCGGCGAGTTCGGCGGGGATCCGGCCGCGGTGGCGGCGGCCTTCGAGCGGGCCGCGAACGGGCTGACCGACCTGCTGGCGGGCGCCGAAGTCCGGGACCCGCAGCGGAGGTTCGAGATCCGGCTGGGCTCGATGGCGCTCTCCGACATGCTGGTGACCCGGCTGGTGGAGACCGTCGTGCACGCCGACGACCTGGCCGACGCGCTCGGCCTCGACGGCTTCCCGCACGACCGCCAGGCCGTCGCCGCCGTCACCCGGCTGCTCGCCGACGCCCTCGCCGCCCGGGCCCCGGGCGGCTCCGTCGAGCTGCGGATCCCGCCGTACGCTGTGGTCCAGGCCGTCGAGGGCCCCCGGCACACCCGCGGCACCCCGCCCAACGTGGTCGAGACGGACCCGCTGACCTGGATCCGGCTGGCCACCGGCCGTACCGGATGGGCCGCCGCCGTGGACGCCGCCACCGTGTCCGCCTCCGGCGAGCGCAGCGACCTGCGGGCGTACCTGCCGGTCCTGGGCTAACGCAGTTGGCCGGCCAGGGTCTCGGCGGCCCTGCGCAGCGGCTCGCCGGTGAGCGAGGGCTCCGGATCGGCGGCGCGGAGGTTCTGGGAGAGGAACAGGACGAGGTCGCCCTCGCCCTTGGGCGTGATCCGCGCGATCGCGGCGGTGCCCTGCCCCGGGACCAGCTTCGTCTGCCCGGGGCCGGGCTGCTCGGCGGCGAACTGCTGGAGCTGCTGGGTGTCGAGCAGTGCGGCGGCCCGGATCCGCGGCAGCAGCATGTTGACGCCGTATCCGCTCTGCGGGACGGCCATGAGCTCGATGTCCACCCGGGCCTGGCCGACCTGGTAGTGGCAGAGGATCTCCGCGCGCGGGGGACTGGCCGGCATCGACGGCATGGACGGCGGGTGGGTCCGGTCCGGGGGCCAGGGCTGGGCCGGCACACCGTCGCCCCAGTTGCCGTCGACCGCGGGCCCGTCCTTGCCGTCCGGGCCGTCGCCGCGATCCAGATCGCCGCCGCCCTCGCCGCCGCCCTCGGCGCCGTCCCCCGGACAGCGGCCAAGGCGGCCCAGCTGCGGGCGGCCGGCGCCGCGCACGTGGTGGTCGCCGACGCACACCGCCACCTGGAGGCCAACGGCCAGATCGGCAAGATCGTCGTCACCGTCCGGCACTGAGGCGCTGCGCGGCCGAGGCCGATCGCGCGACGGCGGTTGACCCCTGAGCCTCGGATGGCAGACTGCCTGCATGGCGATTCACAGGAATCTTCTCGACGGCCCCGAACCGACGCTTCTGCCGGAGGACGAGCAGCCCTACAAGATGCTGGCGGAGGAGTCGGCCTCGCCGACCCAGGTCGCCGCCGACTACCCGGCGTTCTGCCTGGCCTGGGCCATGCTCGCCGACGACGCCTACGCGGCCGGCCGCTACGTCGAGTCGTACGCCTACGCCCGCACCGGCTACCACCGCGGCCTCGACGCGCTGCGCCGCAGCGGCTGGAAGGGCCACGGGCCGGTGCCGTGGGAGCACCGCGGCAACCGCGGCTTCCTGCGCTGCCTCGCGGGCCTGGCCCGCGCCGCCGGCGCGATCAAGGACACCGAGGAGGAGGCCCGCTGCTGGCAGTTCCTGAAGGACAGCAGCGAGGAAGCGTACGCCGCACTGAAGCAGTAGCAGCCGCAGACGGATGTGCCCCCCGGTGGACGACCACCGGGGGGCACACGCGTTTACGCGGCTACCGCGCTCACTTCAGGCGGTTGCCGGCCGAACGCAGCTGCTGAGCGGCCTCCAGCACGCGGGCGGCCATGCTCGCCTCGGCCAGCTTGCCCCAGGTGCGCGGGTCGTAGGTGTTCTTCTTGCCGACCTCGCCGTCGACCTTCAGCACACCGTCGTAGTTGCGGAACATGTGGTCCGCGACCGGGCGGGTGAAGGCGTACTGGGTGTCGGTGTCCAGGTTCATCTTCACGACGCCGTTCTCCAGCGCGGTGGCGATCTCCTCCGCGGTCGAGCCCGAGCCGCCGTGGAAGACGAAGTCGAACGGGTCGGTCTTGCCGTACTGCTTGCCGATGGCGTCCTGCAGCTCGCGCAGCAGCTCCGGCTTCAGCACGACGTTGCCCGGCTTGTACACGCCGTGCACGTTGCCGAACGAGGCGGCCAGCAGGTAGCGGCCCTTCTCGCCCAGGCCCAGCGCCTCGGCGGTGCGCACGGCGTCGTTGACGGTGGTGTACAGCTCGTCGTTGATCTCGTGCGAGACGCCGTCCTCCTCGCCGCCGGTCGGGGTGATCTCGACCTCAAGGATGATCTTGGCGGCGGCGGCCTGGGCCAGCAGCTCCTGGGCGATCGCCAGGTTGTCCGCCAGGGTCTCGGCCGAGCCGTCCCACATGTGCGACTGGAACAGCGGGTTCCGGCCCTTGGCCACGCGCTCGGCGGAGATCGCCAGCAGCGGGCGGACGTAGCCGTCCAGCTTGTCCTTCGGGCAGTGGTCGGTGTGCAGCGCGACGGTGATGTCGTACTTGGCGGCCACGATGTGGGCGAACTCGGCCAGCGCCACGGCGCCGGTCACCATGTCCTTCTTGTGCTGGCCGCCCAGGAACTCCGCGCCACCGGTCGAGATCTGGATGATGCCGTCGCTCTCGGCCTCGGCGAAACCGCGCAGCGCGGCGTGCAGGGTCTGCGACGAGGTCACGTTGATGGCCGGGTAGGCGAACTTGCCCGCCTTGGCCCGGTCCAGCATCTCGTTGTAGACCTCGGGAGTTGCGATGGGCATGCGATCCGCTCCTGTCGGGTTGCGGCGTACGGACGGTGCTGTCCGACGCTGTGTACGCCTTCGTGACGACTCCGGGGTACCGGCCGCCGACGCGCGGCTCTGCGGGTCCGGCTGCTCCGGTACCAGGTTCGAGGCGACCACCGCGGTACGACAACGAGGGTATTTGCGACCGCGGACCGGAAGCCTGTGCCATCTTCCCAGACTCGTGCGCGCAGGTCAGCATGAGCCCGCCAGTCGGAATTCCGGCCCTCGGGGGTCCGCGGGTCGCCCGAACGGCCCCGGTCGGCAGCTGCCGTCAAGGTACGCCCGCTATCCTGCGCCCGTGGACTACAACCAGCTGGCCGTCAACCTGCTCGACGCCAAACAACTGATCTCGTCCCTCGGCGCCATCGGGCTTCTCGCGATCATCTTCGCGGAGACCGGCCTGCTGGTCGGGTTCTTCTTCCCGGGCGACTCCCTGCTGATCATCGCCGGTGTCGCCGCCTCCAACGCGGCCTCGTCGGTGCTCGGCCAAGGCGCCAAGCTGCCCATCGCGGTCCTGCTCATCGGCGCCCCGGTGGCGGCGGTCGCGGGCGCCCAGCTCGGGCATCTGATCGGGGCGAAGGTCGGGCCCAGGATGTTCGACAAGCCAGACTCGAAGATCTTCCGCCGCGAGTACGTGGTGAAGGCGGAGGAGTACTTCACCAAGTTCGGACCCGGCAAGGCCGTCGTACTGGCCCGATTCATGCCGATCGTCCGCACCTTCCTCAACCCCGTCGCCGGCACCCTGGAGATGCCGGCCCGGACGTTCTTCCTGTGGAACGTCATCGGCGGTGTGCTGTGGACCGAGTCCATGCTGCTGATCGGCTACTTCTTCGGTGACGCGCTCGCCCCGGTGATCGACAAGTACCTGATCCCGGCGGTGCTGCTGATCGTCCTGCTGTCGATCTCGCCGATCCTCATCGAGGTCGTGCGGGAGCGCAGGAAGAAGAAGGCGGGCGGCGAGGAGACCGCCGTCGGCGACACCGTGCAGAGCGGTGCCGGGCGCCACCGGCGGGGCTGAGCACCTGCAGCAAAGAGGGCCCGGTCCTGTTTCACGTGAAACAGGACCGGGCCCTCTGTCGTGCTCGGATGTGTGCAGGTCTCAGAGACCCAGGTCGGCCGCGGTGTAGGCGGTCACGTACTCCAGGCCCTGGGCCTCGACCGCGGCGGCGCCGCCACGCTCGACGATCACCGCGACGCCGACCACCTCGGCGCCCGCCTCGCGCAGCGCCTCGACGGCGGTCAGCACCGAGCCACCGGTGGTGGAGGTGTCCTCGACCGCCAGCACGCGGCGGCCCTTCACGTCCGGGCCCTCGATCCGGCGCTGCAGGCCGTGCGCCTTGCCCGTCTTGCGGACCACGAACGCGTCCAGCCGCTGCCCGCGCGCGGCGGCGGCGTGCAGCATCGAGGCGGCCACCGGGTCGGCGCCCAGGGTCAGGCCGCCGACGGCGTCGTACTCCAGGTGCGAGGTCGCGTCCAGCATCACCCGGCCGACCAGCGGGGCGGCCTCGCCGTCCAGCGTGATCCGGCGCAGGTCGACGTAGTAGTCGGCCTCCTTGCCGGAGGAAAGGGTGACCTTGCCGTGCACGACGGCCTTGTCCTTGATCTGTGCCAGCAGGGCGTCGCGGTCGTTGCTCATGAGCGTTCAGTCTAGGTGCCTCAGGGGGCCCGTGCGCATCAGCGGCGGCGCAGCGCCCTCGCCAGCACCACGGCGCCGCCCAGCAGGGCCACACCGCCGCCGATCACCCACGGCATCGCATTGCGGCCGCCGGGGCCCGGCACGACGATCCCGCCCGCCTCGCCGCCCCAGCGGGACGCCGCGCGGGCGCGGGCGCTGCGGGCCGGCAGAGCCGGGGCGTAGCGCCCGCGCGGCGGGGCGTGGTCCACCTCCTCGGCGGAGCGGCCGACGATGCTGCGGCGCACCGGGCCGCTCACCGGCTCCTCCTCGTACTCGAACGGCAGCTCGGCGGGGATCTCCTCGGCCACGCCGTCCTCGTGCTCGTCGGCGCCGCCGGTGGGGAGGCCGAAGCGCTCGGCATCGGCGTCGGAGAAGGCGATGAGGTCGGAGAGGTCGTCGTCGAGGTCGTCGCCGGGCTCGTCCTGGCGCTCCTCGATGAACAGGACGCTCGCCTCGGCGTCCTCGCCCCCCGCCTCCTCGTCGGTCTCCTCCTCCGACTCTGCCTCCGACTCTGCCTCCGGGGAGGCGAGGGCGGCGGCGAAACGGTCCAGGAGGCGGCGGCCGGTGGCGGTGAGGGTGTCCTCGTCGAACTCGGTGAGGCGTCCGGTGGCGCTGAGGTCGCCGGTGAAGCGGATCACGGCGGTGCCGTCCTCGGCGCCGTCGACGACGCTCACCCGGACGGTGGCCGTCGCCTCGCCGCTGCCACGGGCCTCCTGGCCCTCGGCGAGCACGGTCAGGACGCCCTCACGGCCCTCGATCAGTGACAGCACGCCCTTGTACGTGATGGTGGAGCCGCCGATCCGCACCTTGAGCCGGCCCCCGATCTCCTCGGCCGCCCCCGCACCGACGGCCGCGGGCTCGGTACTCAGGCCCGGCACACTCCGCGCCAGCAGCGCCGGATCCTGCAAGGCCTGCCGCACCAGCTCGGCGGACATTGGGACGACAACCTCATGCTCCATGCCACGGAGCCTACCGACCCAACCCCGCCCGGTCCCCACCTACGGCCCACCCGATTTCCCCCGCCCCACCCGCCTCGCCGCCCGGGTCGGTCAGCGGGGCCCCAGGAGGGTGAGGGCGGCCGGGGGGTGGGTGGGGCGGAGGGTGGTGAGGCGGGCCGCCGAGGTGCGGAGGGTGTCGGGGGTGAGGGCGCGGGGCGGTGGGGCGTCGGGGGCCAGCGTGAGTGCGGGTTGGGCGGCGGAGGCGAGGAGGAAGTCCTGGCTGCCGTCCGGCGCGCCGGGGCTGCAGCCGGCGGTGGCGCTGCCCTGGACGGCGTAGGGCACGGTCCGCAGGCCCGCCGCCCTGAGCCCGGACTCGATCTGCCAGAGGCCGTGCTGGTCGCCGCCGGCCCGGACGGCGATCCGGCCGCCGGGGGAGAGCAGCCGGGTGGCGAGGCCGTAGAACTCCTGGGAGTGGAACTTCACCGGCCCGCCGTCGGCGGGTGCGGGCAGGTCGGCGAGGACGACGTCGTAGGCGTGGTCGGCGGTGGTGCCGCGCCGCAGCCACTTCATGGGGTCGGTTGCCGCGGTCTGCACCCGGGGGTCGTCCAGGGAGCGCCCGGTGAGGGCGGCGAGGCCGGGGTCGGTGCGGGCGAGGCGGGTGAGTTCGGGGTCGGCGTCGACGATCTGCACCGAGCGGACCCCGCTGTGCCGGAGGACCTCCCGGAGGGCGAGCCCGTCGCCGCCGCCGAGCAGGAGGACGCGGGTGTCGGGGCCGGCGGCCATGGCGGGGTGGACGAGGGCTTCGCTGCCGCGGTACTCGTCGGGCCCGCAGACGGCGAGCCGTCCGTCGAGGTAGAGCCGGAGGGGTCCTTCGGCGGGGCCGGTGAGGACGATCTCCTGGTGGTGGCTGTGGGTGGCGTAGCGGACGTCGGCGCCGTAGAGGGCGTGCCGGGCGGCGCGTTCGATGGCGTCGGAGCCGGCGGCGGCGCCGGTGAGGACGGCGAGGACGAGCCCGCAGCCGCCCCAGAGCAGCAGTCGTATCCGGGGCGCGGGTTCTTCGCGGAAGAGCCAGAGCACGACGGCGGCGCCGGCGACGGCGTTGACGGCGCCGGTGACGAGCGCGCCGGTGCCCGGGCCGAGGCTGGGCAGGATGAGGAACGGGAAGGCGAGGCCGCCGATGAGCGCGCCCACGTAGTCGGCGGCGAACAGGTCGGCCGCGGCCCGGCCGGCGTCCTCGCGGCGGATGCGCTGGATGAGGGTCATGAGGAGCGGGATCTCGGCGCCGATGAGGATGCCGATCAGGCAGGTGAGGCCGACCATCGCGGCCTGGTAGCGGCCGATCCACGCCCAGCAGGAGTAGAGCGCGAGGGTGGAGAGTCCGCCGGTGAGCGCGAGGGCGCATTCGACGAGGGCGAAGGCGGTGGCGGGTCGGCGGGTGAGGCGTTTGGCGAGCAGGGAGCCGAGGCCCATCGCGAACACCATGACGGAGAGCACGACGGAGGTCTGGGTGACCGTGTCGCCGAGCAGGTAGTCGCCGAGCGCGACGAGTTCGAGTTCGTAGACGAGTCCGCAGGCCGCGCAGACGAACGTGGCGAGCAGGACGGTCAGGCGGGCCAGCCGGGGGTGGGAGCGCAACCGGGACCGACGGCGGGCGGGCAGCGGGGTGAGGTTCCGCGCGAGCCTGGGTGGGTTGGCGTCGTCGAGGTCCACGCCCGGGTGCGTGGGCGGACCGGCCGGATGATTGATCACGAACAAACGCTAGGCGACGTTCGGGACGGATAGCTGCACCCATCCGACGGACAGTGCGGGACGTCCCGTTGACGAATCGTTCCTGCGTGCGATTCAAAGGCTATGACGGGTTCGGTGCTCCCGCCGCGGCCGCTGTTGCTCATGGCTGCGGCACCACGAGCGAGGACCGGGTGCAGACCAGCTGCCCCTCCTGCGGGTAGGCGTGCCAGGTGCGCCAGAGCAGCCGGTCCGCGCCGCCCTGGGTGACCAGCGCGGTGAAGGCGCTCGGGTCGCCCGGGAAGATCCCGGCGAGGCCGCGCGGATGCCCCTCGACCAGGGCCAGCAGTTCCTGGGCGCGGGCCGCGAAGTCGTGCGGCGGCAGCGCCTCGATCCGGGCCGCGAACTCGTACTCCCAGCTGCCGACCTGCTTGGCCACCCGGGCGGGCAGCGGGGTGCGGCGGCTGGGCAGGCAGGCGACGGTCTCCAGGCACTCGTCCGGGCCGGCGACGACGACCACCTGGTGGGAGGCGCCGAGCAGCCGCAGCTGGAGGGTGCCGGACGTGCCGGGGCGGCCGGTGCCGTCGAGTCTCAGGTCGCGGACCGCGAGAGCGGGCAGAAGTTCGCCGCCCAGGCACCAGGCCAGGTCACCGGCCCGGGTATCCGTGTAGGAGGTCTGCAGTGTGGTGAGCATGCTCGGCTCCGCGTTTCAGCTCCGTGCGCGCCCGCCGAGCAGCAGCGACTAGGCCTAGGCGATGGCGAGGCTGTTCGTGGCTGTGCGGCCCTGGGCGCGGCCGACCGTGGAAGGAAGGATTCCGGCTGGAGATTCAGCAGCAGAGAAGCATGAATACGCCGGGTCCGTCGGTGATTTACCCAACTTTGTCAAGCATTCACCGTTTCGAGCACACCTGCTTCCCGGCTCTGATCGATCCGGTGTGCGAGTCTGCACAGCACGCGCCCCATGTGCCGGGTTGTGCGCCGCGCGCGCCGGTTGTGCGCCGGACGAGCACCGCATGCGCCGCCGCCCGCCGGGCAGCGGGCCGGGCGGGCGGCGGGGTATGCCAAGGAGGCGGAGGCGATTGCCTCTCAGGCATCAACCTGGCATATATGGATGGCGAGTTGACGAATCATCAGGATCGAGGTTGCGGGTCGATCGGTGCGAGGCTCCGAGCCGGTCGAGGACCGGCTCGATCGGGGGTTCGGTGAACACCAGTCCGAGCAACGGCGGGTGCTCGTCCAGGAATTCGGCCCATGAGTGCCGGATCTTCAGCCAACTCCCCGTCAGTTTCACGAGCTCGGCGGCGCTGGCGGGCGGGCTCAGAGGCGCCGGAGCCGGGACACCGCCTCGGCGAGGACCTCGTCCTTCTTGCAGAAGGTAAACCGGACCAGGCTCCGGCCGGCCTCGCTGTCGTCGTAGAAGACGGCGTTGGGGATCGCGACGACGCCGCAGCGCTCGGGCAGGGCACGGCAGAACTCGATGCCGTCCTTCTCGCCCAGCGGGGTGATGTCGGTGGTGATGAAGTAGGTGCCCTCGGGGTTGAAGACCCGGAAACCGGCGGCGGAGAGCCCGTCGGCCAGCAGGTCGCGCTTGCGCAGCAGGTCGGCCCGGAAGGTGTCGAAGTAGTCGTCGGGGAGCCGGAGCGCCTCGGCGACGGCGTACTGGAAGGGGCCCGCGCTGACGTAGGTCAGGTACTGCTTGGCGGTGCGGACGGCCGAGACGAGGGCCGGGCTCGCCGTCACCCAGCCGACCTTCCAGCCGGTGAAGGAGAAGGTCTTGCCGGCGGAGGAGATGGAGACGGTGCGCTCGTGCATGCCGGGGAGGGCGGCGAGGGGGTGGTGGGTGCCGGAGAAGACGAGGTGTTCGTAGACCTCGTCGGTAATGACCAGCAGGTCGTGCTCGACGGCGAGTTCGGCGATGGCGGCGAGCTCGGAAGGGTCGAGGACGAGGCCGGTGGGGTTGTGGGGGGTGTTGATCAGGAGGAGGCGGGTGCGCGGGGTGATGAGGGAGCGCAGCTCGTCCAGGTCGGGGCGGAAGGTGGGTTGACGCAGGGTCAGTGGGACGCGCACGGCGCCGGCCATGGCGATGCAGGCGGCGTAGGAGTCGTAGAACGGCTCGAAGGCGATCACCTCGTCGCCGGGTTCGAGCAGGGCGAGCAGGGCGGCGGCGAGGGCCTCGGTGGCTCCGGCGGTGACCAGGACCTCGGTGTCGGGGTCGTAGGACAGGCCGTAGAAGCGCTGCTGGTGCTCGGCGATCGCGGTACGCAGCTCGGGGATGCCGGGGCCGGGCGGGTACTGGTTGCCCTTGCCGGAGAGGACGGCGTCGGCGGCGGCCTGAGCGATCTCGCGCGGCCCGTCGGTGTCGGGGAAGCCCTGGCCGAGGTTGACCGACCCGGTGGCGACCGCCAGTGCGGACATCTCGGCGAAGATCGTCGTGCCCATGCCGGCCAGTCGGCGGTTCAGCAGCGGCCTGGTACCCATCAGCGGCTCCTTGCGGCTCGTAGTCGGGACCATCCTCGGGGCAGGACGTAGCGGGGGACAAGCTTGCCCTGAGTGTCGGAGGGTGCCGTACTGGCTCTGCGTCACTCCGAGTTCTGCTGTCGACTTGCCCGTGACAGGTCGCACGTGCATGGCATCGAATGGCTGAGTGTCTACTCCTGGCAGCGCGGCCCCGGAACCGAGATCACCATGATGTGTCTGGCCGAGACGGTCTACGGCCACAGCCGCAGCCCGGAGTGCCCGCCGGTCCGCTCCGACGGGCACTCCGCGCTCAGGGCGTGTCCCGGAGCGGCGTCGCTCAGCTGAGTGAGGTGAGGAGGGTGTTGAGAGCGTCGGTCTCGGTGGCCTTGTCCGGGTTCGAGGCGCGTAGCGCCTTGAGGACGTGGTCGATTTCGCCGTCGAGGAAGGTCCAGGCCTGCTGGTTCTTGGGTTCGAGGGTGGGCTGGGCGTCGTCCCAGGCCTTTTCGAGGTCGGTGACCCGGGTGGTGGCGGCCGCCTGGTGGCCCGAGTTGAGCTTGGCCAGGGTGTCAGCGGTGATCGTACGGAAGTTGGCGATGTCAGCGGGAGGGAACGATGCCGTCGCCGGCTTCGGAGCGGGAGGAGTGGTCGCGGGTGCGGGGGTGCCGGCCGCGCCGGCCGCAGCCGTGGGTGACTGCGGGGGCGTCGAGCTGAGTGAGGTGAGGAGGGTGTTGAGAGCGTCGGCCTCGGTGGCCTTGTCCGGGTTCGAGGCGCGTAGCGCCTTGAGGACGTGGTCGATTTCGCCGTCGAGGAAGGTCCAGGCCTGCTGGTTCTTGGGTTCGAGGGTGGGCTGGGCGTCGTCCCAGGCCTTTTCGAGGTCGGTGACCCGGGTGGTCACGGCCGCCTGGTCGCCCGAGTTGAGCTTGGCCAGGGTGTCAGCGGTGATCGTACGGAAGTTGGCGATGTCAGCGGGAGGGAACGATGAGGTCGCCTGCTCCGGGGTGAGTGGGGCGGACGCGGGTGCGGGGCCGTCACCCTCGCCGACCGGAGCCGCGTGCGGCTGATGGTTCGCCCAGACCAGGAGCGCCGCGGTGGCGACCGCCACGACGGCGTAGTAGCCGAGCATGATCCGCTCGCGCACCGGGTTCGCCACCCCGGCGGCCTGGGGGTGGGTCTCGATGACGTCGCTGCGGCTGCGGGTGAGGTAGAGGACGGTCGCGAGGATCGCGACCAGGAAGACCACACTGGTCACCGCCGTCCCCAGGCCCAGGCCGCCGTCGCTGCCGGGCGAGGCGAGCCAGTCGCCGAGGTTGGCGCCGAGCGGGCGGGTGAGGATGTAGGCCAGCCAGAAGGAGAGCACCACGCTCGCGCCGAGGCGCCACGCGAGCACGATGGCCGCGATCAACCCGAGCGGAAGGAGCACGGAGACGCCCGGGGTCCAGCCCGTGAGCTCCAGGGTCCAGTCGCCGGTCGCGGTGCCGAGGGCGAAGGTGACCAGGACCGCGAGCCAGTAGAAGAGCTCTCGGGGGCGGGTGACGATGCTGTGGATCGACAGGGTCCGCTCGCGGGCGTACCAGATCCCGAAGACGACGGCGAGGACGCCGGCGAACACACTGCTGCTCACCGCGAGGGGGACGCCCTGGCTGTCGGTGAGGATGTCGGTGTAGAGGGTTCCGGTCACACTCAGCACCACGACGGTGAGCCAGTACACGAACGGGACGTAGCGCTTGGTGCTGAGCTGCCAGCCCAGGGCACCGGCCAGCACGGCGGTGAAGATCAATGAGGTGTTGATCAGGCCGACACCGAGAGTCGTGTTGATCCAGTCGGCGAAGCTCTCGCCGACCGTGGTGCACAGGATCTTGATGACCCAGAACCAGATCGTGACCTCGGGGACCTTGTTCAGCATCCGTCGGGCGTCGGGCGTGGCCGAGAGCCGTTCCGTGGTGGTAGCCATGGGGGCGAGGCTTGCATCCCGGACCTGAACACAACCTGAGCACCGGTTCGGGGATACGCACCGGCCGGGCAATACTGGCCTGCATGACTGCTTACCGCGTGCTGGTCGTGGAGGACGACCACGGACTCCGCGACGTGCTCGCCCGAGGCCTGCGCGAGGAGCACTTCGAGGTGCTCACCGCCACCGACGGGGCGGGCGCGCTGCGCGTGGTCCACGACCGGGTGGACGCCGTGGTCCTGGACATCGGTCTGCCCGACTCCGACGGGCGTGACGTCTGCCACGCCATGCGCGCGGCGGGCTTCGACGCGCCCGTACTCTTCCTCACCGCCCATGACGCGCTGGCCGACCGGCTGTCGGGCTTCTCGGCCGGGGGCGACGACTACCTCGCCAAGCCCTTCCACCTGACCGAGCTCGCGGCCCGGGTACGCGCCGCGATCCGCCGCAACGGGCGCGAGCCCGGTGTGGAGGTCGACGGCCTGCGGCTGGACCCGGTCGCGCACGTGCTGGAATCCACGAGCGGCGAGTCGGTGGCACTCACCCCGACCGAGTTCCGGCTGCTGGCCTGCCTGATGGCCGCCCCCGGTGCGGTGGTCCGCAGGCGGACGCTGTTGCGGGCGGGGTGGCCCGAGGGCGCCCAGGTCAGTGACAACACCTTGGACCAGTACTTGGTGCGCCTGCGGCGCAAGCTGCGCGAGGCGGGCAGCGCGCGGGGCATCCTGACGGCGCGCGGCGTGGGGTACCGCTTCGCATGAGGACCACATGAAGGTCATGAGAGCCCCCGCCACCCTGCGCGGCCGCCTCGCCCTGGTCGCGCTGGCCACCACCGCGATCTGGGTCGCCGTGCTCACCGCCGTCTTCAACGTGGAGCTGGGCGCGCGCCTGCGCCAGCAGGCCGACGACCTGGTGCGCACCCGCGCGGTGGCGGTGGCCGCGACCATGGAGGCCCAGCCGGACGGGCGGATCGTGGAGCGCGAGCCGGCCGACGACCAGGCTCTCGACGTGGGCATCTGGATCTACCAGGGCGCCACGGCAATCCAGCGCCCCAGCGCATCGAGCACGCTCCAGGACCGCGCGGACCACCTGGCCGGAAACGGCGAGACCTTCACGGACACCTCCGAACCGCACGCCTTCCGGCTGTACGCACTGCCGGTCATGGCAGGGGGCCGACAGGTGGGCACAGTCGTCGCCTCGGTCGGCCTGGACGCCTACCGCTTCACCGCCCAGTCGGCACTGGCCGGCTCGATAGGGCTCTGCGTACTGCTGCTCGCCGGCATCTACCTCGTGACCCGCACAGTGGTCGGCCGGGCCCTGCGGCCGGTGAGCGAGATGAGCGCCCAGGCCTCCGAGTGGAGCGAGCACGGCACCACCCAGAGGTTCGGCGCCGACGGTCACCTCGCCGAGCTCGCGGGGCTCGCCGGCAACCTCGACCAGCTCCTCGACCGGCAGGCCGCGATGCTGCGCCACGAGCAACAGCTGACGGCCGAGCTCTCCCACGAACTGCGCACCCCCCTGGCCAGGATCACCGCCGAGACCGACTGGCTCACCGCCCGCCCCCGCAACGCTGACGACCAGTGCGCCTCGCACGAGGCCATCGCCGCCGCCGCGGCCCAGATGCAGCGGATCTGCGAGACCCTGCTCTCCGAGGCCCGCACCCGCACCGACCAGGTACCCGGCCGCTGCGCCGTGGACGACGTGGCCCGCGCACTGGCCGGGCGCAGCCGCGAGGAACACCCCGAGGCCCCGCCCATCACCGTGGTCGGCGACGGCGCGACCGCCGGCGTCCCCGCCGCACTCATGGAGCGCATCCTCACCCCGCTGCTCGACAACGCTCGCCGCTACGCGGTGCACCGGATCACCGTGGAGTCCGAGCGGCGGCCCGGCGGGGTGCTGGTGGCGGTGGTCGACGACGGCTGCGGCGTACCCGAGTCGGTGGGAGCAGCGGTCTTCGAGGCGGGCCGCCGCGCCCACCCGGGCGACGGCCACGACGGCGCGGGTCTCGGCCTCCCCCTGGCCCGCCGCCTTGCCCGCGCCGCCGGGGGCGACATCACCCTCGCACCCTCGCCAGACGGCGCGAGGTTCGTGGTGTCACTTCCCGCAGGTTGACCGACGCGGAGAGGGGCATCGGCCAAGGCGTCGAATCGGTACCGCCGACTCCCTTGCAGAGGGTCGGCGGATACTTTCGTCGACCGAGATGGTGATGCCGGTGAGGTACGAATCGCGGGGAGCGACGAATGCGATCACCTCCGTCGCACGGTTCGGCATTGAGCGGGGCATGAGCCTCTCGGCTCAGGCTCGTCGGGCGCGGCCAAGGTCGCGCTCTGACAGCTGCGGACGCGTGTTCACCTCGCCAGCGAATAGGTAGGCGAACAGGGCTTGACCCAGCCGACCTTCCAGCCGGTGAAGGAGAAGGTCTTGCCGGCGGAGGAGATGGCGACGGTCCGCTCGCGCATGCCGGGCAGGGCGGCGATCGGGTGGTGGGCGGCGCCGAAGACCAGGTGCTCGTAGACCTCGTCGGTGATCACCAGGAGGTCGTGTTCGACGGCGAGGGCGGCGATCGTGGCGAGCTCGTCGGCGGTGAGGACGAGGCCGGTGGGGTTGTGCGGGGTGTTGATCAGCAGCAGCCGGGTGCGCGGTGTGATCAGCGAGCGGAGCCGGTCGAGGTCGGGGCGGAAGTCCGGGGCGCGCAGGGTGAGCGGGACACGGGTGGCGCCGGCCATGGCGATGCAGGCGGCGTAGGAGTCGTAGAAGGGTTCGAGGGCGATGACCTCGTCGCCGGGTTCCAGCAGCGCCAGCAGGGCGGCGGCGATGGCCTCGGTGGCGCCGGCGGTGACCAGCACCTCGGTGTCGGGGTCGTACGACAGCCCGTAGAAGCGCTGCTGGTGCTCGGCGACGGCCTGCCGCAGCTCGGGGATGCCGGGGCCGGGCGGGTACTGGTTGCCGCGCCCCTCGCGCAGCGCCCGGACGGCGGCCTCGCGGACCTCGTCGGGTCCGTCGGTGTCGGGGAAGCCCTGCCCGAGGTTGATCGACCCGGTGGCCGTGGCGAGGGCCGACATCTCGGCGAAGATCGTCGTCCCCATGCCCGCCAGCCGGCGGTTCAGCAGCGGCCTCGTACCCATTACGGCTCCTCCCGCGTGGTCGTCGGCCCCATCCTGGGGCAGGCGGGGGCCCGGGACAAGAACGGCCCGCCACCGGGTGTGTACTCGGTGGCGGGCCGTTCGTGATGCCCTGGGGATGCCCTGGGGCGGGATCAGGCCTCGTCGGTGCCCTCGGGGGCCTCGCCGTCGCCCTCCTCGCCCTCGATCTCGTTCTGCAGGCCGAGGCGCTCGACCATCCACTGCTCGAAGCCGACCGCGGCCTGGGTCCAGTTGGCGGTGGTGGTGACGAAGTAGTCCAGGTTGACGCCGGTGCCGACGATCATCTGGGCCTCGCCGATCAGGCGGACCACGCCGTCCTCGTGGGTGTGGGTGTACACCTTCGGCCAGAGGGTCTCGCGGTTCCACTCGTCGATCAGGTCGAGGATCTCGGTCTTCTTCTCCAGCGGGTACGCGCGGTCGTAGAAGGCGCGCACCGCGAAGAGCTCCTTCTGCTCGCCGCGGAACATGTAGTAGACGCGGAAGCCCTCCCAGGGAGCGGTGAGGTCGCCCTCCTCGTCCACGACGTGCTTGAGCTGCATCTGGTCGAGCAGCTGGGCCACCAGGTTCTGGTCCGGGACGACGATCGGCGGCGGACCGGCCGGCCGCCCCTGGCCGCCGGGCTGGCCGCCCTGGGGGGCGCCGAACGACGGGATGGACGACGGGTCGATGCTCATGGGGGTCCTCTTCCTCAGTGCACGTGGTGGCCGGCAATGAGAGGCCGCCCTTTCCACCTCCCATCCTGCCTCATTCGGGCCCTGCCTCACAGAGGTACCCGGCCGTCGGCCGATCTTCGTTTCGGGCCCGTACAGGTGCGTACGGACGGGCCTGCGCCGGGTTGCAGCGGCCGGAAGATCTGCAGGTAGTCGGCCATGTACCGGGAGCAGCTGATCGTGCCAACCAGCAGGCGCTGACGGGCTGTCGGGGCCATAGCGCGACGGGCCGCCCCCTCGCCGGAGAGGACGGCCCGCACGTGCCTACCGGCTACTTCTCCAGCGGCCCGCGCGCACGGACGGTGAGGCGGTCGTTCTCCTCGTCGCGCTCGACCAGGACGGTGTCCCCGTCGTGCACCTGGCCGGAGAGGATCGCCCGGGCCAGCTGGTCGCCGATCGCGGACTGCACCAGCCGCCGCAGCGGGCGGGCGCCGTACGCCGGGTCGTACCCGGTGAGGGCCAGCCAGTCGCGCGCGGCCGCGGAGACCTCCAGGGTGAGCCGCCGCTCGCGCAGCCGCTCGCCGAGGCGGGCCACCTGGAGGTCGACGATCCGGCTCAGCTCGGCGGTGCCCAGCGGGTCGAAGACCACGATGTCGTCCAGCCGGTTGAGGAACTCCGGCTTGAACGCGGCCCGGACGGACTCCAGCACCAGCTCCTTCTTCTTGTCCTCCGGGGTGGCCGGGTCGACCAGGAACTGACTGCCCAGGTTGGAGGTGAGGATCAGGATCGCGTTGCGGAAGTCCACCGTGCGGCCCTGGCCGTCGGTGAGCCGGCCGTCGTCCAGCACCTGGAGCAGCACGTCGAAGACCTCCGGGTGGGCCTTCTCCACCTCGTCCAGCAGCACCACGCTGTACGGGCGGCGGCGGACCGCCTCGGTGAGCTGGCCGCCCTCCTCGTAGCCGACGTACCCGGGCGGGGCGCCGACCAGGCGGGAGACCGAGTGCTTCTCGCCGTACTCGCTCATGTCGATCCGGACCATCGCCCGCTCGTCGTCGAACAGGAAGTCGGCCAGGGCCTTGGCGAGTTCGGTCTTGCCGACGCCGGTCGGGCCGAGGAACAGGAACGAGCCGGTCGGGCGGTCCGGGTCGGCGATGCCGGAGCGGGTGCGGCGCACCGCGTCGGAGACGGCCTGCACGGCCTCGGTCTGGCCGATCAGGCGCTTGCCCAACTCCTCTTCCATGCGCAGGAGTTTGGCGCTCTCACCCTCCAGCAGGCGGCCGGCCGGGATGCCCGTCCAGGAGGCGACGACGTCGGCCACGTCGTCCGGGCCGACCTCTTCCTTGACCATGGAGGCGGACGCATCCTGGTCCGCGGCGCGCTCCTGGGCGTCGGTGAGTTCCTTCTCGGCAGCCGGGATCTCGGCGTACATCAGCTTCGACGCACGCTCGAAGTCCCCGTCGCGCTGGGCCCGTTCGAGGGCGCCGTGCAGGTCGTCCAGGCGCTCCTTGAGCTCGCCGACCCGGTTGAGGCTCTTCTTCTCCTGCTCCCAGCGGGCGGTCAGGACGCTCAACTGCTCGTTCTTGTCTGCGAGATCGCGCCGCAGCCGGACCAGCCGGTCGACCGAGGCCGGGTCCGACTCCTTCTCCAGGGCCAGCTCCTCCATCCGCAACCGGTCGACGGAGCGCTGGAGTTCGTCGATCTCGACCGGGGAGGAGTCGATCTCCATCCGGAGCCGGGAGGCCGCCTCGTCGACCAGGTCGATCGCCTTGTCGGGCAGGAAGCGGGAGGTGATGTACCGGTTGGACAGGGTCGCCGCGGCGACCAGGGCGGCGTCCGCGATCTGCACCTTGTGGTGCGCCTCGTACCGGCCCTTGAGGCCGCGCAGGATGGCGATCGAGTCCTCCACGCTGGGCTCGCCGACCAGCACCTGCTGGAAGCGGCGCTCCAGCGCCGGGTCCTTCTCGATCCGCTCGCGGTACTCGTCCAGCGTGGTGGCGCCGACCATCCGCAGCTCGCCGCGGGCCAGCATCGGCTTGAGCATGTTGCCGGCGTCCATCGCGGAGTCGCCGCCGGCGCCCGCGCCGACCATGGTGTGCAGCTCGTCGATGAAGGTGACGACCTGGCCGTTGCTCTGCTTGATGTCGTTCAGGACGGCCTTCAGCCGCTCCTCGAACTCGCCGCGGTACTTGGCGCCCGCGACCATCGCGCTGAGGTCCAGCGCGACCAGCCGCTTGCCGCGCAGCGACTCCGGCACGTCACCGGCGACGATCCGCTGCGCCAGGCCCTCGACCACGGCCGTCTTGCCGACGCCGGGCTCGCCGATCAGCACCGGGTTGTTCTTCGTGCGACGCGAGAGCACCTGGACGACCCGGCGGATCTCCTGGTCGCGGCCGATCACCGGGTCGAGCTTGCCGTCCCGGGCGGCCTGGGTCAGGTCGGTGCCGTACTTCTCCAGCGCCTTGTAGGTGCCCTCCGGGTCCGGCGAGGTGACCCGGCCGCTGCCGCGCACGTCCTTGAACGCGGCCAGCAGCGCCTTGGGCGTCGCGCCCTGGCGCACCAGCACCTCGGCGACCGGCCCGCCCTCGGCGGCCAGGCCGACCATCAGGTGCTCGGTGGAGACGTACTGGTCGTCCAGGTCGTCGGCGCGCTTGCCGGCCTCGGTGAGCACCGCGAGGGTGTCCCGGGCGAGCTGCGGCGCGGCGACCGTCGAGCCGCTCGCGCTGGGCAGCGCGGTCAGCTGGCGGCGCGCCTCCGCGTCGGTCCGCGCGACGTCCGCGCCGACCGCCTCCAGCAGCGGCCTGGCGATACCCTCGGGCTGCTCCAGCAGGGCGATCAGGATGTGCACCGGCTTGACGTCCGGGTTCCCGGCCGCACCGGCCTGCCGGATCGCGGCGGACAGGGCGTCCTGCGTCTTGGTGGTGAACTTGCTGGCGTCCACTGCTGGGGGTTCCTCCCTCGTCGTCCTTCAGTCCTGCTGGGTACAGCATGCACTAAGTTGAGTCTATTCCGCTCAAGTTCTCCCCAGCTCACGTTCCATTCCGCTCACGCCTGCTTTTCGGCGAGCGGCCCGGAGGCCCGCCGGGTGAGCACCAGCAGCTCCCGGGCCGGACCGGTCGGCCGCTGCCCGGCCGGCCACACCGCCCGCAGGGGGCGCCGCAGGTCCAGCCCCGCCGCCAGCGGCACCGCGACCAGCCGCCGGGTCGCCAGCTCCTCCACCACCGTCAGCTCGCTCAGGCAGACCGGCCCCGCGCCGGTCATCGCCGCCGCCTTCAGCGCCGTCGACGAGGCCAGCTCCAGCCGGGGCCGCGCCGCGCCCCCGTACGGCGCCAGCGCCGCCTCCAGCACCTCCCGGGTGCCCGATCCGGGCTCGCGCAGCACCAGCGGCGTCGCCGCCAGCTCGGGCCCGGTCAGCGGCGTCCGGCGGCGCGTCCACGGGTGGCCGGGCGCCACCACGACCACCAGCCGGTCCGCGGCCACCACCGCGCCGGCCAGCCCGGGCGGGGTGGACGGGCCCTCGACGAAGCCGAGATCCGCGTCCCCGGCCAGGACGTGCCCGGCGACCTCCGCCGAGTTCGCCGTCCGCAGCGTCACCGCCGTCCCCGGACTGGCCTCGGAGAGCGCCATCAGCCAGCCCGGCATCAGGTACTCGGCGACGGTCAGGCTGGCGACCACCGTCAGCTTGGCGTCGCGCCGCTCGCGCAGCGCGTCGATCCCGGCGTCCAGCGCCTGCGCCGCCTCCACCACCTGCCGGGCCCACTCGACCACCAGCCGGCCCGCCTCGGTCGGCCGGCTGCCCCGGGGGGAGCGCTCCAGCAGCGGGACGCCGATCTGCCGCTCCATGCCCTTGATCCGGGCGCTGGCGGTCGGCTGGCTGACGCCCAGCTCGGCCGCCGCCCGTCCGACGCTGCCCAGCCGGGCCACCGCGAGCAGCAGCTCCAGGGCGCCGAGTTCGGGGACGCGCGGGGAGAGCGTGCGCGGGGTGCTGGTCATAGGTTCAGGCTATGTCCTCATAGAACGCCGGGCGCTACCGGTGGCCGGCTTCCGGAGGGACGGTGGGTCCATGTCCACCTTGGCCGATGTCCGCCCGCTCACCCGCCCCGCCGCCCGCACCCGGCTCGATCTCGCCCAGCTCGGCCCCAACTGGTACGCCGCCGTCATGGGCACCGCGATCCTCGGCAACGGCGCCGCCGTCCTGCCGGTGCGCCCGCCCGGGCTGACCGGCTTCGGCGAGGTGCTGTGGGCGCTCGCGCTGGCCGCCCTGCTGGTGCTGGTCGCGGCCCGGGTGGTGCACCTCACCCGGCACCGGGAGGCCGCCCGCGCCCAGCTGCTGGACAACCCGGCCACCGCGGTCTTCTACGGCTGCCCGCCGATGGCCCTGCTTTCGGTCGGCCTCGGCACCCTGCTGCTCGGCTCCCGGGTCATCGGCACCGGCCCCGCCGTCGCCGTCGACGCCGTGCTCTGGGGCGTCGGCACCCTGTACGCGCTGGCCGTGGCCGGCGGCATCCCGTACCTGATGATCACCCGGCACCCGGTGTCCGCGCTGGAGGCCAACCCCACCTGGCTGCTGCCCGTGGTCGCCCCGCTGGTCGCCTCGGCCACCGGTCCCGCGCTGATCCCGCACCTGCCGGCAGGCCAGCCGCAGCAGGCCATGCTGTACGGCTGCTGGGCCCTGTTCGGCATCGGCCTGCTGGCCACCCTGGTGCTGCTGCCGGTGGTGTTCACCGGGCTCTTCCACAGCAAGCTGCCGGCCCTCGCGCTCACCCCGTCGCTGTTCCTGGTGCTCGGGCCGCTCGGCCAGTCCGTCACCGCCGTCCACCAGCTCGCCGACGCCGCCCGCCCGGTGCTGCCCGCGCTGGCGCCCGCCATGCTCGACCTCGCCGAGCTGTACGGCGTCGCGGTGATCGGCGTCGCGATGCTCTGGCTGGCCGTCGCGCTCACCGCCAACCTGCGGGCCCGGCGGGCGGGCATGCCGTTCGCGATGACCTGGTGGGCGTCCACCTTCCCGATCGGCACCTGCGTCACCGGCACCGCCGCGCTCGCCCGGCACACCGGCTTCGGCGGGTTCAGCGCGCTGTCCGTCGGGCTGTACGTGCTGCTGGCCGCCGCCTGGGCGGCCGCCGCGACCGGCACCGCCACCGGGCTGGCGCGTGGGCGGCTGCTGGCGCGGTGACCCCTGCTGGGGGGGTCGGTTCCCGCGCCGGTCGCGGGAACCGACCTGCTGCAGGAACGCGCAGGTCGCATCTGACCGCCCACCGCGATCGTCCGTATACCCTCCCGGCCTTGGCGTTTACCGGAATCCGAACCACCGCCCGGCCCCTCGCGGCAGCCCCGTAGTGCGGATAGCTGCAATTGCGAGAACATGCACTCGGGTGGCACTTGTTCACCGGCCGTCACGCTGTGATGGTGGAGTCACGTCAAGCCGTCCGGGCAACCGCAGCCCGATGGTGGCGACTTGCTCTTCAAATGCGAATGCAGGACGTCCCGTGCCTGCATAACGGGGGGAAGAGCAACCGGCCGGGACGCCATGTGTGGTGATGGCACCCGGAACCGGATCCGGCGAGGCGTTGCTGCTCCGCCTCGCCGGAAGCGCCTTGGTATGGCGTGGCAACGGCGGGCCCCTGGGTCTCCCGGGTGCGACGGCACCCGGGCCCCAGGGGTCCGCCGACCGCCGGATACCGTGGCCGATGAGCACCCGCGATCGGGGACGCCGGGCACGGGGCACAGCACATCCGACAGGCGTCCGGCAGGGAGTGTGCGACGTGACGGCGGAACCGGCGGTCGCTCCGGACCACGGCGAGTCCGCGGACGGGGGATCGGGGGACCTCACGGACGGGAACGCGGTGGGCTTCGCGGACGGGAGCACGGCCGGCTTGACGGAGGCGAGTTCGGCCGCCTTCGCAGGCGGGCTCGCCGGCGCGGGAGAACCCGACGAGGCCGCCCGCCAGCTGTACCTGTCGATCCTCGCCGCCGGCGGCCGGATCCCGTTCACCGGCGTCCACGAGACCGACCGCACCGCCCTGCACCAGCTCGTCGACATCGGCCTGCTGATGCCCAACGCGATGGACGCCTGCTACACCGCCGTCAGCCCACGCTCCGTCAGCGACCGCCTCGGCGCCGAACTCCGCAGCGAGGCCACCCGGCTGTTGGTCCGCGCCGAGAACCTCCCCGGCGCCCTCGACAGCCTCACCCGGGCCTACGACGCCATGCCCCGCCCGCCCGGCCGGGCCGGCGGCGCCGTCTACGTCGAGGGCCACGTCCACATCCGCCAGCGGATCTCCCAGCTCGTCTCCGACTGCCGCACCGAGGTGCTCACCGCCCAGCCCGGCCACCGGCCCGCCGACACCCTCCAGGTCGCCCTCCTCCAGGACGTCCAACTCCTGCAGCGCGGCTGCTCGTTGCGCACCATCTACCAGCCGGTCGCCTTCGCCGACCAGGCCGCCCTCGCCTACGCCGACGAGGTCACCCGGCACGGCTCGCTCATCCGCATCCTCGACGAGCCCTTCCAGCGGCTGATCGTCTTCGACCGCACCGTCGCCGTGATCTCCGCCAACGACGACAACAGCACCGCCGCGTTCATCACCGACCCCGCCGCCATCACCTTCCTGGTCGGCGCCTTCGAACGCGACTGGGCCCGCGCCGACACCACCGAGGCCGCCGCCGCCCTCGGCCACGGCCCCGCCCGCAGCACCCCCGACCGGGTCGGCCGCCTGCTCGCCCGCGGCCTCACCCAACGCGCCGTCGCCACCCGCCTCGGCCTCAGCGAACGCACCGTCGCCGCCCACATCTCCCGCCTCCGCGACCGCTACGGCGCCCAGACCCTCTTCCAGCTCGGCTGGCTGATGCGAGGCTCCCGCGATGACCGATGAGCCCACCGCGGCCGAGCGGGCCCTCTACCTCGCCACCGTCCGCCGCGGCGGGCACCTGCGCCCCGACGACCTCGCCCCCGCCGACCGCCCCACCCTCGCCGTCCTCGTCGCCCGCGGCCTGCTCACCCCCACCGCCACCGGCTACACCGCCGTCAACCCGCGCGCCGTCGGGGACCGCCTCGGCACCGAACTCCGCACCCGCGCCACCCGCCTCCTCGTCCACACCGAGAGCCTCCCGACGGCCCTCGCGCCGCTCACCCGGGCCTACGACGCCGTCCCGCGCGCCTCCTCCCGCACCGGCGAGGCCACCCACATCGAGGGCAACGCCGACATCCGTCAACGCATCACCGAACTCCTCTCCGACTGCAAGGAGGAGTTCCTGGCCGCCCAGCCCGGCCGGCGCCCCCTCGACGTCCTGCGGATGGCCCTCGCCCAGGACCTCGCCCTCCTCAAACGCGGCTGTGCCATGCGGATCCTCTACCAGCCCGTCACCGTCACCGACCGCACGGCCCAGCGCCAGATCCTGCTCAGAACCGGCCAGGGCGCCCAGGTCCGCGTCCTGAACGAGCCCTACCAGCGCGTGATGATCTTCGACCGCACCGTCGCCGTCATCCCCGCCGCCGAGGACGCCACCCGGGCCGCCTTCCTCACCGACCCCGCCGCCATCGCCTTCCTCGTCGCCCACTTCGAACGCGACTGGTCCCGCGCCACCCCCGCCGACCACCACCTCAACCCCCCACCCCCCACCACCATCCGCATCGGCCGCCTGCTCGCCCGCGGCGTCACCCAACGCGCCGTCGCCACCCGCCTCGGCCTCAGCGAACGCACCGTCGCCGCCCACATCTCCCGCCTCCGCGACCGCTACGGCGCCCAGACCCTCTTCCAACTCGGCTGGCAACTACGGGGGGAGCGGGATGACTGACCACGACCGACAGCTTCCCGACGCCGCCGCCCGCGAGCTGTACGGCGCGGTCCTGCGCGCGGGCGGCCGTATCCGCATCGCCGACGTCCGCAGCGGGACACGGAAGCGGTCCAGGCGTTGCTCGACCTGGGGTTGCTCAAGCCGTACGTGTCGGACGGGTTCTTCTGCGCCGTCAATCCGCGCTCGGTGGCTGCCCGGATCGGTGAGCAGGTCAGCCACCTCCTGGCGAAGGGGCTCAGGCAGCGGGCGATCGCCGGCCGCCTGGGGCTGAGCGAGCGGACGGTGGCCGGCCACATCGCCCGGCTGCGTGAGCTGTTACGACGCGGAGACGCTGTTCCAACTGGGCCGGCAGATGCGGGGAGCCCGGACGGGGGAGTCCGGTGAGTGAGCGCCACCGCTCAGCCGGTGGCGGCACCGGAGGGCCAGTACCCGACGCGGCCGGCCACGGGGGGCTGCTGGCGGGGGACGTTGAACTGCTCGCCGGGGGCGGTCCAGAAGCCCTCGCGCAGGGACAGTGCCATGCCGGCCCAGTCGAGCGCGGTCTCCACCGTGTGGTTGAGGGCCTCCTGCGACCAGGTGTCGTCGAAGACCAGCGGCAGGACGGGGGCGACCTGCTCGATGGTGGCGATCAGCGGGTTGTGCGTGATGGCCTCGTCGACGAGGAGGACGATCGGCTTCCGCAGCGCCGACGCCCACCCCAGCTCCAGGCTCACCCCGGCCGACAGCGGTGCCCCGACGTAGGCGAACACCAGGTCCGCCGACTGCAGCGCCCGGAAGTCCGACGGGACCCGCGGCTCCGGCGCCCGCCCGGCGACGGTCCAGGCGTCACTGTGGTGCGCGCTGTACACGGCGGCACCGCTGCGGAGCAGCGTGGTGCGAAGCGTCGTCAGCCGCGTCCGGCTGGCAAGCGTCACCACACTGTCCGCCGGCCCGGTCAACCGCATCAGCGGCGCGGCCAGAAACACACGTGCACGCCGGCCCTCGGGGGCCTGGCTGTCGTGGTGACGCAGGTAGGGCTCGGTCATGTCGACTCCGGGGGAAGGCCGACCGGGTGGTGGATGCGGTGCCGGCAGGCGCTGGGGACAGTAGTTACTGCTTCAAAGATCCGGGGAGATCTGGCGGATAATTGACGGTACAGCGGCAAGTCTGCTATCTGAGCTGGACCATTGGGAGCGAACTGATCGTCTATCAGTGCCTGCGGTCGCGTCCAGCGTCCCGCCCTGTCATCTGGATGCCTGGCAGAGAGATGACGCTCTCGTTGGGGTAGGGGAGATGACACTCTTGCGGAACTTGCGGCATCATGTGGACGCCAGTGCTATTGGTCCAGCTCGCAGAGCTCTTGAGAGTAGGAGGGTGGGTCCGTGTCTCACATGCGCCGACTCGTCCGTAAGGTTGCGCTTCCGATGCTCCTCGGCATAGCTGTGCTGGCCGGTGGCTTTCTCTCGCCGGACCATGGGCAGGCCAGTGCCCCCAGGATCACCGCAATGGCGGTTGTTGCGGACGACCTGCATTGGGGCTGAATCGAGGTAAAGGCGCTTCCTGGCCGGACGGGAGCAGGTAGAAGCGCGGGATTCGCCGGGACGGCGGGAGTCTTCTCCTCGGTGGTCGATTCTCAGTCTGTTTGTTGCCTTGGGGAGCGGCCAAGAACATAACCGAGCTGGAAGAGGGAGTCGACGTTGTACTCCTCCCGCATTTCTGCGATATGGCGGGCGAGGGTGCGCTCGCTTATGCCGAGCCTCCGTGCGATGACCCGATGATTGGTTCCGGCGAGTAGCAGGTCGATTATGGTCTGCCGGAGTCGGGATACCACTTGGTGCGGTACGGCGCGATCGCCGTCGAATTCCAGCGCCCTGCTCCAGCTCCGCTCGAAGACCTCCTCGATCAGAAAATTGATGACAGCCGGATCGTAGACAAAGGCAGCCAGGCTGTCGTCGACGACCGGGATGACGGCCACTCTGCGGTCCACGATAATCAGTCGGGCGTACGGCTCGTCGAGAGTTCGAAATTGCCACCCTTCCTTGGTCAGCTGCGCCACGTAGTCCCGTGTCGGCTGGTGGTACCGAGTGCTGGCATTGTAGATCGTTCGCATTGAGGCGCCGTGCCGCAGGATGTCGAGGTCGCGCTCCAGGAACGAGGAAAGCATTTCTGCCGGCCTTGGGCCGCCCGGCTGCATGGAAAGTCCTTCCATGACTCCGGCAGCCGCCGACTGTTGAAGCCGCTGATTAATGAGGGCTTTCCCGCGGACATACTCGATCGATCCGCCGGTGGTGTCCGGAGCGTGGAAGGCCTCGGCGAGATCGCTGAGATCTGCTGGTAGTGCCACCGCCCTCGAAAGCAAATCCAGGGCCTGACGTTGCCATGACGAACTCAGACTGCTGGCGAGTTGTGCCGGGTCGACGGCCAGCAGTGCGCCGGGCTCATCGCTATCGGGAATCAGCAGTCCGAGGTCCAGCAATTCCTCAAGGGCCGGGGTTTCGGCAGTCGAACTTGCGCTCCGAGTGAGGCGACCGTTTTCGTTCACGGCCTTCAGATAGAGCTTTCGGGCGTCCTCGGACAGGATGCGTGATGCGCTGGGTACTGTCCCTGCGTGCTCTCGCCCACTCATCTTCGGCTCCTTGTGTTGACCGGATAAGTAGTCAACGCGACTGTCGTCTTCTGTGGCAAGGATCTTAAACGGCGCTCATGATTGAGCTGGCGAGATACCTTGTCGCAGGCAGATCGACCGTGCTTGCCCGGTACAGCACTCTCTCACCACACGCAAGCCGCCGGCACCCCCCGAACAGGAGGGAGCCGGCGGCGAGGGCTGTACAGCCAGGTCAGCGCTTCGGGCGCCAGACGACCAGGGCGCTCGACTGGGGGGTCGGGGGCTGGTAGGGGACGAGGTCGCGGCGGTAGGAGGCGTGGACGGCGGCCTCGCGCTGTTGGAGGGCGGCGGCGGCGCCTTCGAGGGAGTCGGCCAGTTCGGTGATGCGGGCCTGGAGGGCGGTGACCTGGTTCTCCAGCTCGATGATCCGCTTGATGCCGGCCAGGTTGATGCCCTCGTCCTGGGAGAGCCGCTGGACGTCGCGCAGTTGCTGGATGTCGCGGGCGGAGTAGCGGCGGCCGCGGCCGGCGGTGCGGTCGGGGCTGACCAGGCCGAGGCGGTCGTACTGGCGGAGGGTCTGCGGGTGGAGGCCGGAGAGTTCGGCGGCGACCGAGATCACGTACACCGGGGTGTCCTCGGTGAGCACGTACTGCGGGGGCGCCGCCGTCCGCCGGGGGCGGCGGCCGTCGGTGGGCAGGCCCTCGCCGAGGCCGGGGCCGATCGGGCTGTCGGGCGTCATCGGGGTCATCTGGTCGTCACGCTCCCTTCGCCGCCCGGAACAGGGCGGCTCGTGGGTCGTCGGAGGCGGTGGCCTCGCGGTACTGCTCCAGGGCGCTCAGCGCGTCGCCGGTGACGTGCTGCGGCACCACGACCTCGACGGTGACGAGGAGGTCGCCGCGGGTGCCGTCCTTGCGGGTGGCGCCCTTGCCGCGGGCGCGCATGGTGAGGCCGTTGGCGCTGCCCGGGGGCAGCTTGAGCTTCACCGCGGGGCCGTTGAGCGTGGGCACCTCGATGGTGCCGCCGAGGGCGGCTTCGGGGAAGGTGACCGGGACGGTGACGGTGAGGTTGTCGCCCTTGCGGCCGAAGACCGGGTGCGCGTCGACGTGCACGGTGACGAAGAGGTCGCCGGGCTGGCCGCCGCGTTCGCCCTGGGCGCCCTTGCCCTTGAGCCGGATGTGCTGGGAGTCCTGGACGCCGGCCGGGATGCGGACCTGCATGGTGCGGGCGGAGCTGGCCCGGCCGCTGCCGTGGCAGTCGGTGCACGGGTCGTCGACGATCATGCCGCGGCCGCGGCAGTCCTTGCAGGGCTCGGAGAGCGCGAACGCGCCCTGGCCGCGGCTGACGGTGCCGGCGCCGACGCAGGTCGGGCAGACCCGCGGGGTGGTGCCGGACTTGGCGCCGGTGCCGTTGCAGCTGCGGCACGGGGCCTGGCTGGTCATCCGGAGCGGGACGGTCGCGCCGTCGACGGCTTCCTCGAAGGAGAGGGTGACCTCGGTCTCGACGTCGGCGCCGCGCCGGGGCTGGGCCTGCCGGCCGGTCCGGTTGAAGAGGCCGCCGAAGACGTCGCCGATGCCGCCGCCCCCGCCGCCCTGGCTGCCGCTGAAGAGGTCGCCGAAGTCGAAGCTGTAGCTGCCGGTGCCGGGGCCGCCGGAACGGAAGCCGCCGTTGGCGAAGAGGCTGCGGGCCTCGTCGTACTCCTTGCGGCGCTTCTCGTCGGAGAGGACGTCGTACGCCTCGGAGATGTCCTTGAACCGCTCCTCGGCCTTGGCGTCACCCTTGTTGGCGTCGGGGTGGAACTCGCGCGCGAGCTTGCGGTAGGTCTTCTTGATCTCGGTGGCGGTGGCGTCCTTGGGCACGCCGAGGACCTTGTAGTAGTCCTTCTCGACAAAGTCCTTGCCGCTCATGCGCCCACCTCGCTTCGCTCGGCAGCCGCTTCGCGCCACGTGCACCTTCTGACGGTTCGCTCGCTGCGCTCGCTCACGGCCTCCGCCACCTCCCGATGTCCATCGTCACTGCGCTGTCAACAGCCTGGCCGCCGTGGGCCGCTGCCGACAGCGCGCTGCGGAGCCGGCCGCCGTACTGGCCGGCGTACGACTCCGCAGCGCACTGGTTGTCAGCTGTCACAGGTTGTCAGCTGTCCGAGCCACCGTCGGTCTTGTCCGACTCGCCGGACTTGGCCGCGTCGGCGTCCGGGCCGGCCGTGGTCTGGGTGCCCGGCTGGGGCTCCGCGACCGCGACCATCGCCGGGCGGATGATCCGCTCGCCGATCCGGTAGCCGGGCTGGAGGATCTGCACACAGGTGTCCTCGGTGACGTCCGAGGAGTAGCTGTGCATCAGCGCCTCGTGCATGGTCGGGTCGAAGGGCTCGCCCTCCTTGCCGAACTGCTGGAGGCCCAGCTTGGCGACGACCGTCTCCAGCGACTCGGCGACGGACTTGAAGCCGCCCGTCACCTCGCCGTGCTCGCGGGCCCGGCCGATGTCGTCGAGGACCGGGATCAGGGACTCCAGGATGTTGGAGACCGCGATCTCGCGGACCGTGAGCCGGTCCCGCTCGACCCGCTTGCGGTAGTTCTGGTACTCGGCCTGGAGGCGCTGGAGGTCGGCGGTGCGCTCGGCGACCTCACGCTTGGCGGTGGCGAGGTCGTCGGCACCCGAGGCGCCGGAGGCACCCGCCGCACCCGCGGCATCCGAGGAGTCCGAAGCACCGGCAGCGACAGCCTCCTCGGCGGCCTTGATCACGGCCTCCTCGGCGGAGTCGTCGCCGGGCTTGCCACCCTGCGGCTTGGTCATGCCGCACCGCCCTTGGGCTTGTCGTGCTTCTCGTCGTCCACGATCTCGGCGTCGACGACGTCGTCGTCCTTGCCGTGGGCGGCGGAGTCGCCGGCCGGGGCGGCACCGGCCGCGTCGGCGTTGGCGTAGAGGGCCTGGCCGAGCTTCTGGGCGGTGGTGGAGACCTTCTCCGAGGCCTCGCGGATCTTCGCGATGTCCTCGCCCTTCAGGGCCTCCTTGAGCTCGCCGATGGCGGTCTCGACCTCGGTCTTGACGTCGGCCGGGAGCTTGTCCGCGTTGTCGGCGATGAACTTCTCGGTCGAGTAGACGAGCTGCTCGGCGGAGTTGCGGGTCTCGACGGCCTCGCGGCGCTTGTGGTCGTCCTCCGCGTACTGCTCGGCCTCGCGGCGCATGCGGTCGACCTCGTCCTTCGGCAGCGAGGAGCCGCCGGTGACGGTCATCTTCTGCTCCTTGCCAGTGCCGAGGTCCTTGGCGCCGACGTGCATGATGCCGTTGGCGTCGATGTCGAAGGTGACCTCGATCTGCGGCAGGCCGCGGGGCGCCGGCGGCAGGCCGGTCAGCTCGAACATGCCGAGCTTCTTGTTGTACGCGGCGATCTCGCGCTCGCCCTGGTAGACCTGGATCTGCACGGACGGCTGGTTGTCCTCGGCCGTGGTGAAGATCTCCGAGCGCTTGGTCGGGATCGTGGTGTTGCGCTCGATCAGCTTGGTCATGATGCCGCCCTTGGTCTCGATGCCGAGGGACAGCGGGGTGACGTCGAGCAGCAGGACGTCCTTGACCTCGCCCTTGAGGACACCGGCCTGGAGCGAGGCGCCGATGGCGACGACCTCGTCCGGGTTGACGCCCTTGTTGGCGTCCTTGCCGCCGGTCAGCTCGCGGACGAGCTCGGCGACGGCCGGCATACGGGTCGAGCCACCGACCAGGACGACGTGGTCGATCTCGGAGAGCGAGATGCCGGCGTCCTTGATCACGTTGTGGAACGGGACCTTGCAGCGCTCCAGCAGGTCGGCGGTGAGCTGCTGGAACTGGGCGCGGGTGAGCTTCTCGTCCAGGTGCAGCGGGCCCTCGGCGGAGGCCGTGATGTAGGGCAGGTTGATCGAGGTCTCGGAGGACGAGGACAGCTCGATCTTGGCCTTCTCGGAGGCCTCGCGCAGACGCTGCAGGGCCATCTTGTCCTTGGACAGGTCGACGCCGTGGCCGGACTGGAAGACCTTGACCAGGTGGTCGACGACGCGCTGGTCCCAGTCGTCGCCACCGAGGTGGTTGTCACCGTTGGTGGCCTTCACCTCGACGACCCCGTCGCCGATCTCCAGCAGGGAGACGTCGAAGGTGCCACCGCCGAGGTCGAAGACCAGGATGGTCTGGTCGTCCTTGTCCAGGCCGTAGGCGAGGGCGGCCGCGGTCGGCTCGTTGACGATGCGCAGGACGTTGAGGCCCGCGATCTCACCGGCCTCCTTGGTGGCCTGCCGCTCGGAGTCGTTGAAGTACGCCGGGACGGTGATGACGGCGTCCGTGACGGTCTCGCCCAGGTAGGCCTCGGCGTCCCGCTTCAGCTTCTGCAGGATGAAGGCGCTGATCTGCTGGGGGTTGAAGTCCTTGCCGTCCAGGTTGATCTTCCACCCGGTGCCCATGTGGCGCTTGACCGAGCGGATGGTTCGGTCGACGTTGGTGACCGCCTGGCGCTTGGCCACCTCGCCGACCAGGACCTCGCCGTTCTTTGCGAAAGCGACGACGGACGGCGTGGTCCGCGCGCCCTCGGCGTTCGTGATGACGGTGGGCTCGCCACCCTCCAGAACGCTGACGACCGAGTTCGTCGTGCCGAGGTCGATGCCGACCGCGCGTGCCATCGTAGATACCTCCACGGAAGAGTTGAGCTTTACAGGCTCAAGGATGCACCATCCGACGGGTGGCGTCAACAGCTATGAGTCCTGGTCGCTCAACTTTGCTGCGTCACGTGGCCCCGGTGGCGTGGAGTGTGCGGCGAGTGTGGACTTACGTGACTGCCGCCATAGCTTGAGAACCTTCTGGAGAACTGTTAACGAGCGGTATTGTCCGGGCCGTCGGCCCGGCAAGTTACCGACGAGTACACTCGCTTTGTAGAACCCCAGAGACTGCTCAACAGGAAGCCGCAGGAGACGGAGAGCCGATGCAGCTAGCAGCGATCGTCATCTCGCTGGTCACGTTCGTGATCGGTACCGCGCTCGCCGCCCGTGCGGCGCTGTACATCTTCAAGGTGGTGAGAACCGGCCAGCCGGACTCCACCCGCTTCGGGCAGCCCGTCCAGCGGGTGAAGACCGTCGCGATCGAGTTCGTCGGCCACACCCGGATGAACCGCTGGGGGATCGTCGGCATCGCCCACTGGTTCGTCGCGGTCGGCTTCTTCAGCCTGGTGCTGACCATCGTCAACGCCTTCGGCCAGCTCTTCGACGCCGAGTTCGCGCTGCCGATCATCGGCCGCTGGATGATCTGGCAGCTCTTCGTCGAGCTGGTCGGCACCCTGACCACGCTGGGCATCCTGACCCTGATGGTGATCCGGCTGATGAGCCTGCCGTCGAGGTCCGGCCGCAAGTCGCGCTTCGCCGGCTCGATCGCCTGGCAGGCCTTCTACGTCGAGTACACGATCCTCGGCATCGGCATCTGCATCCTGATGCTGCGCGCGCTGGAGGGCGCCCTCGAAGGCGTCGACTCGTACGGGCCGGAGCACCTGGTCTCGTACCCACTGGTCTCCGCGCTCAGCGGGCTGTCGCACGGCACGCTGGCGAACCTGATCTACCTGTTCGCGATGCTGAAGATCTGCATCTCGTTCGCGTGGGCGACCACCATCGGCATCAACCCCTCGATGGGTGTGGCCTGGCACCGCTTCCTCGGGTTCTTCAACATCTACTTCAAGCGCGAGGAGGACGGCGGCACCGCGCTCGGCGCCCTCCGTCCGATGACCTCCGGCGGCCGGCCGATCGACTTCGAGGACCCGGCCGAGGACGCCGTCTTCGGCGTCTCCCAGGTCGAGCACTTCTCCTGGAAGGGCATCCTCGACTTCTCCACCTGCACCGAGTGCGGCCGCTGCCAGTCGCAGTGCCCCGCCTGGAACACCGGCAAGCCGCTCTCGCCGAAGCTGCTGATCATGGGCCTGCGCGAGCACGCCTTCGGCAAGGCGCCGTACCTGCTGGCCGGGGGCGGCAAGGACATGGAGGGTAACGAGACCGCCACGTCCGAGCAGCTCAAGGACGTCCCGGCGGCGGCTCTCGCCGAGGCCGAGCGCCCGCTGATCGGCACCGCCGAAGAGAACGGCGTCATCGACCCGGACGTGCTGTGGTCCTGCACCACCTGCGGCGCCTGCGTCGAGCAGTGCCCGGTGGACATCGAGCACATCGACCACATCGTCGACATGCGCCGCT
This sequence comes from Kitasatospora aureofaciens, assembly GCF_019192735.1. Classification (GTDB taxonomy): domain Bacteria; phylum Actinomycetota; class Actinomycetes; order Streptomycetales; family Streptomycetaceae; genus Kitasatospora; species Kitasatospora aureofaciens_A. The sequence continues at coordinate 155,682 of NZ_JAHTKP010000014.1, forward strand.
ACCAGGTGATGATCGAGTCCTCGTTCCCGACCGAGGCCGGGACGATGCTCAAGAACCTGGAGAACAAGGGCAACCCGTGGGGCATGGCCACCAAGGCCCGCCTGGACTGGGTCAAGGAGCTCAAGAAGGAGACCGGCATCGAGGTGCCGGTGATCGGCGAGGACATCGATCCGGCCGAGGTCGAGTACCTCTACTGGGTCGGCTGCGCCGGCGCCCTGGAGGACCGCGCCAAGAAGACCACCAAGGCCTTCGCCGAGCTGCTGCACACCGCGGGCGTGAAGTTCGCGATCCTCGGCAAGGAGGAGTCCTGCACCGGTGACTCCGCCCGCCGCCTGGGCAACGAGTTCCTCTTCCAGATGCTCGGCGCGCAGAACGTCGAGACGCTGAACGCGGCCCTGGAGGACGCTCCGGTCAAGCGGATCGTCGCCACCTGCCCGCACTGCTTCAACACCATCGCCAACGAGTACCCGCAGCTGGGCGGCCACTTCGAGGTCATCCACCACACCCAGCTGCTGCAGCACCTGATCGACGAGGGCAAGCTCATCCCGGTGAACCCGGTCGAGGGCCTGATCACCTACCACGACCCCTGCTACCTGGGCCGCCACAACAAGGTCTACAGCCCGCCGCGCGAGATCATGGACAAGGTTCCGGGTCTGCGCCAGCAGGAGATGCACCGGCACAAGGAGCGCGGCTTCTGCTGCGGCGCCGGCGGTGCCCGCATGTGGATGGAGGAGCGCATCGGCAAGCGGATCAACACCGAGCGCGTGGACGAGGCGCTGTCGCTCAACCCGGACATCGTCTCCACCGCCTGCCCGTTCTGTCTGGTGATGCTCTCGGACTCGGTCAACGGCAAGAAGAACGAGGGCGCGGCCAAGGAGCACCTGCGGGTGGTCGACGTGGCCCAGCTGCTGCTCGACTCGGTCAAGGCGACCCCGCCGGCCGAGGCCGAGGAGCCCGCGACCGTGGACGCGTAGCGTCTTCTGTTCGACAGTTCTGCTACAACTGCCCGGCCCGGCGGTCGCCGCGAAAGCGCCCGCCGGGCCGGGCTTTTGGGGCCTCGGTGCGGCGGCTGCGCTCCATCCGCTGTGCTCCATCGGCCGCAGGCACGTGATGCCAATCGCACGGCCGCCGGACGGGCATTCGGTTGGAAGGAAATACAGTAGGCCAGACCGGCCCCCGGGCCGGTCGACCCGATCCGGGCAGATGACCGGACGGATCCAGACCACCGACGGAGGTATCGGCCCGCCGGGCCGGGCCGCAGAGACCACAAGGGGAACAGCGCAGACCATGACCGAGGCGATCATGCTGGTCGGTGGTAAGGGCACGCGACTGCGTCCGCTGACCACCCACACCCCCAAGCCCATGCTGCCGGTGGCAGGCGTCCCGTTCATCGCGCACCAGCTGGCCCGCGCCGCGGCCGCCGGTGTCACCCGCGTGGTGCTGGCAACCTCCTACCTCGCCGAGGTCTTCGAGGACCACTTCCAGGACGGCACCCCGTACGGCATCGAGCTGGTCTACCTGACCGAGCGCGAGCCGCTGGGCACCGGCGGGGCCATCCGCAACGCCGCCTCCGGGCTCACCTGCGGCCCCGACGAGCCGGTCCTGGTCTTCAACGGCGACATCCTGTCCGGCGTCGACATCGCCGCCCTGCGCGACGGCCACGTGGCCGCCGGGGCCGACGTCACCCTGCACCTCACCCGGGTCGAGGACCCGCGCGCCTTCGGCCTGGTGCCGACCGACGAGGACGGGCGGGTGCTGGAGTTCCTGGAGAAGCCGGAGACGCCCGAGCAGATCGTCACCGACCAGATCAACGCCGGCTGCTACGTCTTCACCCGGTCCGTCATCGACCGCATCCCGGCCGGCCGGGAGGTGTCCGTCGAGCGCGAGACCTTCCCCGAGCTGCTGGCCACCGGCGCGCTGCTGCGCGGCGTCGTCGACACCTCGTACTGGCTGGACCTCGGCACCCCGGGCGCGTTCGTCCGCGGCTCGGCCGACCTGGTGCTCGGCAAGGTCGACTCCCCGGCCGTCCCCGGGCCGACCGGCGACGCCCTGCTGCTGCCCGGCGCGACCGTCCACCCCGGCGCGGTGCTCAGCGGCGGCACCGTGGTGTCCGAGGGCGCGGTGGTCGAGGCGGGCGCGATCGTCGAGGGCAGCGTGATCCTGCCGGGTGCGGTGATCGGCCCGGACACCCTCGTCAAGGACTCCATCGTGGGCGCCTTCGCCACCGTCGGCGATCGCTCCGCGCTGGATGGCGCGGTGATCGGCGACGGTGCGATCGTCGAGTCCGACAACGAGCTGCCGAACGGCATCCGGATCGCCTGCGGCACACTGCTGCCGGTCGGCGCGGTCCGCACCTCGGCCGGTCCGGGCGGCTGTCCGGCGGGCGCCTCGGCGGCGGCCGCGGTGCACGGGCCGGCGGTCACCGCGCAGCGCTAGCCCCGGGAGGGGTTTCGGACCCTTCGGTCCAGGCTCGCTCCCGTTCGTCTCAGGCTCGCTGCAAACCGGCCCCGGCTCTGTCCGGGGCCGACGCGGACTGGGCCGGACGGGTACCTTCGGAACGTGGCTGGTAATCGATACGACAGCGGTCAGGGCGCCGACCCCCACGGCGGGTGGTCGGCCTCTCCGCCGCCGGCGGGGGCGCCCGGGGGGCACGGGCAGACGGACGGACCGGAGTACTTCACGGCCCCGCACCCGGGGGCGGGCGGTGGCCCGGCCGGGCACGACCCGTACGCCGCCGACCGGCCCGGGAACACCCGGGCCTTCCCGACCGGCGGCGACCCGTACGCGGCGCAGCCGTCGCACGAGGAGTACCCGACCCAGGGTTACCAGGGCCAGGGCTACTACGAGCAGGGCTACGACCAGGGCGGCGGGTACCCCCAGGGGGACCACCAGCAGCCGCCGTACGGCCAGGACAACGTCACCGTCTACCGCGCCGGCGGTCAGTCCGCCCCGCACGTCTCCGGGCCGCGCCCGCACTGGCGCGAGCTGCTGACCGGCATCGTCCGCGCCCCGGCCGTGACCTTCGACCGCGTCCGCGACCACCAGGTCTGGCTCCCTGCCCTCACCGTCTCGCTGCTGTACGGCGCGCTCGCGGTGCTCGGCATCGGCCTGACCCACGACGACATCGTCAACTCGACCTTCACCGTCGCGCTGACCGGCATGGTCGCCGCTGCCATCGGCTTCACCGTCACCGGCGCGATCTTCGGCGCGGTCACCTATGCCCTGGCCCGCCAGCTCGGCGGGGACGGCCCCTGGAAGTCGACGGTCGGCCTCGCCGCACTGATCGGCTGGCTGACCGACGCGCCGCGGCTGCTGTTCGCCCTGGTGCTGCCGTCCGGCAGCGCGGTCGTCCAGGTCGTCGGCTGGGCCACCTGGGCGTTCTGCGCGTTCCTGCTGACCACGATGGTCCGGCGGGTGCACGACCTGCCCTGGGGCAAGGCGGCGGCCGCCGCGGCGGTCCAGCTGGTCGCGCTGCTGGTCCTGATCAAGCTGCCGACCCTGGGCTGAGCAAGCTGCCGACCCTGGGCCGAGCACCGGACGGCAGAATGGTGGACGGGTCCCGCCCGGCGGGGCCCGTCCACCCGCTTCCTCGTTCGACGTCACCGGAGCCAGGCATGACCCTCCCCACCACCCACGTCAGCTTCCCGGCCGGGGCGGTGACCGGCGAGTCCCCGGTGCTCGCGGTGCACCCGCTGGCCGACGGCCGCTGGGCCGTCGTCACCGCGGTCACCCCGTTCCACCCGCTCGACCACACCTGGCCCGACCAGCCCGCCGACCTCGGCACCCTCACCGTGGACGGCACCGAGCTGGCCGTCGTCGACTGCCTGACCGGCGCGGTCGGCCCGGACGGCGGCGCCCCGCTGGTCGGCGCCGACATCCCGGTGCGGCGCGGCGACGAGGAGTGGTCCTGGCTGGTCCTGCACGTCCTCACGACCGACCCCGGCGACCTCGTCGGGCGCACCGTCGTGCTCACCGTCGACGCCGGGCGCCGGGCCGCCCTCAGCGCCTCGCACAGCGGCTGCCACCTGCTCGCCCTCGCCCTCAACGCCGCACTCGCCCCGCGCTGGCGCAAGGACCCGGGCCGCTCCGACGCCTTCGGCAACCCCGACTTCGACAGCCTCGCGATGGCCGGCTCGGTGATGGACACCGAGGCCAGCACGGACACCTACCGGCTCGGCAAGTCGCTCAAGAAGAAGGGCTTCACGGCGGACGCCACCGAGGACCTCCCGGCCCTCGCCGACGCCCTGCCCGCCCTCACCGAGGCCGTCAACGCGCAGCTCGCCGCCTGGGTCGCCGCCGACGCCCCGGTCCGCATCGAGGTGCCCGGCCCCGAGCTCACCGCCCGCCGCCAGTGGCACTGCGAGCTGCCCGAGGGCGGCGCGCAGATCTTCTGCGGCGGCACCCACCTGCACCACCTCGGCGAGCTGGCCGAGCTCCGCACCGAGCTGCGGCTGTCGGAGGACGGCACCGAGCTGGTCGCCGTCACCCGCCCGAAGCGGGCCTGAGAGGCCGGAGCGGCCTGACAACGCCGCGGGCGGCCACCCTCGCGCTGAGGGTGGCCGCCCGCCGTGCGTGTACTCTGCTGAGGCTCAGCGCTGTGGCTCAGACCTTGGTGCGGTGGAAGTTCAGGTACGAACGCGACGGCGTCGGGCCGCGCTGGCCCTGGTAGCGCGAGCCGTAGCGCTCCGAGCCGTACGGGTGCTCCGACGGCGAGGAGAGCCGGAACAGGCAGAGCTGTCCGATCTTCATCCCCGGGTACAGCTTGATCGGCAGCGTCGCGACGTTCGACAGCTCCAGCGTCACGTGGCCGCTGAAACCGGGGTCGATGAAGCCGGCCGTGGAGTGCGTCAGCAGGCCCAGCCGGCCCAGACTCGACTTGCCCTCCAGCCGGGACGCGACGTCCTCGGGCAGCGTGATGACCTCGTACGTCGAGGCCAGCACGAACTCGCCCGGGTGCAGGATGAACGCCTCGTCGCCGTCCGGCTCGACCAGCCGGGTGAGGTCCGGCTGCTCCTCGGAGGGGTCGATGTGCGGGTACCGGTGGTTCTCGAACACGCGGAAGAAGCGGTCGAGGCGCACGTCGATACTTGAGGGCTGGATCATCGCCGGGTCGAACGGGTCGATCATGACCCGGCCCAGGTCGATCTCGGTCCGGATGTCCTTGTCAGAGAGCAGCACGCTTCGAGGTTACGTGCACGACAGGGCCCCGGACGAATCCGCCCGGGGCCCCTTCCGTCCTCGCGCCGGCCGTCAGGCCAGGAACTCAGCGGCCGCCAGCCGCAGCGCCCGGGCCAGTTGCGGCTCCGACAGCTCCCGCACGTCGGCCAGCACCGAACTCCTCAGCCGTCCACACTGCGGACAGCGGATCAGCCGGCCGGGCCCCAGCCGGCCGGGTCCGAGGTTCTGCATCGGGAACGTGGTGGTGCTGAACAGGTGCCCCTCGGCACAACGAACGACGGCGCGCTGCTCCATCGATCCCCTTCCCATCCCTAACCCAGTACTCACCCGTACTCATCGCGCCCCGGCGGACCGAGCCCCGGGACAGCGTCACATTAGGGGATGTTCCGGACATTCCACACCATGGCTCGCCGCCCCCGACCCCACCCGCCGGAGCACTCTCACGCGGCCCAAACAGTACGCCCCCCACCCCGCCCCACCCGGCTCCGCCACGTCCCCTGGCCACCCGTGCAACCGGCGTCACGGATGGGGTACAGTGAAGGCGATCGAGCGGTCCCTGACGGCTCATCAGGCGGGCGTAGTTTAATGGTAGAACATGAGCTTCCCAAGCTTAGAGCGCGAGTTCGATTCTCGTCGCCCGCTCCGTACGGAGAAAGCCGCAGGTCACCTGACCTGCGGCTTTCTTGCTTTTCGGGTGGCGCCGGGTGGCTCAGCGGGCTTCGGTCACCAGGGCTTCGAGGGTGGGGACCATGGCGGCGGGGGTGGGGAGGGCGTCGTTCTCGGCCTGGACGCGGGTGGCGGCCGCGCGGAGGTCGGGGTCGGTGAGGAGGCGGGTCAGGATCTCGCTGTCGACGGTGTCGGAGGTGGAGCGCAGGGCGATGCCGGCGGCGGTGAGGACGTCGGCGACGAAGAAGTTGTCGGCGCCCTGGGGGAGCAGCAGCTGGGGGATGCCGGCGCTGAGGGTGGTGCCGGTGGTGCCCGCGCCGCCGTGCTGGATCACGGCGTCCGAGTGGCGGACCAGCTCGGCGAGCGGCACCCAGGGCAGGGCGCGGACGTTGTCGGGCAGGGTGCCGAGCGGGGCGAGGTCGGCGTCGTCGACGGCGAGCAGGAAGTCCGCGTCGACCGAGGCGGCGGCCTCGACCAGGCGGGCGATGGCGCTGACGCCGTCGACGGCGGCGACGACGGTGCCCAGGGTGATCAGGACCCGGGGGCGGTCGGCCGGGCGGAGGAACTCGGACGGGACGACGCCACCGCCGTTGTAGGGCACGTAGCGCATCCGCAGGCCGTCCGGGTCGCCGCCGAGCGGGCCGATGCTGAGCGAGGTGGGCGTGACCGGGCCGGCCACGCCGTGCTGCTCGTAGACGTCGGTGAAGTTGGCGGCGAGGCGCTCCACGATGTCGCGGCCGGTCGGGATGCCGTAGTTGTGGAGCACCGACGGGATCTTGAGCTTGGCCGCCACCAGCGGGGCCGCGGCCTGGAAGGCGCCGTGCACGAGCAGGTCGGCGCCCCACGCGGTGGCGGCGTCCAGCAGGCCGTCGACGGTGGGGCGGGCGGCGTGGGCGAAGGCGCGGGCGGCCAGGTCGAAGAGCCCGTCCTGGGTGAGGCCGCCGCCGCCGTTGTAGCTGAACTGCCCGTCGTTGGCCTCCTCGAACAGCTCCCGCATGCTGCGGCCGTCGCCGATCTCGACGATCGGGAAGCCGGCGGACCGGATCTGGTCCATCGGCCGCGAGGCGGCGAACAGGATGTCGTGCCCGGCGGCGCGCAGGGCCTGGGCGGTGGGCACCATCGGGAACAGGTGGCCGGCCGCGGCCGGGCCGGTGAGAAGTATGCGCATGGTCGTCTCCTTGCCGTTTCTGATCGCGCTTGTGTGCGAAGCGCCGGCGATCACAGCCATCTCGCCTCGCACCGTGACGTCGAGTCAATTCGCTTTCGACCGCTGCATGCGGGAATCGGACGTTCTGCCACAGGTCTTGCCAGCGGGGTTGTGATGTGCTCTGCGGCTGACGGAAGAACGGCCGGACATGGCGAAAGCCGCAGCTGTCGTGGCTGCGGCTTTCCTCGGGAGCGGGTGGGGCGGCGGCTGCCCGTACGCGTCACATGCTCAGGCCGCGGACGTAGTTGACCCGGTTCATCAGGTCCATCACCTGGTTCGGGGAGCTGACCGGGACCGAAGTGGTGTGGTAGCGGCCGGCGCCCGAGACGGTGATCTGGACGTGGCCGACGGTGCGGCGCTCCTTCATCAGGAGGAAGAGCAGGCCGATGAGGCAGAAGAAAAAGAAGATGATCGCGAGCACGATGCCGGCCGGGGCGATCCGCTCCTCGGTGCGGGAGAGGTCGGTGGCCGTCCAGACCGCGCCGCGGAGGGGAATCGGGCCGGCCGGGGTGATGATGCCGGTGCTGGTCACGGCGATGTCGCCGATGGTCACCAGCGGCTGGCCGGGGGCCGGCGCGGCGGCGGGCTCGGGGTAGCCGTAGCCGTCGGCGGCCGGGACGGGCAGGGCCTGCTGGTAGCCGTAGTCGGGGGCGGCCTGCGGGTAGCCGTAGTCGGCGGCGGGCTGCGGGTAGCCGTAGTCCGGGGCGGGGTGGGGGTAGCCGTAGACCGGGGCGCCCGCGGCCGGCGGCTGGGACGGCATGCCCGGGGGCGCCACCGGGGGCGGCGGGACGGGGGGCTGGCCCGGCGGGTCGAACGGGGGCGGAGGAGTCGTCATGAACCGGTCTTTCCCGAGGCGATTGCGTGGCGGCTGTTCGTCGCAGTCTCTCGCATCCGGCGCTCGGGCCGCGAGCGTTCGTCCGAGGTTGGGGCCCCTTCAGGCCGCGGGTCGGGGACCCCTTCAGGCCGCCGGCGGGGGGCCGGTTCAGGCCGCGGCGAGGAAGTCGCGGACGGTCCTGGTGAACGCCTCGGTCTCCTCGGCCAGCACGATGTGCCCGGTGTCGAACTCGGCGTACGCGCTGCCCGGGAGGGCCGCGTGCAGCCGACGGGTGTTCTCCACCGGCACGGTGGCGTCCTGGGTGCAGCCGATCACCAGGGTCGGGGCCTGGACGCGGGGGAGCAGTGCGCCGAGGTCGAGGCCGAGGTCGAGGGCGATGTGCCGCAGGGTGCCGGAAGTCGGCTGCATGTAGGCGGTGTTGGCATCGACGGCGGCGCGGCCGATCCGGTTGAGGAAGCCGCGGCTGAAGGCGGTGAGGGTGGCGTAGCGGCCGAAGGCGGCGGGGTTGTCGGCGAGCGACAGCCAGGTGGCGAGCGAGACGCGCAGGTACTCGTCCTGTTCGGCGCTGATCCAGCCGGCGGTGGCGACGAGGCGGCGGACCTGGTCCGGGCGCAGGGCGGCGGCCGCGGTGGCGACGACCGCGCCGAGCGAGAAGCCGACGACGTCGGCGGGGCCGCGGCCGGCGTCGTCGATGACGGCGTTGACCTGGGCGGCGAGGGTTTCGAGGGTCAGCTCGGCGCCGTCGTCCTCGGCGGCCTCGCTGCCGGAGAGGTCGGGCAACAGGACGGTGTAGCGGTCGGTGAAGGAGTTCAGCAGGCCGTCCCACATGGCGGAGCCGGGGCCGGTGCCGTGGACCAGGACGAGGGTGTCGGGGCCGTCGCCGACGACGCGGTAGGGGATGCGGGCGGTGCCGACGGTGATGGTGGGCATGGCGGGTCCTTCCATGAGGCGGGTGGTGGTGGGCGGGGTTCTGGGCGCCTCGCCGACAAGAAGTAAACTACACGGTGCAGATCAGTGCTTCAACTGTACCGTGCAGTGCACTTCGGAGTGTGGGAACGGTAGGGGCGGAACTGATCCCGCCTGCCCGCCGTCGAAGCAGTGACGGAATCCCTGCCCGGGCTGAACACCGGGAGGAGTACGGAGAGCTCTGTGCTGTCAGGTGGTGCCGAACTGAACGTCGGATGTCCGGCGGGCCGCCCGGGCTGTGCGCCGGACCTGCCGCCCGCTTGGCCCGCAGCAGAGGTGACGATCGATCAACTCGCCTCTGCTGCACGCTGCGAGACGCTGTTGCAGGACACCCTGGACGCGATCCTGCCGATGCCGGTCTGGCAGAGCGCGACGCCCCGGGCGGGCACCCGGCTGCCGCTGCCGGGGGAGGGAGTGGAGCCCCGCTGGTACGTCACCCGGGGGCGGGACTTCCTCACCATCGTCTCGGCGGCCCGGCGCGGGGCGCTGGTCGGCGCGGTGGAGCGGCACTGGCGGCGGCGCGGCTGGACGATCACCTCGCTGAATGCCGGCCGGGACCTGCCCGGGGTGGCCGCCGCGACCTCGGACGGCTATCAACTGTCGCTGCACTTCGGAGACTTGGGCGAGGCGGGGCTGACCGCGAGCTCGCCCGGAGTGGCCCGACCGGAGCGGCTGCCGATCGCGCAGGGCGTGGGCGGCTGCGGCCGGGCGCCGCTGCCGTACGTGTGCTGCCCCCACTGGAGTGCGATCGCCTGACGGGGCGTCCGGCGGGGGAGGCGCGGAGCGAGTCCCCCCGGACTCGCTCCGCGCCGCCTCGTCGCGCGGCTTCGGCGCTGCCGCTCCCCCCGACTCCCCGGTCGCTCGCCGCTCCCCCCTGGCGGCACCCTCCGGCGAGAGCGGTCCGCACAGGCCCCGGCGAGCCCCCTCCCCCGGGGACGTCGTTGGTCTTTACGGTAACAAACCGCGTGGTTGGTTTGTCAATAGTGAGATCCACGAAATATCCACAATCGTGGCAGGAGGGTGGGACGGCGCGCCACCAGGTATTTGTGGGCGCATCAGGGCGTACGGCGGTCGTGCGGGGGGCGCGTGCGGGCCGGGTGCGCTGGTGGGTGGGGGTCCGGAATCCGACATTCCGATCACTGCGGAAGTACGGAGCGATACCGGGCGAGCGCTCAGCGCAGCAGGCCGGAGCGCCTCAAGGACATCCCGGGCACGCTGTTCCTGGCCGGCGGTGCCCCGGTGCAGTTCAAGGGCGCTCCGGCCGCGGCGATCGGCGTCGCGGGCGCGCCCAGCGGCGACCTGGACGAGCAGTTCGCCCAGGCCGGGGTGGCCGCGCTCGCGAAGTGACGCACCCCCTGGGGGCGCCCCCGGTCTCCCCACGGCCCGCCCACGTCCACGCCCGTCCCGGATCGCGGGGCGGGCGTCGGCGTGGCGGTCGCCGAGCCGTACGGGGACCGGAACGACGTGCCCCGGGAACTCCCCGTTCGGGTGAAGATCGAGAAGGTCACTGCAGTACACGAGGCGGTCCGGTGAAAAGCCGGTGCCGGTGTCAGTGGCCCGTGGCAGGCTTCCCGGTATGACGGCGTGGACCCTCAACGACATCGAACGTGCGATCCGCTCCTCCTGGGGTGTCGACACCTGTGCGCCCGAGGACCTGGCCCACTGGCGTCCCGACAATCCCGCCCGCGGCCAGAGCGGGGCGACGGTGATGGTGGTGCACGACCTGCTCGGCGGCGAGCTGATGATGGGCGAGGTGCACGTCCGCGGCGTCCGGACGGACCTGCACTGGTGGAACCGCTCCGCCGCCGGCGTCGAGGTCGACCTCACCCGCGAGCAGTTCGGGCCGGACGAGCTGGTGGGCCCCGGCCGCCCGGTCGCCCGCCCGGCCCGCCGCGGCCGGCTCCAGGTCCAGTACGAGCTGCTGCGCTACCGGGTGGCCATCGAGCTGGAGCGTGGCCGGGTGGTGCGGCTGCCCGAGCGCGCCTGCGCGTGAAGTCCGCAGCGCCGGAGCCCGTCTGACGTACAGTCGGCCGCGAGTGCGGCGGCTGCGGCGATGGGAGTGCGCGATGACCGGGACGAGTACGGCGACGGATACGGCGAACGGGACGGGTGCGGCGACCGGGACGACCATCGGGTTCATCGGGTTGGGCGCGATGGGCCGGGGCATGGCCGGCAGCCTGCTGCGGGCCGGCCACGCCGTCCGGGTCTGGAACCGCTCGCCCGAGCCGGTCGCCGCCCTGGTGGCCCAGGGCGCCGAGGCGGCCGGCACGCTCGCCGAGGCGTTCGCCGCCGACACGGTCGTCTCGATGCTCGCCAACGACGAGGCGGTCGAGCGGTTGCTGCTCGACCCCGTCCTGCTGGCAGGCGCCGGGGCGACCCTGCACGTCAACATGGCCACGGTCTCGCTCGCGCTCGCCGAGCGGGCCGAGGCCGCGCACGCCGAGCACGGCATCGGCTACGTCGCCGCACCCGTTCTCGGCCGTCCCCCGGTCGCCGCCGTCGGACAGCTGAACATTCTGGCCGCGGGCGAGCCTGCGCTGCTGGCCCGCGCCGAGCCGCTGTTCGCCGCGATGGGCCAGCGCACCTGGCACTTCGGCGACCGCCCGCGCCAGGCCAACACCGCCAAGATCAGCGCCAACTTCCTGCTGGCCTGCGCGATCGAGTCGATGGCCGAGGCGTGCAGCCTGGCCGAGGCCAACGGCGTCCGGCCGGCCGACCTGATCGAGCTGCTCACCGGCACCCTCTTCCCCGGGCCGGTCTACTCCGGCTACGGCGCGATGGTGGCCGAACGCCGCTACGAGCCGGCCGGGTTCCGGCTTCCGCTGGGCCTCAAGGACGTCGGCCTCGCCCTGGACGCCGGGGCCGCCTCGACCGTCCCGCTCCCGTTCGGCAGCGTGCTGCGGGACGCGTTCCTGGACGCGCTCGCGCACGGGGACGGCGACAAGGACTGGGCCGCCGTCGCGGCCGTCGCCCGCCGCCGGGCCGGTCTGCCCGACTGAGTCGCCGCCAGACTGAACCACTGCGGGACCGAGCCGCTGCGAAAACCGCGTGCCCGGCGCGTCGAGCCCCGCCTACCATCCCGGCGTGACGCTCACGAACGACGACCGCTCCGGCGCACCCCGGCGCGTCCGCACCGACCGGCTGGACCTGTGTGCCGTCGGCCGCGCCGACCTCGCCCCGCTCCACGTGATCAACCACGACCCGCGCACCTGGTCGCACGCCCCCGAGGGCCGGCACCTGGACGAGGGCACCACCCGGGCCTGGATCGAACGGGCCGTCGACGTCTGGGAGTCCGACGGCATGGGCTACTGGACGGCCCGGCTGGGCGGCGCCGACGGCCCGGTGATCGGCATCGGCGGCGCCTCGTTCCAGCGGGCCACCGGCTACTGGAACCTCTACTACCGCCTGGATCCGGCCCACTGGGGCCGCGGCTACGCCACCGAGCTCGCCCGCGCCGCCGTCGACGCCGCCCACCGGCACGCGCCGGACCGGCCGGTCGCGGCCTGGGTGCACGACCACAACGCCGGCTCCCGCGCGGTCGTCGAGCGGCTCGGACTGGCCGACCTCGGGCTGCGCCCGCACCCGTCCCTCGGCGAGCCGGTGCGGCTGTTCGCGGACCGGCCGATTCCGTTCGTCGATCCAGAGCGGCCGGGCCCGGAATAACCGGACCCGGGCGCGCGCTCGTACCCCCGACCGCACCACCTCACTGGGGGAGTACCGATGGCCGATCAGCCGTCCGGCACCGACATGCCGCGCAAGTTCCTGTTCCTCACCGCCAGTTCGCGTACCGACGGGAACTCCGAGCAGCTCGCCCGGCTGGCCGCCGAGGCGAGCCTGCCGGCCGGGGCGGAGCAGCGCTGGCTGCGGCTGAGCGAGCACCCGCTGCCGCCCTTCGCCGACCTGCGGCACACCGGGGACGGCCGCTACCCCGAGCCGGCCGGCCACGAACGGACGCTGCTGGACGCGACGTCGGAGGCCACCGACCTGGTCTTCGTCGCGCCGCTGTACTGGTACTCGCTGCCCACCAGTGCGAAGCTCTACCTCGACTACTGGTCGGCCTGGCTGCGGGTGCCCGGCGTGGACTTCCGGGCCCGGATGGCCGGCGGCACGATGTGGGCCGTCACCGCCCTGGCCTCCGAGGACGAGAAGGCCGACCCGCTGATCGGCGCGCTCCGGCTGACCGCCGACTACATGGGCATGCGCTGGGGCGGCGCGCTGCTCGGCAACGGCACCCGGCCGGGGGACGTGCTGCGCGACGAGCGGGCGCTGGTCGCCGCCAAGTCCTTCTTCGCCGGCTGACGGCCGACTGACGACCGGCTGACGGCTGGCTTGGGACCGTCGGATTAACGCCACCGGAGGGCCGTACGATACGGTCCTCCGGACGTGTACCCGTCACTCTCCGGTCATCATTTGGCAAAGACCAAAAGCCTTACCGAGTGACGGAGTTGGACGATTCGGGCGGCCGTCCCAGTTGAGCGGGACAGCGGGTGACACCTGCCTTTCGGATTGGCCGGATCGTTCGGTAGTCTCCGTCGGACTTTCAAGCTTCGCGGGGGGTTCGCGGTGCGAACAGCCGCACCCCACCGCGCTCCCCGGGCCGCGCCCGGACTCTCCCGTGAGGTCTCCCTTGCCCATACGTCGCACTCTTGCCCTTGCCGGCGCCGCCGCGCTCGCGTCCTCGATGGTGCTGGCCGGTGCCCAGGGCGCCATGGCCGTCGGCGCCACCGGCTCCCCGTCCGCCGCCGCGCCGCAGGCCGACAAGGCGGCGCAGCAGAACCTCGTGCTCTCGGTGCACGGTGTGCCGGACACCTTCATCGCCGGCGGCGACGCCCGCGAGTTCACGTACAAGATCGACAACCCGAGCAAGCACGACGACGTCTTCTACCCGTTCCTGAAGTTCAAGAACAAGGCGGGCTCGCTCAAGGCGAAGGACCTCAAGGTCGAGTACCAGCTGCCCGGCGAGGGGTGGCAGACCGGCGTGGTCGCGCCCGGCGGCGGGAACCAGGACGACAGCGCCGCCCTCATCATGCTCGGCAGCGTCGGGTCGGACGGCAACCCCACCGACGACGACCTGCTCGTCGTGAACCGCGGCAAGAACCTCACGATCAAGGTCCGGGTCTCCTTCACCACGGACGCCCCGCTCGGCAAGGCCGGAGTCGTCCCGGTGGTGTACTCCGCCGAGCTCGACGACGACAGCCACCTGCCGGCCGACAACGGCGGCTTCAGCTGCGAGGGCATCCGCGGCGCCGGCTTCACCATCAAGAAGCCGAGCCCGACCACCAGCCCGACCGCCACCGGCAAGCCGAGCCCGACCGCGACCACCTCGCCGACGGCCACCCACTCGCCCACCGCGAGCGGCTCGCCCACGGCCACCCACTCGCCGACCGCGACGCCGACCACGAGCCACTCGCCGACGGCCACCGCCACGGCCACGGCCACGGCCACCAAGACGCCGACCACCGAGCCGACCACCCCGGCCCCGACCACCGGCTCGCCGTCCGGGCCGACCTCCGCGTCGCCGTCCGCCTCCGCCTCGACCGCCGCCCCGGCCCCGGCCGGCGGCAGCACCGACGCCCAGCAGCCGATCGACTTCCCGGTGGCTGTCCCGGCCGTCACCCCGCCGAAGATCACCCCGGCCGGCGTCACCAAGGCCAAGGCCGCCGCCGACAACGCCGACAAGGCCCTCGCCGCCACCGGTGGCGGCGATCACACCACCGCCATCGCCGCGACCGGCGGCGCCGTGCTGGTGGCCGGCGTCGGCACCCTCGTGGTGCTGCGCCGCCGCAAGTCCGCCCAGCAGGGCTGACCCAGGGGCTGACCCAGGGCTGACCTCGGGGGATCGCCTTCTGAGTACCGCCGCGCCGCCCGGCCGTCCGTCCGACGGACACCCGGGCGGCGCGGAAGGTACTCCTCCGTCACATAGGATGTCCGGCCGGAGGGGGGCGGAACCGGCGGGGAGAGGGACAGGTGCGGGGAGCACGCACGGCACGGACCACCACCGACTACGAGGCCGACACGGGACGGATCGCCGGCTTGCCGGTCCGCAGACACCACGTGCTGCTGATCGCATGGACGGTGCTCTGGTTCTTCCTGGTCGAGCCCAGCGGCGGCTTCTCCTGGCACTACCTGCGCCAGGGTGAGCAGCTGCTCTTCAGCAAGCAGCCCGACGGCGGGCTCTCGCTCTATGCCCACCACCCCGAGCTGCAGATCGGCCCGGTCAGCCTGGCCGCCGCCCGGCTCACCGCGCCGCTCTCGCCGCACATCGGCCAGCTGGTGGCCGAGGCGGCGATGTCCGCGCTCGGCCTGGTGATGCTGGTCCTGATCGGCCGCACCGCCGCCCTGTACTACCTCGGCACCGGCACCAACCACCGCCGGCTCCAGCAGCGCCTGCTGATCGCCGGACTGGCGTTCATCCCGATGTGGGTCGAGGTCTCGGTCCGCTTCGCGCACCTGGACGACGTGCTGGCGCTGTTCTTCACCACCCTCGCCGCGCACGCGCTCGCCCGCGGCAAGCCCACCCAGGTCGCGATCTTCCTGGCGCTCGCGGTGGACTCCAAGCCCTGGGCGATCGCCTTCGCCCCGCTGATCCTCGCCCTGCCCCGGCCCAACTGGCTGCGCACCGCGCTCTGGTTCGCCGGGCTGGTGGCGGTCGCCTGGCTGCCGTTCTACCTCGGCAACCTGGACACCCTCGCCGCCGCCAAGTTCACCATCCCCAACCAGCCCGCCTCCGCGCTGCGCTGGTTCGGCGTGACCGACCCGTCCACCCCCTGGTGGGACCGCCCGACCCAGTTCGCGCTCGGCCTCGGCCTCGGCAGCATCGCGGTCTGGCGCGGTCGCTGGCCGGCCGTCGTGCTGGTCGGCGCGAACGCCCGGATCCTGCTCGACCCCAGCGTCTACACGTACTACACCGCCTCGATCCTGCTCGGCACCCTGCTCTGGGACGCGGTCGGGCAGAAGCGGCTGGTGCCGTGGTGGAGCTGGATCGCGCTGGCCGCGCTGTACGGCGGCACGCTGGCCATCCCGTCCGACTCGGCGCGCGGCCTCGTCCGGCTCGCGTTCGTCGTCGTCTCGACGGCGTACGTGCTGCTCTGGCCCACCCAGCAGACCCGCCGCCCGCGCCCCCCGGCCGACGATCCGGGCGCCGGACGCGGCCGGGCCGGCCGGCGACGCGAGCGCGTCCTCGTCGGCGCCGGGCACTGAGGGAACCGCGCGCCTGGCGGAGGGTAGCCGGGCGCCGGTCCGCCCCTCGCCTCGGCAATCGTTGCTTCCGCCGAAACGGGCTTGACCCTCACGCGGCGTGAGAGACGAGTCTGGTGATCAGCACCGAGGGAGGAACACCGGATGAGCAGCGACGGGTACTCGGTCGGCGCCGTGGCGAAGATCGCCAAGGTGACCGTCCGCACCCTGCACCACTACGACGAGATCGGCCTGCTGTCCCCCGCGGGCCGCACCCGGGCCGGCTACCGCCGGTACGTGGACGCCGATCTCGACCGGCTGCAGCAGATCCTGTTCTACCGCGAACTCGGGTTCCCCCTGGAAGAGATCGCGGCGATCCTGGACGACGACTCGGTCAGCCCGAGCGAGCACCTCCGGCGGCAGCACGAGCTGCTGACCGACCGGATCAAGCACCTCCAGGACCTCGCCACGGCCGTCGAACACGCCATGGAGGCACGAAGAATGGGCATTCAGCTGACCCCGGAGGAGAAGTTCGAGATCTTCGGCGAGGACTACAAGGAGGAGTGGGAGGGCGAAGCCGAGCAGCGCTGGGGCAACACCGAGGCCTGGGCCGAGTCGCAGCGCCGCACCGGCGGCTACGACAAGGCCGACTGGCAGCGCATCCAGGCCGAGATGACCGACCTCAACACCCGCCTGGCCGAGGCGCTCACCGCCGGCGAGCCCGCCGACGGCACCGTCGCGATGGACCTCGCCGAGGCGCACCGGCAGCACATCTGCCAGAACTTCTACGACTGCACCTTCACCATCCACCGCGGCCTGGCCAGCCTGTACGTCTCCGACCCGCGGTGGACGACCACCTACGAGAACCTCGCCCCGGGCCTCGCGCAGTGGCTGCACGACGCCATCCTCGCCAACGCGGCCCGGCACGAGAGCGCGTAGCCGCGTCGCACGCCCCCGCTACGCCACTCCGCGCCCGAAACTGCGCCGGTACGCCGTCGGCGAGGTGCGCATGACCCGGCCGAAGTGGTGGCGGAACGTCGCCGCGCTCTCGAAACCGACCGCGGTGGCGATCTCCTCCACCGTCCCCTCCGGGGACTCCAGCAACGGCAGACTGGCCGCGATGCGCTGGGTGACGACCCAGCGCATCGGGCTGGTCCCGTTGCGGGCGGTGAAGTGCCGCAGGTAGGAGCGGTCGGACATCCGGGCGGCCCGGGCCAGCAGCGAGATGGTCAGCGGCGACGCCAGGTGGTCCAGCGCCCACTGCATGCTCCGGGCGACCCCGTCGTCCTCCTCCTCGACCGGCCGCACCGCCGCCTCGATGAACTGTGCCTGCCCGCCGTCCCGGTGCGGCGGCACCACGAACCGGCGGGCCACACTGTTGGCCACCTTGGCGCCGTGGTCCCGGCGCACCAGGTGCAGGCACAGGTCGATCCCGGCCGCGCTGCCCGCGCTGGTGAGCACGTCCCCGTTGTCCACGTACAGCACGTCCGGATTGACCCGCACCCGCGGATGCCGCTGCTGCAGCAGCTCGGCGTACCGCCAGTGGGTGGTCGCCTCCCGGCCGTCCAGCAGCCCGGCGGCGGCCAGCGCGAAGGCGCCCGAGCAGATCGAGACGATCCGGGCACCGCGCTCGTGCGCCGTCCGCAGCGCGGCCACCAGCGCCGGCGAGACCTCGCCGCCGAACGCGTTCGGCACCCCCGGGACCACCACGGTGTCGGCCGCCGCCAGCTCGTCCAGCCCGTACCGGGCCACCAGCGCGAACCCGCCCACCGCGTCCAGCGCCGTCCCCGGCCGGTCCGCGCACACCTTCAGCCCGTACCAGGGCGCCGCCAGCAGCCCGCTCAGCTCCGGCCGCGCCAGCCCGAACACCTCGACCACCACGCCGAGTTCGAACGGCGCCATGCCGTCGAAGGCGTACACCGCGACATCGTGCACCGGTTCCGGCCGCCGCCCGATGGCGACCGCCACCGGCCCGGACCCGACAACCCGCCCCTCGGCGGTCTGCTCGGCCATACGAACCCCCTGCTCACGGGTGCCGAAACGCCGGTGAGTGTAGTCCTTCCGCCCGCCCCGGAGATCTCTTCGAATCCGCCTGCAACCTCCATGAGCGATGCACGTCCACTACAAGGGGGCGGCATCCACCGGGACAACGGGCGGTGGCAGGATTCGCCCGATCACGAACTTGATCAAGGTCGTGACGGACCCGGCAGTCGCCGGACACCGTCCTGGGGGAAAGCGGAAAACGCACATGTCCATGGCCATCGGGCCGATCGCCGCGCCGGCGAGGGGGCGCGGCTTCTCCATCCGCGGAGTGGTCGCCGTGCTGTTCGGCGCACCGGAGGCCGGCGAGCCGATCGCCGGTCCCACCACCGACCAGCAGGCGGCGCAGCGCCGCTCCGGCTTCCGGCTGCTGCGCGGCGGCCGGAAGCCCGCGGAGGACCGGCCCACCCTGACCGACCTCTACCACGCCCACCGGTTGGGCCTGGTCCGGATGGCCGTCCTCCTGGTCGACCACCAGGACCTCGCCGAGGACGTCGTCCAGGAGGCCTTCACCCAGCTCTACCAGCGTCACGGCGAGGACCTGGACGACCTCGACAACGCGCTCGGCTACCTGCGCACGGCCGTCGTCAACGGCGCCCGCTCGATGCTGCGCCGCCGCAAGACCGCCCGCGAGTACGTGCCGCCGCACGAGGCCGACGCGCCGTCCGCCGAGGACCACGCCGTACTCAACGACGAGCACCGGCGCGTGCTGGTGGCCCTGCAGGAGCTGACCCCCCGCCAGCGCGAGGTGCTGGTGCTGCGCTACTGGTCCGACCTGTCGGAGGCGCAGATAGCCGAAACCCTGGGGCTCTCCCGGGGCGCCGTGAAGTCCACCGCCAGCCGGGCCCTGGACGCTCTGGAAAAGCACCTGGAGAAGGTTCGATGACCGACAAGCTCCCCCGCCGGAGCGGCGGCGGCGACGGGCCGGCCGAGACACCGACGGAACGGCTGCTGCGCGAGGCGATGAACGCCCGCACCTCCCTGATCACCGCGCACGACCTGCGCCCGGCCGATCCGCCGAACCGCAGGATCCGCCGGCTGCGCCCGGCCTACCTGGCCGCCGTCCCGATCTTCGCCCTGGCCGCCGCTCTGGCGATCGGTGTGCTCACCTTCCACGGCGACCCGGTCGCCGACCACGAGGTCCCGCCCCCGGCCGCCACCGTGACGGCCTCGCCGAGCCCGACCGCCGAGCCGACCGCCACCCCGACCCCGACCGCCACCCCGACCCCGACGGCGACCCCGACCGACACCGCCACGCCGACCGCCCCGGAGACCGTCGCCCCCCTCGCCGACGACACCCCCTCCTCCACTCCCGCCCCCACCTCCAGCGGCACCCCGACCGGCTCGGCCTCCTGGTACAACTTCCGTGGCGTCAAGTTCAAGGTCCCGGTCGGCTGGCGCATCGCGGCGTCCTCGTCGGAGGACTACCGGATCTGTGTGCTGAGCCCGGGCGCCCCGAAGACCGCGGGCTACAACGACTGCGCGCCGTACGGTGTCCAGGTGACGGCGTACGACGACCCCGATCCGGGCACGTGGCCGACGGTCTCCTTTCTCGACTCGTCCGGCGGCTGGGGGTCGCAGCCCTACTGCCCGGTGTGGGCCAACCCGTACGTGCCGGGCCCGGACGAGCAGATCAAGAGCTCCGGCCCGGTCAAGACCACGCCGACCGTGGCCGGCCACTCCGCGCTCAAGTCGCAGTGGCAGGTCAGCTGCGCCAAGGGGTCCTTCAACGCCCAGATGTGGGCCTTGCCCAAGGACCAGGTCTTCGTCTCGGCGATCGGGCTCTCGGTCGACTACCAGTCCGGCCTGCAGTCGATCGTCAACAGCCTGGACGTCAGCGGCCACAAGGCGCCGGGCGCGTCGTCGGGGTCTGTGGCGAGCGGCAGCGACATCGCCATCACGGTCGACGGGGGTCTCGGCGCCGGGCAGCAGGTGTCCACGAACGGGACCCCGGTCACCTTCACGGTGACGTACCGGAACACCGGCCAGAAGTCCTACGCGCAGGTCCAGCCACTGGTCTACACCGGGCAGTACCCGGGAACGCCGGACAGCCCGGTCCTCGCGATGAACGCGGGCAAGTTGGAGGTCCGGACGGGTGGCGGCTGGACCCCGCTGATGCTCTCGGCCGGGGGCGGCATGGACTACGCGATCGTGGGCAAGGTGGCCTCCTTCCCGCTGGCACCGGGTGCGACCCAGCGGGTGACGTACCGGATGACCCTCGACCCCACCGACGGGCCCGGGACGATGCCGCTGCTGGCCAAGGCGACGATGCCGTACGACGGCAGCGGGACGCTGACCGCGCTCGGTGAGACGACCGTTCCGGTCGCCGTCGTGAAGAAGTAACCTGCCGCAGGCCGTCATTTGAGGCGCCGTGACGAGGGGAATCCCCCTGGTCGCGGCGCCTTTCGGCGTTCCGGGGCGAGGCTTTGAAAGAACTTCGAATCCACCTGCAACCCCGCGGGGGGATGGACGTCTATCGAGATGAAGGCCGAGCGAAGAGCTCACCTGCCGCCGCGTCGGCCTCAGCTCTCACCTGCGTCGTTGCCCGTCCCGAGGGGGATCCCGTCATGCGTCCGTTCGTTGCCCGCCGTTTTGCCAAGACCGTTCCGCTGGCCGCCGTGGTCGCCGTCGGCGTCGCCGGCGCGGGGCTCATGTCGGTGACGTCGGCGGGCGCGGGAAGCACGGTGGCCGCGGCCTCCCCGGCGCCCACCGCGGTCGTTGCGCCGGCGGCGGCCGAGGCCACCCCGTCCGCCGCCCCGACCGCGACGCCGACGCCGACGGCGACCACGGCGGCCAGCGGAACGGTCTTGGCAAAACGGCGGGCAACGAACGGACGCATGACGGGATCCCCCTCGGGACGGGCAACGACGCAGGTGAGAGCTGAGGC
>NZ_JAHTKP010000150.1 GCF_019192735.1 Kitasatospora aureofaciens
GGGTGCAGATCTTGTGAGGGTGCCTCGTTGGGGTGATTCGCAGGGGTTCGGGATGCGCCGGTGTGGGGCGGTCTCTACCGTCGGCGAGGTGAGTCGGCCGTGGGTGCGGGCTCTGGGTGAGGCGGGGTGGTGTGGTGCCGTCATTGATGGCCGCGTTGGATGCCAGGGAGAGTGAATGCCGGGCCAGGGTCGCGGAGTTGCGCAAGCAGATCGCAGAGCTCTCCGAAGCGATGTCCCAGGCGGAGGCCGAACTGTCTCGGCTGCAGATCACGCGGGAGACGGTGAAGCAGGTGCTGGCTGACGGTCCGGTGGCCACGAGTGATGCCTCCGTGCCGGCGGCGTCCGGGCCGGTCGATGTTGCCGCGGCGCTGTTGGCCGCCGAGGCCGCGGGCGATGTGACGGTGATGTCGCCGGACTACCAGCGGATCATCGCGCTGTTCGCGACGTCGGGGTCGGCGTGGCGGTGCAAGGACGTGTGCGTGGAGCTTGGGCTGGAGACCGAGGCCCGCCACGTGGAGGGCATGCGCTCGAAGCTGAAGCGCCTGGTGGAGCGGGGGATCCTCGCGGAGACCGCGCCGGGGCTGTTCAGGGTGGACGGACGGGAGTTGGGCTGGTGAGCGCCGCCCTGGAGGCTGGCGGTCTGGCGGTGGCCGAGATCGCGTTCGCCGCCTCCCGCGGCCTGTTCGAGCAGGTCGCCAGGGATCTGACGTCGTCGGATGCCGCCGCGTTGACGCATTCAGGGCTGGAGGACCTGCTCGCGGCGCGGATGCGCGAAGTGACCCAGCAGTTGTTCCAGGACCATCTGGATCTGCGCGCGGTGCGCGAGCGGCGGGCCGGGCAGGTGGTCGATGCGGCCGGTGTCGAGCGCACCCGGATCGAGCGGGGCCGGACCCGGATCCTGGCCACGGTTTTCGGGAAGGTCGCCGCGACCCGGATCGCCTACCGGGCCACCGGCTCGGCTGATCTGCACCTGGCCGACGCCGCGCTGAACATGCCGGCCGGGATGCACAGTCATGGGCTGGCCAGGCTCGCCGCCACCGAGTCCGCCCGCGGCTCGTTCGCCGAGGCGGTCGACCGCGTCAACGCGCTGACCGGTGCAGGGATCGGCCACCGGCAGGTCCAGGAGCTCGCCGTGGCCGCCGCGGCCGACATCGATGCTTTCTACCAGGCCCTGGTGCCCGAGCCGTGCACCGACGCCACGCTGCTGGTGCTGTCCACCGACGGCAAGGGCGTGGTGATAAGGCCCGAGGCGCTGCGCGAAGCCACGGCGAAGGCCGCCGCGGCCAAGAGCGGCAACAAGATGGCGACCAGGCTCGCACCCGGGGAGAAGAGTGGTCGCAAACGGATGGCCACCCTGGGCACCGTCTACGACGCCGAGCCCGCCGTCCGCGGCGTCGACGACATCCTCGCCGACTCCGCCGACCCCGTGAAGGAGCGTCGTCCGGGCCCGAAAGCCAGGTCCAAGTGGCTGTGCGGCTCGGTGAACGATACCGCTGAGCAGGTCATCGCCGCCGTATTCGACCAGGCCGAAGCCCGCGACCCCGGGCACCGCCGGACCTGGGTCGTGCTGGTCGACGGCGCCCGGCACCAGCTCGACCTCATCCGAGCCGAGGCAGCACGCCGGAACGTCACCGTGCACATCGTCATCGACATCATCCACGTGCTCGAATACCTGTGGGGTGCCGCGCACTGCCTGCACCCGGCCGGCGACCGCACGGCCGAGGCCTGGGTCGCCGGACACGCCCGCACCATCCTGGCCGGAGGCTCCGAGCAGGCTGCGGCCTCGATCAGCGCCGCCGCCGACGCCGTCGGGCTCAGGCCCGGCTCACGCAAGGGCATCGACGACGCCGTCGGCTACCTCAAGAACAAGGCCGCCTACCTGCGCTACGACACCGCACTGACCGAAGGCTTCCCGATCGCCACCGGGATCATCGAGGGGGCGTGCCGCCACCTGATCAAAGACCGCCTCGATATCACCGGAGCCCGCTGGGGCCTTTCCGGCGCCGAAGCCGTTCTGAAACTCCGTGCTCTGCGCAGCAACGGCGACTTCGACACCTACTGGGCCTGGCACGAGACACAGGAGTTCACGCGCAATCACCAGGCCCGATACCGCGACACGCTCATACCAGCGGCGTGATCGCCAGAACCCTCATTAGATCTGCACCC
>NZ_JAHTKP010000151.1 GCF_019192735.1 Kitasatospora aureofaciens
AGGCGGACGAGGTCGGTCTGGCGGGTGCGTGGACGGCGGTCGAGGCGGTGGCGGCGCGTCCGGCGCGCACCGCGGGCACCGTCGTCAAGGACGAGGGCGAGGGCGGCAAGCAGCTCGCCGCGTTCCTCGCGGACCAGAAGTTCATCTGAGCCCGCCCCCACCCCCTGCCCCAGCGAAACACGGAGACATTGAGCAATGGCTGAGATTCTCGTTCTGGTGGACCACGCCGACGGTGCGGTCCGCAAGCCGGCCCTGGAGCTGCTGACCCTGGCCCGCCGCATCGGCGAGCCGTCCGCCGTCGTCCTCGGCGCCGGCGACAAGGCCGCCGACATCGCCGCGAAGGCCGGCGAGTACGGCGCGGCGAAGGTGTACGTCGCCGACGGCGCCGAGTTCGCCGACCAGCTGGTCGTCCCGAAGGTGGACGCCCTGACCCAGATCGCGCAGGCCGGCTCCCCGGCCGCCGTCCTGGTCACCTCGTCCGGTGAGGGCAAGGAGGTCGCCGCCCGCGTGGCGCTGCGCCTCGGCTCCGGCATCATCACCGACGCCGTGGACGTCCGCGCCGGCGACCAGGGCCCGGTCGCCACCCAGTCGGTGTTCGCCGCCTCGTTCACCGTCGACTCGCGCATCAGCAACGGCGTGCCGGTCATCACCGTCAAGCCGAACGCCGTCGCCCCCGAGGCCGCCCCGGCCGCCGGCGCGGTGGAGAACGTCGCCGTCGCCTTCACCGGCAACGCCGCCAAGGTCACCTCGCGCACCCCGCGCGTCTCCACCGGCCGTCCGGAGCTGACCGAGGCCGCGATCGTGGTCTCCGGCGGCCGCGGCGTCGGCGAGGCGGCCGGTTTCGGCGTCGTCGAGGAGCTCGCGGACGCGCTCGGCGCGGCCGTCGGCGCCTCGCGTGCCGCTGTCGACGCCGGCTGGTACCCGCACAGCAACCAGGTCGGCCAGACCGGCAAGCAGGTCTCGCCGCAGCTGTACGTGGCCAACGGCATCTCGGGCGCCATCCAGCACCGGGCCGGCATGCAGACCTCGAAGACCATCGTGGCCGTCAACAAGGACCCCGAGGCCCCGATCTTCGAGCTGGCGGACTACGGCGTGGTCGGCGACCTCTTCGAGGTGCTGCCGCAGCTCACCGCCGAGGTGAAGGCCCGCAAGGGCTGATCCCCCCGAGCGAACGGCGAGGGCGTGGCACCGGGTATCCGGTGCCACGCCCTCCGTCGTTTGTCGGCTCTACTCGGCTCCACTCGGCTCTACGCGCTTCTACTCGGCGAATGCCGCGAGGTGCTGCGTGAATCCGCCCTGGGTCGGCGGCAGCGGGCGCGGCTCGGCGGGCTGGACGGGCTGCGGCTCCTCCACCGGCAGCAGCCGCAGCTCCGGGTACTCGGAGCCGGGGGAGGGCAGCAGCCGCACCTTGGTGCCCACCGGCACGGTGCTGCGCAGCCCGTCGACGATGCACCACACGTCGAAGCCCTCGGCCATCCGGATCAGCGACTTCTGGCGGGCGAGCGGCGTCCGGGCCTGCTCGACCGCGCAGCGCCGCACCACGCCGGTGCCCTCGCTGGGCTCCAGCCGCAGGTCGGTGGAGCCGCAGGTGGGGCAGAGCAGCCGCTGGAACGTGGGGTTGCTGCACCAGGTGCAGCGCTGGAAGTACAACGTGGTGCTCTCGGTGTCGGCGTCGATGGCTGAGTGGACCACGGTGTCATCTCTCCCTGCGCTCGGACCGGCTTGTTCGGCAGAAGTTCGGCAGAAAAGAGGATAGGGAACTCAGTACCGCCATGTGAAGGCACTGAGTTCCCTTTTTGCTGCACGCGTGCATAATGAAGGGTACTGAGTACCGTCAGTACCGTCGCGAAACAGGAGCGCCGATCATGAGCCAGGACTTCGATCTCTTCCGTATCTCCGAGGAGCACGAGATGCTCCGTGAGGCGGTGCGTGGGCTGGCCGAGGCGAAGATCGCTCCGTTCGCGGCGGAGGTGGACGAGCAGGGGCGGTTCCCGCAGGAGG
>NZ_JAHTKP010000152.1 GCF_019192735.1 Kitasatospora aureofaciens
GACCAGCCGCAGACCGGCCCGACACCACCCACGGCACGACAGGCAACGCCACACCGTCGGCACCGGAGATTGAAGCATCCTGGTCGGGTGCCTGCTCGATGATCACGTGCGCATTGGTGCCGGAGAAGCCGAACGACGAGACGCCTGCGCGCCGCGGCCGCTCGCCTGTCTCCGGCCAGGCCGTCGCCTCGGTCACCAGCCGCACCGCGCCCGATTCCCAATCGATACGCGAAGACGGCTCGTCCACATGCAGCGTCGCCGGCACGACACCGTGCTGCATCGCGGTCACCATCTTGATGACCCCTGCCACACCGGCGGCCGCCTGGGCGTGGCCGATGTTCGACTTCACCGAACCGAGCAGCAACGGCCGCTCCTCCGGCCGCCCCTGACCGTACGTCGCCAGCAGCGCCTGCGCCTCGATCGGATCGCCAAGCCGCGTCCCCGTCCCATGCCCCTCGACCACATCCACACCGTCAGCACCCACCCCGGCGCTGGCCAGCGCGGCACGGATCACCCGCTGCTGGGAGGGACCGTTGGGCGCGGTCAAACCGTTGGACGCCCCGTCCTGGTTGACCGCCGTCCCCGCCACCACCGCCAGAACCCGGTGACCGTTGCGGCGCGCGTCCGACAGCCGCTCCATCACCAGGACGCCGACACCCTCACCCCACCCGGTGCCGTCCGCCGCCTCCCCGTACGCCTTGCAGCGACCGTCGGACGCCAGGCCGCGCTGCCGCGAGAAGTCGATGAACGTGCCGGGGGTCGACATCACCGTCACGCCACCCGCCAACGCCAGGGTGCTCTCCCCGGACCGCAGCGACTGGCAGGCCAGGTGCAGCGCGACCAGCGACGACGAACACGCCGTGTCCACCGTCACCGCCGGGCCCTCCAGCCCCAGCGCATACGCCACACGCCCCGAGACGACCGACCCCATGCCACCGGTGCCGAGATACCCCTCGGCCTCTTCCGGCACGGGGTAGAACGGCAGGTAGTCGTGGTAGAAGAGGCCGGCGAACACACCCGTCGCGCTGCCCCGCAACGCCGTCGGGTCGATCCCGGCGCGCTCCAGCGCCTGCCACGACGTCTCCAGCAGCAACCGCTGCTGCGGATCCATCACGATCGCCTCGCGCGGACTGATCCCGAAGAACTCCGCGTCGAACTCACCCGCGTCGTACAGGAATCCACCCTCACCCGAGACGCTCTTGCCCACCGCATCCGGATCCGGATCGACCAGATCCTCGGGCCAACCCCGATCCGTCGGGAAGAGACCGATCGCGTCCCCACCCGACGTCAGCAGCTCCCAGAACTCCTCCGGCGACGACACCCCGCCCGGGAACCGGCACGCCATCCCGACGATGGCCACGGGTTCCTGCTGTCGGCCCTCTACCTCGCGCAGGCGCTCCCGGGTCTGAGCCAGGTCGGTGGTGACCCGCTTGAGATAGTCACGGAGCTTCTCTTCGTTCGCCATCCGATGGACGCCTTCCTCATTTCGCACGGTGGTACGGCGACGTACTCAGAGCCCGAGCTGGTTGTCGATGAAGTCGAACATGTCGTCGTCGCTGGCCGACTGGATCTTGTCGGCGACCGAAACTTCGTCGTCGCCTCCCTCGCCGGATCCACCGGTGTCGCTCAGCACGGAGAGAATGTCCTTGAGCCGCGCCGCGACCCGCTCCCGGGCGGTCTCGTCGTCCAGGAGCTCGGTGAGCGATGCTTCGAGCCTGTCGAGTCCGGAGTAGGCCGAGAGGGCGGCCGACTCCTCGGCGACCGACCCGGACATCTCCCGGGCCAGGAAGTCGGCCAGGGCGGTCGGGCTCGGGTAGTCGAAGACCGCTGTGGCCGGCAGGCGCAGGCCCGTGGTGTTGTTCAGCCGGTTGCGCAGTTCGACGGCGGTGAGCGAGTCGAAGCCGACCTCGCGGAAGGAACGTTCCGCGTCGAGGCT
>NZ_JAHTKP010000153.1 GCF_019192735.1 Kitasatospora aureofaciens
CGATCTTGGTGGCTAATTCCAAGTTCCTTGCGATGACCCAGAGTTGAGATGCTCTGGGGCGGCCCGGGGAGCGGTCTGGGACTTGTTCCTTGGGCCAGGGGTGGCAGCGTGGCCACGGTGCAGTGGATCATGAGCGCTGGTGATCTCTCGGGCCTCGTCTTGGATCGGAGCATGTCGTGTCGGTGCAACCGCAGCCCTGGCCCCAGCCTGACCCGCAGATCGCGGCGGCGATCCGGGCGATGTACCGGGGCAAGCGGGAGGCGCCGCTGGCGGTGCAGGTCCGTGACCGGCTCGGCGAGCTGTTCCCGGACGCGGCCTTCGCCGACGCGTTCGGCCGGGCGGGCAAGCCGGGCTGGTCGCCGGGCCGGCTCGCGCTGGTCACGGTCCTGCAGAAGGCCGCGAACCTGACCGACCGGCAGGCGGCGGACGAGGTCCGAGAGAACCTGGCGTGGAAGTACGCCCTGGGTCTGAGCTTGGAGGATCCGGGGTTCGACCACAGTGTGCTGTCGGAGTTCCGCTCCCGCATTGTCACCCACGGGTTGGCGGAGCGGGCGCTGGACCTGCTGCTGGAGCGTCTGCGCGAGCTGGGCCTGGTGGACGCGGGCGGCAGCCAGCGCACCGACTCCACGCACATCGTGGCAGCGGTGCGGGATCTGAACCGGCTCGAGCTGGCCGGCGAAAGCGTCCGCGCGGCCCTGAACGCGCTGGTCGCCGCCTGTCCCGACTGGGTCGAGCAGGTGCTGGTCGTGGAGGACTGGAGCCGCCGCTACGCGGACCGGATCGACACCTGGCGCCTTCCCACCTCCAAGGCCAAGCAGGACGCGCTCGCGCTCGACTACGCCAAGGACGGCCACACCTTGCTGCACGCGGTGTATGCACACGGCTCCCCGGCATGGCTGCGTGAGCTGCCCGCGGTGCAGAGCCTGCGAATCGTGCTGGTGCAGAACTACACCCGCACCACGGCTGGCAACGGGCATATCCGCGTCAAGCGCCGCGAGCGCGCCGAGGACGGGGGCGACGGGCTGCCGCCCGGCCCGATACGCCTGGCCTCCCCCTATGACACCGACGCCCGCTGGTCCGCCAAACAGGACATGTTCTGGAACGGGTACAAGCTGCACGTCTCGGAGACGTGCCACCCGCAGGCCGACGGCGACCGCCCCGCCCGGCCGAACATCATCACGAACGTGGCCACCACCGCCTCCACCCTCCCGGACTCCAAGGCCCTGGAAGCGATCCATCAGGTGCTCCAGCGCCGTCGGCTCCTGCCCGCGCGGCACTACCTCGACTCCGGCTACCCGAGTGCCGAACTGATCGTGGGCTCGGCCAAGACCTACGGCGTCGCCCTGATCACTCCGGTCCTGCTCGACACCTCCCGCCAAGCCAAAGCCCAAGAAGGGTTCGCCGCCGACGACTTCACCATCGACTGGGACAATCAGCAGGCCGTCTGCCCCGCCGGGAAGACCAACGCCACCTGGACACCGAACATCCAAAACGGGGTGCCCAAGACCGTCGTCACCTTCGCCGCCCTCGACTGCATTCCCTGCCGCTTCAAGGAGCAATGCACCAGTTCCCGCAAAAACCGCCGCCAGCTCAGCCTCTACCCCCGTGAGCTGACCGAGGCCGTCCAAGAAGCCCGCACCCGTCAGCAGACCAAGGACTGGAACCGGGACTACGCTCTGCGCGCCGGTGTCGAGGGCACCATCCGCCAGGCCACTCACACCACCGGACTACGCCGAGCCCGCTACCGCGGCCTGCCTAAGACCCACCTCGACCACACCACCAGCGCGACCGCCCTCAACCTCATCCGCCTCCACTCCTGGTGGAACGGCCACCCCCTCGACCGAGTCAGCCACAGCCACCTCGCCAGACTCCAACTATCCCTAGCTGCATAGCAGTTGGAATTAGCCACCAAGATC
>NZ_JAHTKP010000154.1 GCF_019192735.1 Kitasatospora aureofaciens
GACTCTGCTGGCAAAGTCAGTGCCCCGCCCCGTGGGAAGATGACGTCCAGTCATCTTGGATGTGGGGGTTGGGTGTTACGTCCTATCGGTGGCGTCGAAATTCCTGAGGCGACGGCTGTCTTGGTGCGCCAGGCCTGTCCGAGGGGTACGGCAGTCACGCGTGTCCGCGATGCGCTGGGTGAGCTGTTCAGGGATCAGGACTTCCTGTCCGATGATCTGCGCGAGATGTTCTCGGAGCTGGGCCGTCCGGCGCTGTCACCGGCGAAGCTGACCATGGTCCTGGTGCTGCAGTTCCTTGAGAACCTCACCGACCGTGAGACCGTCCAGGCCGTGGCTCTGCGTCTGGACTGGAAATACGCCCTGGGCATGGACCCGGGCGAGCCGGCCTTCGACGCCTCGGTGCTCAGCGAGTTCCGCGACCGGATCAGTCAGGGAGACCGCGTCGACCGGTTGCTGGCCGTCATGGTCGAGCGTTTGCGGCAGGCCGGGCTTGTCCGTCGAGGCGGCCGACAGCGCACCGACTCCACCCATGTCCTGGGAGCGGTCCGTCAGCTCTCCCGGTTCGAGCTGGTTGCCGAGACGCTGCGGGCGACGCTTGAGCAGATCGCCGCGATCGTGCCCGACTGGGTCTCGGGACTTCTGGAGCCCGGCTGGGATAGGCGCTACGGGAGACGCGTCGAAGCCTTTCGCCTCGTGCCCAAGGGAGCCTCCGTCAAGCCGCTGGCCGAGCAGGTCGGCGCGGACGGGCGCAAACTCCTGGCGGCGATCGACGACGAAACGGCCTGGCCATGGCTTGGGGAGTTGCCCGCTGTCCAGGTCCTGCGCCGGGTCTGGGACCAGCAGTACACCTGCCTGCCCGAGGGATACCCGCGCTGGCGGGAGAGCGCCGAACTGGAGGAGGCCGCCACGGAGGTGCGCTCGCCCTACGACACCGAGACCCGTCACAGCGGCAAGCGCGGCATGGAATGGGACGGCTACAAGACCCACGTCACCGAGACCTGCGACCCCGACCTGCCTCACCTGGTCACCCACGTCGCGGACACCCCAGCCACCGACCCGGACGTGACGATGACCACCGCCATCGAACACGACCTCGTTGCCCGTGAACTCGCCCCCGGGGAACACCTGGTGGATATGGGCTACACGAGCGATGAGGCCCGTTTGGAAGCCCAGAGAGCCGGCATCGACCTGGTCGGCCCGGTCCGGCCCAGCGGCGGGCGCAACGCGAAGAACTCAGGTATGTTCACCATCGCCGACTTCCACATCGATTGGGAATCGAACACCGCGACCTGCCCCCAGGGGCAGACCAGCCGGCCCGGCCGCCCCGGCACCGCCAGCGGAAGACCCCATGTCCGCTTCCCCTTCACCGTCGCCGACTGCCGCACCTGTCCGCTACGTCCCCGCTGCACGCGCAGCACCGACCCGGACCATGCCCGCCAGCTCATCGTCCCGCCCCGCGAGCGCCATGAGCTCCGCCACGACGCCGCAGTCGAACAGCAATCCGATACCTGGCGGGCGCGCTACCGCGCCCGAGCCGGGATCGAAGGCACCATCTCCCAACTCGTCCGTTCCTTCGGAGCCCGCAGAACCCGCTACACCGGCCTCGCCAAGACCCACACCCAGCACGTCCTCACAGGCATGGCCTGCAACCTCGCCCGCCTCGGCGACTGGTACGACCCCCACCCAAAGGCTCCACGGCCAGGCACCCGCGTTCGCACCCTCTGCGAAGCCCGCGGCCTCACCACGTGACTGGACGTCATCT
>NZ_JAHTKP010000155.1 GCF_019192735.1 Kitasatospora aureofaciens
GGAAGCCCTCGGACATGCACAGCAGGAGGCCGTCCGCGGAGACCACCACGGTGTGGGACACCCCGGGGGTGTTGTCCACGAAATTGGTGATCAGCCAGTTCAGGTTCTGTGCGGCCTGGCTCATCTGGTTCAACTCAACGCTCCTGGTGATCTGCGCCGTTGCCGTCGGTCCGGCCACCGAAACTATCGAATCCGGGCTGCTGGGCACCATGGTGGAAGCCGGCCTGATTGGCCTGCTCCGCACCGGCCCGGCGGCCCTGCTGGATGCCGCGGCGCAGGTTGGTCAGCCGGCCGCGCACCTCCTCGGGGGCCCGCGAGACCTGGGGACCGGTCAGCGGGGAGGCCTCGGCGGTGCCGGAGACCAGGTTGGCCTGCGGGGTCCGCCGGGGGAGGCCGGACATCGTGACACCGCTGGTCGACGGCTCCCGGACCTGCTCGGCGCGGCGCCAGCGCTCGTCGTTCGCGGACGGGCGCCACGGGGCGTCGCCGGTGCCGGGCTGCGGCTGCTGCTGGCCCTGGGGCGCCTGCTGGGCCTGCTGCGGCGCGTACGGGGCCTGCTGCGGCGTGTACGGGGCCTGCTGCGGGGTCCCGTCCAGGAACTCCGGCGCCGTGGTGCCGGGGCGGCGCGGCTGGTACCCGCGCGGGCGGGCCTCCTGGGCGGTCCAGGGCTGCTGCCCGGCGCCGCCGTCGGACGGGCCGGTCGGCAGCGCCATCGGCTCCTGGCGGACCGGCTCCTGCCGGACCTGCTGCGGGGCCTCCGGGCGGACCGGCTCCGGACGCGCCGGGTTCGGCACGTTCGGCAGCACCGGCTCCACCAGGCCGAGGCCCAGCGGGTCGCGCGGGTCGATCTGGCTGGCCTCGAAGCGCGGCCGGGCGAACTGCTGGGTGCTCTCCACCGGCGCGGGCTCGGCCGACGGCAGCGGCTGGGGGGCCTGCTGCGACGGCAACTGCGGCTGCGGGGCCTGCTGCTGCGGCGGCAGCTGCGGCTGGCGGTCGCGCTGCGGCGCGTCCGGGCCGGGGCGCTGCGGGCGGCGCGGACCCTGGGCACCCTGCGGACCCTGGGCACCTTGCGGGCCCTGGCCGCCGGGGCCCTGCGGCCCCTGCGGGGCCGGACGGCCCGGCTGGCGGCGCTGCGGCAGCCCGTCCTGCGGACGGTTGCCCGGGCGGGCGCCCTGCCGGGGCGCACCGGGCGCACCCGGCCGGCCGTGCTGCGGCTGCTCGCCGGTCCGGGCACCCGGACGGCTGTCGAACTCGCCGTTGGGGCGCGGCCGTTCCTGACCGGGCTGACCGGGCTGACCGGCACCGGGCTGCTGGCCGCGGCGGGGCAGGCCGCCGGGGCCGCCCTGCGGCAGGCCCTGCCGGCCCGGGCCGCGCTGCGGCAGGCCGCCCTGAGCGGACTGCTGGGACTGCTGGGCCTGCTGCGGCTGCTGGGGCCGCTGACCCTGCTGACCCTGCTGACCCTGCTGACCCTGGGGGGCCTGCTGGCCCGGCAGGACGGGGGTCTCGCGGAGCGCCTTGCCGACCTGCCGGGTCGGCAGACCGCCGGCCCGCCCACCGGACGCACCCGGAGCACCGGGCGCCGCCGGGGCGGCGGGACCGCCCTGGCCGAGCTGCGGACGGCCCTGCGGGGCACCGCCGGACGGGCCCTGGCCGAGCGCGGCCGGGCCGCCGCCGGG
>NZ_JAHTKP010000156.1 GCF_019192735.1 Kitasatospora aureofaciens
GTTGAGGGTGTGTGACTGGTCGTTGTTTGAGAACTGCACAGTGGACGCGAGCATCTGTGGCCAAGTTTTTAAGGGCGCACGGTGGATGCCTTGGCACCAGGAACCGATGAAGGACGTGGGAGGCCACGATAGTCCCCGGGGAGCCGTCAACCAGGCTTTGATCCGGGGGTTTCCGAATGGGGAAACCCGGCAGTCGTCATGGGCTGTCACCCATACCTGAACACATAGGGTATGTGGAGGGAACGCGGGGAAGTGAAACATCTCAGTACCCGCAGGAAGAGAAAACAACCGTGATTCCGGGAGTAGTGGCGAGCGAAACCGGATGAGGCTAAACCGTGATGGTGTGAGACCCGGCAGGGGTTGCCATTACGGGGTTGTGGGAGTGAGCTTCAGTCGTCTGCCGGCGGCTGGGCGAGTCAGAAACCGTATGGATAGTCGAAGGACATGCGAAAGGTCCGGCGTAGAGGGTAAGACCCCCGTAGACGAAATCTGTGCGGCTTGCTTGCTCATTTCCCAAGTAGCACGGGGCCCGAGAAATCCCGTGTGAATCTGGCGGGACCACCCGCTAAGCCTAAATATTCCCTGGTGACCGATAGCGGATAGTACCGTGAGGGAATGGTGAAAAGTACCGCGGGAGCGGAGTGAAATAGTACCTGAAACCGTGTGCCTACAAGCCGTGGGAGCGTCGTCGTGGTCTTCGGATCATGGCCGTGACTGCGTGCCTTTTGAAGAATGAGCCTGCGAGTTTGCGGTGTGTAGCGAGGTTAACCCGTGTGGGGTAGCCGTAGCGAAAGCGAGTCCGAATAGGGCGTTTGAGTTGCATGCCCAAGACCCGAAGCGGAGTGATCTAGCCATGGGCAGGTTGAAGCGCGGGTAAGACCGTGTGGAGGACCGAACCCACCAGGGTTGAAAACCTGGGGGATGACCTGTGGTTAGGGGTGAAAGGCCAATCAAACTCCGTGATAGCTGGTTCTCCCCGAAATGCATTTAGGTGCAGCGTCACGTGTTTCTTGCCGGAGGTAGAGCACTGGATAGGCGATGGGCCTCACCGGGTTACTGACCTTAGCCAAACTCCGAATGCCGGTAAGTGAGAGCGTGGCAGTGAGACTGTGGGGGATAAGCTCCATGGTCGAGAGGGAAACAGCCCAGAACACCGACTAAGGTCCCTAAGCGTGTGCTAAGTGGGAAAGGATGTGGAGTCGCAGAGACAACCAGGAGGTTGGCTTAGAAGCAGCCACCCTTGAAAGAGTGCGTAATAGCTCACTGGTCAAGTGATTCCGCGCCGACAATGTAGCGGGGCTCAAGCACATCACCGAAGTCGTGTCATTGCAGCAATACTCCTAACGGGGGCTGTGATGGGTAGGGGAGCGTCGTGTGCCGGGTGAAGCGGCGGTGGAAACCAGTCGTGGACGGTATACGAGTGAGAATGCAGGCATGAGTAGCGATACAAGAGTGGGAAACTCTTGCGCCGATTGACCAAGGGTTCCTGGGTCAAGCTGATCTGCCCAGGGTAAGTCGGGACCTAAGGCGAGGCCGACAGGCGTAGTCGATGGACAACGGGTTGATATTCCCGTACCCGCTTTGAAGCGCCAACGCTGAACCTCTTGATGCTAAGCCCGTGAAGCCGGCCCGGAGTCTTCGGACAATGGGACGTGGTGGAGCCGGTGACCCAA
>NZ_JAHTKP010000157.1 GCF_019192735.1 Kitasatospora aureofaciens
CGGGGGTGTATATGTCGATGGGCTGTGTCTGGGTCTCGTTCTCGTAGTCGTCATCGTTCGCGTGGTTGTTCGTGCTCCCGCCGGTGTAGATCGCGAGGTCGGCGGTGTTGCCGCCGCGCCCGCCGGACGGGTCTTTCAACACGACTGTCCAGTTCGGTCTCAGCAGTGCGGCCATGAAATGAGCCGATTGCTGCTCGCTTGGGCTCGGGTTGGTCGCCAAGATGATCAAACCTGCCATGGCGCTCGCCTCCTTCTTGGTGTTCCGCCTCCATGCGGACGGATGGATGTGATGACGCGTGAGGTACGGCTCACCGAAGTGGCGCACTCGTATCCCGGTAGATGCGCGCAACTGCAGGTCCCGACGCAGAACCAGTTGCTGCTCATGCCTGATAGGTACAACCGCCGGGGGAAGAAGGGACCGGGACGATGGAGCAGCCTTCATGCCGGGGACGCCCCGGTCCCACGCTTGCGGATCTAGGCTGCCCGGGCCTGGGCCCTGTCGAGGGCTGCTCTCACCTGCGCCGCCCTGTCGACGGACTTCAGAGCACCGATCTTCCTCTGGAACTCATCCATGTAGATCTGCAGTTTTTCGCT
The DNA here is from genome assembly GCF_019192735.1 of Kitasatospora aureofaciens. Lineage (GTDB taxonomy): Bacteria > Actinomycetota > Actinomycetes > Streptomycetales > Streptomycetaceae > Kitasatospora > Kitasatospora aureofaciens_A. The sequence goes on from NZ_JAHTKP010000157.1 coordinate 595, forward strand.
GGTCGTTCCGTAGGCATCCCAGCTGACGGTTCCATCGGCAAGCTGGTCCCCGAGCTTGTTGAGCATTTCCTCGAAGACCGCCAGCTGATTCTCGTACGCCTGCACGAGGCCCATGGCCGCCTCCGACTGTGCCTGCTTCACGGAGAACCGGACCTCGTACATGTACAGGTACTGCGAGATGTACTCGTTTTTGAAGAAGCTCTGCCCGTCGTACGACGAAGCCGACGTGGAGGCGAACATCTGCAGTCCGAAGCCGAGGGACTCGGTCTTGGTCGCGGTGGTGTAGGTCATCGACGTCCCGGTGCCGAAGCTGAGCACGGTGTTGCTCACCACGTCGAAGACCTTCCCGGCGATGTACAGCTCCAGGTTGGCCATGGCGCCGATCTCCTTGCCCAGCGCCTTGTCGGCATCCTCGACATTCTTGGCGGTCACGGTTGACCCCTTGGGGGGCGCCGCGCCGGAGAACACTGCGGCACCGATCCCGTCGATCACCTTCTTCAGGTTGTCCAGCGTGAACTCTTTCTCGTGCAGGAAGTCGATGTTCTCGCCGGAGACGAAGACCTTGGCGTCGTCGTACTTATTGTGCGAGTAGAAGGTCTCGATCTCAGCGTGCATCTTCTCTTTGGCGGCGGAGGCCTTCTGCGTCAGGTCCTGTTCCAGCGTCTGCAGGTACTGCCTGAACTGGTCGTCCTTGGCCTGAAGGGTCTCAATGCTCGGGGAAGTTCCCATTTTGTCCTCCTTTGGGTAGTAACTCCTTTTTCTCACGATGTCTGGTCAATCCAGGGTGGTCATCATCAAAAATGATGAATCTTCCGCATTCGCTCGATCAGCGTCGGCTCGCGGCACGACCGGTGAGCCAACGCGACTGCCGCGAGCTGCGAGGAGACTCCAAGTTTGGTTAGCACCGCGCGGATGTGACTGCGGACGGTCGGCAGTGAGATCTGGTCCTCCCCAGCGATCTCGGCCGCCGATCGGCCGGCGAGCAACGCGCACAGCACATGTTGCTCACGGGGGGTCAGGGCGGAGAACCGTCGTGCTTCCTGCTCACGCTCCCGGAG
>NZ_JAHTKP010000158.1 GCF_019192735.1 Kitasatospora aureofaciens
AGCTTGATCTTTAAGGCTGCTGCTCTGTCCCACCCCTCCTGATCGTGTCCTTTTTGCCGCGTTTCGTGCCGACCGGGTGGCGGGGTGCGGGGGTGGAGGTGCGGCCTTTGGGGCGGCCGGGGCCGGGGTGGGGGGCTTTCGGCGTGCTTGCGGGAGTGCCCACGGTCTTGCGGATGCGGGGATAGCCGCGTCGGACGCGGCCGGGGGTGAGCTGGTCCGGTGTCAGTGGTTTCTCCCAGGGCCTGCGCAGGTCTTCGGCGAGGGGTCGGGCGAGGCGGAGCTGGGTGTAGGCGGCCAGGATCAGCCACACCCAGCGGTCGGCCTGCTCGGGATTGCGCAGGCGCGGGCGGGTCAGGCCGAGGGTCTGCTTGAAGAACCGGAAGGTGTGTTCGAGATCGAATCTCCTGAGGAAGATCCGCCAGAGTCGGTCGACGTCGTGGGCGGTGGCGTCGGGGTTGCTGTGCCATAGCCACAGCGGCTTGGGATCGCGGTTGCCAGGCAGATACTCGACCACCAGGTGCACCAAGGTGCCTTCAACGATGGGTAGTTCGCCTTGGTGGCCGGCCCAGGAGCCGCGCCGTTCCAGTGCTGGGTGCAAGTGGCCCCAGCAGCGGGCGGTGACGGCGCCGAAGCGCTGATGGCGGCCGGCCGACTCCTGGACCGGGGCCGGGTGGGTGGCTGGGTCGGCCAGGCGGACAGTCTCGCCGTGTCGGGGCTGGCGGCCGGGCCGGGGTCCCTTCCGGCGCCCAGGCGGGGCGTGCATCACCCGGTCGGAGCGGATCCGGCCCAGCAGCCGCACCGGCTGGTCGCGCAGGAGCCAGCTCAGGCGCACGATGTCGTAGCCGGAGTCCAGGACGAACAGCACCTCGGGGTCGTCCTCGTGCCACTGTCCGGCTTCGCGCAGGCGGGCCAGAAGGTCGCGGATCTGGGCTGCGGTGACCTCGGTGGGGTCGTCATCAGGCCCGAGGCGGATTGCGTCGATCGGGCCGGTCCACGAGGAGCGGCCGCCGCCCAGGGCGGCGGCGACCTGGTAGGGCCAGCCGGGGATGGTCTGGCGCCGCCCGTCGCAGCGGCACGGGCGGTGGCAGTGCAGGCGCTCGGGCGAGCACTCGGCATCCGGACGTGGCCACGGCGTGACGTCCAGCGCGATCGACAACTGCCGGTCAGCCCCGCGAGGCAGCTCCAGCCCGGCCAGTGCCATCCGCAGCCGGGACACGTTGATGTGCCCCTGGGCCAGGGCGTCGTACATCGCCCCGTGCCCGCGCCGATGCACGGCCTCCAACGTCAGTTCCGGCAGCGAGACCACCGGCCCGCCGGCACACAGCACCGCGTCCGTCAGTTCGAACAGTGCGTCCGCCCGAAGAGTCAGACACCCGTAGTACTCGCGGCGGAACCCGGACAACACGGACAACGCATCGACGCGCGCGCCACTTTCGAGCAGACTGTCCATCACGGCCTTTGGTTGATCTACGTGTCTCTTGGCGGAAACACATGATCAAACAGGGGCCGCCCTGCTGTCCGGCAAACGACGAACCCCACCAAGAAACGATCTTGGTGGGGTTTAAAGCCAAGCT
>NZ_JAHTKP010000015.1 GCF_019192735.1 Kitasatospora aureofaciens
TCCTCGGCATGCCCACCGACGAGGCGTCCGTCAACATCACCCGCAGCCGCCTCGGACGCCTCACTCGCCAAGGCTTCCTCACCCAACCCGGACGAGGCCGCTACCAGAAACGGACTTAACGTCCACTCACGGGGCCTCGTACCCGGTCTGGGCCATCCAGGACCACAAGACCGGCGAACTGGTGAAGGCACTGCCGCCCCGCCCCGAACCGCTGCGGTTCTACTCCTACGACCGGGCAGAGCGATGGGTGAGCGCCAACGAGCCCCGTCCGGGCCCCGAGGATGCCTGATGACCGTCGGACTGTCCCGCGACCCGGCCGAAACGACGCCCCTACTCGGACCCCAGCCTGGCACTGCCAGGGATAGGCAGGCCGGGGGTAGGCACAGCCGGGTTCTGGCTGATCAACATCGGCCGCACCAGGCTGGGACCATGACAACCGATACGGCCGTCGCCCCGGCCCAGTCCTCCCCCGTTCGTATGACCGGCCGCCAGCTGACCGTCCTGGTGGTCCTGCTCGCCTCCCAATTCATGATGGCGGCCGACTTCTCGATCCTGAACGTCACCCTGCCCAAGGTCGGTGTGGACCTCGGGTTCACGGCCGGCAACCTGCAGTGGATCACCACGATGTTCGCGCTCTGCGCGGCCGGCTGCACCCTGGTCTTCGGCCGGGTCGGCGACTACCTCGGCCGGCGGCGGATCTTCGTCGCCGGCATGCTGGTGCTCTCGGTCGCCTCGGTGATCGGCGGCATCGCGACCTCCCCGACGCTGCTGCTGGTGGCCCGCACCCTGCAGGGGCTGGCCACCGCGGCCATCACCCCGGCCGCGATGGCGCTGCTGACCACCGCGTTCACCGAGCCCGCGCTGCGCACCAAGGCGCTCGGGCTCAACGGGGTCATGATGAGCTCCGGCTTCACCGTCGGCTCGATCCTCGGCGGGGTGCTCACCGAGCTGCTCTCATGGCGCTGGGCGTTCTTCATCAACATCCCGGTCGCCGTGGCCGCCGTGATCGTGGTGCCGATCGTGGTCGAGGAGAGCCGCGCCGAGAGCCGCAACCGGCTCGACCTGCCGGGCGCCCTGCTGATCACCGCCGGCCTGTTCTCCGGGATCTACGGCATCACCCGGGCCGCCGAGTCCGGCCTGGACGCCCCGGCCGTCGGCACGCTGCTGGCCGCCGTCGTGCTGCTCGCCGTGTTCTGGGTGGTGGAGAGCCGCACCGAGGACGCGCTGGTGCCGGTGCGGATCCTGCGCCTGCCCGACATCGCGCTCAGCAACCTCGGCGCGCTGTTCATCTTCGGCGGCGAGACCGCGATGATCTTCTTCACCGGCCTGTACGTCCAGAACGTGCTGGACTACTCCTCGCTGGCCGCCGGCCTGGCCCTGCTCGGGGTCGGCGCCGGCCAGATCCTCGGCGGCACCATCGGCCCGAAGATCGTCGGCAAGGTCTCGCCGCGCGTGCTGCTGGGCGCCGCGCTGGCCGGGCAGGGGCTGTTCATGCTGCCCATGGTGTGGATGACGGACGCTCCGGTCTGGCTCGTGCCCGTGGTCGCTGCGCAGTTCGTCAACGGCGTCTTCTCGATGCTGGCGATGCTCTCCTTCATGGTGATCGCCACCTCGGCCGTGGACACCTCGATGCAGGGCATGGCCACCGGCATGGCCACCCAGGCGCAGCAGGTCGGCATCGCGATCGGTATCCCGCTGCTGAGCGCGGTGTTCGCCGCGAGCATCGGCGACGGGGGCGGGGCCGCCGACGAGTTGTCCGGCATTCACCTCGCGCTGACCGTCGACGCCGGGCTGCTCGTCGTGGCCGGGGCGCTCCTCTGGGCGGCGCTGCGCCGTCGTGGCGCGACCACCGACTGAGGTGGCGCGACGCCCGTCCGACGTCATGCAACGGCCGTCCGACCTGCCACGACGGCCTTCTGATCCCCGTTCGGCCCCGTGTGACACTAGGAGTGTGGACAAACCAGTGAACACCGATCTGGGTAGCTACCTCAAGCGGATGCGTGAGCGGATCCAGCCGGAGGAAATCGGGCTGGCGGTGCGCGGTGCCCGTCGGGTGCCCGGCCTGCGGCGCGAGGAGGTGGCGGCGCTCGCCGGGGTGAGCCCCACGTACTACACCCGGCTGGAACAGTCGCAGACCGCGCACGCCTCGCCGGCCATCCTGATGGCCATCGCCCGCGCCCTGGACCTCAGCCCGGACGAGGAGGAGTACCTGCTGAAGGTGGGTACCCCGGTGACCGAGCGGGAGACGCCGGCCCGGCGGCCGGAGCAGATCAGCCCGTACACGCGGATGCTGGTCAACTCCCTCGGCAATGCGGCCGTGGCGGTGCTCAACTACCGCTGCGACATCCTTGGTTGGAACTCGCTCTACCACCGGCTGTTCGCCCCGCACCTGGACTTCGACGCGCCGCAGAGCGCGACGGTGCGGCCGAACGTCATCCGGCTGAACTTCCTGGACGACAACGTCCGCGGGCTGTACGTGGACTGGCCGCTGGAGGCCCGGTCGAACGTGTCCTACCTGCGGTACATCGCCGGAGACCACCGACACGACCCGCAGTTGGCCGAGCTGATCGGCGAACTGAGCATCCGGAGCGAGGAGTTCGCCCAACTCTGGATCAGCCACCGGGTGGCAAACTGCACGGTGGGGACGAAGACCTTCGACCACCCGAGCGTCGGGGAGTTCGCGCTGATGTACCAGTCGGCCGATCTGGGCGACGGAAACATCCTGAAGTTCTACCACGCCGAGCCGGACACCCCGAACGACGCGGCCCTGCGGCTGCTCGCAGTGGACCTGAATCCCGCGCACCGGTTCTGACGGAAGGTCAAGAAGCATCAAGAAGCCGCCCGGCAGCCACAGTTGGCTGCCGGGCGGCTTCGGTACGAGGGGCTCAGACCACCTGGATGGCGGTGACGCCCCAGGTGAAGCCGGAGCCGGCGGTGGCGAGCAGCACGAGGTCGCCCGGCTTCAGGCGCTCCGCCCGCTCCAGGTCCTCCAGGGCGAGCAGCGGGTCGGCCCCGCCGAGGTGGCCCTCGACCTCGTAGTTGAAGACGCTGCGCTCGTGCGGCAGGCCGAGGGTGTCCAGGAGCTGTCGCTGGGTGTTCTGGTTGCCGTGGGTGACCAGCAAGTACGCCACGTCGTCCAGGCTCCGGCCGACGGCGGCAAGAACCTGGTGCGTGAGCACGGTGAAGTTCGTGATGAATGCCTCGCCGAGGCCTTCGCCGCCGTCCCGGCGGAAGACCTTCACCTCGTTGTCCCGGATCTCCCCGTAGTACAGGTCGACGAAGGCCGGGTCGGTCCGGTTGGCCGAACCGAGCAGCTCGTAGCGGGGGTTCTCGGCCGAGACCAGGACGGCGGCGGCGCCGTCGGCGAAGTTGAAGAGCTCGACCAGGCCGCCCGGCCGGTCGACGAGCTGGCTGAGCCGGTCGGCGACGATGACGAGGGCATAGCGGCAGGCGCCGGTCCTGACCTGCTCGTCGGCGATCCGGAAGGCGGTGGGGGCGGCGTTGCAGAAGTTGGACACCTCGTAGCAGTGCGCGTGGTGCACACCGAGCTCCAGGGCGATCTTCGCAGCCGGCGACCAGAACGGGGTGCCCCATTCGCTGGAGCCCGCGTAGATGACCAGGCCGACGTCGTCGGGCGACACGCCGTTGCGGGCGAGGACCTTGGCGGCGGCGTCCCGGCCGAGACTCCACGAGCTCTCCCCCGGACCGAGCGCCGAGAGCCGGCCCGCGGGCAGGATCTCGGTCAACTTGCCGAGGTCGCAGCCGGATTCACGGGCGAGGTCGTCGACGGTGACCTTGGCGCTGCCGGTGGTGAGGGCGAAGTCGGTGATGCCCATGGTTGTCTCCGATTCGGTGTGGTGCCGTGCGCGGTGCGGGCAGGGAGGTGCCCCGGAGGCCCGGCCGACGGGGGTGCGGCCGAGCCTCCGGAGGTCAGGGGGAGCGGTCAGACGTATTCGACGACCGCGTGCGGGACGTACGGCGCTTCCAACCGGGCGAGTTCGGCCTCATCGAGTTCGACGTCCAACGCGGCCACCGCGTCCCGCAGATGGTGCGGCGCGGTCGCGCCGATCACCGGCGCGGTGACGGCCGGCTGCCGGAGCAGCCAGGCCAGCGCGATCTGGGCACGCGGGAGCCCGCGTTCGGCGGCGATCTCCGCAACGGCCTGGGCGACGCGGCGGTCAGCAGCCTCGGTCGGGCCGTAGAACCGCTCCTGGATGGGGTCGCCCGCGGTCCGGGCGGACAGCGCGTCCCAGTCCCTGGTCAGCCGGCCGCGGGCCAGCGGGGACCACGGGGTGACGCCGACCCCCTCCGCGAGGCAGTACGGGATCATCTCCCGCTCCTCCTCGCGGTTGATCAGGTTGTAGTGGTTCTGCATGCTGACGAACCTCGTCCAGCCGTGGAGGTCCGCCGTGTACTGGGCCTTGACGAACTGCCAGGTGTGCATGGACGACGCGCTTAGGTAGCGGACCTTGCCCGCGGTGACGGCGTCATGCAGGGCCGCCATGGTCTCCTCGACGGGCGTGTCGTAGTCCCAGCGGTGGATGATGTACAGGTCGATGTAGTCGGTGCCGAGCCGGCGCAGGCTGGCGTCCAGTTCGCGCATGATGGCGCCGCGGGACAGGCCCCCGGACAGCGGCCCCGGGCCCATGGCCTCGTAGACCTTGGTGGCGATGACGACGTCCTCGCGCCGCGCCAGCTTCTTCAGCGCCCGGCCCAGGTACTCCTCGCTGGTGCCCAGCGAGTAGATGTTGGCCGTGTCGAAGAAGTTGACGCCGAGATCGAGGGCCTGGGCGACGAACGGCAGGCTCTCCTCCTCGGGCAGCGACCAGGGATGGGTGCCCTGGCCGGGCTCGCCGTAGCTCATGCACCCGAGCGCCAGCCGGGACACCTTGAGGCCGGACGAGCCCAGCCGTGCGTACTTCACCGTGCTTCCCTTCGCTGGTGGCGGCCGGTCACTTGACCTCGGTCAGCCGGCCCCAGGAGGCGATGTCCTGGTCGAGCGGGATGTCCAGGCTGGCCAGGAACATCGCGGTCATCGCGCTGTGGCCGGCCAGGTGGGTCACCTCGGCGACCTCGTTCTGCGAGTAGTGCTCCCGCAGGCCCCAGAAGGCGTCGTGGCCGGCCTTGTGGTGCAGGATGCAGTCGTCGACGTAGCGGACCAGGGCGGCCCGGGAGGCCGGCATCCCGTCGAACCGGCCCTCCTCGATGGCCTCGATCTCGGCGTCGGTGAGCCCGGCCTTGACGGCCAGCGGGTAGTGCAGCAGGCGCTCGAACTCGCTGTCCCGCAGCTTGGCCACGCGCAGCACGATGACCTCGCGGTCCAGCAGGCTCAGCAGGCCGACGGTGAAGGAACCGCCCAGGGCGAGATGCGGCGCGGCGGAGCCCTTGGTGAGCAGCAGGGCTCGGGTCAGGTTGGACTGGAACTTCCCGTAGACCTCGCGCTGCTCGGGGGTCATGTCGGCGACCTCAGTCAGGGTCACGCGCTGGGTCTTCTCGGTGTTCTCGGTCATCTCGGTTCTCTCCTCGGTGAGTTGGTTCTGACAGTGGTGTGGTTCAGGCTGCTGACGGTTGCTCAGGTGGTGGCAGTGGGTTCAGGTGGTGACGAGGGTGTCGGCGGTCCGGACCGGTCCGGCCAGGTGGCTGCCCAGGGCCCGCTCGACCGCGTGGACGGCCGCCTCGGGCCGGCGGTCGTCGAGGTCCACGACGGTGTCCAGGTGGCCGTCCGGGCGGACCAGCAGGGCGGCGGGTGCCGGGCCGAGCTTGGCCAGCAGCGGGCCGGGCGGGCGGCCACCGAGGTCGGTGACGGCGGCGCGGTCGATCTCCGTGCGCAGCCGCTCGACCAAGCGGACCCAGCGGTCGTACTGGTATTCCAGGCCGGGCCAGAGCAGCACGGTGAAGCGGTCGACGGCGAGGACCGGCGCGGCGGCGGACGCGCGCCAGCCGAGCGGCAACCGTTCCCCGGGGACCACGCCGCGGCGCTTCGGCCGGGGGCCGTAGTGGGTGTCTATCTGGGCGAGCCTCGGTGCCAGGACGCGTTCGAGGACCTGCGTGGCCGAGCCGAGCCGGTAGAGGACGTCCCGCCCGAGGATCTGGTGCGGCTTGGTGTACAGGCCGATCCGGGCGAGGCGGGTGGAGAGCCCGGCGACGGTCTCGACGGCGGGGCGGCGCTCGCGGTCGTAACTGGCCAGCACACCGGGCCGGTAGTCGCCGCGGAGCACGCCGGCGAGCTTCCAGCCGAGATTGACGGCGTCCTGGATGCCGGTGTTGACGCCCTGGGCACCGGAGGGGCTCATGGCGTGGGCGGCGTCCCCGACCAGGAAGACCCGGCCGTGCCGGTAGCTGCTCGCCGAGCGGACGTGTGCGGTGAAGATGCCGCTGAACTTCATCTCGCCGAGCCGCCGTTCGCCGGGGACCCGCTCGCGCAGCAGCTGCTCGAAGAACTCCCGGTCCGGTTCTCCCCGGTAGCGGTCCGGCACGCTGGCTCCCACCCGGAAGATGCCGCCGCCGAGCGGGGCGAGCACCATGTTGCCGGTGCGGGTCAGGTAGTAGGCGGCTTCGCTGCTGGTGGTCTCGCCGACCAGCTCGGCGTCGGTGATGGCGAGCCGGGTGCGCATGGTGCGGCCGGCGAACTCGAAGCCGAAGGCGGGGCGGACGGTGCTGTTGTAGCCGTCGGCGCCGACCACGTAGTCGTACGAGCGGACGGTCGGCTCACCGTCGGGACCGTGCAGGCGGCACTGGACGGCGTCGGCGGTCTGGGTGCCGTCGACGAACGTGTGGTCGTAGCGGATCGTGCCGCCGAGGGTCGCGAGGTGCTCCTCCAGGATCGCCTCGGTGCGCCACTGCGGGATGGTGATGGCGAAGGGGTAGCCGACGCCGCGCAGCCGGTCGAGACGGACCAGGCCGACCATCTTCTTGTTGGAGTAGTAGTTCATCTGGTCGAAGTAGTGGCCTGCCGCGACCAGCTTCTCCCCCACGCCCACCCGGTCGAGCAGCTCCAGGATCCGCGGCCACAGGATGGTGGCGCGCGAATGCGGGCTTTCCCGGCGGGCGTTGGAGATCACCTCGACCTGGACGCCGTGCCGCAGCAGCTCGCAGGCGAGCACCATGCCGACCGGCCCGGCGCCCACCACGAGCACGCGCGGCTGTCCGTACTCCTCGGCCATGCCTCAGCCGCCGATCTCGACCAGTCGGTGCACCCGGGCCGCGGCACGGAAGGCGCCGTCAACCTTGGCGAGGAACGCCGCGGTGTACTCCTCCTTCATGTGGAGGTCGATGGCGTGCTGGTCGGCCCAGTCCTCGACCAGGACGACGGTGTGCTCCTCGGCCTGCGAGCGGAAGACGTCGAAGCGCAGGGCGCCCTCTTCCCGGCGGGTGTGCGCGGCCAGCTCCTGAAAGGCGGCCAGGGTGGGCTCCAGGCGCTCGGGGAGGACATCGAAGGTGACGACGATCTGGATGGTCATGGCGGGGGCCTTTCGTTGGGGGGCAGCAGGGGCTGCGGTGGTCAGCAGGGGCTGCAACGGTCAACAGGGAACGGGCGGTCAACAAGGGTGGGGCGGCAGCCCGTCCTGGCATGCGTGCGGGGCGACGTCCCAGCGCCACTGCTCGACGCGCAGGTCGCCGTCGGGCGCACGGACGGCGTCCACCACGACCGCACGGCAGTTGCCCACCATCGGGCCGTCCGGGCAGCCGGGCAGGTACGGACGCAGCAGGTTCAGCACGCCGCCGTGCGTCATCACCAGGATCGGCCCACCGCGATCGGCCCCCGCAAGCTGGGCCAGCGCGGCGACGAAGCGGCGGCGGGCGTCCGTCCCGGTCTCGCCGCCGGGCGGGGCGTAGCCGGGGTCGGTGAGCAGCCGGCGCAGCTCGTCCGGGTGTTCGGCGGCGTAGCGGGCCCGGTCGAGGCCGTCGACCTCGCCCAGGTGCCGTTCGCGCAGCCCGTCGAGGGTCTGCTGCGGCAGGCGCAGCCGGTCGGCGGCGGGCCGGGCGGTGTCGACGGCCCGGGCCAGCGGGGAGGAGTGAACGGCGGCCCACCGGCCCGGTGTCAGCCGCTCGGCCATCTCCTGCGCCTGCCGCCGTCCTTCGGCGTTGAGCGGGATGTCGGCCTGGGCCTGGAAGCGGTTCCGGGCGTTGAGATCGGTCTGGCCGTGACGCAGCAGGACGAGGCGCACGGTGGGCGGCCTCAGGCGGCGGCGCCGAGCGAGCTGATCGTCTCGGCGGCCTCTCCGACGGTCTGGCCGGCGTCGAGGACGCCTTCCTGGATGGAGACGCCGAGGCGCTTCTCCAGGATCAGCGACATCTCCAGCAGGGTGAGCGAGTCCACGGAGAGCTCCTCGAAGACGACCTCGGAGGAGAGCTCCTCGGCGGGTACCTCGTACTTGGTGGTCAGGATCTCGATGATCATCTCGGTGACGGTCTGGGTCATCTCTGGTCTCCTCGTGCGAAAGGGTGTGGCCGGCTCGCGTGAAGGGTGTCGGTCGGCTCGTGCGAAAGATGCGAAAGATGCGAAAGGGTGTCGGCCGGCTCAGCCGACCATGACGTCGGGCCAGGTGAGGGTCGCCGCGCCCCAGGTGGCGCCGCCGCCGAAGGCGGTCAGGAGCACCCGGTCGCCCGGGGTGAGCCGCCCGTCGGCGGCGCCGTCGGCGAGGGCGAGCGGGATGGAGGCGGCGGAGGTGTTGCCGACCCGGTCGATGTTGATGACGGCCCGGTCGGCGGGGATGCCGAGCTGTTCGGCGACGGCGTGGATGATCCGGACGTTGGCCTGGTGGGCGACCACCCGGTCGACGTCGGTCACCTGCCAGCCGGTCCGTTCCAGGACGGTCCGGGACGACTCGGCCATGCGCCGCACCGCGGTGAAGAACACCGACTTGCCGGCCATCCGGAAGTAAGCGTCCTCCGGAAGCGGCGGCCGGCCGCCGGAGCGCTCCTCGGCGCCTCCGCCGCGGACGGTGATCAGGTCGGCCATGCTGCCGTCACTGCCGAGCTGGACGTGCCGGACAGCTCCCGGTTCGTCCGGCTGCCCGGCCCGCAGGACGACCGCGCCGGCGCCGTCGCCGAAGATGGCCGCGGTGGAGCGGTCCGCCGGATCGAGGATGGTGCTGAAGGTCTCGGCGCCGATGACCAGCACGCGCTCGGCGTGGCCGGCGGCGATGGCGTCCGCGCCGACCTGCAGGGCGTAGAGGAAGCCGGAGCAGACAGCGGCGACGTCGAAGGCCGGGACGCCGACCAGGCCGATCCGGGTGGCGACGGAGGGTGCGGTGGCCGGGCAGGGCCGGTCGGGGGTGGTGGTGGCGAGCACGACCAGGTCGACGGTGGTCGTCCCGGCGCTCTTGAGGGCGCGCTGCCCGGCCTCGACGGCGAGGTCGCCGGTGGTCATGCCGGGGTCGATGACGTGGCGCTGCACGATGCCGGTGCGGGTGCGGATCCACTCGTCGGAGGTGTCCAGGCGCCGGGCCAGTTCGTCGTTGGTGACGACGCGCGGGGGCACGGTGGCTCCGACGCCAGCGAGGACGGCCGCGCGGGTCATCGCGTCACCGCCCCGGGCTCGGCCGTCAGCGAGTGGTCCGCGGGCAGCCGGTGGGTGACGGCGGAGCGCAGCTCGATGCCGGCCATCTCGGCGGCCACGGTCATGGTGCGCCAGGTGTCGCCGTTCAGCCGGAGCAGGTCGGGCTCGGCGAGGGCGGTCGTCACCGGGACTCCCCCGTCGAAGGGGCGGTGCGCGGTGGCCGCGGACAGCACGGTCTGGCGCATCCAGAGGGTGTCGCTGTCCTGGCGGCGGACCCCGTCCATCTCGTAGAGCATCACCTGGGCGAGCTGGAGGGCGGTCACGAAGGTGTCGACCATGGTGACGGACGGACCGTAGGCGGTCTCCAGGCCGCGCGGGGTCGGGCTGGCCGGTTCCTCCTGCTCGATGCCGAGCCGGGCGGTGGCGGTGAGCGCGGCCTGATCCACCGTGACGTCGCGGACGAGCTGGCGGCGCGTGGTGAACCCGTGGTCGTAGTAGCGGTCGGCGGCGGGCCCGAGGACCTCGGCCGGATTCGCGTACTGCCACCGGCCCTGGCGGGGGCTGCCGCTCGGGTGGACCAGCTCGCAGCGCACCCGCATGGTGCCGATGCTGCAGTCGATCACCGAGACCGACCAGCCGGGGGCACCGTCGAGCGGCTCCTGCCGGCGGCAGGTGGCGATCGCCTCCAGCCGGTCGAGGTCCTCCTGCGGACGGTTGCCGGCGGTGATCCGCACCTTGCGCAGCCATGCCTCGCGCAGGTCGTCGCCGCGCCGGTCGGTGAGGCAGAGTTCGGCGAGCTGGGCGGCGAGCACGAGCCCGTCGACGGTGCTGAAGTGCGGGCGGAGGTCGCCGACGGCCTTGCGGGACCAGTCGGACGGGTAGCGGACCCGGACCACAGCCCGGGCGCCGGCCACGCCGTCCGGGGTGCGGGCGACCCGGATGTGGCTCAGGTCGTACTGGACCCGCCGGAAGCCCCGGCCGAAGAAGCGCCGGTCGCCGGGGCCGAGGTAGTCGTCGACCGAGGCCAGTACGGTGTGCGCGACCTGGGTGGTCATCAGTGCTCCGTCCGTCGGGAGTCGTCCTGGGGGTGGCCGGCCCGGCGCCGGGTGGCGCCGCGCCGGATGACGCAGGTGAGCAACGCGGTACAGGTCCGCTGCCCGGACCCGTCGGTGATGGCGATCTGATACGAGGCCACCGACTCCCGCTCGTACAGCGGTCGGCACTCGCCGGTCAGCGTGCCGGAGGAGACCCAGCGGTGGTGGGTGCAGGAGAGGTCGAGGCCGACCGCGTTGCCGTCCGGTCCGGCGTACATCAGCGCGGCCAGCGAGCCGAGGGTCTCGGCGAACACCGCGTTGGCACCGCCGTGCAGGATGCCGGTGGGCTGGCGGTTGCCGGTGACCGGCATCGTGCCGGTCACCAGGCCGGGTTCGCAGCGGCGGATTTCGATTCCCATGCGGTGTGTGAGCTGTTCGAGTTCGTAATCGGCATTGACGGGAATGGGCCCGAGCGTCATACGGGTCATCACGGCCTCCATCCGCCCGCGGACGCGGGCACAGGAATGGCTGGAATAGGTGGCTGGGCTGAATTTGACAGGTCTGGGGAATTCCGCGGCGCTACGCGGTCGGCGCGGTTCGGCGAGGGCGACGCTGCCCGCGAACCCGTTGTCCGGACCGGCGGTGCGGAATTGAACGAGTCCGAGTCAAACATGATCACCGGGCCGGGACAAGCACGTGGCCCATAGCGGCCACGATCCGCTCCAGGCCTTGTCGAGGAGTCCCAAGCCGCCGGTCGACCTCGGGGTTTCGGGTAGGTGACGGAGCGTCAGTGCTGGTTTGGTGAACAGCCTTCGACTGTGGTTGTCTGCTGGCGTCGGGAATCCGCGGGGCTGCCGACACGCCCCCGCCGCACTGTCGTCATCCGTTGACGAAAGGTTGGTTCTCTTTCCATGCAACGCATTTCCCTGGGCACGCTCGAAGTTTCGTGCATCGGCCTCGGCGCGATGTCGATGTCGGACTACTACACGGGCGCCGGAAGCGACGACCATGAATCCGTCAGGGCCATCCGGTGCGCCCTCGACCTCGGGGTGAATTTCCTGGACACCGCCGAGATCTACGGTCCGTTCACGAATGAGGAACTGGTCGGCCGGGCGATCGCGGGGCGGCGCGACGAGGTGGTGCTGGCCACCAAGTTCGGCCTCGTCGCACACGGCGGCGCCGGCCCGAACACGCTCGACAGCTCGCCCGCCAACATCCGCACCGCGGTCGAGGGTTCGCTCAAGCGGCTGGGCACCGACCGGATCGACCTGTACTACCAGCACCGGGTCGACCCGGGCACGCCGATCGAGGAGACGGTGGGCACGCTGGCCGAGCTGGTCCGGGAGGGCAAGGTGCGGCACATCGGCCTGTCCGAGGCCGGCCCGGAGACCATCCGGCGCGCCCACGCAGTCCACCCGGTGACGGCGGTGCAGACCGAGTACTCGCTGTGGACGAGGGACCCGGAGCAGGCCCTGCTGCCACTGCTGCGCGAGCTCGGCATCGGGCTGGTCGCGTACTCGCCGCTCGGGCGCGGCTTCCTCACCGGGTCGATTCGCTCTACGGACCAACTCGACGCCGGCGACTTCCGGTTGACGACCCCGCGGTTCGCCGGGGCGAACTTCGGGGCCAATCTGCGGATCGTCGAGGAGGTGCAGCAGGTGGCCGCCGAGGCCGGGGCGACCGCGGCCCAGATCGCGCTCGCCTGGCTGCTCTCCCGGGGCACGGACATCGCACCGATCCCCGGGACCAGGCGCAGCACCCGCGTCGAGGAGAACGCGGCGGCCGCCTCCGTGGCGCTGACCCCGGCCCAGCTGGCGCGGCTCGACGCGATCGCGCCGGCCGTGGGGGCGCGCTACGCCGAGCAGGACCTCGCGCGCACCGGGCTCTGAGCGGTCGCGGCCGGGGCGCGCGGGCTGCCCGTTCCGCCCCGGCCGCGACCCCGTGTGCGGCTCCCGCACCTGGAAGATTCGTCAGATCCACCGTCGCCGGGCTGCCTCGGCGCCGGCCTGAAAGCGGCTGCGGGCGCCGAGTTTGGCCATCAGGTCAGCGATGGTCCGGCGGTTGGTGCGCACCGAGAGCCCTGTCCGCGCGGCGATGCCACTGTCGGTGAGCCCATCGGCCAGCAGCCGCAGGATCTCGCTCTCCCGACGGTCCGGCGAGTGGGCGGAAACCGGCTCGCTTGGTTCGCCCAACTCGGCTCCCTGCAACCAGAGTTGTTCGAAGAGCAGGCGGCAGGCCGCCACCGGGGCCACCCCGCGCAGGAAGACCCAGCCGGCCTGTTCGACGGCCGGGTCCGCCGGAACGATCGCGGCGTCCCCGTCCGCGACCGCCATCCACAGCGGCAGTCGCGGGAGGGTCAGGATCTCCACGCCCAGGCCCGCCATCCGGCCGGTGCTCTCCAGGTACGCGGGGTCGTCCAGGCTCTCCGGGCCGAGCGCGCGGATCCGCACCCCGCGGCCGATCAGCTCCGCGCCCAGCAGTTCGAAGCGGGCCCGCAGGCGCGGGTCGAGCGGCACTCTCGGCAGGACCACCAGAACCTCGCGCGCAGCCCGCCCAGCCAGCACACCGAGGCCGTCGAGCAGCCCGGCCGCGCCGGTGAGCCACTGCGAAGGCCCGCCCGGAGCAGCGGGCCGGAACGGGACAGTCGGGCGACTCTGGTTCGGCCCCATCTGGGCACCCGCCGCCGGTCCGCCCGGGCGGCCGGTCCGCTCACGCGGACCGGCCCCGCGAAGCGCGTCGATCGACTCAGCCAGTGCCTGAGCCTTGGGCGTACTCATTGCTCCCCCTGTCACCATCCGAGTGGCCGATTGGAGAAGACATGGCACCCCGGTTTCCCGGTAGTGACGCTCCCCCACCCGCCGTCCGGTCCGACTCCGCGAGCGACAATACAGAACGTTCTCTTTGTTTTTGTGTGATGGCGCTCACACCTTGTCAAGGTGAAAAAGCCCAGATCAGGACCGTCCCAACGCCTCCCGGTACCAGGCGGCCGCGGACGCGAGGCGAGCCAGCGGGCCCGGGCCGGGCGGGCAGGCGGCGAGCTGCCAGATCTCCTCGCTCCGGTACCAGTGGTCCCGTGCGACCAGCGCGAACTGGCGCTCCGAGACCCGGCCGGGGTTCGCCGCCAGCAGGCGCAGGCATTCGGGCCACGGCAGGCCCGGCTCCTCCGGCGCGGGCAGGACGCCGTGCCGCGCCAGGGCGGCCAGCAGGTCTCCGGCCCGCACCGGCTCGGGGTGGCTGGCGTGGTACACGCCCGACGGGACCGCGCGCTCCCCGGTCGCCAGGGCGGCCACCAGCCGGGCGAGGTCGTCCCGGTCCACCATGGACAGCCGCGCCGACCCGCCGTCCCAGAGCACCGGGACTCGGCGGAGCAGTTCGTCCAGCGCGGGCACCACCCAGCGGTCGCCGGCCCCGGTCACCAGGCCGGGCCGCAGCACGACGGCGCCCGCGTCCAGCGCGAAGCGCTCCCCGAGGAGCCTGGTCCGGCTGGCCTCCGACACCGGTACGGCGGGCACGCCGCCCACCTCGATGCCCGAGTGCGGCCCCTCGCCATACACGGCGGCGGTGGACAGGTGGACGATCCGGCCGACGCCGGCCCGCGCGGCCGCGGCCATCAGCGCCTCGGTGCCGCGGACGTTGACCGCCTCGCACTCCTCGGTGCTGCCGCTCACCCGGGACGCGAGGTGGACCAGTACCTCGGCGCCGTCGCAGAGCGCGGCCGACGCCGCCGGGTCGGTGAGGTCGCCGGCCACCCACTCGGCCGGTCCGGCGTCCTCCGGCACCCGGCGGGCCAGGGCGCGCACCCGCGCACCGCCGTCGACCAGGGCCCGGAGCGCGGCGGAGCCGATGAACCCCGTCGCCCCGGTGAGCGCGACCCGGGTCAGCACGCCCACTCCCGGCCGCGCTGCGGGTCCAGCACCAGCCGCTCGCCCATGTCGGCGGCGGCGATGCCGGGCATCAGGCACCGCCAGAGCCGGGTGATCCGGTCCGGCAGGTCCGCCCGGCCGCTGGCGATCTGCGACATCACCTGGGAGCCGGTGAACCCGGCCACCAGGACGGCGGCGAAGGCGTCCTCGTCCGCCTCGGGCCGCAGTTCGCCCTGCGCCCGGGCGACGGACAGCTCGGCCCGGAAGCACTCGATCCACTCCTGGTAGATCGAGTACTCGGCGAGCCCGGACTCGCTCTGCTCGACCGCCAGCCGCACACCGGCCCGGAGCACCACGTTCCGCTGGAGCTCGTGGGCCAGGTAGAAGGTGAGGTCGATCAGCTGCTGCAGACCGCGGGCCTCCTGCGGCATCCCGTACAGGCGGGCCGCCTGGTACATGATCACCGCCCGCGCCAGGTCCTCCTTGGACTTGAAGTGGAAGTAGATCGCGCCCTGCGTCGTCTCGGCGCGTTCCATGATCCTCATGATCGACGCCCCGGCATAGCCGGATTCGTCGAAGACCTCCGCCGCCGCCTCCAGGATCATCTCCCGGGTACGAACCGCCCGCTCCTGCCTGACCGCCACTGCCACCTCACCCGTCCCCTGCCAAAAAGAAACCGGCCCGGACACCGGTCCGAAACCGCCTTCGCTATATGCTGCACCGTCCGCCGTTCCGGACGCATGGCCGAGACCAGCACCGAAAGAAGGAAAGCACACCGTTATGTCCGGTATTGAGATCATCACCGAACCGGCTACCGGCTCCGCCATTGCGCAAAAGCTCGTCCACAAGTCGGACGCGGACGAGGTCTTCCTCACATTCTGGCGCCGGACCGGGCCCGACTCGTTCTCGGTGACCGCACACTGGCCTTCAGACCGGCCATTCTACCGAGCGGCGGACGGCGGCTTCGAGCCGCTGCTGGTGACCGAGACAGTTCGTCAACTCTTCCCGCTGATCTGCCATGTTGGGTACGACACGCCCTTCGACCACCATCTGGTGTGGGAGAGCTACCGGTACGAGCTGGATCCGGCGGTGCTGCGGTGCGACGGCGGACCGATCGAACTCGAACTGCGGGTGGTCTGTTCCGAGCTGGTCCACCGGAGATCCCAGCTGGCCGGCATGACGATGGACGTGGACCTCCTGCGGGACGGGAATCGACTCGCCTCGGCCTGTTCCCGGTTCACCGTCCAGGCCCACGGGATCTATGTGCGGCTGCGCGGGGGGAATTCGGACAGCATACAGGCGATGGCGGCCGCACCGGCGGCCCCCGAGGGAATTTCCGCCGAATACGCCGGGCGGCCGGACCGGGCCGACGTGGTGCTTTCCGATATCCCACCCGGCGGGAGGCCGGAGGCAATATCGGGGGCAATACCGGAGCCAATACCGGAGGCAATGGCCGACGGAATGCCCGAGGCCGCGGCGGGAAATCTGCGCGCCTGGTGGCTGCGGGTGGACACCGCGCACCGGAAGTTCTTCGACCACCCCGTCGACCACGCCCCCGGCATGCTGCTGCTGGAGGCCGCCCGCCAGGCCGCGCGGGCCGCGCTGCACCCGCTCCCGGCCCTCCCGGTGGCCATGTCCGCCGCCTTCCACCGGTACGTGGACCTGGATGCCCCCTGTCGGATCACGGCCCGGGTCGAGTCGCCCGCGCTGGTCCGGGTCACCGCCGAACAGCACGGCCGGCTCTGCTTCACCGCGGACGTCGGCGCAGCGTGAGTCGGTGGGCCGGCCCGCCTGCGCCGGTGGACCTGCCCGAGGGCCGCACCTCCACCCGTACGGAGGGGGTGGGGGCAAGGCACCGGGTAAGGCCCGCCTAGGCTGTATGCCAAGCAAACCGGGCGAACCGGACCCACTCCAGGGGCCACAAAGACGGAAAGCAGGACCCGCCGATGGGCGACGGAATGTCAGGAATGCACCACCACGGCGGGATGACCCACCTAGGCCCGTTCACCCTCTCCAACGTCTGGACCTGGTCCCCCGACTGGGTGTTCCTGATCGGCAGCCTGATCGCCCTGGCGCTCTACGCGGCCGGCGTGGTCCGGCTCCACCGGCGCGGCGACCGCTGGCCGATCGGCCGGACGGTCGGCTGGGCGGCCGGCGTCGGCACGGTGATCCTGGTCACCTGCACCGGGCTGAACGACTACGGCATGGCGCTGTTCAGCGCGCACATGATCCAGCACATGGTGCTCTCCATGCTGTCGCCGATCCTGCTGCTGCTCGGCGCCCCGATCACGCTGGCGCTGCGCGCACTGCGTCCGGCCGGCAAGGGGCGTCCGCGCGGGCCGCGCGAGCTGCTGGTGGCGCTGCTGCACAGCCGCTATGTCAAGGTGATCTCGCACCCGGCGTTCACCATCCCGCTGTTCATCGCGAGCCTGTACGGGGTCTACTTCACCCCGCTGTTCGACTTCCTGATGCAGTACCGCGCCGGGCACATCTTCATGATGGTGCACTTCCTGGCCACCGGTCTGGCGTTCTTCTGGCCGATCATGGGCGTGGACCCGGGCCCGAACCGCCCCGGCCACGTGATGCGGATCATCGAGCTGTTCATGGGCATGCCGTTCCACGCCTTCTTCGGCGTGGCGGTGATGATGGCCAACCACCAGCTGGTCAGCACGTTCACGGCGGCGGGCGCACCGCCCGGCACCGACCTGCTGGCGGACCAGAAGCTGGCCGGCGGCATCACGTGGGCGTTCGGCGAGATCCCGACCGCGATCGTGCTGATCGCGCTGGTGTACCAGTGGATGCGCTCCGAGCAGCGCCAGGCCCGCCGCGCCGACCGTGCCGAGGAGCGCAGCGGCGACGCCGAGCTGGAGGCGTACAACGCCTACCTGGCGTCGCTCGACAAGCGCGGCCGGCGCCCGGCGGCCGACGCGAGCTGAGCATCCGTCCTTCCAGCCCTGGAACCCCCGTCCCGGAACGCCCCGGAACGGGGGTTCCGCCGTAGGCGTTCGGAAGGTATGCACGTCCTCCTGATCGTCGCCGTCCTGCTCGGCGGGTACGCCCTGCTGTGGCTGCTCGGCTTCCTCGGCCGGGCGCTGCACCACCACCGGCGGCCCGTCCCGGCCGGTGCCGACTACCTGGTCGTGCTGGGCGCCGGGCTGGACGGCTGCGAGCCCGCGGCGCCGCTGGCGGCCCGGCTGGACGCGGCGCTGGAACGTTTCGCCGCCGAGGAGGCCGCGGGGTACGAGCCGCTGCTCCTCGTCACGGGCGGGAAGGGCGCGCACGAGGAGTGCACCGAGGCCGCCGCGATGGCCCGCTACCTGGCCGCCCGGGGCGTCCCCGCAGGGCGGATCCGGCGCGAGGAGCGGGCGGTGAACACGGCCGAGAACTTGCGGTTCAGCGCGGCGCTGATGGCCGCCGAGCGGCCCGGCTACCGGTGCACCGTCGTCACCAGCGGCTTCCACGTCGTCCGCTCCGCGCTCGCCGCCCGCCGGGCGGGCGTCCCCGGCCGGGTGGCCGGCGCGGACGGTCTGCTCGCGCACGGGCCGTACGCGCTGCTGCGGGAGGCGGTCGGGACGGCGCTGGCGTACCCGAGGGCCAATGCCGCCGCCGTCGTGCTGTTGGCCGCGGCCGGGGTGACCGTCGGCCTCTCCCGATAGCCCACGACAGCCGACGGCACAAACGCGGGGCGGCCCCCGGGTCCGCGAGGGACCCGGGGACCGCCCGGTGCGTCAACTCCGCCGAGGTCAGCCGAGGTTGGCCAGCGCCTCGTTGAAGGTCTTGGACGGACGCATGACGGCCGCGGCCTTGGCCGGGTCCGGCTGGTAGTAGCCACCGAGGTCGACCGGCGAGCCCTGCACCGCGATGAGCTCCTCGACGATGGTCTGCTCCTGCTCGGTCAGCGCCTTGGCGAGACCCTCGAACGCCTGGGCCAGCTCGGCGTCGGCGGTCTGCTTGGCCAGCTCCTGGGCCCAGTACATGGCCAGGTAGAAGTGGCTGCCGCGGTTGTCGATGCCACCGAGGCGGCGGCTCGGCGACTTGTCCTCGTTGAGGAAGGTGCCGGTGGCGCGGTCCAGGGTGTCGGCCAGCACCTGGGCGCGGGCGTTGCCGGCGCTGGTGGCCAGGTGCTCGAAGCTGGCGGCCAGCGCGAAGAACTCGCCCAGGCTGTCCCAGCGCAGGTAGTTCTCCTTGACCAGCTGCTGGACGTGCTTCGGGGCGGAGCCGCCGGCGCCGGTCTCGAACAGGCCGCCGCCCGCCATCAGCGGGACGACCGACAGCATCTTGGCGCTGGTGCCCAGCTCCAGGATCGGGAACAGGTCGGTCAGGTAGTCGCGCAGCACGTTGCCGGTCACCGAGATGGTGTTCTCGCCGCGGCGGATGCGCTCCAGCGAGAACTTGGTGGCCTCGACCGGGGACTTGATCTCGATCTGCAGGCCGGTGGTGTCGTGCTCCGGCAGGTACTTGTTGACCTTCTCGATCAGGACGGCGTCGTGGGCGCGCTCGGCGTCCAGCCAGAACACGGCCGGGTCGCCGGTGGCGCGGGCGCGGGAGACGGCCAGCTTGACCCAGTCCTGGATCGGCAGGTCCTTGGTCTGGCAGGCGCGGAAGATGTCGCCCGGCTGGACGGCCTGCTCCAGCACGGTGTTGCCCTCGGCGTCGACCAGGCGGACGGTGCCGGCCGCGGCGATCTCGAAGGTCTTGTCGTGGCTGCCGTACTCCTCGGCCGCCTGGGCCATCAGGCCGACGTTCGGCACCGAGCCGATGGTGGCCGGGTCCAGGGCGCCGTTGGCGCGGCAGTCCTCGATGACGGCCTGGTACACGCCGGCGTAGCTGTGGTCCGGCAGTACGGCGAGGGTGTCGGCCTCCTGGCCGTCCGGGCCCCACATGTGGCCGGAGGTGCGGATCATGGCCGGCATCGAGGCGTCGACGATGACGTCGCTCGGGACGTGCAGGTTGGTGATGCCCTTGTCCGAGTCGACCATGGCGAGGGCCGGGCCCTCGGCCAGCTCGGCCTCGAACGAGGCCTTGATCTCGGCGCCGTTCGCCAGCGCGTCGAGGCCGGCGAGGATGCCGCCGAGGCCGTTGTTCGGGTTCAGACCGGCGGAGACCAGCACCTCGCCGTACTTGGCGAAGGTGTTCGGGAAGAAGGCGCGCACGACGTGGCCGAAGATGATCGGGTCGGAGACCTTCATCATGGTGGCCTTGAGGTGCACCGAGAACAGGACGCCCTCGGCCTTGGCGCGGGCCACTTGGGCGGCCAGGAACTCGTTCAGGGCGGCGGCGCGCATCACCGAGGCGTCGACGACCTCGCCGGCCAGCACCGGGACCTTCTCGCGCAGCACGGTGGCGGTGCCGTCCTCGGCGACCAGCTCGATGCGCAGGGCACCGTCGGCGGCGATCACGGCCGACTTCTCGGTGCTCGCGAAGTCGTTCTCGCCCATGGTGGCGACGTTGGTCTTGGAGTCGGCCGTCCAGGCGCCCATCCGGTGCGGGTGGGTCTTGGCGTAGTTCTTGACCGACAGCGGGGCGCGGCGGTCCGAGTTGCCCTCGCGCAGGACCGGGTTGACCGCGCTGCCCTTGACCTTGTCGTAGCGGGCGCGGACGTCCTTGTCCTCGTCGGTCTGCGGGTCGTCCGGGTAGTCCGGCAGGGCGTAGCCCTGGGCCTGCAGCTCGGCGATGGCGGCCTTCAGCTGCGGCATGGAGGCCGAGACGTTCGGCAGCTTGATGATGTTGGCGGCCGGGGTCTTGGCCAGCTCACCCAGCTCGGCGAGGGCGTTCTCGATCCGCTGGCCCTCGGCGAGACGCTCCGGGAAGCTCGCGATGATCCGCCCGGCCAGGGAGATGTCGCGGGTCTCCACGCGCACACCCGCCGTCGAGGCGTAGGCCTGGACCACCGGCAGGAACGAGTAGGTCGCCAGGGCCGGAGCCTCGTCGGTGTGCGTATAGATGATGGTCGAGTCAGTCATCGGTACTCCGCTTCACGTCTCCAACGTCTTGACGTCAAGATATCTCGTCATGGGCCCCTCGCTCCACCTCCCCCCGCCCCGGAGCGTGCGCCGGGCACCCCGGGGGCGCGGCGGCGGTCGGTTCCACGGTGGTCCCGGGGCGGGCCGGAGGCAAGCGGAGGGGCGTCACCGGCCGGTCAGCGGAGGGGCGTCAGCGGCCGGTCAGCCGGGCCTCCAGCTCGGCCTCGTCGGCGAGGAACCAGAGCTGCGTGCCGCGGTTGCTCTCCCGGACGAAGTCGCGCAGGGCGTCGCTCGCGGCCACGTGGTCGGCGATGTCCCCGAGGACGACGAGGCCCGTGCGGTAGTTGACGAACTTCTGGACGATGCCGCCGGCGACGCGCGTCCGGAGGACGAAGAAGTCCGGGTGCAGCCGGGCGGTGGGGACGACCACCCAGGACGCGCCGTGGCCGAAGGCGTCGCCGATCACGTCCATCGCGTCCTGCTCGGTGCGGATCGGGGCGCCGTCGGCGGGCAGCCGCAGGATCGCCTCGGCGGGCAGCCGCGGAATCGTCGGGTCCGGCATGTCACATCTCCCTGGTCAGCGTGTTGACGATGGCGAGCAACGCGGCGGTGTCGCCCGGGTCGCCGAGGATGATCAACCGCAGGGTCTCGCGCTCCTCGTCGTGGACGGTCTCGACGTGCAGCGGCCGGCCGCCCTCGCGCGGGCCGGCGATCGCGGCGAGGACGGTGGTGGTCAGCCGGTCCGCCGTCGCCCGGTCGATCTCCTCGATCCGTACGACGGACGACACCTCGGCACGCTGCCGGCCGGTGGGCGGCGCGGCGACCGGGCCGCCCGTGAGGGCCTCCAGGTCCGCGCGGGCGATCCGGTACTGCTTGCCGATCCTGGTCGCGGCGAGACGCCCGTCGCGGATGTAGCCGCGGACGGTGCGCACGTGCAGGCCGAGCAGTTCGGCCACCTGTTCCACCGAGTAGTACTGCACCACCTGCGCCCGTCCTCTCCGACTTCCCTATCGTTACGCAAACTATCATCAGAAAGGGATATTTAAGGAAGGATGCGGAGTGGTGTAGTCCAATCGAGTGAGTCGCCCGTCAGGAGTGCGTCAACGCACCACCTCATTCGGTCAACGCTGCGTCAGGACCGGCGACGGTTGGCCGATCCCGGCCTAGCTTCGAAGAAGCAGTTCCGGCAGGCACCACCACCCATTGGGGAGCACCCGCATGGCCCGCGTCGTCTGGCACGTTCCGGTCACCGTCAACTCGTCCGTTCACGGCACCGGAAGCACCAACGCACTCCGTCTCTTCCGCCTGCGCGACGGCCGCCGCTGCGCCGTCGGATTCTCCACCCCCGAGTCCCTCGCCGCCCTCCTCGGGCCGGACCAGGCCTACACCGAACTCGGCGAGCCCGCCCTGCGCGAGCTGACCGCGCCGCTCGGCGTCGACACCCTCGTCCTGGACCCGCGCCTGGTCGCCCCGCCCGTCACCGCCCCCACCGCCCCGCCCACCCAGGCCCCGACCCCGACCCCGACCGCACAACTCCAGCAC
Organism: Kitasatospora aureofaciens; assembly: GCF_019192735.1. Classification (GTDB taxonomy): domain Bacteria; phylum Actinomycetota; class Actinomycetes; order Streptomycetales; family Streptomycetaceae; genus Kitasatospora; species Kitasatospora aureofaciens_A. The sequence continues at coordinate 21,905 of NZ_JAHTKP010000015.1, forward strand.
CGGTGACCGCCCTCCAACTGGTCCCGGGCGACGAGGAGCCCGAAGCAGGACGGCCCGAACCGGCCCGGGCGCTGCACGCGCTCGCCCGGGTCAGCTTCGGGCCCGTCCCCCTCGACTTCGACCGCCTCGCGGCCGAGTACCCGGCCGTCCAGAGCGGCCTCGCCCTCGCCGGCGACGCCGACCTGGAACTCCGCCTCGCCTGCACCGGCCCGGACGAGCTCCGCGCCGTCGCCGCCGCCCTCCAACGGGCCGGCGCCGCCCGCGTCCGGATCGACCTTGTCTTGCGCGCCCTCACCCCGGGGCCGCCGGCCCTGCGGTCGGTGCCGTGAGCGTGGAACGGTCAATTCCGTTGCCTGGATTGATAGTTGGGTGAATATCCAGTAGCGGTCAGGACCGGGCGGCACGTAGCGTGCGCGTGGAACCGGCCGACCGGGCCGGATCCACGGCACGCTCCGGCGCGACCGGTTGCTCCGAAGCCCGCCGTCGGTCCGGAGCCGGTCGCTCGTCCTAGGAACAGGTGATCGGACTTGTCTCGCTCCGCGCTGCGCCCGGCCCTGGGCACGGCGGCCGCCCTGGCCGCCCTGATCCTGGCGGCGCCCTCGGCGCTCGCCGCCTCCGCACCGGCCCCGGACCCGGGCGGCGACGACGCCGCGGTCTCGGTCGCGGTCTTCGGTGACGAGAGCCTGGTCGACGGGCAGGAACTCACCGTCGCCGACCTGGCCCGCGACCACGGCGTCGACGCCGGTCTCCTCCAGGCGTACGGCCAGGGCACCGTGCCGGACGACTCCGCCCCGCAGGGCGACCCCGAGGCCCCGGACGTCGAGGCCCCGGACGTCCAGGCCCCGGACGCTGCCGCGCCGTCCGTCCAGGCCGCCGGCGACCCGGCGTACGCCCTGGTGACCAGCTGGACCTCCAGCGACCACCGCACGGTCAACCTCCGGCGGGGCAACGCCTCCTGGGGCCTGACCAAGATCGAGCAGAAGCACAACCTCAACGTGGCCGCCGTCCGGACCACCACCCGCTACCCCGCGCCCGGCTGGCCGAAGAAGCAGGCCAACCCGGACAGTTGGAACTACGTCACCAGGGTCGATCACGTGCGCTGCTCGGGGTGGCTCTGGTGGCGGACCTGCAAGGTCGTCGAGTTCACCAACGTGACGGTGACGGTGAACTACGGCAACGCCAAGGGCGTCATCACCGCGTACTGCCTGGGCGTCGCCGGCCGCTGCCCGGACTGGGTGAAGAACGCCGCCAACGCCGCCTGACCCGCGGTCACGCGATACGCGCCTCCCCCGGCTCCGGATGATCCCGGGCACGGGCGATCCCGGGCACGGGCGATCCCGGGCACGGGCGATCCCGGGCACGGGCGATCCCGGGCACGGGCGATCCCGGGCACGGGCGGTCCCGGGCCGGGGGAGGCACAATCGGTCCCTGACCACCTGGAAGCCCCGGGAAAGGCGAGCCGGACCATGGCGTCGGACCAACAGCAGCTGCAGCGCGGGTACTTCCTGCGCGAGGCCGCCGCACTTCAGCGGACCAACACGGACGGCTCCCGCCGCCTGAGCCGGATCGCCTTCCCCACCGCCGAGGGCCCGGCGGACGCTCCCCTCGCTCTCGTCACGACGGCCGGCCCGGGTACCTCCGGGCCGGCGCTACGCCTGGCGACCACCGCGACCCGGGACGACCTGTACGCCGCCCTCGCCGGCGAGGGCGGCTGGGCCCCGCCGGACCCGGCCCCGCTGACCCGGCTCCCGCTCACCGCCCCGGCACCGCCGCTGCTGGTCTACGCCGACCTGCTCGACGACCTCGGCGACCTCCTCTTCACCCTCACCGGCTACCCCGCCGACGTCGGCCACCCGGAGATCGCCGCCCGCCTCGACGCCGTCGGCCTCACCGGCGCGACGACCGCCGTGGTCGAGCTGACCGCCCTCGGCGCCACCCGCCGGGTCCGCATCCCGCTGGACTCCGGTGTCCCGCTGGTGGCCGTCCCGCTCGAAATCGCCGAGCATCTGCTGAGCGTCCGACGCTCCGCCGCCGACGAGGAACCCGAGACCGAGTGGGACTACCCCGTCGGCGGATAGGGCCCGTCGTCAAACTCCCGCCTGCGCGCCGAGGTCCGGGCGGACGACGGGAGTTCGACGCCGGGAAGCCCTCTTACTCCCGGGCGAGGGCCGCGATCGCGGCGAGCAGCAGCGCCGAGCCGGCGGCCAGGCCCGCGGTGAGCGGCTCGCCGAGGAAGGCCACGCCGATCACGGCCGCCGTCGCCGGTTCGAGCAGGACCAGGACGGCGGCCGTGGTGCCCGGGACGGCCGTCAGGCCGCTGAAGTACCAGCGGTAGGCGAACAGGGTCGGCACCGTCCCGAGGAACAGCAGCGCTCCGCCGGTCAGCGCCGGGTCGCCCTCCGTCGGCAGGACGCCCTGGGCCGCCGCGAGCGGCAGCAGGCAGAGCAGGCCGGTCGCGAACGCGCCCCAGGCGACGGCGGCGGCCGAGATGGACAGCATTCCGTGCCGGAACGGCACGGCGGCATGCGAAGTCATGCGTCGTTTCTCCACGATGAGGTGCCGGTCGATGTCCGCTGGTCGAGCGGGCGGCAGCCATCGCCCCGGCGGCATCAGCGCCACCGGGCCGGATTCTGTGGAGTACGCCGCCCGCTAGCGGACGGGCGGCGGGAGGATCACGAAACGCACCGGGGCCACCCTACGCCTCGGGGAAGTCGCCCAGGTCGGCCCGCAGTTGGGCGGTCCGCCCCTGGTCGACTCTTCCGGGTCGTGCCTGGTCTCTGCCATGATCGTTTGAGGCCGGCCCACGGGCGCCGGCCGACACTTCTCGGGGGGAGAACCGGCATGGCCGAGGCCATCAGCGACAGCGTCGCCAGACCGGCACGGGCGAAGCCCGACGTCGACAAGGACACCAGGATGGTCGTCTCCGGCGGGGTACTGGGCGCCCTGTTCGCGACGCTCGGGCTGGGCGCGCTCCTCGGGGGGCGGTACGGCTACGGCGGGGACAGCGTCGGGACGATGGGCCTGATCGCCATCCTCGGCCTGATGGTCTGCGGCGCCGGCCTGCTCTACGCCCTGTTCCACCCGCGCCTCGGCCTGCCCTCGGCCGCCGTCGGCGCGCTGCTCGGCCTGGGCGTCTTCGTGCTCTTCGCCGGCCAGGGCCTCAACGACGCCTGGACCGCCCCGCTCGACCGGCCCTCGGACGTCCGCGCCGTCGGCAGCTGGACCAGCGGCGACCTGGTGGTCCGGGCCCGCCCCGACCAGGTGGTGGCCTACCGCGCCGCCACCGGCGAGGTGGCCTGGCGCTGGACCCCGCCCGCCGAGGACTCCGTCTGCGCCATGAGCCGCGAGACCGGTCATGGCATCGGCCTGCTCGGCCACGGCGGCCACGACCGCCCGTGCGCCGGCGTGGTCGCGCTCGACCTGCCGAGCGGCGCCGCCCGCTGGACGGCCCAACTGGACGCGCCCGTCCGGATCGGGGACGCGGCCGCGCCCGGGCCACTCGCGATCGCCGGCGATCGCGCCGTCCTCCAGGACAACGGCGGCTGGCGCGCGCTCAACCTCGCCGACGGCAGCACGGTCTGGCGCAGCGTCCCGGACACCGGCTGCTCGCCGCTGAGCGTCGCAGGCGGGCCGGACTCCGTCGTGACGGTCGCGCAGTGCACCTCGGCCGCCCCGGCGCTGCGGACCCTGGCGCCGCAGGACGGCAGGGAGCAGCTGCGCGACGTCCTGCCGCTCGCCAACGGGCTGAAGGACGTGGCCGTGCTCTCCACCAACCCGCTCACCGTCTGGGCCGACGAGCAGGGCGACCGCGGCACGCACGCCGTGCTGAGCTTCGACCGGAGCGGCCACGTCCGCTCCACGATCCCGGTCTCCGGCGACGAGTACGACCTGGACGTCCTGCTGGGCGGCGCCACTCCCTGGCACTCGTTCACCGCCCGCCCGCTGTACGGCGCGGTGGTTGTGGGCGATCTGCTGGTCGTACCGGCCGAGAAGCCGGGTGACGTCACGATCGGCGCCGGCAAGAACCGCACCCGCAGCGCCACCGGCCGTCTGGTCGCCTACTCGCTCGCCGACGGCAGCAAGCGGTGGACGTCTGGGCTGGACGACCAGGTGACCAGCCTGGTGGTGGACGGCGCCTACGTCTGGACGATGACCCGGAACACCCTGACCCGGATAGACGCCGCCACCGGCCACCAAGGCACCAGCTTCGCCATCAACGGCACGGAGTCGGACTACCCGGTGGACCTGTCGGTCTCGGGCACCGACCGGTTCACCGTCGTCGCCGAGGACGGCACCAGCGGCGAACCTCCGGTCCGCGGCCTGCACTGAGGGCGCCCGGCACGCGTGGGCGCGAGCGCGAGGTAGGTCAGCACCGCGCCGAGCGCGGACAGCACGGCGAGCAGCAGGCCCAGCGTGTGGAAGGCGCCGGTGAAGCCCTCCGCCACGGCGGCGTGCTGCGCCGCGGACACCTGGCCCTGGACGGCCTCGCCCGCGAGGCGCGCCGCTTCGTCCGACGGGACGCCGCTCAGCCGGGTGGCGGTCAGCGTGGTCAGGAGGGCGGCGGCTCCGGAGACGGCCACGGACTCCCCGGTGATGCGCATCGTGTTGAAGATGCCCGCCGCCGCCCCGGCGTTCTCGACGGGGACGGTGCTGACGGCCGCGTTGTCCATCACCCCGAACGCCAGGCCGACGCCGGCCCCGAACGGCACCAGCGGCAGCGCCAGCCACGATCCGTCGCTGCGCACGGTCACCAGCAGCAGGGCGCCGACCACGATCAGCGCGGAGGCCCCGGTCAGCACCGCCCGGACGGACGTCGCGGCAGCGAGGCGGCCCGCCGCGAGCGGCAGGAGCAGGACGGGCGCCGTCATCGGCAGCAGGAGCAGCCCACTCTCCAGCACGCTCCTGCCGCCCACGCCCTGGAGGTACGCCGGGAGGTACACCAGCAGCACGACGAAGCCGAGCGTGACCGTGAACGGCTGGCACACCACCGCCAGGAACTCGGGCCTGCGGAACAGCCGGACGTCGAACATCGCGCGCTCGGCCCGGCGCACCTCCACCACGGCGAACAGGACGACCAGCAGCACCGCCCCGCCGAACGGCAGCAGCGTGCCCGGCGCCGTCCAGCCGGCCGTCGTGGCCCGGACGAGCGCGAACGACAGCGCGGCGAGTCCGGCCGTGAAGCAGACCAGCCCGGCCAGGTCGAAGCGGTGACGCTCGGGGCCCGTCTTCAAACTCCCGCCTGCGCGCCGACGTCTGGGCACGCACCTCGCCGCGTTGTCGTCGGTCGCCGATGTCCCCCAGCCTGGCGGCCGGGAGGTGCCCCCACCGCATGGACTCCCTCCTCCGCCTTGCGATGCACGCACCCAGACGCCGCCCCGCCCGCCCTCCGGTCGGACGACGGGAGTTTGAAGACGGGCCCCAGGGCTGCGGGATTCCGGAGCCCGCGTCGCGCACAGCCACGCCGGGACGGACATGGCCGCGACGAGGACGAAGACCGCCCGCCAGCCGGCCGCCTCCACCAACGCGCCCGCGGCCAACGGCCCGATCGCCAGCCCCGTACCGAACGACGTCCCCAGGATGCCGAACGCCAGCTGCCGTCGCCGCCCGGAGGTGGAGTGCGCCAGCACCGCCGCGCCCGAGGCCAGAACGGCCGCAGCCCCGCCGCCCTGGACCGCCCGGGCGGCGTCGGCCACGGCCATCGAGGGCGCGAGCGCGACCAGCAGCGAGAGGGCGCCGACCAGCGCGATCCCGGTCAGCAGCACGCGACGCCGGCCGAGCCGGTCGGCGAGGCTGCCGGCCGCGAGCGGCAGGGCGGCGAAGGTGATGTTGAAGGCGTTCAGCATCCACTGGGCGGCGCCGACCGACGCGCCCAGATGCACCGTCATGCTGGGCAGGGCGACGGCGGCTCCGGTCACCGAGAACGGCAGCATCATGCTGGCGCAGCCGACCGCGCCGACCGTGGCCCAGTAGCCGTCCGCACGGCGGGGTGCGGTGAGGTCGAGGGGAGGGGAGGTGGTCATGCCCCGATCGTTCGCGGGTGCCGGCGGCGGATGAAGAGAAGCCCGTTCCCTGGGTATGACAGGTCCTCGGTATGACAGGTCCTTGGTATGACAGACCCTGGATATGCCAGACCCTGGGTCCGGCAGGGCCACCCTCCCGGCCCCTCACCCACCCCCGCGGCACCCATACTGGACCGCATGGCCGACCCGACCACGATCGCCGGCAGCCTCGGCGACTACCTCCGCACCCGCCGGGCCCTGGTGTCCCCCGCCGACGCGGGACTGCCGCCGACCAGCCGCCGCCGGGTGCCGGGCCTGCGCCGAGAGGAGGTCGCGGAACTGGTCGGCCTCAGCACCGACTACTACGTACGCCTGGAGCAGGGGCGCGCCGACCGCCCGTCCGACGAGGTCCTCGACGCGCTCGCCCGCGCGCTGCGGCTCGGTCCCGCCGAACGCGCCCACCTGTACGACCTGGCCCGCCCGCCCCGCCGTACCGCCACCCCGCGGAACGACGGGCTGCGCCCCGCGCTGCGACAGGTCGTGGAGGCCATGCCGGCCACCCCCGCCGTGATCATGAACGACCGCAACGACGTCCTGGCCTGGAACCGCCTGGCGGCCGCCCTGATCGCGGACTTCCCCAACCTCGCGCCGCCCGAGCGGAACATGGCCCGCCAGATCTTCCTGGACCCGGACGCGCGCGAGGTCCACCTCGACTGGGAGGACGCCGCGCGCACCACCGTCGGCATCCTGCGCATGGCCGCCGGGCGACGGCCGCACGACCCGGAACTCGTCCGCCTCGTCGGCGAACTCTCGCTCGGCAGCGCCACGTTCCGCACATTGTGGGCCGGCCACCACGTGCACGAGAAGACGCACGGGCCGAAACGCTTCCGGCATCCGGTCGTCGGCGACGTGACCCTCGGCTACGAGACCTTCCAGGTGCCCGGCGCCGCACACCACCTCCTGGTCGTCTACACGGCCGCGCCGGGGAGCCCGGCCGAGGAGGCGCTGCACTTCCTCAGCAGCTTCACGACCGCCGACACTTAGCGAGCGCCGGCGGTCAGCGAGTGCTGGGGACGGCAACGGTCTGCGGCAGGGCCGGTTCCGGCAGTCCGCGGACCAGCAGCCACGCTACGGCGGGCAGCACGATCAGCGGAGTCAGCGCCGTCCGGAGCGAGGTGGCGTCCGCGAGCGCGCCCAGCACGGGGCTGACGAGGCCGCCGACGCTCACGGTCAGGCCGAGCGTGACGCCGCTGGCGGTGCCGACCCGGCTGGGCAAGTAGTCCTGGCCGAGCGTCACTTGGAGCGAGAACGGGACGTAGAGGCCGGCCGATGCCAGGGCCACGAACAGGTAGAAGGCCGGGCCTGGCACGTACACGATGCCCGCGACGGCGACGACGCTCAGCAGGTACGAGCGGCGCACGACGGTGACGCGGTCCCACCGGCCGGCCAGGTTGCCGCCGAGCACCGTGCCCACCGCACCGCCGACGTAGAGCACGAACAGGGCCGCGGTGCCGGCCGCCGTGCCGCCGCCCGTCCGCTCGCGGGCGTAGAACGTGATGAAGGTGCTCAGGCCGATGAAGACGACGGACCGGCAGATCACCGCCAGCGACAGGTTCACGAAGGACGCCACGTCGTCCGTCCGCCCGGTGTCGCGCGCGGCGCCGCCACCCGCCGGTGCCACCGCGGCCACCGCGCGCAGCGCGGGGACGCACAGCACGCTGCCCACCAGGGCCGGCACGACGAGGAACGGCGTGGCCCGCAGGCCCCCGGTGGCGATCACGGCGGAGACCAGCACGGGCGCCAGGGCGAACCCGATGTTCCCGCCGACGGAGAACCAGCTCATCGCCGTGTGGCTCCCCCGCCCGGCCCGCCGCGCGACGCGCGCCGACTCGGGGTGGTAGGCGGCGACACCGAGCCCGGAGACGGCGACGAACGCCAGCGTGAGCGCGTAGTTGCCGCCGAGCCCGCTCAACGCGATCCCCAGCCCGGCGAGGAACGTACTCACCGGGAGCAACCAGGGCATCGGACGGCGGTCGGTGAGCGCGCCGAACAGCGGCTGCGCCACGGAGGACAGGAGGGACGCGGCGAGCACGATGCCGGAGCCGGCGGCGTAGCTGTACTCACGCTCGGCGACGAAGAACGGGACGAGCGCGGTCACGGCCCCCTGATAGACGTCGACGCAGGCATGCCCGACGGAGAGGAGTGGAATGATCTTTTTCGCTGGCACGCCTTTCGCTGGCACGCCTTTCGCTGGCACGCCTTTCGCTGGCAGGCATTTCACTGGCAGGCATTTCACTGGCACGGCTTTCGCTGACACGTCCCTCATGCTCACGCCGCGACCGGGTGTCGGACTTCCGATAATCTGCCAATCAATGATGGAAATCCGCCACACACCGGTCGCCCCGACCAGCACCCGCTGGCTGGCCCCCGGGACCGGCATCGACGACCACCGCCACGACGACCACCAGATCGCCTACGCGGGCCGCGGCGCACTGGCCGTCACCACCCACGCGGGCACCTGGGTGGCGCCCGCCAACAGCGCCGTCTGGGTCCCGGCAGGCACGGTCCACGCCCACCAGGCCCACGGCGCACTCGAACTGCACCTGGTCGGCCTGCCCGCCGACACCAACCCGCTCGGCCTGGACGAACCGACGGTCCTCACCGTCAACTCCCTGCTGCGGGAGCTGATCCTCGCCCACACACGGTCACCGGAGGACGCGGAGGACACCGACAGCGCCCGGCGGGCACGCCTACGGGCCGTCCTGCTCGACGAGTTGAGCGTCTCCCCGCAGCAACCCCTGCACCTGCCGGCCCCCACGACCCCCACCCTCAAAGCGCTGTGCGCCATCCTGCAGGCCGACCCCACCGACAACCGCACCCTGGCCGCCCTCGGCAGGGAGGTCGGGGCGAGCGACCGCACCCTCTCCCGACTCTTCCGGGCCGACCTCGGCATGACCTTCCCCCAGTGGCGCACCCACCTGCGCCTCTGCCACGCCCTCGCCCTCCTCGCCGACCACACCCCGGTCACCACCGTGGCCCACCTGTGCGGCTGGTCCTCCGCCAGCGCGTTCATCGACACCTTCCGCCGCGCCTTCGGCCACACCCCGGGCACCCACCGCCCGAGTTGAGCCCGCGTCCCCGATCCCCACCGCCCCTCTACAAGATCCGCCCCCTTACCCCCCTTACCCCTGGGGGCCACAACGGCGGCTCCACCGGAGGCCACGACGGCGGCTCGACGGGCGGGCACGAGAATCCGGTCAACGAACATCCCCTGGGTACTCCCGAGAACCCGCACTCGGTCACCGAAGCCCAGCAGGCCGCCTTCATGAAGACCCGGAGCGAACTGGAGGGGCTCAGTAGGAAGAAGCAAATCGACCTGGTCGGCCGTGGCATTGAGGTCAACGGTATGAAATACAAGCCGGAAGCACCCCTGCTCAAGGGGGCCAAACACGGAATCGACTGGACCGAAGGGCCGTCGCGCGCGAGTAAGGAAGCCAAACCGCAAGGGCGGTTCGGGACGCCGGCAGACGTCCAGTACGCTACGGAACGCGCTGCCGATCTGAGGCCCGGAAAGAGTGGATTCTTCAAGCTTCCTGAGGGGGCACAGCTGCATCGAGTACCTGCCTGACGGTACGACGCGAACGCCCAATGCCCTCTTCGTCGAGGTGTACCCCAACGGCAAGGTGCACGCTTACCCGACCACGCGATAGGAACGACGATGAGCTTCTCGATCCAGGCAGGCTGTCCGGCCGTCCGGAAGTGCGAATCCGCCGCCGACATGGCCGACGCGGTCGGTGAGATGTACTCCTCCGAGGCCGAGGATGCCTTCCTCGTCTGGAACCTGGTGCCGGTCCGGCTGGCATACGGCTATGACCTCGCCGCCCTTCTCGACGACCTGGTGCCCCTTCTCGAGGAAATTCAACGGCCGGAATTCTCGGAGACCGAGGTCTTCTGGGGATCCGACACGTTCTCGGCCGAATGGCGAGTGGTCCGCGAGGGCGATTCGCTGAGGATTCAGGCACGCTGGCACAGCACGCTCGGGAACTACGAGTCGCTGCTGACCGAGCGGGGTGATTCGGTGGTCCGTACACAAGAATTCGTCAGCGAGTGGGCGAAGCTCCTGCAGCGGATCGTGACCGATATCGAGGCGGAGTCCGTGGAGTTGGACGACGACGACATCTTCCTCCGCGTCAAGGCCCTGCTCGCGGCCTGAGTCGACGAAGCAGGTGTTCGCCGTCCTCCCGGAGCCGGGTGTGCAGAGCATCCGGCCCCGGGGAGCGGGGACGGCAGGACGCGCGGCCTGAGGCCCGCCTCATCCGGTTCGACTGGGCCGCCAGCCACTCATACGCCCTCGGTGCGTACCGGGCCTCCTCACACGAGTCGGAGGACGCCGTCGGGAGAGGCGAGCGCTGCCTCGGCGAAGTCCTCGAAGTCCAGGTTCGCGATCGACAGGTTCGCGTGCACGTCGTGCACAGCGGCCGGAGTGGCGCGGAACTCGCGGGCCTGCGGAGAGTCGATCAGTTCCTGGTCGTACATCGGGTCGAGGTCTTCGTCCTCTGCTGCGATGTCCAGGGCGAGAAGGGCGTGGTGGGCGGACTGCATCGTGGCACCATCGGCGACGAAGACCACGCAGAGTTCCTCGTCCCGTCTCACCGTGGCGAGGACCGCCTCGGGCGTCGCCCCGGCCCAGACCGGATCATCGACCACGTGAACGTAGGTCTCGAACTCGCCGTCGGGCCCCCATGGTTGAGCAACCTCCGCCACCACCGCCCGCCATGCCGCCTCGTCGTCGTAGTCGGTCCTGATGATCAGAGCAGCGAAGTCATCACGTCCGACGATCTCCGGCAGCACGTTCATGGTGCTCCCTTCCTCGTCCCCTGGGCTTGGACCTGACTGTTTCACGGGGCGCTGACACCGGGCCACGTCACGCCCGCCGCGATCACAGCTCGGCGAGTGCGCCCAGCCCCAGCGTGCTCAGCGTGTGGTTGGCCATGTGCAGGTGGCCGACCGCGTTGGGGTGTGCGGGGTCGTCGAGCCACGCGATCGGGGCCGTGTCCGGGAACTCGGCGCGCCAGTACGCCTCGTGGTCGACGAGCAGGGCGCTGGTGTCCGCGGCGATCTCGCGGACGGCCTGGCAGTAGGCGGGCAGTTCGGCGCGCGCGGGGCGGCCGTCGTGGCTGACCAGGAGCGGCGTGTGCAGCACGATCTGCGCGCCGGAGCTGCGGGCGATGATCTCGCGCATGGCGTCGTGGAACTCCGGGAGCCCGTCCAGTCCGGCGCGGGCGTCGTTGGTGCCCAGCGAGATCGACAGCACGTCCGGCTCGAACCGCCCGATGACGTAGTCGTACGCGCCGAGCACGTCCGTCGCACGCCAGGCGGACACGCCGGTGTTGACCACGATGTCCGTCAGCCGGTCGAGCTGCCAGCAGACGCGTTCCTGCACGTGCTCCACCCACCCGCGGGCCCCGTGGGTGTGCAGGACCGCCTGGGTGATGCTGTCCCCGGCCATCACCCAGGTCATCGGGCTGTCGGAGAGTTCGACCATGTGATCATCCCCCTGGATTGTTCGCGGTTGCGCTTCGCACGCCCTGCGGGAAGTTGATCATATGTGTGCGGCGGCCGTCAGCGCGGTGGCCCTTCCACCGGGAAGTGGATCGGGCTCAGCAGGTGCTGTGTGCGCTCGGGGGTGGGCCGGTTGGCGAGCCTGGGGACGATGGCCGCGCGGAGGTCGGCGATCAGGTCGTCCAGCTCCGCAGGGCTGAGCCAGAGGGCGTGCTGGCGGTAGCCCACCTGATCGGCCACGGGGTCGGGGTCGCGGTCGAGGTAGGCGTTGAACTCGGCCAGCAGGGCGGTCATCGCGGTGGCGAAGGTCTGCCGGTGGTCCTCGGGGGTGAGCGAGCGGACCACGTCGGGGCCGATCACGGCCCGGTCCTGGCGCAGCCGGTAGTGCCGCTGCACCGCGCCGCGCACCTTCCGTTCCTCGGCCACCTCCAGGATCCCGCCGCCCACGAGCAGGTCGATGTGCCGGTAGACGGTGGCCTTGGAGGCCTCGGGGATGCGTGCGCTGAGCTGAGCGGTGGTCATCTGCCGTCCACCGCCCATCGCATGAACGATCCGCAGCCGGATGGGGTGGGCAAGCAGTTCCAGGGAGTCCATGTCCAAACCTTCTCATGACTGCTACCGTTCTCAAGTATGCGAATGGATGAGGCAAGGACGCGGGAGGTCGCGCGAGGCTTCGCCGCGCTGCTGCGGGCGGAGGCTTTCGCCGAGATCGTCGAGTTGTTCGCGCCGCCGCTGCGCGCCGTCGTCAACACCGAGGCGCTGCGGCTCGCGTGGACGGCCGAGGCCGCGGGACGGGGCGGGGTCACGGAGGTCGGGGAGCCGGTGAGCGAGCCCGGCGAGGCCGGCCTCGTCCGCATCCGCATCCCGGTGAGCTGCGCGAACGGCGGCTTCACCGTGGTCAGTTCGGTGGGCGGCGACGGCCTGCTGCACGGCCTGCGGCTCGCCGGCCCGGACGACGGCACCGCGTGGCAGCCGCCGCACTACGCTGCCCCGGCCCGGTTCACCGAGCGCGAAGTCCGGCTCGGCACCGGGGAGTTCACCGTGCCCGGCACGCTGAGCCTGCCCGTCGGCCCCGGGCCCTGGCCGGCCGTGGTGCTGCTCAGCGGCGGCGGCGCGTTCGACCGGGACGAGACCAGCGGCCCGAACAAGCCCCTCAAGGACCTCGCTTGGGGGCTCGCCTCCCGGCAGGTGGCCGTGCTGCGCTTCGACAAGCGGAGTTTCACGCGTCCGGACGGTCCGGCCCTCACGATGACCGACGAGTACCTGCCGCACACCCTCGCCGCCGTCGAACTCCTCCGGCAGCAGCCCGAGGTGGACGCAACCCGGATCCATCTCGTCGGCCACAGCATGGGCGGCAAGGTGGCACCCCGGATCGCCGTCGCCTCGCCCGAGATCGCGGGGCTGGTCCTGCTCGCGGCGGACGCGCAGCCGATGCACGAGGCCGCGGTCCGGGTGGCCCGCTATCTCGCGGCGCTCACCCCCGGGCCTGGCGCCGACGAGGCGGTGGCGGCGCTGGTCCGGCAGGCCGCGCTGGTGGCGGGCCCCGACCTCACGCCCGACACGCCGTCGGAGCTGCTTCCGTTCGGCTTCTCCGCCGCCTTCTGGCTCGACCAGCGCGGCTACGACCCCGTGGCCACGGCGGCCGAACTGGCCCTCCCGATCCTGATCCTGCAGGGCGGACGGGACTACCAGGTGACCGTCGCCGACGACCTGACCCGCTGGCGGGACGCCCTCGCGAACCGGCCCGACGTGACGATCCGGATCCACGACGACGCCAACCACCTCTTCATCCCCGGCACCGGCCCCGCCACCCCGGCCGAGTACGCGAGGCCGGGGCATGTCGAGCCGGCGGTGGTGGACGGGATCGCGGCCTTCCTGGCGCAGCGGTAGCACCGGATCCCCGGTGGGCCGGGGGAACCGGATCCGCCCAAGTACCGTCCCCCAGGCGATGGTTGATACGTTCGACGGGCAGATCCGCGGGGGGGTGGGCATGCCGGAGGACGGCAATGTCGTCGGGTACTTCTTCGGCGTCATCGGGCTGCTGGTCATGGCTGTGGGGCCGGCATTCCCGATCGCCGCGGTGCACAAGGCCCGGCTGCGGGCGCGGACCCTGGCCCACGGGCTGACGGCGGAGGCCCGCTGCCTGGAGACGTACGTGGCAGAAGGGCGGGTGGGGACGGACCCGTCCGACCGGCGCACCCGCAGTGTGCGGCACGTGATCCTCGGGTTCCGCATCCCGGACGGCCGGGACATCCGGTTCCGGGACACCTCGGGTGTGCCGCGCGTCATGGGCGACCACGTGCCGGTGCGGCACCTGCCCGATCAGCCGCACCGGGCGGTGGCCGCCGACCGGGCCCCATCGGGGACCGCGGCCGGAATCGCCGCGTCGGTGTTCGTCGGCCTGTTCGTCGCCGGCATCGGGCCGGTCTTCGCCGTCATGGGCTTCGGGACCGCGTCCGGCGGCATGGGCGGCGACACCAGTCCCAGCGCGAAGGCCCTGACGTCCGCGTCCGGCAGCTCCTCGACCACGGCGTGCACACGCAGCCACCACGCGCCGCATCGGTATGCAGCGATCACCATTTCCATGACGCAAGGTGCCGTCTATATTGCACAACAACCAGCCGATGCTCAATTCCGGCTCAAATAGTGAACCTACTCGCCGGTCACGTAATACACCGGAAAGCACACCACCCCCTACCAGCGAGAATGTCGGGAGAAGTAAGTAAACATTCAGTAACGAGCTCTGTGCATAGGCCTATGAATAGCCCTACTGTGTGGCAACTCTCCGCGCTCCGACTGCCGGGGCCCCCACACACAGAGAGATTGCCAATGGTTTCCCTTAACCAGGTCTCGCCTCCGGGTCAGAGCACCGGTTCCGACTCCGGAACCACCCACCGGTCGCTCCGCCGCCACGTCGGCCTCATCGGGCTCATGTGGGCCTCGGTCGGCTCGATCATCGGCTCCGGCTGGCTGTTCGGCGCCAAGAACGCCGTAGTCGCCGCCGGCCCAGCCGCGGTCATCTCCTGGGGCATCGGCGCCGTCGCGATCGTGCTCCTCGCCCTCGTGCACGCCGAACTCGGCGGGCTCTTCCCGGTCTCGGGCGGCACCGCACGGTACCCGCACTACGCCTTCGGCGGCCTGGCGGGCATGTCCTTCGGCTGGTTCTCCTGGCTCCAGGCCGCGACCGTCGCACCGATCGAGGTCGAGGCGATGATCGGCTACGCCAAGCACTGGCCGTTTGCCGAAGGACTGCTCAACGCCAGCAACAACACCCTCACCACCAGCGGTTTCGTCGTCGCCACCCTGCTCATGGCGGTGTTCGTCGCGGTCAACTTCCTCGGCGTACGGATCCTTGCGCGTACGAACAGCATCGCCACCTGGCTGAAGATCTTCGTCCCGCTGTTCACGATCTTCGTCCTGGCCGTGTCCAACTTCCACGGCTCCAACTTCACCTCGCACGGCTTCGCCCCGTTCGGCAGCAAGGGCGTGCTCGCCGCGATCAGCACCAGCGGCATCATCTTCGCTCTGCTCGGCTTCGAGCAGGCCATCCAGATCGCCGGTGAGAGCCGCAACCCCAAGCGCGACATCCCGCGCGCCGTCCTCGGCTCGGTCGCCATCGGCACCCTGATCTACACCCTGCTGCAGGTCGTCTTCATCGGCGCGCTGCCGGTGAGCTCCTTCGCCAACGGCTGGGACAAGCTCGACTTCCCCGGCATCGACGGCCCGTTCGCGGGCCTGGCCACCGTGGTCGGCCTCGGCTGGCTGGCCTGGGTGCTGTACGCCGACGCGGTCATCTCCCCCGGCGGCACCGGCCTGATCTACACCACCTCCACCTCGCGCATCTCCTACGGCCTGAGCCGCAACGGCTACGCGCCGCAGATGTTCGAGCGCCTCGACAAGCGCGGCGTGCCGTGGTTCGGCCTGATCATCTCCTTCGTCACCGGCGTGATCTGCTTCCTGCCCTTCCCGAGCTGGCAGGAGCTGGTCGGCTTCATCACCTCCGCGAGCGTGCTGATGTACGCGGGCGCCCCGCTGGCCTTCGGCGCGCTGCGCCGCCGGCTGCCCCAGCGCGAGCGCTCCTACCGCCTGCCGCTCGGCGGCGTGATCTCGCCGGCCGCGTTCGCGGTCTCCAGCCTGATCATCTACTGGTCCGGCTGGCACATCCTCTCCCGCCTGGGCATCGCGATCGTGCTCGGCTACGTCCTGCTCGGCAGCTACGCGGCGTACGCGATCCGCAAGGGCCTGCCGAACGCGCCGCGGCTGAACTGGAAGGCCGCGCAGTGGCTGCCGGTCTACCTGCTCGGCCTCGGCCTGATCTCCTGGCAGGGCGGCTTCGGCGACGGCACCGGCCGGATCCCGATGTGGTACGACATGGGCATCGTGGCGCTCTTCTCGCTCGGCATCTACTACTGGGCGATCCACGTGGCGCTGCCGGCCGAGGCGATCGAGCAGGAGGTCGCGGACGTCGAGGTGGTCGACGCGGGCGGCCACTGATCGCAGTCAGCAGTCACAGGACGGGCCCGCCGGTCGAGCAGCGACCGGCGGGCCCTCCGCATGTCCGCACCCACCCGCGCCCGACACGCCCAACACACGCCTACAGGCTCAGCACCGCCCGCAGCGCCTCCGCCATCGCGCCCTCCGGGTCCTCCGCCGCGCCGGCCGAGCGCCAGGCGACGAAGCCGTCGGGCCGGACCAGCACCGCGCCGTCCGGGCCGATGCCGTGCAGGGCGGCGAAGTCCGCACCCGGCTCCGGCGCCAGGTCGTCCTCCGCGCCGTCGCCGATCCGGTACGCGTCCAGCGGGACGGCCAGCCGGTCCGCGGCGCGGCGCGCGCCCGTGTGCCAGGCGTCGCCGTCGGGGCCGGGGCCGGTGAGCAGCACCATCGCCTGCTCGTACAGGTCCAGCGTGGAGAGCTTCACCCCCGCCCGCAGCAGCCACTGGTGCGGCGCCCGGCTGCCCGGCTCGCCGGCCGACTCGAACGTCTCGGGCACCACGGCGCCCGCCGGGTCCGCTCCGGCGACCGCGCCCTCGGGGTAGCGGTAGCCGAGCGCCACCGCCAGCACCCCGGCCTGCCGGCCGGCGCCCGGCACCACCAGGTACCCGGGGTGGCTGTGCTCGGCCGAGCGGGCCGAGGCGCGCTCGCCGGTCACCTGCGCGACCGGGCGGCGCTCGCGCCCGTACGTCTCCAGCAGGCCCGGGCCCGCCCAGCCGCACAGCACGGCGGCCAGCTTCCACGCGAGGTTGTGCGCGTCCTGGATGCCGGTGTTGGAGCCGAACGCGCCGGTCGGCGACATCTCGTGCGCGGAGTCGCCGGCGAGGAAGACCCGCCCGGCGCCGTACCGCTCGGCCACCCGTTCGGCGGCGTGCCAGGGCGCCTTGCCGGTCACCTCGACGTCGAGGTTCGGCATGCCGACGGCGGTGCGGATGTGCCGTTCGCAGCGCTCGTCGGTGAACGAGTCCAGCGGCTCGCCGTGCTCGGGGTGCCAGGGCGCGTGGAAGACCCACTCCTCCTGGTTGTCCACCGGCAGGAGCGCGCCGTCCGCCTCCGGGTTGGTGAGGTAGCAGGCGATGAAGTGCCGGTCGCCGACCACGTCCGCCAGCCGCTTGGCCCGGAAGGTGATGCTGACGTTGTGGAACAGCTCGCCCTTGCCGCTCTGGCCGATGCCGAGGCGCTCGCGGACCGGGCTGCGCGGGCCGTCCGCCGCCACCAGGTACTGCGAGCGCACCCACCGCTCCTCGCCGGTCTCCCGGCTGCGCAGGAGTGAGGTGACGCCCTCGGCGTCCTGCTCGAAGGTGACCAGCTCGGTGCTGAACCGGATGTCCCCGCCGAGCTCACGGGCCGAGCGCAGCAGCACCGGCTCCAGGTCGTTCTGGCTGCACAGGCACCAGGAGCTGGGGCTGAACCGGGCCAGCCGCCCGCCCGGGTCGATCTCCCGGAACAGCCACTCCTGCTCGGCCCCGGTCAGCGAGGGGGCCTGCAGGATGCCGTGGTTCTGGGCGAGCACCGAGGCCGCCTCGCGGATCGCCGGCTCGATCCCGGCCACCCGGTACAGCTCCATCGTGCGGATGTTGTTGCCTCGGCCACGCGGGTGATGCGAGGTGTCGGCGTGCTTCTCGACCAGCAGGTGTCTGACACCCAGACGGCCGAGGAAGAGCGAGGCCGACAGCCCGACCAGGGAGCCGCCCACGATCAGGACCGGCACCCGGTCGTCAACCTTCGGATTCATCAGTTGCTCCGCCCTGTACGGGGATTCCGCGGCCCGGCGAATCGGCTCGGCGCCGCCCTCGACGGGGCCCGCAGTGGCGGCGGCCCCGCTCTTCCATCCCCCACCCAGGCCCCCTTGTGCCGGATCTTCGCCCGGATGGCCCGCAAATCTCGCGCACCCCCGTACGCGCCGCGCACGATCGACCTCAGGCCTGGCGCCGACTGCCCGGGCCGACCGCCGTCGCACCGCCCGCCCCCAGGGAGCCCCCCGCCGGACGCGGCCGGAAACGGCCCGCAGCGTGCGGCCCAGAGCAGAAAGTGGATCATGACGACTCTGTCCGAACCGCAGGCGAAGCAGCACGCCGAGTCCGACACCCGCCTCCGGGTGGTACTGATGCTGGAGATCCAGGACGGCGCGCAGCAGCGCTTCCTGGACGTCTACGAGCAGCTGCGCCACGCGGTGGCCGCGGTCCCCGGCCATGTCAGCGACCAGCTCTGCCAGTCGATCAACGACCCGCGGCAGTGGCTGATCACCAGCGAGTGGGAGGACCAGGAGACCTTCCTGGAGTGGGTGGACAGCGATGCCCACCGCGAGATGGTCAAGCCCATGCACGGCTGCGTCAGCGACAACTTCCGCTCGATGCGCTACGCCGTCCTGCGCCAGACCTCCGCGGCCGGCGCCACCGGCACCCGGGCGCCGAGAGAGGTCCCGCCCGGCCTGCCGCGCACCGAGTCGGCCGGGCACGTCGGCCCGCCGAAGGCCGAGCCCGGCCCGGACGGCGTGGTCCGGCACGCCCTCACCTTCACCGTCAAGCCCGGCAGCGAGCCCGAGGTGGCCCGGATCCTGGCCGGCTACACCTCCCCGAAGGCCGAGGTGGACGAGTTCACCCGGCTGCACCGCACCTCGCTGTTCATGCACGGCAACCGGGTGGTCCGGGCCGTCGAGGTGACCGGCAGCCTGGGCGACGCGCTGCGCCACGTGGCGATGCAGCCCGAGGTGCGGGCCGTCGAGGAGGCGATCAACCCGTACCTGGAGGAGGCCCGCCGGCTCGGCGACCCGCAGTCCGCGCGTGTGTTCTTCGCGAAGGCGGCGCTGCCCGCCAAGCACCAGGCGATCGCCAGCTCTCCCGCCTCCGGCCGTCTGCACCGGCACGCCGTGCTCTACCCGGTCCGCCCGGGCGACGGACGCGCCGTCGCCGAGCTGCTGGCCGACCACGACAACCTCGCCACCGCCGACCCGACCGGACCGGTCGCCGCGAGCACCGTGTTCCGGCGGGAGGACGTGGTCGTCCGCCTGGTGGACCTGCGGGTGCCGGCCGAGGCCGACCCGGCGGCGGCCCTCGGCGTGGCCGGCGACGCGGAGGCCGCGGAGCTCGCCCGGCTGCTCGATCTCGGCCCGCAGTGCGACCTGCGGACGGCGGCCGGGCTCGGCGCGTTCCTCGCCGCGCGCGCCATGAACCCGGTCACCGACCGCAGTTCGCAGGTCAACTGACATCCCGTCACATTCCCCGGAGGAAACCCCCATGTCCACGCAGTACCCACGGATCATGAACGTCGACGAGGCACCCGAGAACCGCCGGCGCGGCGGCGACCTGCGCGCCATGCTCACCCCCACCACCTGCGGGGCCACCAGCGGCTTCATGGGCCTGGCGATCGTGCAGCCCGGCGAGCGGATCGGCGAGCACTACCACCCGTACTCCGAGGAGTTCGTGTTCGTGGTGAGCGGCGACCTGGAGGTGGACCTGGACGGGGAGACCCGCCCGATCAAACCCAACCAGGGCCTGATGATCCCGATCAACATGCGCCACCGCTTCCGCAACGTCGGCGACACCGAGGCCCGGATGGTCTTCCACCTCGGCCCGCTCGCCCCACGCCCCGAACTCGGCCACGTCGACACCGAGGAGACCGCCGCCTCCGGCCCGCCGGAACACGCCAAGGTGGCCTCGTGACCCGGCGCGTCGCCGTCACCGGGATCGGCGTGGTCGCGCCCGGAGGGGTCGGGGTCCCGGCGTTCTGGGACCTCCTCACCTCCGGCCGCACCGCCACCCGGGGCATCACGCTCTTCGACCCCACCGGGTTCCGCTCCCGGATAGCCGCCGAGTGCGACTTCGACCCGGCGGCCCACGGGCTGGGACCGGAGGAAGTCCAACGGGCCGACCGCTACGTGCAGTTCGCGATGGTCGCGGCCGACGAGGCGATTGCCGAC
Source organism: Kitasatospora aureofaciens (assembly GCF_019192735.1). GTDB lineage: Bacteria > Actinomycetota > Actinomycetes > Streptomycetales > Streptomycetaceae > Kitasatospora > Kitasatospora aureofaciens_A. The sequence continues at coordinate 41,876 of NZ_JAHTKP010000015.1, forward strand.
GCCGGCCTGGACCTGGCCGCCGAGGACCCGTGGCGGATAGCCGTCTCGCTCGGCACCGCCGTCGGCGGCACCACCCGGCTGGAACACGACTACGCCCTGGTCAGCGCCGCCGGCGCGCGCTGGGACGTCGACCACCGCCGGGCCGAACCGCAGCTGCACCGGGCCTTCGCGCCCAGCACGCTGGCCTCCGCCGTCGCCGAACGCACCGGCGCGCACGGCCCGGTGCAGACCGTCTCCACCGGCTGCACCTCCGGCCTCGACGCGATCGGCTACGGCTTCCAGGCCGTCGAGGAGGGACGCGCCGACATCTGCATCGCCGGCGCCTCCGACTCCCCGATCTCGCCGATCACCGTCGCCTGCTTCGACGCCATCAAGGCCACCAGCGAGCGCAACGACGACCCGCAGCACGCCTCCCGCCCCTTCGACGCCCACCGGGACGGCTTCGTCCTCGGCGAGGGCGGCGCCGTCCTGGTGCTGGAGGAACTGGAGCACGCCCGCCGCCGCGGCGCCCGGATCTACGGCGAGCTCGGCGGCTTCGCCACCTTCGGCAACGCCTACCACATGACCGGCCTCACCCAGGAGGGGCTGGAGATGTCCCGGGCGATCGACGACGCGCTCGCCCACGCCCGGGTGGACCGCACCGACGTCGACTACGTCAACGCGCACGGCTCGGGCACCAAGCAGAACGACCGGCACGAGACCGCCGCCGTCAAGCGCTCGCTCGGCGGGCACGCCTACCGGACGCCGATGAGCTCGATCAAGTCGATGGTCGGTCACTCGCTCGGCGCGATCGGCGCCATCGAGGTCGTCGCCTGCACCCTGGCGCTCGCCCACGGCGTCGTGCCGCCGACCGCCAACTACGAGACTCCCGACCCGGAGTGCGACCTCGACTACGTGCCGCGCACCGCGCGCGAGCTGCCGCTGAGCCACATCCTCTCGGTCGGCAGCGGATTCGGTGGATTCCAGTCCGCCGTCGTGCTCAACAGAACGGGGTGAGATCCATGACGTCACGTCAGCAGGGCCGCCGGGCGGTGGTCACCGGCCTCGGCGTGGTGGCGCCGAACGGCGTCGGGGCCGACGCCTTCTGGAAGGCCACCAGGCAGGGCGTGAGCGTCCTCGACCGGATATCCCGCGACGGCTGCACCGAGCTGCCGCTGCGCATAGCCGGCCAGGTACGGGACTTCGACCCGCAGGCCGTGATCGACAGCCGCTACCTGGTGCAGACCGACCGCTTCACGCACTACGCGATGGCCGCCGCCGACCTCGCCGTCGCGGACGCCGGCTTCCATCCGGACGCCGAACAGCCCTACGCCGTCGGCGTGGTGACCGCGGCCGGCTCCGGCGGCGGCGAGTTCGGCCAGCGCGAGCTCCAGCAACTCTGGGGCCAGGGACCGCAGTTCGTCGGCCCCTACCAGTCCATCGCATGGTTCTACGCGGCCAGCACCGGCCAGATCTCGATCCGCGGCGGCTACAAGGGCCCCTGCGGCGTCGTCGCCAGCGACGAGGCCGGCGGCCTGGACGCGCTCGCCCACGCCGCCCGCGCGATCCAGCGCGGCACCGACGCGGTTGTGGCCGGCGCCGCCGAGGCCCCGCTCGCGCCGTACTCGATGGTCTGCCAGCTCGGCTACCCCGAGCTCAGCCTCGCCGACCGGCCCGACCGGGCCTACCTGCCGTTCACCGCGCAGGCCTGCGGCTTCGCCCCCGCCGAGGGCGGCGCCATGCTGCTGCTGGAGGACGAACAGGCGGCCCGGCGGCGCGGCGCCCCCGTCCGCGCCCACCTGGCCGGGCACGGCGCCACCTTCACCGGGGCCTCCCGGTGGGAGGAGTCCCGCGAGGGCCTGGCCGCCGCCATCCGGATTGCGCTGGCCGACGCCCGGACCGCGGCCGAGGACATCGACGTGGTCTTCGCGGACGCGCTCGGTGTGCCGGCCGCCGACCGGGCCGAGGCGTTCGCCCTCGCCGACGCCCTCGGCCCGTACGCCGAACGCGTCCCGGTCACCGCGCCCAAGACCGGCATCGGCCGGGCCTACTGCGGCGCCCCGCTGCTGGACGTCGCCGCCGCCGTACTGGCCATGGAGGACGGCGTGCTGCCGCCCACCCCCAACGTCACCGAGGCCTGCCACGACATCGCCCTGGTGACCGGCCGCGCCCGACCGGCCGAGCTGCGCACCGCCCTGGTGCTCAGCCGCGGGCTGATGGGCTCCAACGCCGCGCTGGTGCTCCGGCGCGGGGAGGGGTCCTGATCCACCCCGTCATTCCTTTGAAGGGACATCCTGTGAGAAACACCCTCAGTTACCCCGAACTGGCCGCCCTGATCCAGGCCCGGGCGGGCGTCACCGTCGACCCGGTCGACCTGGAGCGCCCGGGCTCGGACTTCGACGAGTTCGGGGTCGACTCGCTCGGCCTGCTCGGCGTGGTCGGCGAGCTGGAGAACCGGCACGGCTTCAAGGTCACCGCGGGCGCCGAGTCCGCCAAGACCCCGGCCGAGTTCCTGGAGCTGGTCAACACCTCCCTCACGAAGGCCGGTGCCTGACATGCCCGGACACACGGACAACGAGATCGTCATCGCCGCGCCGCTCGACCTGGTCTGGGAGATCACCAACGACCTGGAGAACTGGCCGGACCTGTTCAGCGAATACGCCTCCGTCGAGGTGCTGGAGCGCGACGGCGACAGCGTCCGCTTCCGGCTCACCATGCACCCGGACGAGAACGGCAAGGTCTGGAGCTGGGTCTCCGAGCGCACCACCGACAAGGCCTCGCTCGCGGTCCGCGCCCGCCGGGTCGAGCCCGGCCCGTTCGAGTTCATGGACATCCGCTGGGAGTACGCCGAGGTCCCGGCCGGCACCAGGATGCGCTGGATCCAGGACTTCGCGATGAAGCCCACCGCGCCGGTCGACGACGAGGGCATGGTCAACCACATCAACAAGAACTCCCGGATCCAGATGCAGCTGATCCGCGAGAAGGTCGAGAAGCGGGCGGACGAAAAGTGACCGGCATGCACCGCGCCCTCATCGTCGCCCGGATGAAGCCGGAGGCCGCCCCGGACATCGCCGAGGTGTTCGCCGACTCCGACCGGGGCGAACTGCCGCACCTGATCGGCGTCACCGGCCGCAGCCTGTTCCAGTTCGGCGACGTCTACCTGCACCTGATCGAGGCCGACCGACCGCCGGGCCCGGCCGTCGCCAAGGTCGTCGGCCACCCCGAGTTCCGGGCCGTCAGCGACCGCCTGACGGCCTACGTCCAGGCCTACGACCCCGCCACCTGGCGCGAACCCAAGGACGCGATGGCCCGCGAGTTCTACCGCTGGGACCGCTAGACCGTCCTCACTTCTGGGCCCGCCCCCGGCCACCCGCCGGGGGCGGGCCCACGCGCGTCCGGATCCCCTTCGCGGGCGCATTGATCGTGGGCACATCAACCCCGATTCACCCGGATCCTCCGGGCACTCGGGTGAACACACCCGCGAGTCCACCCGAAGGGCGGACGGGCCGCGCGGGCGCTCCACTCCTCCGGTGGCAGGCGGCGGCACGGTGGTTGACGGTGGATCAGGCGCACTAATTCCGCGAGTCCCCTTGACCGGCACGGTGCCGGCGGTCGCGGTCCACGCGCCGGAAGGATCATCCTCATGCGTTCTGCACGCACGCTGCTCGCCGGGGCGGCCGTCGCCGCCGTCCTGACCGTCGGCTCCCCCATGGCCTTCGCCGACGGGTCCTCGGACCAGGCCAAGAACCTCACCTGGCAGGAGAAGCACGACAATAACCACGACGAAGGCCGTGGCAACGAAGGCCGGGGTAACGAAGGCCGGGGCAACGAAGGCCGGGGCAACGAAGGCCGGGGCAACGAAGGCCGGGGCAACGAAGGCCGGGGCAACGAAGGCCGGGGCAACGAAGGCCGGGGCAACGAAGGCCGGGGCAACGAAGGCCGTGGCAACGAAGGCCGTGGCAACGAAGGCCGTGGCAACGAAGGCCGTGGCAACGAAGGCCGTGGCGAGGAGCACAAGTCCCCGCACGGCGGCGTGCACACCGGCGGCGGCGGCTCGGCGCTGTCCGGCGGCGGCCTGGCCTCGGGTGCGGTGCTGCTGCTCGGCGGGCTCGGGGCCGGCGCGTTCGCGCTGCGCCGCGGCCGGCGGACGACCGGCGCCGCTGTCTGACCCCCGCCGCCGCCCCTGGGCGCCTCCCGTCACGGCGGGGGGCGTGCAGGGGTGGCGCACCGTTGTACACGTCGTCTTGGAAAGGTGAGCCATGGTCGGTCCCGTCCCCGGTACGGCCCGGCTGCTGCGCGCGGGCATGGGCGCGGCGGCGGTGGGTCTGCTGCTGATCTACAACTCCCCGGACACCACGCCGACGGCGGGGGCACCGGCCGGTCCGGCCGCTCCCCCGGCGGCGATCGCGCCGGTCGCGCCGGTCGCACCGGTCGTCCCCGGGGCGGCCAAGCCCGGCCCGGCCCCCGCCGCCGCGGCGGGGGCACCGACGTTGAAACAGTCCACGCCGACGCGGCTGCGGATCCCGCAGATCGCCGTCGACGCCCCGTTCACCGAGCTGACGCTCAACGCGACGGGCCAGCTCAACGCCCCTCCGCCGAACGACACGAACCTGGTCGGCTGGTACAAGGACGGCGTGACCCCCGGCGAGCGCGGCAACGCCGTGGTGGTCGGGCACGTCGACACCACCACGGGCCCCGCGGTGTTCCTGCTGCTGAGCATGCTGCGGCCGGGCAACAAGGTCGAGGTGGCGCGCGCGGACGGTACGGTCGCGGTGTTCTCGGTGGACTCCGTCGAGACCTTCGCCAAGAACGCCATCCCCGACCAGAAGGTGTACGGGGAGACCCCGGACGCCCAGCTGCGGCTGATCACCTGCGGCGGCATGTACGACAAGCAGAAGCGGGACTACCTGGACAACGTGGTGGTGTTCGCGCACCTGGAGTCGTCGAAGAAGGCGTGACGGCCCGAATGTGACGTCCCGAACGTGACATCTCGAACATGACGCCTTGAACATGACGCCTTGAACATGAACGAAAGAACGACCGCCGTTCCCCTGGGAGTTGGGGAACGGCGGTCGTTCGCGCGGGAGAGGCTCAGCCGCGGACGGTGGCCTCGAAGGCGTGCAGGTAGGGGTTGACCGGGCGGACCTCGGCGACGTCCAGGCCGGCGTCCTCCATCAGCCGGACCAGGCTGTCCTTGGAGTGCTTCGCGCCGCCGACGTTGAGCAGCAGCATCAGGTCCATCGCGGTGGTGAAGCGCATCGACGGGCTGTCGTCGACCAGGTTCTCGACGACCACGACGCGCGCGCCGGGACGGGCCGCGGCGACCACGTTGGCGAGGGTGCGGCGGGTGCTCTCGTCGTCCCACTCCAGGATGTTCTTGATGATGTACAGGTCGGCGCGGACCGGGATGTCCGCCCGGCAGTCGCCGGGCACCAGCCGGGCGCGGGCGGAGAACGCGCCGCCGTCCTGCAGCCGCGGGTCGGCGCCGGCGACGACCTTGGGCAGGTCGAGCAGGGTGCCGTGCAGCGCCGGGTGCTTCTCCAGCAGGCTGGCCAGCACGTGGCCCTGGCCACCGCCGATGTCCACCACCGAGTCGACGCCGGTGAGGTCCAGGTACTCGGCGAAGTCCCAGGCGGACTGGCGGCTGGAGGCGGTCATCGCCTTGTCGAAGACCTTCGCCGAGTCGCCCGCGTCACTGTGCAGGTACTCGAAGAAGTCCTTGCCGAACAGCTCGGGGAAGACGTTGCGGCCGGAGCGCACCGCCTCGTCCAGCTTCGGCCAGGCCTCCCAGGTCCACGGCTCGGTGCACCACAGGGAGATGTAGCGCAGCGAGTTGGGGGCGTCCTCGCGCAGCAGGCGGGACATTTCGGTGTGCTCGAAGCGGTCGTCGGTGGTCTCGGCGAAGATGCCGTAGCAGGTGAGCGCACGCATCAGGCGGCGCAGCGGGCGGGGCTCGGTGTCGAGGGCGTCGGCGAGCTCGGTGACGCTGGTCGGGGTGTCGCCGAGCGCGTCGGCCACGCCGAGCCGGGCGGCCGCCCGGACGGCGGCGGCGCAGGCGGCGCCGAAGACGAGCTCGCGCAGGCGCATCGCGGCCTGGGTGCTGGAGGCGGGTGCGGTGGTCATGGGCGGTTCCTCACGGAAGGGGGTTCGGCGGTGGCTCGGCACGGAAGGTGAACGCCGGTGGCTCGGGTTCGGCGGTGGCTCGGCAGTGGCCAGTGGTGGTTCAGCAGTGGCCGGACGGCTGGGAGACCGAGCACTCGTTCCGGGCGAAGGCGTTGCCGGTGCCCGTGTCGCGGTCGGCGATGTCGGCCGGGCTGTTGCCGCTCAGGCGGTTGCCGGTGATGGTGTTCCGGGCGTTGGGGACGCCGACGACGCTCTTGAAGAGGACGATGCCGCCGGAGAAGTCCGAGGTGCCGGCGTGCTCCAGGATGTCGTTGTCCGTCACCCGGGCCGCCTCGACGCCGGTGAGGACGATGCCCGCACCCTGGATCGCGCCGAGCCGCGGGGTGGGCGCGCAGTGCTTGTTGTTGGCGGCGACCGTGTTGTGGGCGACGTCGAGGTCGCCGGCCCGGGGGACGGTCTCGTCGCCGACGATGAACACGCCACCGCAGTTGCCGCGGATGTCGTTCTCGTTGACGCTCAGGCCGCGCAGCCGGCGGACGGTGACGCCGATCCGGTTGTCGGTGAGCCGGTTGCCGGTCACCACGGTGCCGATGGCGGGGGCTCCCGCCTTGCGGTCCACGTAGTTGGCGAGGAAGACGCCGGACTGGCCGTTGCCGTGGACGTCGTTGCCGACGATCGCGGCGCGGGTGGAGACCTCCTGGCTGATGCCCTGCTCGCCGTTGTCGTGGACGAAGTTGGCGCGCACGGTCATGCCGGTGGTGCCGGTGATGTCAATGCCGTTCTTGCGGAATCCGCTGACGGAGATCGCCTCGATGGTGAGGCCCGGCAGCGGGGCGGTCTCGGGGCCGACGACGCAGACGCCGTGCCCGGCGGCGGCGCAGGCGTTCTCGGCGCCGGTCCCAGGGGTGATCACGCTGTTCGGGCCGGTGCCGCGCAGGGTGAGGCCGGGGGTGGTGATGCGGACGCTGCCGGGGTAGGTGCCGGGGAGCACCTGGACGGTGTCGCCGGGGCGGGCCGCGTCGACGGCCCGCTGAATCGATTCGCCCGGGTGGACGAGGTGCAGCGAGCCGGCGGCCGCGTGGACCGGGGCGGTGGCGGCCAGAGTGGCGAGGGCGGTGGTCAGGGCAGTGGCGGCGGCGGTGGCCGCGGCGAGGTGGTGGATCCGTCGCGTGGGCATGAGTGGTGACCTGTCTTTCGGACGCGCAAGAGTTCGGCAGGCTTCTCAAGGTTCACGGCATGAACTCATACGCAGTGTGTGCGGGCGATGACGGCTGGTGGGTACGGCCGACTCGACGCTATGGGCGCCCGGGTGGGCCCGCCACCAGGGCTGGGCTGCGGGACTGAGGAGCGTCGGCCGGGCGCGGTACGGCTCGGCGCGGCGTGCGGGGCGTGCGGTGGCTTGCGGGGCCCGTCGAGCACGCGCCGAGGCCGGCCGAGGCCGTTTCGGGACACGCCCGGGCGCGTGGCATGCTCGGGGCCGTGAACAGCGCACTCGTACCGCCCGTCAGCACCGCCCGCAACCCGATCGGCGCCCACGTGCCGGTCGCTGCCCGGGGGCTGGCAGGGACGGGCCTGGCGTACGCCCGGCGGGTCGGCGCCGAGACGGTGCAGGTGTTCGTGGCCAACCCGCGCGGCTGGGCCACTCCCCCGGGCAACCCCGCGCAGGACGAGGAGTTCCGGGCAGCCTGCGCGGAGCAGGGCATCCCGGCGTGGGTGCACGCCCCGTACCTGATCAACTTCGGCTCCGACAACCCGGCGACCCGGGAGCGCTCCGCCGTCTCGCTGCGCCACTCCCTGCTGCGCGGCCACGCCATCGGCGCGCTCGGCGTGGTGCTGCACACCGGCTCCGCCGTCGGCACCGCACCCGGCGGCGGCTCCCGCCGCGCCGAGGCGATGGCGCAGGTGCGGGCGGACGTCCGCCCGCTGCTGGACGAGCTGGACGCGCTCGGCGACGGCGCCCCCTGGCTGCTGCTGGAGCCGACGGCCGGCCAGGGCAGCTCGCTCTGCTCCCGGATGGAGGAGCTCGCCGAGTACGTGGAGGCGCTGGAGGGGCACCCGAAGGTCGGCGTCTGCCTGGACACCTGCCACGCCTTCGCGGCCGGGCACGACCTCGCCGCGCCCGGCGGCGTCACCGCGGCGCTGGACACCCTGGTGGCCGCGGCCGGTCCCGGCCGGCTCCGGCTGATCCACGCCAACGACTCCGAGGACGTCGTCGGCGCGCGCAAGGACCGGCACGCCAACATCGGCGCCGGGATGATCGGCGCGGAGCCGTTCCGCGAGCTGTTCGAACACCCGGCGACGGCCGGCGTCCCGCTGGTCGTCGAGACCCCCGACCGCAAGCACGGCGGGGACGGCACCGGGCACGCGATGGACATCACCGCGCTGAAGGAGCTGCGCGAGCGGGCGGCCGTACCTGCGTAAGGCCGGGCGGCCGGCTCGGGGTCCCCGCAGGGCCGGGCCACCTCTCCCGCCGAACCGCCCTGCTGCAGCCCGAGTTGAGCAGACAGCCGTGAGCCCGGGGATCGCGGTCGCGATCCCCGGGCTCGGGCCCTAGGCCTGGGCCGATCAGCCCTCGCTGTGATCGTGGATGTTGAGCCAGCTGGCGTGCGGGCCGAACATGCCGACGCCGGCCGAACCCGACTCCAGGGACTGGCTGGACGACGGCACCGGCGCGTGACCCCACGCCATCGCCGAGGTCGGCGCCGCGACAGCGGCGGCCCCCGTCAGGGCCACGATCACGGCGAGCTTGCGGATCTTTCCACGAAGCGACATCAGGTGTCCTTTTAGGTCGTCTCTGATCATGAACGAGCACCCGGAGCCGGCCACAACCACACCCGGCCGCCCCGCAGGCACCAGCACACGTTTGCACACGACCCGCACGAACCCGCCCGCGCCGCAACCCGGCTGAGACAACCGGGTGACCGATCTCCCTCGTTCGGGCGAAGCCGCGCGCTCCCGCCCGCCGTCTGCCCGGCGATTCCGGGTCAGCCCCGGCCGGTCAGGACATGACCTGTTACACCGTCACCTCCCATAGCCGCGGAACCGGCTGCTCCGGGCCGCCGCGCCGCTCGCACGAACGGGTCTTCTGACGGGCAGGAGAAGGACGTTGCGGTTACGGTGCGGTGCGAGGGGGTTACCCGAAGCGAGAGGTGTCGACAGGCATGGCTGGCAAGTTCGAGCTGTACACCGACGAGACCGGGATGCACCGGTTCCGGCTCAAGGCGAGCAATGGGACGATCGTCGTGACGGGCGATCCGCAGGAGAGCCGGGACGACTGCATCAGGAGCATCGAATCGATCCGCAAGCTCGCGCCGTACGCGGAGCTGAAGGAGGCGACCGCCGGGTCGATGTGATCACAGCCGGGTCGGTGTGATCACGGCCGGAATGCGGGAGCGCGGGTCGGCGGTGCAAATCGCCGACCCGCGTTCGTTTGTATGACAGATCCCTTTGGCCGAATACACGCCGCGCGCGGTCACAACGATGACATGCGCGTCGTCATCGTCACCGAGTCGTTCCCGCCCGAGGTCAATGGAGTCGCCCACAGCGTGCTGCGGACGGCCGAGCATCTGGTCCGCCGGGGCCACCAACCCCTTGTCGTCACTCCCGCCCCCGCACGCGGTGCCCAGTGCCCGCCGCACACGTTCGGCGCCGGCGCGGATGCGGCGGAGCTGCCGGTGGTGCGGATTCCGTCCGTGCCGCTGCCGGGGTATCCGCAGGTGCGGATCGCGCTGCCGAGTCGGCAGCTGACGGCCGCCATGGCCGCCCACCGGCCCGACATCGTGCATCTGGCCAGCCCGTTCGTGCTGGGCGCGCGCGGGATGCAGATCGCGGCTCGGCTCGGCGTGCCGGCCGTCGCCGTCTACCAGACCGACCTGGCCGGGTACGCGCACGCCTACCGGGCGGGGCGGGGGCTCGGGGAGGCCGCCGCCTGGCACCGGATCCGCGCGGTGCACCGGGCCGCCGCCCGGACGCTGGCGCCGTCGACGCCCGCCGCGCAGGACCTGACCGCGCACGGGGTTCCCCGGGTTCAGCTGTGGCCGCGCGGCGTGGACTCGGTGCGGTTCCATCCGCGGCACCGGGACGAGGCGCTGCACCGGGCGCTGGCGCCGGGCGGGGAGGTGCTGGTCGGGTACGTCGGACGGCTGGCGCCGGAGAAGCGGGTGGACCTGCTGGCCGCCACGTCGGCCCTGCCCGGGGTGCGGGTCGTCGTCATCGGGGACGGACCGTCGGCGCCCGGGCTGAAGGCCTCGATGCCCGGCGCGGTGTTCCTCGGCCGCCGCACGGGTGAGGAGCTGGCGCGCTGTTTCGCGACGCTGGACGTGTTCGTGCACACCGGCCCGCTGGAGACCTTCTGCCAGACCATCCAGGAGGCGATGGCGAGCGGCGTGCCGGTGATCGGCCCGGCCGCCGGGGGCCCGCTGGACCTGATCGCGCACCACCGGACCGGCCTGCTGGTGCCACCCCGGGACGGCGCGGCGGTGGCCCGGGCAGTGGAGTCGCTGGCCGCCGACGCCGAGCTGCGGGCCGCGTACGGGCGGGCCGGACGGGCCGAGGTGACCGCCCGGACCTGGGAGGCGGTCGGGGACCTGTTGCTCCGGCACTACGCGGAGGTGCTCGCGGAGCACCACGGGGTCGCGGTGCCGCCGGCCGCCACTCCCCCGGCGCCGGTCGGGCCGGTCGGGCCGGTCGCCGTCGCGGAGGAGCTGCCGGCATGAACGGGCGCACTCGCGAGTCGCTGCGGATCGTGCGGCTCGCGAACTTCGTCACCCCGGTGTCGGGCGGCCTGCGGACCGCGTTGCGGCACCTCGGCGCCGGGTACCTGGCGGCCGGGCACCGCCCGGTGCTGGTCGTGCCCGGCGAGCGCCGCTCCGAGCAGGAGACCGAACAGGGCCTGGTCGTCACCCTGCCCGGGCCGGTGCTGCCCGGCAGCGGCGGCTACCGGCTGCTCACCGACCGGCGGGCGGTGGTGGCCGAGCTGACCCGGCTGTCGCCGGACCGGCTGGAGGTGTCCGACCGCACCACCCTGCGCTGGACCGGCGGCTGGGCGCGGCGGCACGGCGTCCGGTCGGTGATGGTGTCGCACGAGAGCGCCGCCGGGGTGCTCGGCACCTGGGGCCTGCCCGGCCCGCCGGCCACGTTCGCCGCCGACCGGCTCAACAGGGCGACGGCCCGGGCGTACGACACCGTGGTCTGCACGACCGACTGGGCCGCGGCCGAGTTCCGGCGCCTCGGCGTGCCCAACCTGGCGCGGGCGCCGCTCGGCGTGGACCTCGACGCCCTGCGCCCCCTGCCGGCGCCCGCGCGGGCGTACGAGCGGGCGCGGTACGCCGAACCGGGGCAGGTGCTGCTCGTCCTCTGCTCCCGGCTCTCGGCGGAGAAGCGGCCCGAGCGGGCGATCGACGCGCTGGCCGACCTGCGGGCGCGGCGGCTGCCGGCGGTGCTGGTGGTCGCCGGCACCGGGCCGCTGCGGGACCGGCTCGCGGCCCGGGCCGAACGGCTGCGGCTGCCGGTGCGCTTCCTCGGGCACGTGAGCCGGCGGGAGGCGCTGGCCCGGCTGCTGGGCTGCGCGGACGTGGTCCTTGCACCCGGACCGGTGGAGACCTTCGGGCTGGCGGCCATGGAGGCGCTCGCCTGCGGGACGCCGGTGGCGGTGAGCCGGTCCTCGGCGCTGCCGGGGCTGATCGGCCTCGCCGGGGTGGCCGCCGCCGACACCCGTGGCGGATTCGCCGCGGCGGTACGGGAGTTGCTGGCGCGGCCGGAGGAGGCACGGCGGGCCGCCGCCCGGGCGCAGGCCGAACGATACGGGTGGCCGGCGGCGGTGGCGGCGTTCCTGGCGGCGCACGGAGCTTCGAACTCTTCGCGGATGGAGGAGGGTTGCGATGAGCATGCTCGACACCGGGCGTGAGCGGGGCCCGGACGACCGGGAGGCGGGTGATCGGGCTGCGGATGATCCGGCCGGGGGCGTTCGGGAGGCGGACGGCCGGGACTCGGACGGCCGGGCTGCGGACGGCCTGGACGCGGTGGGCGAGCCGGTGCGGTTCGTGGCGCTCGGCGACTCGCTCACGGAGGGGGTCGGCGATCCGGTCGCGGACGGCTGGCGCGGCTGGGCCGCCGTCCTGGCCCGGTCGCTGGCGCCCGAGGGGACGGGCGTCGAGTTCACCAATCTGGCGCGAAGCGGCGCCCTGACGGTTGATCTGACGACAAGTCAGCTTCCGGCCGCGCTGGCGCAGCGGCCGCAGCTGGCGGCGGTGGTGGTCGGCGGCAACGACACGCTGCGGGCCGGGTTCGACATCCGCCGCACCACCCTGGAGTTGGACGCCACGCTCGGCGAACTGTCCGCCCACGGCTCCCAGTTGCTGACCGCCTGCCTGCCCGATCCCGGCACCCTGCTGCGGCTGCCGGCACCGCTCGCCCGCCCGCTGGCGCGGCGGATGCGGGCGGTGAACACCGTCGTGCACGCGCTCACCGCGCGCCACCGGGCGGTGCACCTGCACGTCGCCGAGCTGCCGTGGTGCGAGGAGCGGCGGCTGCTCAGCGTCGACCGGCTGCACCCCAGCGCCGAGGGCCACCGCCTGATCGCCCGCCACTTCCACGAGCTGCTGGCCGCCGGCGGCCGCCCACTCGGCCCCGCCCCCGGCGCCGAACCGGCCGAGCGCCCCCCGGGCCGCGCCACCGACCTGTGGTGGATGGCCACCCAGGGCACCCGCTGGGTGGCCGCCCGCAGCACGGACCTCCTGCCGGGCCTGCTGGCACTCGCGGCAGCGGAGGGCGTCGCCCGCCTGCGCGGCGCGAGCGGGCGCCACGACGAGCACATGGCCCGGGCGGCGGCGCAGGCGCTGGCGTCGCTGGCGTAGCCGTCGGGGGCCTCCCCGGCGTGGGACTGGATGCTGTCCTGCGGATCCGTCCCCGATGAATGTGGCGTGCGGACGGAACCTCGGGGGTATCCCTCGGTGTCGTCCGAGGGGACGTGATCACGGGGGCCGGACTGGAGGGAGTACCGAGTGGAGGCGACACCGACGAGCGGGCGGGAGCTGCTGGCGGCGGCCGGGGTGCTGTTCCCGGACGAGCAGGGGCGGGTGCTGGTGGTGCGGCTGCCGTACGACCGGAAGCATCCGGTGGCGATCCCGGGCGGCGGCTGGGAGCCGGCGGACCTCTCGCCGCGGGAGACCGCGTTGCGGGAGATCGCGGAGGAGCTGGGGTTCACTCCGACACTCGGGCCTCTGGCCTGCGTCGACTGGTCGCTGGCCTACTCCCGCCCGCCGATCGCCGCGCACCTGTACTGGGCGGAGCCGATCGGCGCGGAGCAGGCGGCGGCGATCCGGGCGGACGCGGAGGAGGTCGGCGGCTGGGCATGGCTGACGCCGGAGGAGGCGGGCCACGCGCTGCCGCCGCGGCTGTCCCGGCGGGTCACCGCGTGCCTGCGGGCGCCGCGGGCGGCCGGTCCGCTGGAGCTGGAGGACAGTTGGCCGGTCGGGCACACGCTCGACCACCTGGCCGTCGAGCCGACGCCCGAGTACACCGGGCTGGCCGGGGTGTCGTCGCTGGGAAGCAGCCGTACGGCTGCACCGGAGCCGCCACTGGACCGGGCCACCTACCTCGCCACCCGGCCGCGGATCCGGGCCAAGGCGCGGACGGTGTTCACCGACGCCGCCGGGCGGGTGCTGCTCGTCCGGCTGCGGCCGTGGGACGGGCCGCGCGGCCTGGTGCCGTACTGGACCCTGCCGGGCGGCAGCATCGAGGCGGACCGCGAGCAGCCCCGGGCGGCGGCCCGGCGCGAGGTCCGCGAGGAGCTGGGGTGGGAGGTCGAGCCGGGCCGGCTGCTCGCCCTGGACTGGCTGCCGTCGGCCGCGGCCGACCCGGCGCGCGAGCGGGACACCGCCGTGCTGGTCTACGTCTTCGACGGCGGGACGGTGACGGACGGGATGCTCGCCACGATCGCGCTGGCCGAGGACGAGTTGGTGGACTGGCGCCTCTGCGACCCGGCCGAGGCGCGGGCGCTGCTGTCCGCGCGGTCCTGGGGCCGGACGGCCTGCGCGCTCGCCGCCCGGGAGCGCGCAGGCGGTCCGGTCGAACTCGTGGACGGGGAGCCGGTGGGACAACAGCCGGTGGGATGGAAGCCGGTGGGGTAACAGCCGGCGGGATAGCAGCCGGACGGCGGTGTGATCCAGACTGGGGGCATGCAGAACGGGATCACCCATGGGATCACGGAGGTACTGGCCGGCCGCCGGGTGGAGTCGGTCAGCGGCGGCGGCCGGCTCGACCTCACGCTCGACGGGCCGGTGACCGTCCGGGTGGCGCACGAGTTCCGGTTCGCGGCGCCGTCCTTCGCCGCGCCGGCCGAGGTCGAGCACTTCTTCCCCGCGCTGACCTTCCGCCCGACGGCCACCCTCCTCGCGCTCGTCGGACGGACCGTCGACTCGGCCCGCGTCACCCTGGCCGGCGGGCTGGAGCTGGGTTTCGCCGGGGGCGGCGCGCTGTCCGTCCCGCCGCACGCGCAGCTCGCGCCGTGGAGCGTGGTCACAGCCGACGGCGCGGTGTGCGCGGGGCTGCCGGGCGGCGAGGTCAGCTGGAGGGGGCCCGGGGGCGACTGAGCCCGCCGGGCCCGGGGCTGGTCGAGGGGCCTGGGGGTGTGAGCCCCCGGGGGCCGGGGATTGACGAGGGGCCTCAGACCTCCAGGTCGGCCTCGATCCGGGTGAGCTGGTGGCGGGCCATCGCCAGGTTGGCCCGGCCCTTGTCCAGCGCGAGGTAGAGGAAGAGGCCCTTGCCGGTGCGCCCGGTGAGCGGGCGGATCAGGTGGTACTGGCTGCTGAGGGTGATCAGGATGTCCTCGATGCCGTCCTGCAGGCCCAGCATGTCCATGGTGCGCATCTTGGCGCGGACCACGTCGGTGTTCCCGGCGGCGGCCACGTTGAGGTCCAGCCCGCCGGGGCCGTCCAGGGTGGCGAGCGCCATGCCGCTGTTGTAGTCCACGAGCGCGGCGCCGATGGCGCCCTCAATGGTGGTCATGGTCTGCTTGAGGGCGCCGGCTGCGTCGGTCATGTCGGTAACTCCAGTTCCGTGGATGATGGTTGGTCGAACAGTGGGTCAAGGGGCTTTGGGGTCAGCCGGCGTCCCTCGGGTCCTTGGGCACGAGGGTGTCGGTGAGCAGCGCGGCGATCCGCTGGGCGGAGCGGCGGGCCTCCAGGTGCAGCCGGCCGACGTTGACGTCCGGGTGCGCCAGCAGCGTGAGCACGCAGCTGGCGCCGGCCGCGTAGGTGGCGATGTAGCCGTGTTCGCCGCGCACCAGGGACTCCCGGAAGTCGCCCTGGCCGGTGGTGTCGGCGAGCCGCTGGGCCAGGGAGAGCGAGGCCGCCGTCATCGCGGCCAGACCCGAGGGCTCGGCCCCGTGGGTGTCGTGCGCGATCAGCAGGCCGTCGACGCTGGCCACCAGGCCGCCCGCGAGGTGCGGGATGCGGTGCTTGACGGCGCGGAGCTCGGCGAGCAGCTCGGTCTCCAAGGCGATCAGTTGTCTCCTTCCGACACGCTGCTTGAGCGCCCGCCTCATCGCCGGGACAGCGGGGTCGCGGGTGGAGAGTGGTTCAAAGTCGGGCCTCCAGGAGGGTTCGGACCCGGGTCAGCAGTGCGATGTCCGGGTCGGGGACGGTCAGCGGGTGGGCCGCTGCCGGGGTCGGCGGGTGGGCGGAGCGGGTGGGGCCGGGTGCCGCGGCGCCGGTGAGGGTGGCGCCGGGAACCCGGCGGTGCAGGCCGCCGGTGCGCCGGGCGGGCGTGGGGGCAGGTTCGGGGTCGCGGGCTTGGCCGGGGGCGGGCGTCGGGGCCGGTGTGGGCGCGGCCGCCGCCGGGGCGTCGAGCAGCCCGGCGGCGGCGAGCCGGCGGACGTCCGCCGTGACGCCGAACCCCGACCGGCCGAGCAGGCGGGCCAGTTCGGCCGGCGTTCTTCGCCCGTCCGCATGGTCGAGCAGCTCTCGCCGGCGGCGACCGGGCGGCCTGCGCGACGGTCGTCGGGCCGCCTCTGACGGGCGTACGGGCGCGGTGTCGAGCTGCGGCCACGGCCAGATGCCGTCCAGCAGCCGCTGCCGGCGTCCGGTCTCCCGGCAGAGCCGTTCGGCGTCGACCGCCGTCACCGGGCCGAGCCAGTGCCGGGCCCCGGTCTCGAACCGCCAGAGGCCGCCGCCGACGTCGGCGAGGACGAAGAACGCGGCGTCGAACAGCGTGCCCAGATGGCCGAGTTCGAGCTCGCCGCGACTGAGCCCGCCCTGTGCGAGGAGCGCCGCCCCGACCCGGGCGTGCGGGCCGTGGACGCGGACGAGGTCCCGCCACTCCTCGGGCGCGATCCGGCCGCAGCCGGTGAGCAGGTCGGCCAGGTCGGGCGCGCGGTCGGACTCGGCGTGGGTCACCAGGCCGTCGGCGAGGTAGAGGCTGCCGAGCGGGCCGCGCAGCGCGCCGGTGGCCCCGCGGGCGGCGAGCAGACCGACGGCCTCGCCCGGGGTGCGCGGAACCGCCGGCGGCAGGACGGCCGTCGGTGCGGCGTGCACGCTCACCCGAGCACCAGTTCCTCGGCCAGCGCCTGGAGCCGGTAGCGGGCGGCGGCGAGGTTGCCCTCCGCCCGGTCCAGCCAGAGGTGCAGGACGAGCCGGCTGTCGAAGACGGTGTCGATGAAGCAGATCAGGTGGTAACTGCGGCCCGCGGTGACGATGATGTCCTGCAGCGGCGAGCGCCGGTCCTCCGCCCCGGTGAAGGTCTGGCTCTCAACGGCCACCCGTACCAGGTCGGTTGTCTCGGCCGCCGCGGTCTCGTGCTCGTCGGCCGGGCTCTCCCCGAGGCTGCCGAGCGCGAGTCCGCTGCTCCAGTCGACCAGGCTCGCGGAGCGGGCGCCGGCGATCGCCATCACTCCGGAGAGGCATTCGTCGATACCCGGCACACCGGCTCCTTTGCGGGGGGGGAGTCTGGGCAGCCGGGCACAGCGCGGCACCGGCCGGACCGCCACCACGAGTGGTGGGTTCGACACGGAAGGCTACTGCCGGATTCCGTATGACGAACATTCCAATGGCATATTCACACCGGTGACGGCCAGTTTCGGCCAAGGTATGACGATGCGTCACATCCAGTGACCCCATGAACCCGCTGGCCCGGACGCCGCTCCCGACGGCCTTCCGCCGGTCACCTGGAACGGGACCTTGGCCGAGAGTCGGCTGAGACGGAGAGTTTCGGCCACCGCGTGCGATAAAGACATGAAGTGGAGGCCATCGGCTCCGGAAACGACGAAGGGGCCCGTTCCGCTGGACGGAACGAGCCCCTTCGGGTGGAGCGCCAGGCCCGGGTTGCACGGACTCTCCCCACTGAAAGTGGGACGTGCTCTGGTAGCACCGCTGACGCCTGAACGAGAGATCATCTTCTCTCGACAGGAAGAACACTAGCAGGTCATCGCACCTGCTCAGAAACCGAGCGGTCAGCGACCGAGCGGAAGGGACGGGGACATGGACCTGGCGGAGCTTCAACGGCTCGCGATGCGGGTGCACGACCGATACGACGAGCTGAATCTGCGGGAGCGGGGGCGGGCGTGGACCCGGGAGGAGTTCATGCTCGGCTTCACGGGCGACGTCGGCGACCTCGCCAAGCTCGTCATGGCACAGGAGGGCGCCCGGGACATGCCCGGCGGGCGCGCCGCCCTGGAGCACGAACTGGCCGACTGCCTCTGGTCGGTGCTGGTACTGGCGGCCCGCTACGAGGTGGACCTCGGGGCGGCGTTCGTCCGGACGATGGCGGAGCTGGAGGCAGGGATCTCCAGCCGGCTGGGCAACGACACCGCGCCGAGTTGCAAGGGCCGGGCCGACAGCGCCCGCAGCAAGGGCAGTAACGCCATGTAGCCCGCGACAGGTTCCCCCTTCAGGACAGGCCGACCGCCTCGGCGAGCAGCCGGTAGGACTCCGTCATCGCCGTCCGGTCGTAGGTGCTCGTGGTGACCAGGTACTCGTCGGCCCCGCTGCGCGCCATCAGCGCGGCGAGGTCGGCGGCGGCCTGCTCCGGGATCCCGGCGATGTGGCCCGCCAGCGACTGCTCGTACGCGGCACGCTCGCGCGCGGTCATCGGCCGGGCGAGGACCTCGGCGGCCGGGGCCAGTGGCGGGAACTCCCCATGCGTCCGCGCGTACGCGCCCGCCCAGGCCTCGGGGACGAGCAGCTCCCGCGCCCGCTCGGCGGTCTCGGCCACCGCGACCGTGCCCGAGAGGACCACGTACGGTTCGGCGGCCTGCGCGGAGGGGCGGAACCGGGTCCGGTAGCGGTCTATGGCCGCGAGCATCCGGTCCTCCCCGCGCGCGGCGGCGATCACCAGTGGCAGCCCGGCGTCGGCCGCCAGGTCGGCGCCCGCGCCGGTGGCCAGCACGAACGCCGGCACGCGCAGGCCCTCGGCCGGGCGGGCGTGGACTCCGCGGTGGGTCTGCTGGGAGCCGTCGAACCAGCCGAGCAACTCGGCCAGCTGGGCGCCGAAGTCGTCCGCTGCGTCCTTCTCCCGGCCCAGCGCCCGCCGCACGCCGTCGGTGAATCCCACCGACCGCCCGAGGCCCATGTCGATCCGCCCCGGGAAGAGGGAGGCCAGCACCCCGAACTGCTCGGCCACCACCATCGGCTGGTGGTTGGGCAGCATGACCCCACCCGTCCCGACCCGGATCCGCGTCGTGGCCGCCGCCACCGCCGCCGCGAGCACCGTCGGCGCCGACCCGGCCACCCCCGGCACCCCATGGTGCTCCGAGACCCAGAACCGGTGGTACCCGAACCGCTCCGCGTCCCGCGCGAACGCCACCGTGTCCCGCAGCGCCTGCGCCGGCTCCTCCCCCTGCCTGGTCCGGGAACGATCCAGCACGGAGAGTCTGAGCGCGGGCTGTGCGGTGGTCACGTCCAGGGACAACACCCGCCCCCGACGCGGGCATTCCCGTCACGCCCGCGCCCCGCGTATTCGCTGTCGCTCCGACCGGCGCCCCCAGGGCAACGCCGGCCAGCTCACCGACGCGACCACGTGCACGACAACCAGCCGCTTGCGCGCCGCCGGCGACAACCGCCGCCCGGCCGGGGACTCGACGGACGAGCGCATCCCCTACCTCCTTCGGTGGATGACCACGAGAGCGCGACCAGACTCCCCTGGTCGCGCCTGCTCGGGCATCTGCCGACGGAAGTAACTACGCCTACGCCCGGGCGAGTACGAACAGCCCCGCCGAAGCAGCCCGGGCACTCCCCTGGCAGTACGTCAGATGCCTTCCCACGTGGGACGACAGAGGTGGTCCGCTCCGGAGAGAGTGATGGCCACCGGGAACGGGGCCGCTGGACCCCGTCCCCAGTCGTCCGACGAAGGGGGCACCACCATGACGACAACCACAGCCACCGCGGTGGCGAACCGCTCAGCCCGTGACGGTGAAGTCGTGGGCCGCGCCGAGGCGCTGGAGGGAGTCGTGGCCGGGGATGCCGTCGGCGTCGGCGGCGGAGTAGCCGCAGCGGCGCTGCCAGGCGGCGTAGGCGGTCACGGTGCTGCTGCCGAACGAGCCGTCCACCCAGCGCTGTTCGAGCAGGCCCTCGTCGGCCAGGGCCTGCTCGACGAGCACGACCTCTGCGCCGTACGTGCGATGGCCCTGCGCGGCGCCGGGGTCGGTCCGGGCGGCCTCGACGACGTGGGCCAGCGCGACCGTGCGCGGGCCGGGGAGGTAGCCGAGCAGCCGGCGGAGCGAGGTCTCCCCCGGGACACCGTCCGCCGCCGGACCGGAGTAGCCCAGACTCCGCTGGTAGTCCGCGTAGTTCTCGGTGTCCGCGTCGGTCCAGTCCGGGCCCGGGCCCGACTGGTAGTGACCGCCGAAGCCGTGCGCCACCAGCGCCTGCCCGACGACGGTGACCTGGTAGCCGTGGGCGCCGTAGCCGTAGTGGAGACCGTTGATGGTCACCTGGTAGCGGGCCGGGGTCGACTCCGGCGGGGACGACGGGGTGCCCGCGAAGTCCGGCCAGGAGCCCGGGTCGGTGTGGTCGTTGTCGGGGACGTGCGCGTGCGCGTACCAGCCGCCACGGGTCTCCCACACCTGTTCGTCGCGGTGGCTGCCGAAGTCGGTGGGCCGGCCCATCGGCCAGACGTCGGGCACGCCCCAGGAGGCGATCCAGGCGTGCAGCCGGTCCCAGCCGACGCACGGGGTGTCGACGAGCCGGGGGTAGACGGTCCCCCAGTGGCGGCAGTACGGGAAGAAGACCGCCTCGATCTGGATGACCACCCGCCCGGCCCGGTTGGTGTGGGTCGGACTCTCGGGCGGGCTCAGCAGGCTCTTGGAGCGCGAGTCGGCCGGGAACAGCTGCGCTATGCGTCCGCTGAACGGGTCCCAGATGAGGTGCGGTGCGTCGCCGGCGCCGCTGGTGGTGAAGTAGTTCACCAGGTCGTCGAACGTGCACCAGTCCTGCGGGGCGGCGGCGGTGGCGTTGCGGTCCCAGGTGATGTGCGCGATCGCCTTCGGCGGGTACTGCTGGTCGGTGGGGGCGTGGTCGCCGAGGTCGTGGATCTCGGCGCCGGGCAGCCACAGCTCTGGCATGCGGTCTCCTCCGAACGGAGTACGGACGTCGCTGCCCTTATCGGCAGGTCCACGCCCAAAGATGACCCCTACGGGGGCATGCGAAACGTCGAACCGCCCACGCCCGCCTACCCGTTCGATCCGGAGACGGGTATTCGTCCGTCCGTACGGCCCACACGCCCCTCTGGGCGCACGCCAGGCCGCACTGCGCCCTGCCCGCACACGGATCGACGACCCTCAGCAGGGCCGTGCGGACGGCGAACAGCCCCAGCCCCGCCCCCAGCCCCGGACCCGTCCGTCCGTCCGTCCGTGCGACAGTCAGCCGAGCCAGCGGCCGTCGCGCATGAGGTCGCGTCCCCGCAGCTCGTTCGCCTCCCGCCAGGCCTGGATGCGCTGCGGCCGGATCCGGAAGTACTGGTAGGGCTCGTCGAGTTCGCGCGGGTCGAACCCGGTCCTGGCCGCGAACGCGTCGCCCGTCTGCCGGCCGAGGTCGGCGGTGTCCACCGGCTCGGCGGTGCCGTCGACGATGACGACGTCGCGCGTCGGGCCGAGGCTGAGGCGCACCCGGCCGTCCGCCAGCAGGTTGCGGCCGGTGGCCGAGGCGCGCGGCGTCGAGACGAGGAAGGCGGTCCCGTCCCAGAGGTACGAGAGCGGGATGAGGTGGACGCCGCCCGGGGCGCCCGACGTCCCGACCCAGAGGTCGACGTCGCCCTCCAGTCTCGCGCGAGTGTCCCGCCGCCTCTCCTCAAGCCCACGCGGCGGCGCGCTCGTCATGCTTCCTCCAGCCGGTTCGTGCAGTCGGTCGGTCATCGGTCGGTGAGGCGGGCAGCGGTCGCGCATCAGGGCGTGGGCACCGGCGCCGCGGCCTCCCAGGCGAACCCGTCCGGGTCGGTGAACGGCCCGGCGGCGCCGGTGATCGCGAGCCGGTGCGAGCCGGTGCCGTCGGGAGCGACCCCGGCGTCCTTGGCCAGGGCACGGCGCCGGTACAGCGCCAGCTTGACGGGGCTCGACCCGGCCTCGAACTCGACGTACATGCGGCCGAAGCTCTTCGCCACGGTGAGGCCTCGGTCGAGGTAGAACCGCTTGCTCGCCGCCACGTCCTCGACTCCCAGCAGGAGCACGATGTCGTCGATCTGCCGGGTGGCCGGGCCGGTGTCCTTCTTCGCCGAGGTCGCGATCTTCCAGATCGCGCCGTCCGGGGCCTGGACGACGCCGCCGTAGCCCCAGAGCGACTTCGCGACGGGCTTCAGCGTCGTGGCGCCGGCTTCGAGGGCAGCGTCGATGAGGCCGTTGACGGTGGCCGGCTGGGACACCGTGAGCGACAGCGTGTACCCGCGGAAGCCGGTCGTCGGTTCCTGCGAGGCCCGCAGGCGCAGCTGCGTGTCCAGACCGAAGGCGGTGGTGTAGAAGCGGTCGGCGGCCGTGGGATCGGCCACGTCGAGGGTGATGGATTCGATGGAGTTCATGGCCATCACGCTATTTGCAGCTGGGTGACCGGTGCTTCTTGAATCCTGATCGGTCTGGCCGCCTGTTGCGCCGCAGCGCCCGAAGTGCAACCCCGGTAGGCGCCGGGCGGCATGCCGACCAGTTCGGTGAAGCGGGCACTGAAGATGCCCAGCGTTGGACAGCCGACCGCGAAGCAGACCTCGGCGACGCCGAGGTCGCCACGACGCAGGAATGCCGTCGCGCGCTCGATGCGACGCGCCATCAGGTACGCGTACGGCGACTGGCCGTAGGCGAGCCGGAACTCGCGACTGAGGTGCCCGGCCGCCATGTTCACACCGTGGGCGAGCGCCTCGATGTCCAGCGGCTGTGCGTACTCCCGGTCGATCCGGTCGCGCACGCGGCGCAGCCGCGCGAGGTCGTTCAGGCGCTGCGCCGCGGCACGTGCGCGCGCCCACGCGGGGTGACACATGAGAGAACTCCTGTCATCGATGTACGCGAGCACCTGGATCACACGCCGAGCGGGCGGCAAGACAGGCGGCAGGACAGGCGGCAGGACAGGCGGCAACGTGCTCGCCGGCGAGGGTGGACCAGACGGCTGGTCGAGCAAACGGCTGGTCGAGCAGACGGCTGCGGCCCGATCACGACCGGACGGTTCAGCGAACCTCCTGGATGCGGACCATGTTGCCCGCGGGATCGCGGAAGGCGCAGTCGCGGACACCGTACGGCTGCTGCATCGGCTCCTGGACGACCTCGGCGTTCTTGGCCTGCACCTTCTCGAAGGTGCCGTCGAGGTCCCGGGTGGCCAGCAGGATCCAGCCGTAGGTGCCCTTGGCCATCATCTCGGCGATGGTGCGGCGCTCGTCCTCGGTGATCACGGGGTCGGCGGCCGGCGGCGCCAGGAGGATGGACGTGCCGGGCTGGCCGGCGGGCCCGACCGTGATCCAGCGCATCTTGCCGTGCCCGACGTCGCTGCGGACCTCGAAGCCGAGGACGTCACGGTAGAAGGCCAGGGACGCGTCCGGGTCCTCATGCGGGAGGACGGTCGTGTGAATGGTGATATCCATGGCGGTCATGCTAGGTGCGGCGCCGTGACCGCGCTTCTCGATTCCTGACCCGGTTCATGCCGGTTCACGCCAGTTCATGCCGGTTCATGCCGGTTCACGCCGGTTCACGGAAGCGGACGCCCGCGAGCGCCACTCCCCGCCGTGATCAACATATAACGCACTGGGGGCCTTGCGGCAAGGCCCTGGTGGTGGCGCAGAATCGTCGGCCGAGGCCGGAACTCAGGCCGGAACTTACGGAAACGGGGATGCGCAAAGTGCGTGTGTTGTTGTCGACGTATGGCTCGCGCGGGGACGTCGAACCGCTGGTGGAACTCGCGGTGCAGTTGCAGGCACTCGGCGCGGAGGTGCGGGTGTGCGCGCCGCCGGACGAGGACTTCGTGGAGCTGCTTGCCCGTGTCGGCCTGCCGGTGGTGCCGATCGGCCGGCCGATGCGAACGATGGTGCGGCCGTCGTCGGCGGCCGAAGCGGGGCGGCGCGTGGCCGAGTTCGCCGCGCAGTTCGACGCGGTGGCCGCGGCGGCCGAGGGGTGCGACGCGCTCCTGGCGTCCGGCCTCGCGCACTTCGCCTCGCGGTCGGTGGCGGAGAAGCTGGGCATCCCCTACATGTACGTGACCTTCTGTCCGTTCATGCTGCCGTCGCCCCACCACGCGCCGCCGCCGGCGCTGTTGCCGGGCCAGTCGGTCCCGCCGGAGGGGACCGACAACCGGGTGCTGTGGGACCTGAACGCCCAGATGTTCAACACGCTGCACGGCGAGGCGCTCAACGCCCACCGGGCGTCGGTGGGCCTGCCACCGGTGGACAGCGTCCGCGACTTCATCTTCACCGACCGGCCGTGGCTGGCCACGGACCCGGTCCTGGGCCCGTGGCAGGAGACCCCGGACCTCGACGTCGTCCACACCGGCGCGTGGATCCTGCCGGACGAACGCCCGCTGCCGGCCGACCTGGTGGCGTTCCTGGACGCCGGCGCGCCACCGGTGTACGTCGGCCTCGGCAGCACGCGCCACGTCTCGGAGAACGCCGCCCGGGTGGCCATCGAGGCGGTCCGCGCGCAGGGCCACCGCGTCGTCGTCGGGCGCGGCTGGGCGGACCTGGCCCTGATCGACGACCGGGACGACTGCTTCGCCGTCGGCGAGGTCAACCAGCAGGCACTGTTCGCCCGGGTGGCCGCCGTCGTGCACCACGGCGGCGCGGGCACGACGACGACGGCCGCCCGGGCCGGCGCTCCCCAGGTGGTGGTGCCCCAGGGAGCCGACCAGCCGTACTGGGCCGACCGGGTGGCCGACCTGGGCATCGGCGCGGCCCACGACGGTTCGGCCGCGACCACCGAGTCCCTGTCGGCCGCGCTCAGGACGGCCCTGGCCCCCGAGACGCGCGCACGGGCAACCGCCGTGGCCGGCACGATCCGCACCGACGGCGCGGCCGTGGCCGCGAAGCTGCTGCTCGACTCGGTCAGCCGCGAAACGGCGGAGGCGGACCCGGACAACGCGGCCTGACCGGTGGGCGCGGTGACCGGAGCCCTGTCCGGTCACCGCGCGCTCGGCGCTCAGGCGCGCATCGCCGCGCGCTCGAACCACACGGTGAGCAGGGTCGGCACCAGCGCCACCCAGAACAGCACCTGGGGGACGCTCCGTTCGGACCACGGCACGGTCACGATGACGACGCCGGTGAAGGTGCACCACGCCGACTGCCCGACGACCAGCCGCGCCCAGCCGACCCGCCGCACCAGCGACCACAGGCCCTGCTTCACCCCGCTCCGCATCCGCCGGTAGCGGCGCCAGGCGCCGAAGCCCCAGACGGCGGCCATCAGGGCGAGCGCGTAGAGCCGGGTGCCGAGCGGGCCGGGCAGGGCGGTGGGGTCGTCGCCGGTCGGGAAGAGCCGAGCGGCGAGGGCCGCGATCACCAGGCAGACCAGCGCGAGCCAGCGGGTGCCGCGCAGCATCCGGAACACCGCCGCGTCCAGGCCCTTGCGCAGCCCGTCGGCCTGCGGGTCGGCGGCGAGCGCGGTGGCGTACGCCTCGGCGGCGGCCGGGAGCTTGGCGCCCGCGCCGGTCAGCGGCGGCGCGGCGGCGGCCCACGCGGCGTCGTCGGCCCGGTCCTTGAGGGCCCAGGCGTTCTGGGGGTCGATGCGGAGGGCCTCGCGTACCGCCTGCCGCCGCACGTCGACACGGCCGTTCAGCAACGCGGCCTTCCACAGCGCGTAGTGCGCACCGACCGAGTCCGGGCCGAGCCGGACGGCGGTCGCCGCCGCGTCGAACGCCTCGGGCCAGCGCGGCTGCCAGGCGCCCAGGGCCTCCGAGAGAGCCGCGTAGCCCTGCCAGCGCTGCGGCTCGATCCGGATCGCCTCGTGGGCCTCGGCCAGCGCCTCGTCCGGCCGGAGGAGGCGACGCATCCCGTACGCGCGCAGCCAGTGGGCATCGAAGTGCTCCGGGTCGAGGGCCAGCGCCTCGCCGGTGGCGGTGAGCAGGTCCTCGTGGTCCCCGAGCGACCAGTGGCAGCTGGCGAGGTGCACCCAGCCCTGGACATCGGTCGGGTCCTCGGCGAGCCGCCGGGCGAGCAGCGCGCGGGCGTCGTCGTAGCGGCCGAGGTCCATCAGGGCGGACGCCTGCACGACGAGCGGGTGCGGTGCGGTCACGGTTTCCGGGCCTTCTTCAGGTGGGCGGGCAACTCGTCGTACGTGCCGCCCTCGTTGGCGACCACCCTACGAATCGCCCGTGAGCCCCCGTCAACCAGGTCCCCGTCCGCGCTCGTCCCGTGGGCGTCCGAAAGGTGTCGCAGTTCCGTTCCCGTTTTCGTCGGTGGGGCTCCGAAATGGTGGAGATTCCGGGATGGTGGTGTCAACGACTCGTGCGGTGGGGGGAGTTGGCATGGGGGACGGTCAGGAACTGGTGACTGCCGTGGTCGAGGCTCTGGTCCGGGCGCCGGGAACGGTGGTGGCGGAGCTCGTGCGGACGCGGTTGCGGGCGGTGCCCGGGGGCGGGGAGGCGGTGGACGCGATCGAGGCGAGGCCGGCGGATCCGCAGACGCGGGCCGGGTTGGCCGCCGTCGTCGGGCAACTGCTCGCCGAGGACCCGGCGTTCGCCCGGTATCTGCTCACCGAGCTCGGCCGGCCCAAGGACCCTCCGACGGTCCACCTGCGCGTCACCCTGCCCGCCGCCACCCGCCGGAGCACCGGCGGCATCCTGGTGACGCTCGCCCTGGTGGTGGTCGCCGCGCTGGTCGCGCTCGGGATCAATCTCGGCAACCGGCCGCTCCTCCAGCCCGGTGTGCACGGCTTCGCCCACGCCGTGACGGCGTTGCGCGAACCCGCCCAGGCGCAGGGCGTCCTGCCCGATATCCAGGCGATGCCGGGCGGCTGGCAGATCGAGACCGGGCCGCACGCCGGGACCAGTACGTCGGACGACGTCCCGTGCTTCGTCCGGGACGCCTGCGACCAGCAACTCGCCTACGCCACCGTGAACTTCCGCGCGGGCTCGCGGCACAGCGTGGAGTTCACCGTGGTCACCTTCGCCTCCCCCGGGACCGCCGGGCGGGCCTTCGACACGATGCTCGGCAGCGTGGGCGGCGCCGACGCCACCGCCGCCGTCCCGCTGCCCCCGATCGGCGACCAGAGCGCCGCCCGCACCCACGGTTCGCAGGGCGCGGAGGCCCTGGTCCGGGTCGGCACCACGCTGCTCTACGTCCGGGACTCCGGCCCGGGCGCCTCCGCCGCCGCCGCCGATGTCCCCGTCCTGGCGGTGTTCGCCCAGCTCCTGGCCACCCGCTCCCAGCAGGCCCAGGACGGCCAGGTCCCCGACGCCGCAGCCCCGGGCACGATCACCTGATCAAAGCACGTCGGGTCACCGCTTCGGGAAGCTGAAGGCGTACCCGTTGTCCTTGAGCCAGGGAAGGAGCTGTTCGAGGGCGTCGAGGGTCTGGCTGCGGTTCCCGCCGCCATTGTGCAGGAGGACCGTCGGGCCGCGGCGCAACTGGGCCTTCGCGGTCTCGACGATCCGCTCGACCCCGGGGCGTTCGAAGTCGCGGGTGTCGACGTTCCAGCCGAGCAGCCGCATGCCGTGGGCGGCGGCGATCTGGCGGCTCTCGGGCGTGAACGCGCCGCCGGGGGCGCGGCAGTACGGCACCGGGGCGCCGCCGGTGGCGTCCTTCCAGTGACCCCGGGCTCGGGTCCACCACCGTCTGCCGTGCACGTGCGGGGCCTGTGAGCTGCGCATGAGCGTTTCGCAACGGTGTTTGAGCGTTTCGCAACGAACCCGCCGCCCACCCCGTGCCTGGCCGATCCCGGCTCCGGCGGCCCGGATACTGGCAGGCATGT
Organism: Kitasatospora aureofaciens; assembly: GCF_019192735.1. GTDB lineage: Bacteria > Actinomycetota > Actinomycetes > Streptomycetales > Streptomycetaceae > Kitasatospora > Kitasatospora aureofaciens_A. Next base: position 69,330 of record NZ_JAHTKP010000015.1, read on the forward strand.
CACGAGTACTACTGATCGAGGACGACGCCTCGGTGCGCGACGCACTCGCCCTGGGCCTGCGCCGCCAGGGCCACGAGGTGCGTACCGCCGCGTCGGGCGAGGCGGGGCTGGAGCAGGCCCGCCGCGAGCCGCCGGAGATCGTGGTGCTCGACCTGATGCTGCCGGGCATCGACGGCTTCGAGGTGTGCCGCCGCCTGCGCCGGGACCGGCCGACCCCGGTGATCATGCTGACCGCCCGCGGGGACGACGTCGACACCGTGCTCGGCCTGGAGGCCGGGGCCGACGACTACGTGATCAAGCCCGCGCAGTCCCGCGTGCTGGACGCCCGGATCCGGGCGGTGCTGCGCCGCACCGACGCCCCCGGCCCCGAGCCGGTCCGGGAGGTGCACGGCGACCTGGTTCTGGACCGGGCTGCGCTGACCGTCACCAAAAACGGCGCCCCGCTCCCCCTGGCACCGGGCGACCTGCGGCTGCTGCTTGAACTGGCCACCGCGCCCGGCCGCGTGTTCAGCCGCGAGCAGCTCCTGGAGTCGGTGTGGGGGCTCGGCCGCCGGGACGACATCCGCCTCGTGGACGCCGGGGTGAACCGGCTGCGCACCAATATCGAGGACAGCCCGGCCGCGCCACGCTACATCCAGGCGGTCCGCGGCTTCGGCTACCGCTTCGGACCGCTGTGAACACCCCACCGTCGGCCGCGGAGCAGCCCGCCGACCCGTCCGGACCGGCCAATCCGTCCACGCCGTCCGACCCCTCCAGACCCGACACTCCCGGCAAGCACCGGCTGCTCCGCCTGCGCCGCGCCGTCGCCGGGCTGCGGCCCCGCATGCTCGCCGCGTTCGTCGCCGTCGCCGCCATCAGCGCACTCGCCACCGCCACCCTCACCTACCGGGCCGCGACCAACTCCACCCTCGACCTCACCCAGGACACCACCCTGGACGAGCTGCGCCGGCGCATCGACGTCCTCGCCCCCGCCCTGCCCTTCCCGCCGACCCAGGCTGAACTCAACCGCCTCGCAGGACAGTTGTCCGGCACCGGCGGGTTCCGCGACTGGCGCGTCCTGGCCGCGTACGGGACGACCCACTCCGAGTGGACCCAGCCCGTCACCGTCCCACCCACCCTGCAGAGCACCGTCGGCGCCGGCCACGCCGCGTTCCAGCGCTTCACCGCCGACGGCCACCCCTGGCTCGCCGCCGGCGTCCCGGTCACCAACGCGACCACCGGACCGATCGGATCGGGCACCCCCTCCGGACTGACCGTCTACGCGATCCTCCCCCTCGACCGTGAACAGGGCGCCGCCAACGAGGTGCTCGCCGGAGCCGCCGGAGCCGGCGTGTTCGCCGCCGTCCTCGCCGCCGGTCTCGCCCTGCTCGCCGCCCGGCAGGTGCTGCGCCCGGTCCGCGCCCTCGGCGACGCCGCCCGCGCCCTCGCCCAGGGCCGGCTCGACACCCGCCTGACCGTCACCGGCCACGACGAACTCGCCCAGCTCTCCAAGACGTTCAACCACACCGCCCGCACCCTCCAGGGCACCATCGAGGAACTGCGCGCCGTCGAGAGCCAGGGCCGGCAGTTCGCCGCCGACGTCTCCCACGAGCTGCGCACCCCGCTCGCCGCGATGCTCGCCGTCACCGACATCCTCGACGAGGACGCCGAACACCTCCCCGCCGACACCGCCACCGCCCTGCGCATGATCAGCAACGAGACCATCCGCCTCACCCGGCTCGTCAACGACCTCATCGAGATCTCCCGCCTCGACGCCGGCGCCGCCCCGCTGCGCACCGAGGCCATCGACGCGGCGGCCGCCGTCCGCGAGACCCTCGACCTGCGTGGCTGGAGCGACCGGGTCGACGTCGACCTGCCCGCCACCCTGCCCACCCGGCTCGACCCACGGCGCTTCGACGTCATCGTCGCCAACCTCGTCGGCAACGCGCTGCGCCACGGCCGCCCGCCCGTCCGGCTGCACCTGACCACCCACGGGGACGACACCGACGGCGACCTCGTGCTCACCGTCACCGACCGCGGACCCGGCATCCCGCCCACCGAACTCCCGCACCTCTTCGACCGGTTCTACAAGGCCGACAAGGCCCGCACCCGCTCCGAGGGCAGCGGGCTCGGGCTCGCCATCGCCCAGGAGAACGCCCGCCTGCACGGCGGCATCATCGAAGCCGCCAACTCCCCTGCGGGCGGTGCGGTGTTCACCCTCGTCCTGCCCCGCGGAACCGCCTCGGAGGACCAGTGACCGTCCACCAACCAGTGACCGTCCGCCGCCTCGCCGCCTCGGCGGCCCTCCTCCTGCTGACCTGCGGCTGCTCGATCCCGAGCACAGGACCGGTCCGCAGCGGCCTGGCCGCCACCGGCATCCAGCCCGGCACCCGCCTCTACTTCCCCGGCCAGCAGGGCATCCGCCTGGCCATCCGCCCCGGCACCCGGCGCGAGGACCTCCAGCAGACCCTCGACACCCTGCTCGCCGGCCCCGACCGGGCCGAGCAACGCACCGGCCTCTACAGCGAGTTGCCCATCACCGGCCGCATCCAGGCCACCGCCGCCCCCGGCACCGTCACTCTCCGCCTGTCCTGGCCCGCCGCCTCCCTCAGCACCACCGCCATCCAGCAACTCGTCTGCACGACCGAGGACGCTCCCGCCGCCGGTCCACCGCCCCGCGTGGCCATCGTCAGCAGTGACGCCCCCGGCGCGATCCAGCAACAATGCGATCTTCACCGCGACGGCTGACCCCAAACCGCCGACCGGTCCGACTTCACTCCTTCCGGTGAAGGAAAGCCCGGCATCCCCCACAACTCGACTGTCGTCACGAATAGTTGGTGAACCCACTGGGCAGGGTGCCCAGTTGGGGCCCACACCTCCTGGGCACCGCACACGTATCGGGCTGTCGGACGTCATGGAAGGGAGCCAGGTGAAGCCGGTCATCGGACTCGCCGTCGGCCGAGGAACCGGGGCGGAACTCGCCACCGTCTTCCAGCAAGTCCTCGGCAGGATCGCGAAGTTACACCGCACCGACATCGAAATCGTACGGTCGCCGCGGACGTACCACTCGTACGTGTCCCTGAAGGCCGAGGAGGGGGACGTCGAGCGGATCGGCCGGCTCACGCACGAAGACGCCACCCACTACGAGGAGTTCTGCCGCGAGCAGGCGCGACTGGGCACCGCGGCCGTGTTCCGCACGGCGATCAACGCGCAGTCGCTCTACCTGGTGCGGCAGCGGCTCCAGGCGGTCAAGGTCGAGCCGATCGCCGCCGGGGACGCGTCGCTGCTGCTGGTCCGGGACGAGGCGCAGGGCTTCTACACCGGGGAGAACCGCCACTCCCCCGGACTGGTCACCCGCACCATGGAGTTCAGCCGGGAGATCACCGAGAAGATCCTGGACTTCGCCGTCCGCCGCGCCCGGCAGGAGTGGCCCGGCCACGGACCCGAGCGGGTCGTCATGGCCTACAAGTTCCACCTCCTCGACGGCGCCCTCGACGACTGGGTGGCCGAGAGCTCGGCCCGGCACGGCACGCCCGTCCGGCTCTTCCAGCCGGACACCGTGAACCGCAACCTGATCACGCACGGCCTGGCGGACCGCACCGTCATCGTCGCGAGCAACGAGTGGGCCGACATCATGCACGTGGTGCTGCTCGACCGGTTCGGCGAGGAGCGCCAGGAGAACCGCTGCACCCAGAACGTGTACCTCCACCCGGCGTTGAACGGGCTGGTCGAGTACCAGACCGTGCACGGCTCCGCCGACGACCTGGAGGGGACCGGCCGCGTCAACCCGACCGCGACCGTACGGGCCGCCGCGCAGATCGCCGAACTGCACGGAGGCTGTCCGGGCGCGGTCCGGGCCACCGAACGCGCGCTGGCCGCCGTCCTCGACCAGGGGATCAGCACCCCCGACCTCGGCGGGCGGCACTCCACGGGCGCGATGGTCGACGCCGTGCTCGACGCGCTCGACGCGGAGGAGCCGGACCCCACCGACGCGTTGGCCACCCGGTCATGACCGCCGGGACCGGGAACGGCACCGCGCTGGTCGTCGTCGACCTGCAACACGACTTCTGCACCGGACCGGTCGCCGCCGCCCGCTACCCCGGCGACCCCACCCGCCTGGAGACGGTGGCGGCCAACACCGCGCGTGCCGTCGACGCGGCACGGGCGCACGGCACCGAGGTCGTGTTCGTCCGCTTCCTCGGCGACGTCCATCACCAGCGGGCGGCCTGGCGGCTCCGGGACTCCGTCCAGGGCAAGCGACCCAAGTGCCTCGACGGTACGCGGGGCGCGGAGTTCCACCGGGTGGCGCCCGCGCCCGGGGAGGCGGTGTTCACCAAGCACGCCTGCTTCGACGCGTTCCTCGACGACGGGTTCGAGCGGCACCTCGTCGAGCGCGGCACCGAGCACCTCGCGTTCACCGGCCTCTTCACCGACGTCTGCGTCGACTCCACGGCCCGCACCGCCTTCCAGAAGGGCTTCCACATCACCGTCCTGCGGGACTGCACCGCGGCACTCCACCTGCCGGACGAAACGACTCTGCAGTTCATGAGCCGCTTCTACGGCGCCCGCGTCACCACCCACGACCAGGTCGCCACGTGGTCGCGGACCCCCGAGGAGAACGGCACACGGGAGAACAGCACACAGGAGGACGGCACAGGGGAGGACGGCTCGTGACCGGGCCGGCCACGAGCGGTGTCGAAGCGGGCGTGGGACTCACCGCGCTGATGGTCGCGGCGGCCCGGGCGATCGAGACCCACCGCCCCGACGCCCTGGCCACCGATGTCCACGCCGAGCACTTCGTGCGCGCCGCCCGCGCGTCCGCGCAGTGGCCCGTCCACCCCCGACAGGTCCCGAACGGCGACGCCGACCCCCTCTGGGGTCGGCTCGGCCGCTACTTCGGCCTGCGGACCCGGGTCCTGGACGACCACCTCCTCGCGTCCGCACGCACCGGCACCCGCCAGGTCGTCCTGCTCGGCGCCGGGCTGGACACCCGCGCGTTCCGGCTGGACTGGCCGCCGGGCCACACCGTCTTCGAGCTCGACCGGCCGGACGTCCTCGCCTTCAAACAGCAGGTCCTCGACCGGCTCGGCGCCACCCCGACCGCATCCCGCGCCCTCGTACCGGCCGACCTGCGCGACGACTGGGCCGAAGCCCTGATCACCGCGGGCTTCCGGCCCGAGGCCCCCACCGCCTGGCTGGCCGAGGGCCTGCTGCTCTACCTCCCACCTGCCGCCGAACGGGCCCTCGTCGACACCGTCGACCGGCTCAGCGCCGACGGCAGCACCCTGGCCTACGAGGCCAAGCTGGGCCTGGAGTCGTCCGCCGTCCGCTCGAACCCGGTCTACCTGGCGGCCCGCGACCGGATCGGCGTCGACCTCCTCGCCCTGTTCGACGCCGAACCCCGCCCCGACACCGCCGCCGACCTCGCCGAACGGGGCTGGTCCAGCACGATCCGCACCCCGTTCGACTTCAGCCACCACCACGGCCGCGGCCCCCTCCCCGAACCGAACGACACCCTCGCCGCCAACCGCTGGGTCTTCGCGGAGAAGGCCCGACGACCGTCCCGACTGTTCGAGCACATGTTCGAATGAGCGCGTACGCTGAAGCCATGCACAGCACCGTCCACCTCCAGCCCTCGCTGTTCGACGACCTCGGCGAGGACGGCGTCCGCCTCGGTCCGCTCGGCGGAATACGGCGGCTGGTGCTCGGCGACGGCGCGTGGCTGGACGTGCTGCCCGGGTGGCTGCGCGGGGCGGACCGGGTGTTCGAACAGCTGGCGGCCGACGTGCCGTGGCGGGCGGAGCGGCGGGAGATGTACGAGCGGACGGTCGACGTGCCGCGGCTGCTCGCCTCGTACGGGGAGGGCGCCGAGCCGCCGCATCCGGTGCTCGGGGAGGCGCGGGACGCGCTGAGTGCGCACTACGCGGAGGAACTGGGCGAGCCGTTCCGGACGCTGGGGCTCTGCTACTACCGGGACGGGCGGGACAGCGTCGCCTGGCACGGGGACCGGATCGGACGCGGGGCCCGGGAAGACACCATGGTGGCGATCCTGTCCGTCGGCGAGCCGCGCGCGCTGCTGCTGCGGCCCCGGCACGGGGGCGGGACGGTGGTGCGGCAGCCGGTCGGACACGGGGATCTGGTGGTGATGGGCGGCTCGTGCCAGCGGACCTGGGAGCACGCGATCCCGAAGACGGCACGGCCGGTGGGGCCGCGGATCAGCATCCAGTTCCGGCCGCGCGGCGTGACCTGAGGCGCCGGGCGCGGCCTGAGGCCGCCCGGCATGGCGTGAAGCCCCGGATTGCCGCCCCGGCACCAAGGGCGGACGCTGGCCTGTGGGGGCGAGCGCAGGAGGCGGCATGCCGAAGGCGGGCAGGTACCGCGAGGGCGTCCCGTGCTGGGTGGCGCTCGCGGTGCCGGACGTCGAGCAGGCCCGGCGCTTCTACGGCGGGCTGTTCGGCTGGGAGTTCGTCGCGACCGGCCCGGCCGAGCTGATCGCCACGCTCTACGGAGCTCAGGTCGCCGCCGTCGGACCGCCGGACACGCCGGCCGCGTGGCTCACCCGCCTCGCCACCCCGGACGTCCACCGCACCGCCGCCGCGATCCAGGCGGCGGGCGGGCGCCTCGTCCGCGAGCCGTACGAGGTGCCCGACCAGGGCCGGGCCGCGCTGGCCGCCGACCCGCTGGGCGCGGTGTTCGGGCTCTGGCAGGGCGGTCCCGTCCCGGGCGCGGGACTGGTCAACGAGCCCGGCACGTTCACCTGGAACGAGCACCTCTCCCCCGCCCCGGACGCCGCGCGCGACTTCTACCGGCAGGTGTTCGACTACACCTACGACCGGCCGCGGGACGGCTACACCGTCTTCCGCGCCGACGGCCTCCCTGCGGGCGGCATCGGCCCCGTCGACCCGCCCGGCCCGGCGGCCTGGCTGACCTCCTTCGCGACCGCCGACGCCGACCGCGCCACCGCACACCTGCGCGCGCTCGGCGGCACCGTGCTCGCCGGACCGGAGCCGACGCCCTTCGGCCGCTCGGCGCTCGTCCGCGACGACAGCGGGGCGGTGTTCACCCTGATCGCCGTCCCACCCGACGAATCGGCGGAGGCAGCCTGAGATGACCCGCAGAATCCCCGACCCCGAGGACCGATTCGCCTCCCTCGTCGAGGAGTTGGCCGCCCTGGACGGCGTCGCACTGCCAAGTGCGGGGCGCCGATTCGGGTCCGACGCACTCAAGGCGGACGGCCACATCTTCGCGATGCTCTCGGCCGGCCGCCTCGTCCTCAAGCTCCCCCGCACCCGCGTCGACGAACTGGTCGCCGCCGGCGAGGGCGCGCACTTCGACGCGGGCAAGGGCAAGCCGATGCGCGAATGGCTCGCCCTCGACCCCGCCTCCACCCTCCCCTGGCCCCAACTCGCCTGCGAGGCCTACGCATTCGTCCGCCACTGAACCCGATCGCAAGTGACCGGGGACGCGTCTCCGGCCTGACCTCCCGCATGACCGCCGCCCACGTCCGCGCCCTCGGCCCGGTCGTCGCCCAGGCCGGCCTGCGGATCTCCCGCGAACTCGGCTCCGACCGCCAGCCGTCCTGACCCCGTGCCGGTGTCCGCAGGGCAAACGCAGAAGAGGCCCGGCACCCAGGCGGGTACCGGACCTCGTCCGACGGTAGAGCGCCAGGCCCGGGTTGCACGGACTCTCCCTACTGAAAGTAGGACGTGCTCTGGTAGCACCGCTGACGCCTGACGAGAGATCATCTCCCTCGCAACGAGAAGAACATTAGCAGGTCAGCACCCCTGCGCCGAACCAGGCCGGCAGACCCCGAAACACAGAAAAGGCCCGGCACCCAGGCGGGTACCGGACCTCGTCCGACAGTGGAGCGCCAGGCCCGGGTTGCACGGACTCTCCCTACTGAAAGTAGGACGTGCTCTGGTAGCACCGCTGACGCCTGACGAGAGATCATCTCCCTCGCAACGAGAAGTACAGTACCAGGTCAGTGGCCGTACACCGAACGGGAGGGGAACCCCGCATGACAAGCGCTCGACCCGAGACCCCGGCGACCCCCGAGGCCCCCGAGGCCGCGGAGGTCGTCCACTACGCCGACGGGCGGCCGATGGACGTCCACCGCCCGCCGGCCGGGACCGCCGGGCCGGTACCCGTCGTGCTGCTGTGGCACGGGCGGGGGCCCGACGAGCGGGACGTGCTGCGCCCGCTGGCCCAGGAGGCGGCCGGGCGCGGGCTGCTGGTGCTCGTGCCGGACTGGCGCTCCGACCGGGCCGACGCCGGTCGCGCCGAGCTCCTCGCCTCCCTCGCCCACGCCCGCCGGGCCGCGCCCGCGCTCGGCGGCGACCCGGACCGGCTCGTCCTGGCCGGCTGGTCGCTGGGCGGCCGGGAGGCCGTCGCCGTGGCTGTCTCCCCCGCCACCCCCGCCGAGCTGCGGCCCGCAGCGGCGGTCGGCATCTCGTCCAGCTACTCCCGCCCGGCGGCCACCACCGGCGAGGTGCCGCTCGACGTCCTGGCCGAGCGCCCCTCCCCCGTCCCGCTCTGGCTGGTGCACGGCACGGCCGACGAGGTGGTCGGGCCCGAGCACACCCGGAAGCTGAGCGAGGTGGCCACCACGGCCCGACTCCACGAACTCCCCACCGACCACGCGGGCGTGGTGATGACCGAGTACGACCCCGCGGCCAACCGCTGCCTCCCGGCGACCACCGCCGGCACCCTGGACGCCGGCCGCCGGACCGCCGCCATCCTCGCCCAGGCGGCCGGCCTGTCGTAGGTTCATGACACGCTCGCCGCCATGGACGACGACGCGTTGATCGAGCGGGTGCGGCAGCGGGCGATCGCAGACGGCACGCCGCCGGCCGCGCCGGCGAGCGCGGAGGAGGTTGCGGCGGCCGAGGCGGCACTCGGCCTCGCCCTCCCCCCGCTGCTGATCCGGCTCTACCGCGAGGTGGGAGACGGCGGCTACGGCCCCGACCGTTTCCTGCTCTGGCCGTTGAGCCGGATCACGGCCTCCTACCCGCGCGGTGCGGGCTGGCCCGCCGGGGTGCTGCCGGTGCTGGACTGGGGCTGCGGGATGTCGGGCGCGGTGGACTGCCTGCGCCCGGGCGCGCCCGTCCTCCTCCACGAGCCGAACGCGGAGCGGGACGACCCGGCGCAGACCTGGTTCGAGGACTCCCCCTCACTCTCGCAGTGGCTGGCGGACTGGCTCGACGGCCGCGCCTGGTGGGAGGAGCACGTGATGGAGGAGCAGGACTACGAGATGCTCCCGGCCTGGCCGGACGCCGCCGCCCGGATCGCCTCCTCCGGCTGATCCACCCGCGTCCTCGGAAGGCCGTTGGCGAGCAAGCCGGCCCGCTACTGCCCCGCCGGCACGAAGCTCACGCCGTGGCTGCGCTCCAGCGCCTCCAGTTCGCGCTGGAGCGGCGGCTTGGGGACGGCCAGCACCGGGCAGGTTGCGTGCCGGACGCAGTAGGCGGTGACGGACGGGCGCAGCACGCGGGCGAGCCGTCCGCGGCTGCCGGCGCCGAGGACGAGCAGGTCGCCGGGGCGGTCGGCGCAGCGGACCAGGGTGTGGCCGGTGTCGCCGCGGACCGCCTGGCAGCGCAGCCGGACGCCGGCGAAGCCGCCGCCGAAGGCCTCGCCGAGGGCCTGGCGGAGGCGGGCGACGGCCGCGTCGCGGCTCGCGGTGATCAGCGGCGGGCAGGGGGTGCGGCGGTAGCCGGACTCGCCGCCGGTCGGGGTCCAGCAGAGGACGGCCAGGACTTCGGCGTCGGTGCGGCGGGCTTCGGCGACGGCGTGGTGGAGGGCTGCGAGGCTGCCGAGGGAGCCGCTGACGCCGACGACGATCCGGCCGCGGCCGTCGTCGGGTACGCCCGCCGCCTCGGGTGTGCCGCTGTCCGCCATGGTCCGTCCCGTCCTTCCGCTCGTGTCGTCCGAGCTCGTGTCGTCCCAGCAAAGCGGGAGGGCACGGGCGGAGGGCCCGCATTGACGGGGTTCTGACGCGCGGGCGGGTGATCCGTACGCACTCCTGATACGTGGAACGTCCCTCCCCCGTACCGGAGTTCGGCGGCTCATGTGCAGGGCGACTTGCGTGCCGGGCGGCTCATGCGCTGGGCGGCTCGGCCTCCCAGAGGTCGGCGAACATCCGGTCGAGGTGTTCCTCGCCGATCGGCGGGACGGGCAGCGGGTGGGCGGCGCGGGCGCGGAAGCCGTCGAGGAGGAGGGCGAGGTAGCGGCGCCAGAGGTCGGGGCGCAGTTCGGTGGTGGCGGGCAGGGCCCGGCAGAGCGGGCCGAGCATGAACAGCAGGTCCATGGTGACGACGTCGCGGCGCATGGTGCCCTGCTCCTGGGCGCGGGCGATGAGGGCGCCGACGGTGGCGGCGTGCTGCCGGCTGATCTCGATCATGCCGGGGATGGTGGGGATGGCCTGGGTGACGAGGTCGTTGATGCCGCGGTCGGCGGCGACGAGTTCGAAGATCCGCTCGAAGTAGCGCTCGATGGCGGTCCAGGCGTCGGCGGCGGCCAGGGCCTCCTCGCCCGCGCCGACGAGCGTGGCACCGGCGTCGGCGAAGACCTCGGCGATGAGCGCGTCCCGGGTCGGGAAGTGCCGGTAGAGGGTGGCGTTGCCGACGCCGGCCTCTTTGGCGATCTGGTCCAGCGGGACGTCCAGGCCGTGCCGGGAGAACATGTCGCGGGCGGCGGCGAGCAGCAGGTCGCGGTTTCGCTGGGCGTCGCGCCGGAGCCGTCCCGGGGGGTTCGCGCTGCTCGGTGCCATGCCCCGAACCCTAGCAACCGGCGGGCGAGGAGCCCGCGGACGACGGCGCGGGCGGTCAACTACCCTCACGGGAAACGGGGAGGGACGGGGAGATCATGGCCGCCGTGGTGGAGTTGCGGTACTACCCGATCAAGGGATGCGCCGGCATCTCGGCCGAGCGGGCGGAGCTGGCCCCGGCCGGGCTGGCCCACGACCGGGCGTTCATGGTCGTGGACGAGCAGGGCGTCTTCCGCTCCCAGCGCCGGGACCGCCTCCTCGCCACCGTCCGCCCGTCCGTCGGCGAGGACGGCCGTCGGCTCACCCTGGAGGCGCCGGGCGCCGGGCCCGTCACCGTCCCGGTGGACACCGAGGGGCCGCGCCGCAAGGTCGAGCTGTTCGGCGCGCCGTTCTTCGGCATCGACCAGGGCGAGGCCGTTGCCGACTGGCTGTCCGAGGTGCTCGGCGTCCGCAGCCGGCTGGTCCGCGTCCCGCCCGAGCACGACCGGGTCACCGACGGCCTGATCCCGGGCACCTCCGGGTACGCCGACAGCTGCGCCGTCCACCTGCTGTCCCGCGCCACGCTGGACGACTTCAACGCGCGCACCGGCGAACTCCCGCTGCCGGTGGACCGGTTCCGCCCGAACATCGTGGTGGACGGCTGGGACGAGCCGCACACCGAGGACCTGGCGCGCCACATCGCCGTCGGCGACGCCGAGTCGGGCGCCGAGTTGGGCTACGCCAAGCTCGCGGTCCGCTGCGCCGTGACCCTGGTCGACCAGACGACCGGTGCCAAGGCCGGCCCCGAGCCGCTGCGCACCCTGGCCCGCTACCGCCGGGCCGCAGCCGGCGGGGTCGCGTTCGGCAGCAAGTTCGCCGTGCTGCGCCCCGGCACCCTGCGCGTCGGCGACGGGCTGACGGTGAGCACCTGGGGGCCGTCCGAGCTCTGAACTCCCTCGCGCGGCACAGCCGGTAGCCCCGGCAGCGCAAAGCCCCGGCGAGTGGATCGCCGGGGCCGGGAGCGAATGGAGGACGGACTCAGCAGGTCTGGTCGATCAGCGAGAACGTGGCGTAGTGGTCGCCGGTGTAGTAGTCCTCCTGGCTGGCCTGGCCGGTGATGATCCGGCGGGCACCGCGGGTCGGGGCGCCCGGCGTGATGACGGTGTACTCGTGGTAGTAGCCGTAGGACTGACTCGGGAGCACCTGCTCTCTGTTCTGGAACACCACGCCGTCCTGGGAGTACGGGAACGGCCCGTCGGTGGCGATCAGGTTGAGGGTGTCGGTGGCCTCCGGCGGCAGGGCGGAGAGACAGACCGTACCGCTCACGTCGGCGTGCGCCTCGGTGGCGACGGCGACGGGCGCGAGGGTCATCAGGGCGACGGCGGTGATGGCGGCAGCGCGGGTCTTCCACGCGCGTAGAGTGCGGGTCATGTCAAACAGTGTGGCGAGCCTCCGGCCCCTCCGGAAGCCCCGCGGAAACTATTTACCAACAGGTAACTTGCTTGCCCAGCAGCCGACTTGACGTGTATTCCGCTCCGCCCGGCAACCACTCCGGCACCCTCCGCGAGGCCGTTCACGAACCACCCCGGCCCCACACGCACCGTGCGTCCCCGGCGAAGCTGTCGACCGGCTCACACCTTCACGACGCTCCCGCCCCACCCCGGCCGGGCCGCATAGAGTGTCGATCGCTTCGGGCCGGGACGATCACTTGACGGGGTGGGCATGGGTACGGGGACTTCGCTGACGGCACACCAGCTCATCGGGCTGCTCGCCGACCCCGGCAGCTTCCACAGCTGGGACGAGCCCGCTTCCGCTGCACCCTCCGACACCGAACCCGCCGACCCGGGCTACCGCGCCTCGCTCGCCCGCGCGCGGGAGCGGACCGGCCTCGACGAGGCGGTCGTCACCGGCGCCGTCCTGATCGGCGGACGGCCGGTGGCCCTGGTCGCGTCCGAGTTCGGCTTCCTCGGCGGCTCGATCGGCGTCGCCACCGCCGAGCGGATCACCCGGGCCGTCGAGCGCGCCACCGCCGAACGGCTGCCGCTGCTCGCCCTGCCGGTCTCCGGCGGGACGCGCATGCAGGAGGGCTCGGCGGCCTTCCTCTGCATGCTGCGCATCACCGCCGCCGTCCAGGCGCACCGGGCGGCGGGCCTCCCCTATCTCACCTATCTCCGGAACCCGACGATGGGCGGCGTCTTCGCCTCCTGGGGCACGCTCGGTCACCTGGTGTTCGCCGAGCCGGACGCCCGGCTGGGCTTCCTCGGCCCGCGTGTGTACGAGGAGCTGCGCGGCGTGGAGCTGCCCGCTGACGTCCAGCGCGCGGAGACGCTGGCCGAGCGCGGCCTGGTGGACGCCGTCGTCCCGCCGCAGGAGCTGCGCGAGGTGGTCCGGCGGTCGCTGGCCGTCCTGACGGCGGTGCCCAGGCCGGCTCCCCTCAGTACGGCGGGACTCTTTAATACAGAGGAGCTCCGTACCAACGAACGCCCCGACGCCTGGGACTCCGTCCACCGCACCCGGCGTCCCGACCGCCCCGGTACGCGCGAGCTGCTGCGCCGTACCGCCGAGGAGCTGGTGCTGCTTGACGCGCCCGGCGGGCGGGACGGCGCACTGGTCCGCGCGCTCGCCGTCCTCGGCGGGCGGCCCGTGCTCGTGGTCGGCCAGCAGCGGCAGACCCCCGACCACGAGCGTCCCTTCACCGCGGCCGACCTGCGGGCAGTCCGGCGCAGCGCCCGGCTGGCCGAGCAGCTGGGCCTGCCGCTGGTCACGGTGGTGGACACGGCCGGGGCCGAGCTGTCCGCGCAGGCCGAGCTGGACGGGGTCGCGATCGAGATCGCGCATTGCCTGACCACCCTGCTCGCCCTGCGCACCCCCGTGCTGGCGGTGCTGCTCGGCCAGGGCTCGGGCGGCGGGGCGCTGGCGCTGCTCGCGGCCGACCGGGTGATCGCCGCCGGCCACGCCTGGCTCGCGCCGCTGCCGCCCGAGGGCGCGTCCGCGATCGTCCACCGGGACGGCGCGCACGCGGCCGAGCTGGCCCGCGCGCAGGGCATCGGCGCGCACGACCTGGCGGAGGTCGGCCTGGTGGACGAGGTGGTCCCGGAGCTGCCGGACGCCGCCGACGAGCCGGCCGCGTTCTGTGAGCGCCTCGGACGGGCGGTCGGCGCGGCCCTCGGCACGCTGGCGGCGGCTACGGAGGCGGAGCGCCTCGCGGCGCGGGCGGCGCGGCACCGCCGGCTGGGCGACCCGCACACGAAGTAGGTCCGCACCCCCAAGAAGGGGGGCCAAGGAGTGTGGCGGCAGTCTCACTCGACAGGAGATCCTCTGCACCCAAAGTGCTTGCGGTGAGCCGTCGAGTGACGACCCCGAGGACCTGAGCAGTGAGTGCGCTCACACGGAAAACCGCTCCACGACGGGCGATAGTGGTGACGCCGCGACCACCGTCGGCGTGCATCAATCGGGCATTCGGGACATTTTGGCAGGTCAGAACGGTTGGCACAGTCCGCGCAGCCGCCCCTCCGAATCCAACGCGGTCACCGCGCGTACGACCTTGGGTCGTAACAAGGGGGTCTTGGCGGGAGCCGATCCGGTCTGCCAACAATTGCTCTCGTCGTCAGCTGCACCGGCTCCTGTCCCGCCGGCCAGCGGCTTACTGCCGAGTCACGCCCCGCGACCTTCGGCCCCTGTCCGGCCATGGTCCAGGACGGGGCGAGACTCGGCCCAACCCGATTGAGGTCCTGCTCTACATGCCCACTTTCAAGCCCCGTATGCGTACCTCTGCCGCGATTCTTGCCGGCGCCGCCGGTCTGACCGCCCTGGGTGCCGCCGTGGTCCCCGCCACCGCCTCCGCCGCGACCGCCTCCCCGAAGGCCATCGCCGCCCAGATCGTCCCGGCCAACCAGCTGGCCTCGTTCAGCCAGATCATCTCCCACGAGTCCGGCTGGAACGTGACGGCGACCAACCCGAGCTCGGGCTCGTACGGACTGGGCCAGGCGCTGCCAGCCTCCAAGATGGCCTCCGCCGGCGCCGACTGGAGGACCAACCCGCGCACCCAGATCAAGTGGGCGCTGGACTACATGAACTCCCGCTACGGCAGCCCGAACGCCGCCTGGGTGTTCTGGCAGACCCACCACTGGTACTAAGCCGACCCTCGGCACACAGCGACTTACACCCGCCTCCTGACCACTCTCCCCCTCACCCCGGGGTCGGACAGGGACCACCGGGGTGACCCGGAAGGGCCCGCGCCCGCGCGATCCGCGTGGCGCGGGCCCTTCCGCGGTTCGTCCGGCCGTGGCTCGTCCGGTCGTGGTTTGTCCGGCCGCGGCCTGTCCGGCCGCGGTCCCCGCGCTCGGTCAGAGCTCCCCGGTGAGCCCCAGCAGCTCCCGCATCCGCGTGTACTTGGCGCTCAGCCGCGCCGCCGTCGCCTCGTCCAGCACGGCGAGCCGGGCCGGGTCGGAGTTGTGGGCCAGATCGGCGCGCTTGACCAGCAGCGCGCCGGGCGTGGCCAGGATCCGGGCGGTGTACTCCTCGACCGGCTCGTCCGGCCGCCGGGTGAGCGCGTCCACGATCGCCTTGGTCTCCTCCGGCAGCGCGGCCTCCGCCAGCCACTCCCGGCTCAGCCGGTCGTCCTCGACGGTGTCGTGCAGCCAGCCCGCCGCGATCTGCGCCTCGCTGCCGCCGCGCGCCGCCGTCCCGCGGGCCACCGCCGCGATGTGCTCGCTGTAGGGGTGGCCGTTCTTGTCGACCTGCCCCTCGTGCGCGCGGCGTGCGATCGTCTCCACCTCGGCCAGGCTCAGATAGTCCATCGGCACATCGTAGGGCCGCCCGACGCTCCGGACCTGGTCCAGGATCCGCCTCTTGACGCCAGTGCTTGACTCCGCTGCTTGACGCCACTGGTTTACTGCCTCGGGCGGGCGGCCCCCGCCGCATCAGGCGCACCGTCCGAGCGATCCGAGGAACCATGCCCACCCTGCACCCGCTGCTGTCCGGATTCGCCCCGATCTGGGCACTCACCGGGGTCGGCTACCTCGTCGGCCGGTCCGGGCTGCTCGGCCCGCAGGCGGAGGCGGTGCTCAGCCGGTTCGTCTTTCACGTGGCGATGCCCGCCGCGCTCTTCCTGATGATCGCCCGCACCCCGCTGGAACGTTTCGCCAACGCCTCGATGCTCGCCTTCGCCGCCGGCACCGCCGTCGCGATGGGCCTCGGGCTACTCGCCGGCCACCTGCTGTTCCGGCGCAAGCCCGGCGAACTGGCGGTCGGCGGCATGGCCGCCGGATACGTCAACTCGGCCAACCTCGGCATCCCGGTGGCGATGCAGGTCCTCGGCGACGCCTCGTTCGTCGCGGCAGTGGTGCTGTTCCAGATCCTGCTGGTCACCCCCGCCGTCCTGGCCGTCCTCGACGGTCGCACGGCCGGGCGCCGCGCCCTGCTCACCCTCCCGCTGCGCAACCCGATCCTGCTCGCGACCGCGCTCGGCGCCGTCGTCTCGGCCACCGGCGTCCACCTGCCCGCCGAGCTGAATCGTTCCTGCGAGCTGCTCGGCGGCGCGGGCGTACCGACCGCCCTCGTCGCCCTCGGCCTCTCGCTGCACAACCGCCCGCCCGCCACCGGCGGTTCGCGCTACGCCGAGGTCGGGCTGGCCGTCGCGGTCAAGACCCTCATACAGCCGCTGGCGGCGTACGCCGTCGCCGCCTTCGTCCTCCACCTGCCCGCACACCAGTTGCTCACCGTGGTGCTCTTCTCCGCCCTGCCCACCGCGCAGAACGTGTACGTGTACGCCCGCGAGTACGGGCAGGGTACGGCGCTCGCCCGGGACGCGGTGCTGTGGTCGACGCTCGTCTCGATGGGGACGCTGTCAGTGGTCAGCTGGTCCCTCGGGTCCGCCTGATCCCACGGCTTCCACTGCTTCCACCACTTCCGCCCGCCTCCACCGTAATCGCACAGGTGTCCACCACCCGTACACGGCACGACAGTTGTCCTCCGGGACCCGTACAGAACGGTGGAATCGCCGCCCGCGCCCGGCCCCCGGTGGAATGCTGGCGGTCATGAGCCACCCGGACTCCCTCCCCGCCCCGCACCTCGCCGACCTCCCCCGCTGTCGGGCCGTCGTCACCCTTCCGCAGGCCGACGTGGACTACTTCAACCACATCCCGCGCGCCGCCTTCGTGATGGAACCGCGCCTGCGCTGCGAACTCACCGCCGACCACGACGGCACCCACTCGGCGCTCCTCCAGGGCGTCGGCTACGACCTGCACTGGGTGTCCTGGCCGGAGTACGCCGTCGAGGTGGCCCCGCGCTGCCCCGAGGCCGCCCCCTACGACGACCCGGAACCGCCGCGCGAGCCCGACGTCTGCCTGCTCCGCGAGGGCCACCACGGGCCGCACTACTGCGACACCTGGTTCTGATCGCTGTTCTGCTCGTTGCTCTGGTCGCCCGCTCGCGCCGTCCGCTCACACCCGCCGTCCGCTCACTCGCGCCGGGCGGCGGCCACCACCTCCGTCATCGCGCGCAGGAAACGTCCGGCCGTCGCCAGCTCCGCCGCGTCGAACCGCCCCATCGCGCCCACCAGATCGCCGATCAGCCCGCCGAAGAAGCCCTGCCCGAGCTCCATCGCCCGGTCCTCGACCACCAGCCGGACCTTCCGCCGGTCCTCCGGATCCCGCTCGCGCCGGATCAGCCCGAGCCGCTCCAGCCGATCCACCAGCCCGGTGGTGCCCGCCGAGTTCAGCCGCAGCGCCTCGCCGAGCCGGCCCGGGGTGACCACCTCCCCGGCCCGGCCGGCGTCCAGCAGGTGGATCAGCGCCCGCAGATCGGTCGGGTGCAGCCCGTTGCGGGCGGCGAACTCGGCTCCGAACAGGTCGAGTTCGACGGTCAGCCCGCGCAGCAGGTGGATCAGCCGCATCGGGTCCTCGGCCTGCGGGTTCTCGACCTGCGGGTTCTCGACTTCGGACACCCTCTTGTCCTTTCCTGGCACGGCATGTGGAACTATTCTCTCGCTCGACGAGATACTTGTGCAGCGAGATACTTGTACAGCGAGTGATTCCATCATCCCAGCGGAGGCCCCGCATGTCCGCACGCACCCCGTCCGCACACCCTCAGTCCGAACGCACCGCCCCCTTCTTCGCCGCCTACGACGCGCTCCTCGCCCGCTGGCCCGCCCCCGCCGAGGCGCTCACCGTCCGTACCGCCCACGGCACCACCCGGGTCAACGCCTGCGGCCCGCGCGACGGCCGCCCCCTCGTCCTGCTCCACGGCGGCGGCGCCACCTCCACCACATGGTTCGCCAACGTCGGCGCCTGGGCCGCCGCCGGACACCGCGTCCTCGCCGTCGACCTCATCGGCGACCCGGGCCGCAGCGTCCACGACGGCCGTCCCCTCGGCGGCGTCCCCGGGCTGATGGGGTGGCTCGACGCCGTCCTCGACGAGTTGGGCATCCAGGAGGCCGACCTCTGCGGCCACTCCTACGGGGGCTGGATCGCCCTCGAATACGCGCTGCACGCCCCCGGGCGGGTCGGCCGGCTCGCCCTGCTCGACCCCACCCAGTGCTTCGCCGGGTTCCGCCCCGGCTACCTCCTGCGCGTCCTGCCGCTCTTCCTCCCCCGCCGTACCGCCGCCCGTGCCCGCTCCTACGTCGACTGGGAGACCGCCGGCACCCCGCCCCTCGACCCCGGCTGGCGCGAGGTGTACGCGCTCGGCTACGCCGACTTCCCCGCCTCGCGCGTCGTCACCGGCCCCCGGCCGACCCCCGACCGTCTGCGCACGCTCACGGCGCCCACGCTCGTCCTGTTCGCCGAGCACAGCCGCACCCACGACGCCCACCACGTCGCCCAGGCCGCCCGAAGCGCCCTCCCCGACGCCACCGTGGTCGTCCTGCCCGGGGTCGCCCACAACAACCTGCCGACCGCCGGAGCGGACGAGGTCAACCGGCGGCTGACGGACTTCCTCGCCGCCACAAGGGGGTGACCGGCGCTCAGGGGCGAGCGCAGTCGTCGGCCGGCGCCGGGTCAGGCCGAGGCCCCCGCGGCGACGGGGAGTTCGGCCAGGCGCCACTCCAGCATGCCGTCGTCGAGGCGGATCGCGCGCCGCCCCTCGGCGCTCAGCAGCCGGACGGCGTCGTAGGCCAGCACGCAGTACTCGCCGCGGCAGTAAACGACGACCTCGACGCCCTCCGGCAACTCGCCGATGCGGTCGGCGAGTTCGTCGGCGGGGATGGAGAGCGCGCCGGGAATGTGGCCGGCCAGGTACTCCTCGACCGGCCGGACGTCGAGCACGACGATGTCCCCGTCCGCCACTCGGGCACACAGTTCCTCGCTGGTGACCTCCGTCGCGTCGTCCTCGCCGAGGTAGGCGTCCAGGGCGGCGGGCACGGCGGCCTGGTGCCGCTCGGCGACCTTGCGCAGCAGCGCCAGCAGCTGCCCGACATCCTCGCCGGAAAGGCGGTAGTGGATGCGCACGCCCTCGCGGCGGGTGGCGACGAGCCCGGCCTGCTTGAGCGCCTGGAGGTGCGCCGAGGCGGTCGTCAGGTTCAGCCCGGCCGTCCTCGCGAGCGCGTCCACGGTGCGCTCGCCCTGGGCGAGCAGGTCGAGCAGCTCCAGGCGCTTCCCGCTGGCCAGGGCCTTCCCGCTGGCCGCGAACGCCTCGTACAGCCGCGCCTTCGCACCGGTCTGGGGCATGACATCCTCCGCACACTAATCCATCAATCCATGGAACATGGTACGCCGCACTCGACCCGCCCGACCGGCTCTTCCGGGAGCATTATCCATAGATCCATGGAACAGTGAAAGCAGAGCACGTGCTGCATCCGACGCAGACCGCACCGGCACCGCAGGGAGGACCGCGATGGGCTTCGCCGACGAACACCTGACACCGCTGACCGACGAGGGACTGGGCAACAGCGCCTACCTCGTCGACCTGGGCAACGGCTGCGCCCTGGCCATGGACGCGAGCCGGGACCTGCGCGCCCTGCGGGCCGCCGCCGAGCGGCGCGGCCTGACGGTCGCCTTCGCCGCCGACACCCACCTGCACGCCGACTTCCTCTCCGGCGCGGTCCAGCTCGGCCACGACGACGGGGCCACCGTCCTGGCCTCGGCGGCCGGCCACCGCGCCTTCGCCCACACCGCACTCGCGGACGGCGACGAGGTCGATCTGGGCGGGCTGACCCTGCGGGCGCTGGCCACCCCCGGCCACACCGACGAGCACCTGTCCTTCCTCCTCCTCGACGGAGCCGTCGAGCTCGGCGTGTTCACCGGCGGCTCCCTGATCGTCGGCTCCGCCGCCCGTACCGACCTGCTCGGCTCGGACCGCGCCGAGGAGCTGGCCCGCGCCCAGTACCGTTCCCTGCGACGGCTCGCCACCCTGCCCGACCACCTCCCGGTGTGGCCCACCCACGGCGCCGGCTCCTTCTGCTCCGTCCCGGCCGGCGCCGCCCGCACCACCACCATCGGCGCGCAGAAGCAGTCCAACCCCCTCCTGGCGGCACCCACCGAGGACGCCTTCGTGGCCGAATTGCTGGCCGGCCTCGGCACCTACCCCGCGTACTTCGCACGGCTCGGCGAGCTCAACCGCACCGGACCGCGCGTGCTCGACGGCTCCCCGCTGCTCCCCCTGCTGAACGCCGCCCAGGTCCGGCAGCTCCTCGCGGACGGCGGGCACGTCGTCGACGTGCGCCCGGCCGCCGAGTTCGCCACCGGCCACATCCCCGGCGCCCTGTCCATCCCGCTGCGCGGCCAGTTCGCGACCTGGCTCGGCTGGCTCCTGCCCGACACCACCCCGCTCGCCTTCGTCACCGGCAACGGCCAGGACCTGGACGAACTCGTCTGGCAGGCCTACAAGATCGGCTACGAGCGCCTCGCCGGACGGCTGGCCGGCGGTATGCAGGCCTGGCGCGACGCCCAGGGCCCGGTCACCGCAACCGCGTTCGTCACCGCCGACCGGACCGGCGACCGTCCGTACCTCGACGTCCGCCAGACCGTGGAGTTCGCCGCCGGCCACGTTCCCGGGGCCGTCCACATCGAACTCGGCGACCTGGCCGGCCGCACCGCCGAGGCCCCGGCCGGCCCGATCGTCGCCTGTGGCCACGGGGAGCGAGCCATGACCGCCGCCAGCCTCCTCGAACGCGCCGGGCACACGGACCTGGCCGTCCTGGCCGGCGGACCCGGCGACTACGCCACCGCCCACGGCCGGCCCCTGGTCGACGGCACGGAGGCCGCGCACGGATGAGCACCACGTTCTCCGTCCGGCCGGCGTCGCCGCACCGGCCGGTCCGGCTCGGCCTGCGGGAGAACTGGCTGCAGTTCACCCTGCTGGTCGTCGTCAACGCCTGTGTGGGCGGCCTGGTCGGGCTGGAGCGCACCACCGTCCCGCTCATCGGCGCCGAAACGTTCCACCTGACCAGCGACCTGGCCGTCTTCTCCTTCATCATCGCCTTCGGCGTGACCAAGGCCCTCACCAACCTGGCCGCCGGAGCCCTGACCGCCCGCTTCCGCCGCAAGCAACTCCTCGTCGCGGGCTGGCTCGTCGGCATCCCCGTCCCCTTCGCCCTGGCCTGGGCCCCGGCCTGGGAATGGATCGTCGCGGCCAACGTCCTGCTCGGCATCAACCAGGGCTTGACCTGGTCGATGACCGTCAACATGAAGATCGACCTCGTCGGCCCCGCCCGCCGCGGCCTCGCCACCGGCCTCAACGAGGCCGCCGGATACGCCTCCCTCGGCGCGACCGCACTGCTCACCGGCTACCTCGCCACCGCCTACGGCCTGCGCCCCGCCCCCGAACTCATCGGCGTCGTCTTCGTCGTCACCGGGCTCGCGCTCTCCCTCGTCGTCCGCGACACCGCCGCCCACGTCGCCCTCGAACTCGCCCAGCACCCTGCAGGCAAGGAACAGAGCCCCGGCCCGTGGCCGACCTTCGTCCGCACCAGCCGGCGCAACCGCTCCCTGCGCGGCGCCAGCCAGGCCGGGCTGATCAACAACCTCAACGACGGCCTCACCTGGGGCGTCTTCCCCCTCCTCTTCACCCAGCACGGCCTCGGACTCGCCGCCATCGGCCTGATCAAGGGCCTCTACCCGCTGCTGCGGGGCTTCGGCCAGATCCCCACCGGCCACCTCGTCGACCGCATCGGCCGCAAACCGCTCATCGCCACCGGCATGCTCGTCCAGTCCGCCGGCTTCGTCCTCGCCCTCGCCCTGCTCGACCGGCCGCTGCTCGCCGGCATCGCCTCCGCCGTCCTCCTCGGCCTCGGCACCGCGACGGTCTACCCCGCACTGATCGCCTCGGTCTCCGACCAGGCCCACCCCGCCTGGCGCGCCAACGCCCTCGGCACCTACCGCTTCTGGCGCGACCTCGGCTACGCCGCCGGCGCCGTCGTCGCCGGCATCCTCGCCGACGCCCTCGGGCTGAACGCCACCATCGTCGCCGCGGCCGCGCTCACCGCGGTCTCGGGTATCGCGGCGGCCCGCCTGATCACGGACAGGACCGCGCACTGACCCGGGAACTCGCGCGCTGTCGGCGGGGATTGCCGCGCCTCCTGATTGACCTGAACGCGCCACATCCCACAAGGCTGGTATGCCGACAATCGTGCACGTCGGCTACGACGGCCTCAGCAACCCCTACCTCGGCGACACCGACCCCGACACCCAGCTCCCTGTCCTCTGCCTCCGCCAGGACAACCGCCCCGCCCCACGCCGGCATCCCCGCCACCGGCTTCCACAGCTGGGCCCGCGGCGAAGTCCGCGCCACCGCCCCCACCGCCGGCACCGACCTGACCAGCCCCGCCACCGCCGACGCCATCTGCGCCACCACCTTCGGCCCCCAGTGGCGCACGGCCGAGTTCCACGACGGCGAAGGCTGGTCCTTCTGGGCCTCCGGCGTCCGTGCGCTTCGAGGAGTCGGCGGAGCAGCCGGGCGGCCGGGTCGGCGCCGGGGACGTCCACCGGGAGGCCGGCGGCGATCTCCTCCCGCACCCTCGCCGCCCTCGCGGCCGCTGTCCTGCTCGGCCTCGCCTTCCTCGGCCGGGAGGCCCGCTACGCGTCCGCACCGATCGTGCGGCTCGGCGTCCTACGAGTGCGGACGGCGTGGGTCGCGAGCCTGATCGTCACGCTGCTCGGACCGGCGATGCTGGTCGGCTTCTACTTCTGCTCGCTCCACCTGCAGAACGTCCTGCACTACGGGCCGCTCGCGGCCGGCGCCGCCTTCCTGCCGTGCTGCGCCGGGACGATGGCAGGCAGCATGGTGTCCAGCCGGCTCACCGCGCGGTTCGGCGGGCGGGCGACGCTCGCCGCCGGGCTGGTGCTGGCCGGCCTCGGGATGCTCTGGTTCAGCGGGCTCGGTGTCTCGTCCGGTTATCTGACCGCGTTCGTCGGACCGTCCTTGGTCACGAGCATGGGGGTCGGGATCTGCATGGTCGCCAACACCGCGATGGGCACCTCGGGCGTCGGCCCGCGCGAGGCCGGGCTGGTCAGCGGACTGCTGAACGCCGAGCGCCAGTGCGGCGGCAGCATCGGCCTCGCCGTGCTCTCCACCCTCGCGGTCGCGGCCACGCGGCACGCCACGGAGGCGGGCGACGCCGCGCCGGCGGCGCTCGCGGCGGGGTACGACCGGAGCGTTCGTCGCGGACGGCGAGGGCGCGCGTTCAGCTCCGGGCGGGGCGGTTGTGGCCACCACATTGCGGCGGCCACAACCCTCCTGCGCCCTGCTCAAGTTCGGCCGGACGATCGCCCACTCGGACGATCAGAGTTCGGTCAGGCGATCAGTAGATCAGGTACCCCGGGCGGTGCCCCTCGTCCTCGATCTCCCCGGTGGCCTGGGCCCGCAGCTTGCGGGACAGTTCCTCCAGGGCGCGCGAGGCCGCGACCTCCTCGCCGATTCTGGCGAGCGGACGGTCGTCCGCGCTCTTCACGGACTCCCCGTGGGCGCTGAGGCCCGGCGCCCGTGCGCCGGTCAGCCTCGCGTCGCACGCCGTGTGCACGCCGTCTTCCTCGAAGCTCAGCTCCACGTCCCACTGGTTGTGCATGCCACACCTCCTGGCACCGGCCCCCTCCGTGCCTGTCCGGACCGGCACGGACGGTGACCCGTGGCGGCCGCTCACACCAGCGTGCGCCCGCCGCACCCGCCCCGGCAAGCGCTGCGGCCGCACGCCGAACGGCCCCGGCGCCGCCCCGGCGGTACGCTGACGGAAAGCGCCGCGACCGCCGCCCGACCCCGGACCGCCGACGCGACGCGGGCAGCGATCGACCGACGGCTATCAACCAGCCGACAGCGATCAACCAGCAGCGATCAACCGACGGCGACTAACCGAAGTCGGGGCAGCGACACACCAGGTGGTCCCTCCGTGGCGGTCTTCTTCCTCGCGCTGAGCGCCGCGTGCTGCCTTGGCCTCGGGTTCGTCCTCCAGCAGCACGCCGCACAGCGGGCGCCACGTGCCGACCTCCTGCACTGGCGGCTCCTGCTGGACCTGATGCGGATGCCCGAGTGGCTGCTCGGGACCGGGTTCATGGTCAGCGGCCTGATCCTCTCCGCGCTCGCTCTCAACAAGGGCGAGGTGTCCCTGGTCGAGCCGCTGCTCGCGACCAACCTCCTCTTCGCCATGGCCCTCTCGCGGGTGCTGACCCGTCAGACCCTCGGGCGCTCGGGCTGGGCCGGGGTGCTGCTGCTGGGCCTCGGGGTGACGGCCTTCATCGTGGCCGGACGGCCCACCGGCGGCGGAGCGCCCGCCGGGGAACTGCGGCACTGGCTGGTGGTCGGCATTGTGGTCGGGCTGACCCTGCTGCTGGTGTCGCTGGCCCGGCGGCTGCCGCTGTTCGAGGAGGCAACCCTGCTGGCGCTCGCCGCCGGCCTGCTCTACGGGCTCCAGGACGCGCTGACCCGCACGACCACCCAACGCCTCGACCACAGCGGCCTCGACGCCGTGCTGCGCAGCTGGCAGCCGTACGCGGTGATCGCGGCGGGCGTGGTCGGACTGCTCCTGGTGCAGAGCGCCTTCGAGGCCGCGCCGCTGCGGATGTCCCTGCCCGCACTGACCGCCGCGCAGCCGCTCTCCGGGATCGCCTGCGCGGTCGGCTTCCTGGGCGACCGGCTGCGGGTGACCCCGGGCGCGCTGGCCTGGGAGGCGGCGGGGCTGCTCGCCATCGTGATCGGGGTGATCGTGATCGGACGCCACCCGGCGATGCCCGGCAGCGTCCGCGACACCCTGGAGAGCATCGGTGCGCCTCCGGACGACCGGCCCGAGGAGGAGGACCGCCTGAACGGGAACGACAACGGGACCGGGCCCGGCGGGTAGGCGGACGGATGTGCTGGAGCGCGCAGGCGAATGCGGTGGCCGGCGGGGTGGTCGCGGGCATCGGCGTGCTCTACGTGGCCCGCGCCCACCGATCCGGCCGCCCCGAGCGGCTGCCGCTCGGCGCGCTACCGCTGGTCCTGGGCGCGCACCAGCTGATCGAGGCGCTGGTCTGGCTCGGTACGGACGGCAAGCTGCCCGCCGCCCTCGCCGCCTCGGCCCGGACCGCCTGGGCGGCGATCGCGTTGAAGCTGCTGCCGGTGCTGGTCCCGGCCGCCGTCTGGTGTGCGAGCACCGAACCGGGGCACCCGGCCTCGCCGGCCCGCCGCCGCGTGCTCGCGGGCCTCACCCTGGCTGGGCACGGCCGTGGCGGCGTGGCTCGCGGTGGCCGTGGCCACCCACCCGGCGAGGGCCACCGAGCACGGCCACACGCTCACGTACGACATCGGCGTCCCGCACGCGGCCGTCCTCCTGGCCGGCTACCTCCTCGCCACCGTCGGCTCCCTCTTCACGATCGGCGACCCCACACTGCGCCGGACCGGCCTGCTGACCGGCACGGGCGCCGCCGTCTGCGCAGTACTGTGGCGGCTCGCCCTCCTCTCCACCTGGTGCGCTCTGGCAGCACTGGTCAGCGCGCTGCTGCTCCGCTGGGTAGGGCGTCCGCCCTACGCCCCCGCGCGGGGGTGATGCGCGGGCCTCCGTCCCCGGCCGGCGGCAGTCGAGCAACGGCGGCTCGAAGCACCAGCGCACCGGGACTCCATGACGGGCCCGGGCCTACGACTCGGGCTCACTCAACAGCTGATCCGCGGGGCTCCAGGAGAGCGGTTCGAGCGCGTGTGCGTGGCTTGCCTACCGGTGTGCCGGCGCCGGTACCGGGACCGGCGCAGCCTCCGGCCGATCGTGGCCGCGCAGGCGGTCCATCTCCCGCCACTCCCGGCGAAGGCCGGCCAGGCCCGTGGTCACGAAGTACAGGGCGCCGGAGGCGACCAGGACGGGTATCAGCCCGACGAGGGCGACCGCTGCGCCTGCCAGCAGGCCGCCGAGGGGGACGCCGGCCCAGGCCAGGGAGTCGCCGAGGGCGTGGACGCGGCCGAGCAGGGGTCGGGGGACGCGTTCGAAGAGCACGGCGCCGAGGATCGGGTTGAGGAAGCCCGAGCCGAAGCCGGCCACGGCGAACACCGTGACCACCGCCCACATCGGGGCGTCGGAGGCGAGCACCAGGTAGCGCGGTGCGCCGGCGAGCAGGCAGCCCGCGAAGAACACCGTCCGGCGCGGCAGCCGGTGGGCGACACCGGCCGCGATCAGGCTGCCCGCGACGGCGGTGATCCCCGCCGCGCTGGCGGTCAGGCCGATCGCGGCCGGGCCGTTGCCGGACTCCCGGGCCCAGACCGGGACCAGGACCGTCGCGAACCCGGTGTCGAGCAGGTTGGTGATGCCGACCATCACGATCAGGGCGAGCAGCAGCGGCTCGGCGCGCAGGAAAGTGAAGCCCTCCCGGAACATCGGCCAGTAGCCCCCGCCCTGTTCGGCCGTCTCCGAGCCCGAGTCCGTCTCCGAGCCCGAGGCAGCCGCCGGGGCCGCCGACCGCCCCATGCCGCGCGGCAGCGCGAACGCGATGACGAGCGACCCCAGAGCGAAGGAGGCCGCGTTGACCGCCAGGCCGGCCATCGGGCCGGTCACCGCGACCAGCGCGCCGCCGACCGCCGGGCCGACCGTGGAGGCCAGCCGCTCGGTGACGCCGGAGAGCCCGGTGGCGCGCTCCAGCGGCACCTGCGCCCGGTCCGCCGCCTCGGGCACCATGACCGACTTGGCCAGATCCCCCGGGCCGCGCATCGCGCCGATCACCGCGACCATCGCCAGCAGCAGCCCGAAAGGCAGCATCCCGAGCGCGTGCAGTAACGGGATCAGCCCGGCCGTGACGGCGCTCACCGCGTCCGTCGTCCAGGAGACGACGCGCGGGCCCAGCCGGTCGACCAGTGGTCCGGTCAGCGCCTTGACCAGCACGTACGGCGTCATCTCGGCGAAGGCCACCAGGCCGGTCAGGGTCGCGCTGCCGGTGGTGGCGAGGACGAACCAGGGCAGCGCGATGGCCGAGACCCTCGTCCCGGTCAGCGAGACGACCGTGGCCGCGAGCACCCCGGCCAGTGGCCGGACGCTGCGCGCAGGCGTGACGGCGACGGTGGTCATGGGCTTTCCTCCCCCTCGGTGGTGGCCTTCGGCTCGGGCAGCACGTGGACGACCACGGCCACCGGCTCGGCGCCCTCCGGTACCGGGCCCTCGGCGTCCACGCGCCGGTAGCGGCCGACCACAGCGGCCAGGTCGTCGGCCAGTTGCTCGGCCTCCTCGGGGGTGAGCCGCAGCACCAGGTCGCTGAGGTTGACCGCCTTGCGCCACTCCCGCGGCATCGTCTCGAAGGCGTTGAGCGCACGCTGGGCGGTCAGCGTGTGGGCGGCCAGGACCGTTCGCAGATACGGGACGACGGCCTCCGGCTCCTCGTCGGCCTGGTCGTCCCCCGACCAGACGGTGAGCGTGTGCACCGAACGCCACCACCGCTCGCGGGCGTTGCCGCGCTCCGGGTCCTCCTCGACGAAGCCCGCGGCGGCGAGCTGGCGCAGGTGGTAGCTGGTCGCCCCGGAGTTCAGCCCCAGCTGCTCGGCGAGCCTGGTCGCGGTGGACGGGCCGTGCTGGCGCAGCAGCCCGACCAGCTGCATGCGGACGGGGTGGGCCATCGCGCGCATGCCCTTGGCGGTGAGTACGGCGTGCGGGTCGTCACTGTGCATCCAGCCACGGTCATCGGTCATGGCAGGAGCGTAGAACCGCACGCATTCCTTTGCAAAGGAATTTTGCGAAGAAGTCTTTGCGGTTTCCCAAGGCCCTCAGAACCCCCGACCCCCGAAACCCCCGGAATCGCCGAAACCCCCGAAAGCCGCCCGCACCCCGCGTCAGTCGTACGCGACCGCCAGGATCACCACCACCGTCAGCCCGCCCCCCGGCGTCGCCTCCACCGCCAGCCGCCCGCCCGCCGCGAGGACCAGGCTGTGCAGGGCCGGTCCGACCGGCGCGCCGGCCCGGACACCGGCGAGCAGCCACTCCCGCGCCTCCGGGAGCTCGTACGACCCGCGGTCCGCCACCCGGATCTCCACCCGGCCGCGCTGCCGCCCGAAGGCAGCGGCACCGATCCCCAGCCCGGGCAGAGCCGGCGCCGCGACCGCGTCGGCGCACACCAACACCCGCGCGCCGAGCGGACTGCGCCGGATCGCGTGGTCCACCAGGCCGCCGAGCGCCGCCTCCAGCCGCCGGGCATCCCCGGCCACCACCGGCAGCCCGGGCGCCAGCCGGACCGTCGCGGACGCCGCCCGCCCGCCGCCGCGCACCACCCGGCGCACCACGTCCGCGACCTGGACGTGCCGCGCCTGCGGCTCGCACCCTGCCTGCCGACCCGTCCAGCGCAGCCGCTCCAGCTCCGGCCGCGACAGCATCCGCGGTCCGGCCATCGCCCCCGGGTGGAACGGCCGGGCGGCCTCGTCCGCAGGATCCGCTCCAGCCCGTCCGGAGCCACCCGCCCGTCCGGAGCCGTCCGCCCCGCCGAAGGCACCCAGCGCCCGGGCCCCCGACGCGACGTAGCCCCAGAGCTTCCCGCGTCCCATCGCCCTGCCCCTCGTGCGTCACCGGCGGCCGTCGTCAACACCGCGGCCGGCCGGAGCGGGCCGCTTCCCAGGCCCTCCTGCCAGCCTGCGCCTCCTCCGCACGGGTGACAATCCGGCCAGGGGGCGCGAACCGTGCGCAATCCCCCCGCCGAGCGGCCGGTCGCACACCCGCCGACCGGCGGGGCACCCGCCACAGCGGCAGCAACGCCATCTCCGGCGAAGCACCCCCGCCGAACCTAGACTGGCCCCATGCCCCGGCTCAACGACCAGGTGCGCGAACTCCTCCAGGAGTACGCCGACCTGATCAACATCACCGGCGGGGACGCCTTCCGGGCCCGCGCCTACGAGAAGGCCGCCCGCGCGGTGGGCGGTCACCCCGAGGACGTCGCCGGCCTGGACGTCAAGGGCCTCCAGCAGATCCCCGGCGTCGGCAAGTCCACCGCCGAGAAGGTCGCCGAGTACCTCACCACCGGACAGATCACCGCCCTGGAGACGCTGCGCGCCAAAATCCCGTCCGGCGTACGGGAGATGATGGCCGTGCCCAGCGTCGGCCCGAAGCGCGCCCTCGCCCTCTACCGCGACCTCGGGATCGCCTCCGTCGGCGAGCTCGCCGAGGCGATCCGCACCGAGAAGCTCACCGACGTGGCCGGGTTCGGAGAACGCAGCGGCGAGAAGATCCTGCACGGCATCGAGCTGATGCGGCAGTCCGGCGGGCGCACCCTGCTCGACGCCGCGACCGAACTGGCCGAGCAGATCGTCGCCGCCCTTTCGGACGTCCCCGGTTGCACCCGTTGCGCGTACGCGGGTTCACTACGCCGGATGCGCGAGACCGTCGGCGACATCGACGTCCTCGCGACCGCCGCCGACTCCGCGCCGCTGATGGCCGCGCTCACCGAACTCCCGTACGTGGCCGAGGTGATCGCGAGCGGACCGACCAAGACCTCGGTGCGCACCGCCCAGGGCGTACAGGTGGACCTGCGCGTGGTCCCCGAGGAGGACTGGGGAGCGGCGCTCGTCTACTTCACCGGCTCGAAGGCGCACAACATCAAGCTGCGCACGATGGCCGTGCGGGCCGGGTTGAAGCTCTCCGAGTACGGGCTTTTCGAGGTCGAAGGCGACGCGAAGAACGGCGGCGCGACGGGCGGTGGCGGGAAGGCCGGCGGCGCGAAGGCCGGCGGCGCCAAGGTCGTGTCGGCGACCGAGGAGGAGGTGTACGCGGCACTCGGCCTGCCGTGGATCGCGCCCCCGCTGCGCGAGGACCGGGGCGAGATCGAGGCCGCCCTGCGCGGCGAACTCCCGGACCTGGTCCAGGAATCGGACCTGCGCGGCGACCTCCACACGCACACCGACCTGACCGATGGCCTCGCCACCCTGGAGGAGATGATCGACACGGCCGCGGCCCGCGGCTACTCCTACTACGCCGTCACCGACCACGCGCCCGACCTCGTCATGCAGCGGATGACGGACGAGAAGATGCTCGCCCAGCGCGAGCAGCTGCGCCAACTCGCCGACCGGCACAAGAAGTTGCGCCTGCTGCACGGCACCGAGCTGAACATCGGCCCGGATGGCGACGTGGACTGGCCGCCCGAGTTCCTGGCCGGCTTCGACGTCTGCGTGGCCTCGGTGCACTCGCACTTCGGCGCCGACCGCGCGGCCCAGACCCGTCGCCTGATCCGCGCCTGCGAGAACCCGTACGTGCACGTCATCGGCCACCTCACCACCCGGCGGATCGGTCGCCGCGGCCCGATCGACGTCGACCTGGACGCGGTGTTCGCCGCCGCCGCGCGCACCGGCACCGCGATCGAGATCAACAGCTCCCCGCAGCGCCTCGACCTGCGCGACGAGGACATCCTGCGCGCCAAGCGCCACGGCGTCCGCTTCTCGATCGACAGCGACGCCCACGCCACCCCGCACCTGGCCTACCCGCGGTTCGGCGTCGGCACGGCGCAGCGTGCCTGGCTCACCGCGGAGGACGTGATCAACACCTGGCCGTGGCAACGCCTGAAGCGCTTCCTCCGCAAGGACGCACTGCGCTGAACGACCTGGCCGGCCCCTCCGCACAGGGGCCGACCACGCACCTCACAGGGCCTCGCATTCACAGCCCCTCGCACTCACAGGGCCCCGCACTCACCGATCGCCGAACGAAGCCCCCGGCGAGGCGAGCACGCGCGCCGCGCTCCGGTGGCCGAGCCCGGCCGCCAGGTGCAGGTCACCCGTCTCCAGGAACCCGGCGAGGAACCCCGCCGCGAACGCGTCCCCGGCGCCCGTCAGGTCGCGCACCTCGCTCACCGGCGGCACCGGCACCGCGAACAGCGGCTCCCCCGGGACGTCGACGGTGGTCGCCTCGGCGCCCGACTTGGTGACGACCGTGGTGGCCGCCAGCCGAGCCCGCTCCGGCCCGGGCCGCCCGTCCACCAGCAGCCCGAGGAACTCGGACTCGGACCGGTTGGCGAACACGAAGGTCGGCGCCAACTCGGCCAGCAGGGCGAGGAATCGCTCCCGTCCGAACTGCTCCAGCATGCCCGTCGAGGAGGCGTCCACCGAGGTGGTGCCGCCCGCCTGCCGGACCCGGGCGAGCGCGTCGACGGCCGAGCGGCCGGTCGGCTCCCCGTCGAAGGAGTAGGCGGGCACGTGCAGGTGGGTCAGGCCGGCCAGCCACGCGTCCGGCACCCGGTCCAGCAGTTTGGCCGCGCCCCGGTCGGGCAGCATGGTCCGCTCGCCCGCCTGGTCGATGAGCACGACGATGCTGCCGGTCTGGCCCCGCCGGGCCACCCGTACGTCCACGCCGTGGCCGGCCAGTTCGGCGACGATGCCGTCACCGACCGGGTCGTCGCCGACGCAGCCGATGAAGCGGGCCGGGCACTGCCCCGCCGCGAAGCTGGCGACGTTGGCCGCACTGCCGCCGCGCCGCCGGAACACCTGGGCGCTGGAGTCGGTGCCGTGGCGCAGCGGGCCGTCGACCCAGACGACGATGTCCTCGACGAGATCGCCGAGCACCCCCAGCACGATCAGGCCCCGCTACGAGCGGCAGCCGCGGCCAGCGCGGTCGCGATCTCGCCGCCGAGTCGGACGTTGCCCCGGTACACCTCGACGTTGACCTCCAGGCTGCGGCCCTGGGTGTCGCGCTGGATGTAGTCGAGCAGGAACGGCGTCGAGGCGTTGCCGGTGATGCCCTGCCGGTCGGCCTCGGCCCAGGCGCGGGCGAGGATGCCGTCCAGCTCCTCCGGCGGCAGCTGCTTGGCCGGGTCCACCGGGTTGGCGATCAGGACGGCCTGCGGGAGGTCGAGGCCGTCGCGGGCGTCGATGACCCGGGCCGCCTCCTCCGGCGACTCGACGCTGTAGGCGATCTCGTGGCCGGAGTCGGTCACGTAGAAGCCGGGGTACTTGCGGGTGCGGTAGCCGATCACCGGGATGTTGAAGGTCTCGAAGCGCTCCAGGGTGGCCCGGATGTCGAGGATCGACTTCACGCCGGCGCTGATCACGGTGACCGGCGTGGCGGCCAGCGTGGTCATGTCGGCGGACTCGTCGAAGCTCTCGGACGCGCCGAAGTGCACGCCGCCGAGGCCGCCGGTGGAGAACACCCGGATGCCCGCGCGGTGCGCGAGGAAGGCGGTGGCGGCGACCGTCGTGCCGCCGTGGCGGCCGAGCGCGGCGACCACCGGCAGGTCGCGCAGGCTGACCTTGTCGAGGCCGTCGGTCGCGGACAGTTCGGTGATCTGCTCGGTGCTCAGACCCACCGTCGGCACCCCGGCGTGCACGCCGATGGTGGCCGGGACGACGCCCGCGTCCCGCAGCTGCTGCTCCGCCTCCAGCGCCACGGCCAGGTTGCGGGGCCGCGGCAGGCCGTGGGTGAAGATGGTCGATTCGAGGGCGACGACGGGCCTGCCCTCGGCGACCGCCCGGGCGACCTCGTCGGAGACCCGGATGGCCTGGGGGCTGGGGGTGGTGAGTCCGGTCATGATGGGTGCTCTCTGTAGACATGCCACTGCGGCGGGGCAAGGTTTCGCCCAGCCTAGGGACGGCTCGCATCGGAATCCAGAATGAGAACCGGCCCTTCCCATAGCCTTCTGACTATGGGTTTCACCTTGCGTCAACTTGAGGTCTTCCTCGCCGTCGCCGACACGCTGCACTTCGGCCGGGCCGCCGAGCGGCTGCACATCTCCCAGCCGACGGTCAGTCAGGAGGTCGCCCGCCTGGAGCGAGCCGTCGGCGTCGAGCTGTTCGACCGCAGCCGCCGGTCGGTCGGCCTCACCGAGGCCGGCGAGGTGATGGCCGCCGAGAGCGCCCGGCTGCTCGAACAGGCCGAATCGCTGCTGGCCCGGGTACGGCTGCACGAGGAGTCCCGGCTCGGGACGGCCCGCATCGTCGCCTCGCCGAGCGTGGTGAACCGGCTGCTGCCGGCCGTCGTCAGCCGGGCCGAGCAGGAGCTGCCCGCGCTGGAGACGGCCGAACTCGCCGTCGACACCGGGCAGGTGTCCACGACCCTGGCCGCCGAACTCGCCGACATCGGCCTCGGCCGCTTCCTCGACGAGGTGCCCGGCTACCGCCTGGAGCGGATCGCCGACGAGCCCGTCCGCGTGGCGCTCGGCCGCGAACACCCGCTCGCGGCACGCCACAGCGTCCGGCTCACCGAGCTGCGCGACCTGCCGTTGCTGCTGTGGCCGCGCGAACAGCACCCGCGCTACTACGACCACGTGCTCGCCCTCTGCGCGGACCACGGCGTCGACCCGCCGGTCCTGGTCAGCCCGCCGCGGATCGTCGGGTCCCGGCTCTACCTGCTCGCCCGCAACCGGGCGTTCTCGCTCGTGCCCGGCTCGATGACCGGCCACCTCACCGGGGACGTGGCCACCGTCCGGCTGGAGGGGCGGGCCACCCTGCCGCTGGAGATGCAGTGGCGGCTCGACGACCGCCGGCCGCGGCTCGCCACCCTGCGCGACCTGATCCGGCAGGAGGCGGCGGAGTTGGAGGCGGAGTGACGTGTTTCGGCGCCTTGACGCCGGCGGCGGAGTGACGGGCGGCGACTGAGACCGGGTGACGCGTTCCGACTCCTTGACGGTCACATGCCACCGCCGGAAGGATGCCCGGATCGTCCACCCGGTCCGCGGAACCACCCGCCGACCGCCCGACACGAGGGGCACCCCTTGGCCGTCCGCCCGCTGCTCCGCCGCGCCGCCCGCTTACTCGGCGCCACCGTCCTCACCGTCACCGGAGCCCTCGCCGGCACGCTCAGCGCCGCCGGCCCCGCCCACGCCGACTTCGGCACCGGCTACCACGACCCGTACACCGCCACCAAGCCGCTCACCCGCCCCGACACCCGCTCCTGCACCGTCGAGGTCATGCACGACCGCGAGTTCCGCAACGGCTACGGCAACCCGCCCGACACCCCGTACACCGCCACCCTCACCCCGCCCGCCGACTGCGCCGGGCCCTGGTCGGCGGTCGTGCTCGACCTCCACGGCCAGGTCGCCGGGCGGCAGTTCGACCGGATATTCAGCGTCCGGATCGGCGGCGTCCAGGTCCTCCTGTCCTCAACCCCCGAGCCGTCCAAGGACGGCATCGCGTGGAACGTCGAGCGCGACGTCACCCGCTACGCCCCGCTCCTCGCCGGCGGCTCGCAGCCGTTCTCCTTCGACCTCGCCAACGTCACCGACGCCACCTACACCGGTGTCTACAAGATCTCGGCGAGCCTCACCTTCTACACGACCTCCGACCGCTGGCCGGCCGCCCGCACCGCCGACCAACTCCTCACCACCGGCCCGTTCTCGCTCACCCAGGCCGCCCCCACCGCCAGCCACGACCTCACCTTCCCGCAGAACCTCGAACGCCTCACCGCCGAGGTCTACACCCGCGGCGGCGGCGCCTGCGAGGAGTTCGCCTACGCCTCCGCACCCGACGCCTTCGTCAGCGCCAACCCGGGCCTCGGCGCCTGCGGCAAGGGCCCGTTCCGCGAACTGCGGCTCACCGTGGACGGCCGGGTCGCCGGCGCCGTCTGGCCGTACCCGGTGATCTACACCGGCGGCTGGGACCCGCTGCTGTGGCGGCCCGTCCCCGGCATCTTCGCCTTCGACCTGCCCGCGTACCGGCTCGACCTCACGCCGTACGTCGGGCTGCTGCTCGACGGCCGCCCGCACAGCGTCGGCATCACCGTCAACGCCACCGAGGCACAGAGCAACGACGTCTGGACCGGCCAGATCAACCTCTTCGCCGACACCGACCACGGCGCCGCCCGCACCACCGGCCGGCTCACCGAGTACCGCGTCGCCCCCGAGGCCGCCGTCGCCACCGACCTCGCCGACCACGGCGGCGGCAGCGGCGACTGGACCGTCACCGCCGCCCGGCACGACCTCGCCCGCGGCTGGGTGCAGACCTCGCACGGGCGCGTCACCACGGAGGTCCGCGACGACCTCGCCTTCCGCTCCGCCCAGCAACTGCGCGACGGCGGCAACGACGTGACCCTCCACAACGCCACCGACCTCACCCGCTCCACCGCCACCTGGGGCGGCGGCCCGCACCGCACGGCCACCGTCCACGAGGGCGAACCGCTCGACGTCACCTACCGCGTCACCCACGACACGGCCGGCAACACCGACCAGCAGACGGCCATGGACCTCGGCTACCACCGCGAGGCCACCGGCGCGATCGGCGCCCATGTCACCGAGCGTTCCACCATCGACCACACGCTGCACCCGACCGCCCACCGCCACGACGGCGACCGCCCCGTCCGCAGCGGCACCAGCACCGAGGACTACCGCAGCACCGGCCCCGACGGGCCGTACCACCGCACGATCAGCACCGTCGACGGCTGGCCTACGCCCTAGCCGACGCCGTAGCCGCCTCCGTGGCCGCCCCCGGGGCCCAAATTTCCCCGATTATCCCATTTCGGGCGGTTGGCCCCTGGTGCACAGCGCGTGGGAAGCGCATCATAGGAGTTGGACCTGCGAGGTAGACGAGGAAGTTCGACCGCAGGAGGCAGTGGCGACAGATCGAGACGGATCAGGGTCTGCCGCTGGCACTACCTCGGTCGACGATCGAACTACCGCGGCCGGAGGACGTAAAAGTCCGGAGGCCACCTCCGCCTCGCAGGTTCCGCGCGTGTCCACGGAGCGACCCCTCGGCTCCGTGGACCGCTCTCTTCTCGCCCGTATCTAGGGCACCGGATACCCCATCTCCCAGGCGTACACAGCGATGCCGACGCGGTTCTGCACACCCAACTTGCGCTGGATGCTCGCGACGTGCGTCTTCACCGTCCCCGCCGAGATGAACAGCTCCGCCGCGATGTCCGCGTTCGTCCGCCCCGCCGCGACCTGCCCGGCGATCTCCACCTCCCGCTCGGTCAGCGGCACCACCGGCTCCGGCCGGCCCGGACGGCCCGGACGGCCCGCCCGGCGCGGCTCCGTCACGTGCTTCAGCAGCCGCACCGTGACCGACGGACTGATCCCCGGCCGCCGCCCGCACCGCCTCCGCGAGCAGCGCCGGCCCCGACCGCTTCAGCAGAAACCCCGACGCGCCGTGCTGCAACGCCGGATACACGTACTCGTCCAGGTCGAACGTGGTGAGCACGACCACCCGCACCGACCCCGCCAGCCGCCGGGTCACTTCCAACCCGTCCATCCGCGGCATCCGGATGTCCACCAGCGCCACGTCCGGCCGCACCTGCGCCGCCAGCTCCAACGCCGCGACCCCGTCCGCCGCCTCCCCCACCACCTCGATGTCCGGCTGCGCATCCAGAATCCGCCGCACCCCCCGCCGGACCGCCTCCTGATCATCCGCAATCAGCGTCCGGATGACCCGCTCCCCCACAACCCCGTCCGCCCACGTCACACCGCGCAGTCTCCCACGCCCACCCGGACCGCCCCGCCCGCCCACGGAAGGGCAGCTCTCCGACGCGTACGCGCTGCAGCACCCCGGCTGTTCGCATAGCCGGGGTGCTGCGGCGGTCTCGGGCCGCATCCGGGAGCGGGGTGCCGGGGCCCGTGGCGCGGTTGCCGTGTCTGATCCGCGGGCCCGGGCGGTCAATCGTGCTGTGTGTCGCGGTTGCCCAGGACGGCTATCAGTGCCGCGCGCCGGGGAGTTGTTGGGGCAGCGCGGCGAGGGCGAGCAGGGCGATGGCGGTGGCGGTCGTGGCCAGGGCAGTGCCGAGGCGAAGGTGTCGCAGGGGGCCGCCGGCGGTGCGTTCGGGTTCGCCGAACGGGTTGCGGAGGGAGACGGCGACAGTGGTGGCGGCGACCATCTCGATGATCAACGGCATCCTGCACCGGAGCAGGCCACTTGGGTGGAATTGGACCGGGACGCAGCGGGTCCCGGTGGCTATCCTCGCCTCCACAGTCGATCTACGGAGACCGCCCATGCACCCCGAACTCGCCGCCGACCTGCACCAGTTGCCCGCCCTGTTGGAGGAGACCCGGCAGCACGCCGTCACCTTCCTGGACGGCCTCGACGAGCGGCCCGTCATCCCTCAAGCGGACCCGCTGGCGCCGACGGCGCTCGGCGAGAACGGCGGCGGGTTGCGGGCGGCCCTGGCGGAGTTCGCCGAGCGCTGGCAGCCGAGGCTCTCGGCCGGCGCCGGGCCGCGCTACTTCGGGTTCGTCACCGGCGGCGCGACCCCGGCGGCGCTGGCCGGCGACTGGCTGACCGCCGCCGCCGACCAGAACTCCAACTCCTCCCTGGACCCGGCCGGTCAGCAGCTGGAGCGGGAGACGATCGGCTGGCTGCGCGACCTGTTCGGGCTCTCGGCCGCGCACAGCGGCACCTTCGTGAGCGGCGCGACCATGTCCAACACGGTCGGGCTGGCGATCGCCCGGGAGTGGCTGGGCGAGCGGCTCGGCGTCGACGTGGCCGAGGACGGGGTCGGCGCGCTGGGGCGGGTCCGGGTGCTGTCGGGGAGCGCGCACTCCAGTGTGGCCAAGGCGCTGTCGGTCCTGGGGCTGGGGCGCGCGGCGCTGACCGCGGTGCCCGCGCTGCCGGGCCGGGAGGCGGTGGACGTGGCCGCGCTGGAGCGGTCGCTGGCCGAAGCGGACGGTCCGTGCGTGGTCGTGGCCAACGCGGGCACGGTGAACACGGTCGACTTCGACGATCTGCGGGCGCTCGCCGACCTGCGCGACCGGTACGGATTCTGGCTGCACGTGGACGCGGCGTTCGGTGCCTTCGCGGCGCTGACGCCGGCGCACGCGGAGCTGGTCGCCGGGCTGGACCTGGCCGACTCGGTCTGCGTGGACCTGCACAAGTGGCTCAACGTGCCGTACGACAGCGCGGTGCAGTTCACCCGCCGCCCCGACCTGCAGGCCCGGGTCTTCCGGAACGCGGCCGCCTACCTCGGCCCCCTCGGCGAGCACCCCGACCTGGTGCACCTCACGCCGGAGAACTCGCACCGGCTGCGCGCGCTCGCCGCCTGGTTCACGCTGCGCGCGTACGGGCGGGCCGGCCACCAGGAGATCGTCGAGCGCTGCGTGGCGGGCGCCCGGGCGCTGGGGGAAGCGGTGACGGGGATCGAGGGCCTGCGGCTGCTCGCGCCGGTACGGCTGAACGTCGTCTGCTTCACGCTGGCCACGGACCCCACCGCCGAGCGGCTCGCCGCGCTCGCCGCGGAGCTGGCCGGGGAGGCGTTCGTCACGCCGACCCGGTACGCGGGCGTACCTGCGCTGCGGGCGGCGTTCAGCAACTGGCGGACCACCGAGGCGGACGTCCGGCGAACTGCGGCGGCACTGGCGCAGGCCGTGGAGAAGCTGGGAGCGTGACAGGCCTACGGCGCGCCTGGGGGAACGGGACTCGCCGCCTCGCGCGCCGCCTGGATCGTGGTCTGCATGCACCAGGTCGTCATCTCCACCGCCGACAAGTTCAACGGCGCCGACCTCGGCATCCGCGAGACCTGGGTGCCGCTGTTCGACAAGTACGGCGTCGACCTGGTGGTCTGCGGCCACGAGCACCACTACGAGCGCTCGCACCCGATCCGCGGCCAGCAGCCGACCGACACCCGCATCCCCATCCCGGTCGCCACCGACACCGACACCATCGACACCACGCAAGGCACCGTCCACATGGTCATCGGCGGCGGCGGTACCTCCGCCCCCTCCAACCACCTCTTCTTCAGCCCCGCCAAGGCCCGCGTCATCGCCGGCGTCGGCGCCGTCGACCCGGCCACCGGCAAGCGCCCCCCGCTCTACGTGATCGAGGACGCCCCCTGGTCCGCCTTCCGCGACGCCGACAACCCGTACGGCTTCGCCGCCTTCGAGGTCGACCCGGGCGAACGCGGCGGCAACAGGCAACACCACCATCGACGTCACCTACTACTCCGTCAGCGGGCCCTACGGCGACCTCGTCCGCGTCGACCGCTTCACCCTCACCCGCCCCCGCGGCACCAGGGGCGGCGGCCGCGAGCTCTGACGCATCGCACGCGCGGAACGCGGCCACCGGGCCCTACCGCCCCGGCAGGGTGCACACGGTGCGCCAGCCCGACGGGGGGTGGGGGCCGGCCCTCAGGGTCCCGCCGTGGGCGGCAGCCCGGGCCGTCAGGCCGGCCAGGCCGGTGCCGCCCGAGCCGGGGCGGCGCAGCAGGAGCCTGCGGGCTCGGCGGTGGGAGCCGCCGTCGTTCGTGACGGAGATCTCAACGTCCGCTCCCGGCGCCGCAGTTACCCGGACGGTTACCTCGCACGCGCCCGGAGCGTGCCGACGGACGTTCGTCAGCGCCTCCAGCACGACGACGTACGCGGTGGCCTCCGCCTCGGGCGGGAGCAGGGCGCCCGGGTCGGACGGCAGGTCGACGGTGGCGCGGGTGGCGCCCGACGCGTCGAAGCGGGCGACCAGGCCAGGCAGGTCGGCCAGCCCGTAGCGGCGCGCCTCCCGGAGGGCCTCGTCGGACTGCGGGTCGCGCAGCGCGCCGACCATCTCGTCCATCGAGTCCAGTGCCCGCAGGCCCGCTTCCTCCAGCCGCCGCAGCAGGGCGGCGCTCTCCTCCCGGTCCTGCGGCCCCAGTTGGCCCGCCTGGGCCTCCAGCACGATGCCGGTGATCTCGTGGGCGACGAAGTCGTGCAGTCCGCGGGCGACCTCGAGCCGCTGCTCGCGGCGGGCGCGGGCGACCGCGCGTTCCCGTCGCGCGTCCAGCACCCGCAGGTAGAGGGCGGCCCCGGCGACGCCGAGGGTGGGGAGCAGGGACAGGACGGCGGCGATCAGCGAGCCCGCCCAACCGCCGTGCGGCATCCGCAGGGTGAAGCGCAGCGGCACCGCGAGCGACGCGAGCCCGACCACCGCACCGACCGGCCCGACCCACCGTCCGGGCACCCGCCGGACGACCCGGAACAGCACCCCGAGCAGCGCGAGCCACTCGAAGGGCAGCCAGAACGCGGGCAGCCGGTACGGCCCGGAGTAGCAGACGTCGAGCAGCAGCGACACGACCCCCGCCGCCCCGGCACCGGCCGCGAGCGCGACACGCCCTACGGGCCACGGCAGCAACGCGACCACCGCCACCAGCGCAGCCACCGCAGCGACGAGCAGCGCCGCACCGCGCTCACTCGGGTGCGCCAGCACCACGGGCGCCGGCAGGACGAGCGCGGCCAGCGAGGCGAGCGGCCGACGGAACCGGCCGACGCCGGACGGAAGATCAGTACGCACTCACCCGAGCCTACGGGCAGCTCTCCCAGAGGAGGCGCCATCCTGTCGCTGCGCCGGCGCCGCACCTCCTGCTGCGGAGGGAGCGGCCCCGAGACGGAGCGGGATCGGATCAGGTCGTGCGGCGTCGGATCCAGAAGAAGCAGAAGCCCGAGAGTGCCGCGGCCATGGCGGTGTAGAGCGCCGCCTCGATCAGCTGGAAGGGCCAGTAGCGCGTGTTCGGCTGGTAGGTGGCGGTCACGTGGAGGTCCTGCTCAGCCAGGCAGTCGACCGTCCGGTCGAACTGGCCGGGCGCCAGGCAATTGTTGAGCTTCTCCGTGTTGGGCGGCTGTCCGGCCGGGTCGACCGCGTGGCCGGCGGAGACGACCCAGGCGTCAGGAAGCGAGATGCCGCCAATCATGAGTGAGGAGCCGCTCAGGACGATGCCGTCGGCGTGGCTCAGCGTCGTCGTGTCGAGCCGGATGTCCGCAGTGCGGGGTGGGAGGTAGTTCGACCGGAGGGCCGTCGGCACGACGAACTGCACGGCCGCGAACACGGCCAGCGTCAGGCCCGTCGCAGCGATCGGGCGGCGCAGGAGCAGACCGGTGGCTGCTCCCAGGGTGAAGGCGAAGGCGGCGTACGAGAACGGCACGATGCCGCGCGCCCCGAAGACCAGCGACGAGAACCGGGCGGCCTTGACCGTGTCGTGCTGGTGCACTCCCCAGGCCATCAGCAGGTCGAGCAGTCCCGTGCCGATCACCGCGGTCAGGCCGACGACCAGCAGCTTCACCGTCAGCCACCGGGTTCGAGTCACGCTCTGCTGCCAGGCCAGCCGGTGCGTTCCGGAGGCCAGCTCCCCGCCGATCAACGGCGCCCCCCAGAAGGCGCCCAGCAGGCCGGGCACCGCCATCAGGGCCAGGTCCGTGAGCATGACGACGGTGGAGTACTTGTCCTCGAAGCCAGAGACGAGGCCGGGCGCGCAGCCCTTGGCGATGCACGCCGCCAGGCTGCCGTCGTAGTCGGCGTGGATGTTCAGGCCGAGTACCAGGAGGTAGATCGCGGCGGCGGCGAGAGCGAGTGCGCCGACGATCGCCTGGGTACGGAACTGACGCCAGGTCATCCAGATCACTGCGGACCCTCCAGGTCGTGCGAGTCGTGCGCGTCGTGCGCGTCGTAGGAGTCGTGCGAGCGCGTGTCACGGACCAGGTACGCGAGGACCAGGTCTTCGAGGTCGAGGCGCTCGACGCGCCAGTCCCCCTTGGGCAACGGCGCGGCGGTCCTGACGATGAACGCGCTCCGGTGGTCGATGTGGTTCTCCTGGACGACCGCCATGCCCGCGGGGAGCGCGGAGGCCGCACGGCGCGGACCGACGATCCGGTAATGCTCGGCGATCAACTCCTCGCACGGCCCGGCCAACCGCACCCGGGACCCGGAGATCAGGAGCAGGTAGTCGCAGACCCGTTCGAGATCGGTGATCACGTGTGAGGACAGGACGATGGTCCTCCCTTCCCGCTCTCCCGCGAACTCCGTCAGGCTGTGCAGGAACGAGCGCCGGGCCAGCGGATCGAGGGCGGCCACCGGCTCGTCGAGCAGCAGCAGTTCGGGCTGCTTCGCGGCGGCAAGGGTCAGCGCCAGTTGCGCACGCTGGCCGCCGGAGAGCCTGCCGGCCTTCTGCCGCGGGTCGAGGCCGAGCTGTTCGATCCGGCGGTACGCGGCCTCATGGTCCCAGGCGGGGTTCGTCCGAGCGCCGAAGCGCAGGTGGTCGGCGACCGAC
The DNA here is from genome assembly GCF_019192735.1 of Kitasatospora aureofaciens. Taxonomy (GTDB): domain Bacteria; phylum Actinomycetota; class Actinomycetes; order Streptomycetales; family Streptomycetaceae; genus Kitasatospora; species Kitasatospora aureofaciens_A. Next base: position 111,314 of record NZ_JAHTKP010000015.1, read on the forward strand.
AAGCCGGCGTACACCGGGGTGTCCTGGGCGACGAATCCGACCCTGGCCAGCTGACCGGGGCCGTCGCCGGGCCGGTGGCCGAGGACGCGGATTGTTCCGGCGGTGGGGTGCAGCTGGCCGCAGGCCAGGTTCAGCAGCGTGGATTTGCCGGCTCCGTTGGGGCCGACCAGCCCCACCACACGTCCTGCCGGGATCGACAGCGTGCACTCCGTCAGGGCCCATCGGCCCCGATACCGCTTGCCCAACCCGTGGGCCTCGATGACGGCGGTCATGATCCTCCTTGTTCCTGAGTAACCGTGAGCAGCCCTGGCGCGGTGCGCCGCGGCGGCGGTTTCCACAGTGCCGTTGGAGGGCACGAGCGGCGTCGGGCCCCAGGGCAGACCTTGGTGTGGCCGGTTGGCCTCAGGTACACCTCGCCGCATCAGCCCCCGGTCCGACGCGGGACATCGCACCGGGCGGCTACATTGCGATCATGGAGTCGCCGCAACCACCCCTGTTCAAGCGCCTGAGCACGGGGCACTGGGTCGTCATCGACTGCGCCGCCGCGGTGCTCGTGATGGTCCTGTCCACCCTGCTCTGGCAGGGAACGGCCCACGCGGGCGAGCCGAAGCCGGCGGACGTCGCCACCGCCGTGCTCTCGGTGCTCGCGGTGGCGTTCCGGCGGCGCTGGCCCCGTGCCGTGCTCGCGCTGGTCGCGACCGCCGGAGCCGCCGCCACGTTCGTGCGCGGGGGGCCTGTGCCGCTGGTCGCGGTCGCCTTCGTGATGTACGTGATCCCGCAGCGGTCACCACGGCGCGAGGCGCTGTGGTCGCTCGCGGCCACCTTGGCGGTGATGGTGCCGGCCGCCGGGCACACCGGGTTCCTCGACCTGCCCTTCGGCCCGCCCGCCCGGCACAGTGCGGCGTTGCTCATGGAGAGCGCGCTGCTCGTCGCGATCGCGTGGACGATCGGCTACGCGGTGCAACAGCAACGGCTGTACGCCGCCAGCCTGCACGCGCAGGCGAAGCAGCGGGCGCAGGAGCAGGTGGCCGAGGCCCGTCGCGCGGCGAGTGAGGAACGCCTGCGGATCGCAAGGGAGTTGCATGATGTGGTGGCCCACACGATGAGTGTGATCGCGGTGCAGGCGGGCGTGGCGAACCACGTTGCCGCCGAGCGTCCGGACGAAGCGCGGCGCGCGCTGTCGTCCATCGAGGAGACCAGCCGCAGCGCGCTGCGCGAGATGCGGGCCATGCTCGGGGTCCTCAGGGACGAGGAGCACAACTCGCGGCCCGGGCAGGGCGGTGCCGGGCCCGCCCCCGCACCGGGACTGGCGGATCTGGGCGCCCTGGCGGAGCGAACGGCCGAGGCGGGCGTCCGGGTGGACCTCGAGTTCAGCGGCGAGCGGCCGGATCTGTCCCCCGGCCTGGACCTGGCCGCCTACCGCGTCGTCCAGGAGGCGGTCACCAACGTGATCAAGCACGCGGCCGTGGATCGGTGCCGGGTGGCCGTCGCGTACCACCCCGACGCGGTGACGGTGGAGGTCACGGACCACGGCAACGGCACCGCACGGGACGCCGGAGCGGGCGCCGCACGGCCGGTGGCCGGTCACGGCATCGTCGGCATGCGCGAGCGGGTCGGCATGTACGGCGGCGAGTTCCGGGCCGGTCCGCTGCCGGAGCAGGGCTTCCAGGTCAGCGCCCGATTCCCGTCCGACACGGCCGGGGTCTCGCTGTGATCCGCGTACTGGTCGCCGACGACCAAGCCCTGGTGCGTGGCAGCTTCCGCGTCCTCGTGGACACCGCACCCGATCTGACCGCTGTCGGCGAGGCCGCGACGGGTGACGAGGCGGTCGAACTCGCCGGGTGCGAGAAGCCCGACGTCGTCCTCATGGACATCAGGATGCCCGGTCTGGACGGGATCGAGGCGACCCGGCGGATCACGTCCGGGCCGGCGACCTCGGGCGTCAAGGTCCTGATCCTGACCACCTTCGACATCGACGAGTACGTCTTCGCGGCCCTCCACGCGGGCGCGAGCGGCTTCCTCCTCAAGGACACCCGGCCGACCGACCTGCTGACCGCGATCCGCGTCGTCGCGGCCGGTGACGCCCTCCTCGCCCCCGGTGTCACCCGGCGCCTCATCGAGGAGTTCACCCGCCGCCCCGAAGCCGGCACGCGGCCCTCCGCCGCGTTGGCGGAGGCGACCGAGCGGGAGCGGGAAGTCCTGACCCTCGTCGGCCTCGGCCTGTCGAACACCGAGATCGCCGACCACCTGCACGTCAGCCTCTCCACCGCCAAGACGCACGTCGGGCGCCTGCTCATGAAGCTCGGCGCTCGCGACCGGGCCCAACTCGTCATCGCCGCCTACGACGCCGGCCTGGTCCGTCCGGCATCCGCAGCTGAAACGCAGCCCACGGGCGAGAAACGACTCCGCCACGCACCGCCCGACCGGCACGCGGGGTTCACCGGCCGCGCAGGGGGTACCCGGTGAGCCCCGCGCCCGACCCCGCCCCCGACTACCGCCAACTTGCCGATGTCGGCCCGTACTTCGCGCTCGACACCGCCGCCTCGCTCGCCGACGCCCCGCCCCCGGACTACCGGCCGCTGCGCGAGCTGTACGAGGGCGGGGCGGAGGGGCCACTGGCCGCGCGGATGCACGTCGTGGCGCAGCGGCTCGGCACCGACGAACTCCGGGTCGCCGCATCGATCCTGCACCTGGGCCTGGCCGCTCGCTTCTGGTCGGTGGGCGTGGGCTCGGCCGTCCTCCTGGGGGCGGTGCCGTCGCTGGAGCGGGCCTGGCTGCGCATCCCCGACCAGGGGCCGATCGACCTGTGGACGCCGCCGGACCCGCCCGCCACCGGGCCGCTCGCCGATCAGCTCCACGAGGCCGTTCTGGTCGGACAGTTGGAGCCCCTGGCGGAGGCCGTCCGGTCGATCGTCCCGCTTTCCGGGCGGCTGCTCCTCGGCAACTCCGCCTCCGCCCTCGCCGGCACGTTGCGCGTTCTGGACGTGCACGCGCCGGACGCCGCCCGCGCGCTGGTCGCCGAGGTGCTGGACCGCCCGCCCCTCGCCGGGACCGGCACCCTGCACGCCGGCCCGCACGGCACCGCGTTCCGGCGCACCAGCTGCTGCCTGTACTACCGCGTCGGCCCGAGCGCCGGCGTCTGCGGCGACTGCTGCTTCACCCGGCCGCCCGAACGACCCCGGCAGGCGCGTCGGGCGCGACAGCCTTAATACCTTCACAAGTGAAGTTCATATCCCCGCCACCTCGGCACCCGGCTGTCCTCCTCACCCGCCGTCCGCCAACTGCAGATGCCCCCGCACCAGATGGTGCACGCACGCGACGATGTGCGCCTCGGCAGCCGCCCGCGCTCCAGCAGCGTCGCCCGCGACGACCGCCACCAGGATCTCCCGGTGCTGTTCGGCGAGCCGCTCCTGGTCCGGCGCGTAGGGGGCGGGCAGCCAGAGCAGCGGGCCGAGCTCGGCCTGGAGCCGGACGGCGAGCCGGGTGAGGCGCACCGACTGGGCGGCGACGGCGAGTTCGATGTGGAAGCGGGCGTCCGCGCGGCGCCGGTCGGCGGGGCCGGCGGCGTCGCGCAGGTCGTGGGCTCTACCTGCTCCTCGCCCGCCCACATCCGAACAGCGACGCCCCGTCCGGCGACGCGACCACCGCTCCTGCGAGCGACCCCCGATGAGCCAGGCGCCGACGATCACCCGCGCGTGAGAACGCGCAAACCGGCCCGCGTCCGGCTTGTCCAGGGCCGGGCGCGGGCCGTCGATCCCCCACCCGGTGCCGATGCCCTGGCACCGGGTGAAGCCTCTCATCCGTCGGTGGTCAGACCGCGACCGCCTCCTCCATCTCCTCCTCGGCCTCCACCGAAGCCTTCACCGGACGGCGCCCGCGCCGCTCGTACAGCGCCGCGGCCCCCACGGCCGCTCCGCCGAGCAGCAGCCACACCACCAGGGTCAGGACGTGCCCGCCGAGGCCGGCGCCGCCGTCGAAATAGAGGATGCTGCGCGCACCCTCCAGGAAGCCGGCGCCGGTCCAGAAGCCGTGCAGGGCGCCGAAGAATCCGTTCTGCAGCTCGGGCCGGTAGATGCCGCCGGAGGTGGTGAAGTTCAGCATCACGAACAGCACCATCAGGGCGAGCGTGGTCCACCTCTTCAGGAAGGTGTGCAGACCGATGCCGACGAAGATCACCCCGGCCGAGTAGAGCCAGCCGAGCGCCCAGATCGCCGCGACGTCATGGTCCACGACGTGGAAGACCGGACCGGCGGTGACGATCCCGATCACGCTCACGACGAGCGAGACCGCGAGGCCGACCAACGCCCGGACCCGCATGCGCAGCCCGGCACCGGCCGCGCCGATCGCGGCGACACTCGCGTAGGAGCCGATGCTCAGCGCGACCAGCAGGAAGAACAGGCCCTGACCGGTCGGGTCGCCCTCGGCGAGCGGGGTGAGGTCGGTGACGTGCAGCGGGACGCCCTGCTTGTCGGTGACGTTGGTGAACACCGCCGTGGCGACCACCACCGAGGTGTCCGAGTTGCCCTTGGCGACGAGCAGTTCGGGGCTCTTGGCGTCGGGGACGAACGCGCCGACCAGGTCGCGGTCTCGCAACTGCTGCTCGGCGGCGGTCCGGTCGGGCAGGGTGCGGACGTCGAGCGCGTTCCCGGCCTTGGCCTGGATGGCCTGCGCCAGGCCCTGGGCCTGCGGGGTGGTGCCGACGAGGGCGACCTTGAGGTGGTGCGGCTCGGGCTGGTGGAACGCGCCCTGGTAGGCGAGCGCCATGCCGAGGCACATCAGCAGCGGCGTGATCAGGTGGACGGCGAGGTGCTTGAGCGAGTGCCCCAGGGTGGGCGCTGCGGCGGGGGTCCGGGGTGTGCTGCTCATGGGGTTCGTACCGTCCTCCGGTGACGTCGACTACGCACAGATGGCAAATACAACCAATGCAGGTGGTAAATGCAACCATCCGTGGATGTAGCTTACAACTATCGAATGTCACCCGGAAGCCGACCCCAGAACCGGTGCCTCACCGCAGCTCGAACACCCCGTACCCGAACCCGTCCGCCCGCAGCTCCCCGTCCGTCACGCGCACGCCCTGTACGTCCAGCGGCCGGACCGCGACCCCGGACCCGAGGTGCACCACCCCCGGCTCGCGCCGCGGGTTGACGGCCACCAGGTACCGCCCGGCCCGGGTGTACACCAGCGGGTACCCGGCGTGCCGGACCTCCACCCCGCCCGACGCCCCCAGCCCGGGGTGCGCCCGGCGCAGCGCGATCAGCCGCCGGACGGTGTGCAGCAGGGAGGTCGGATCGGCGCGCTGGCTGAGCACGTCCGGCCGGTGCGAGTCCGGGTCGACGGGCAGGTAGAGACGCTCGGGCGGGGCGCTGGAGAAGCCCGCGGTCGGGCCGGGCCGCCACTGCATCGGGGTGCGCGAGCCGGCCCGGTTGTAGCGGGGGCCGAGCACGCTGCCCTCGGTGTCGGGCAGCCCGGGCACGTACCGCATGCCGATCTCGTCGCCGTAGTAGATGGCGGGCAAGGTGGGCCAGGTGAGCTGGAACGCGAAGGCGGCCGGGAGCTGTTCGGCGGTGCGCGGGCCGGTGGCCAGCCGGGAGAAGTCGTGGTTGGCGGTCGGCAGCGCGATGTGGCCGCTGTCCTCGGTGAGTTCGGCGGCGGAGCGCCAGGCGTCGAGGAAGATCTGCGGGGTGCCGCGGCCCTCGGCCTCGAAGTAGCACGGGCCCTGCTGCCAGAACTCCTCCACCGTGCCCGCGTTGTTGTTCCACAGCGAGCGCAGTGGCAGGCCGCGATCCGCGCCGCCGAAGTGGAGGAAGAAGTCGGCGTGGAAGCCGGCGGCGAGGGCGGCGGCCGGGTCGCCCCACTCGGCGAACAGGGCGGCCTGCGGGTGGGCACGGTCGAGCCAGTCGCGCAGTTCGGTCCAGAGCTTGGCGGTCTCGGCCCGGCCCGGGTCGTCCTTGACCAGCGAGTAGGCCATGTCCACCCGGAAGCCGGCCAGGCCGAGGCCGAGCCAGTGCGCCATGATCTCGCGCAGCGCCACGCGGTTGGCTCGCGGGCCCTCGGCGTCCACCGGCTGGCGCCAGGGCTCGTCGGAACTACCCCGCGCGTAGCCGAAGTTGAGGGCGGGCTGACAGTCGAAGAAGTTCGGCCGGTAGAAGCCGGGACGACTGCCGGGCGAGGCGACGAAGCCGTCCACCTGCCGGTCGGACCAGATGTAGCGGTGGTCGGCCGGGTCCTCGACGGCTGCGAGGAACCAGGGGTGACGGTCGGAGGTGTGCCCGGCGACCAGGTCGAGCAGGATCCGGATGCCCTTGCGGCGGGCGGCCTCGACCAGGGCCACCAGGTCTTCGGTGCGGCCGTAGCGCGGAGCGGGGACGAGATAGTCGGTGACGTCGTAGCCGGCGTCGCGGAACGGCGAGGCGAAGCAGGGGTTGAGCCAGACCGTGTCGACGCCGAGCCAAGAGAGGTGGTCGAGGTGCTCGGCGATGCCCGCGAAGTCCCCGATGCCGTCACCGTCGGAGTCGGCGAAGGTCTGCGGGTAGATCTGGTACAGGACGGCGCCGGCCAGCCAGTCGGGGCCGGGGCGGGTCGAGGTCATGGGCTGGGTCCTCCTGCCGGGTCCGGGGGCCGATCCCCTGATTCTCGCCGAATCCCGGCCGTCCCGACAGTCCGCCTCGCTTCCCGAACCCAGGCCCGCAGTCCGGCGCGTCAGGGCCCGAAGTCCGCCGTGCCGCCCGGATCAGCGTCCGCAGGCCGCCGTGAACGCCCGGGCCCGGCGGGTGATCTCCGCCCAGTCCCCCGCCGCGACGACGTCCGGCGGCACCACGTCGGTGCCCGCGCAGACCGCGAGCGCGCCGTGCGCCAGGAAGTCGGCGGCGTTGCCCGCGTTCACCCCGCCGGAGGCCACCAGCGGGACGTCCGGGTAGGGGCCGCGCAGGTCCTTGAAGTAGCCGGGGCCGAAGGCCCGGGCCGGGAAGATCTTGACGGCGGCGGCACCCAGGTCCACCGCCTGCGCGACCTCGGTCGGGGTGAGCGCACCGAGCACGACCGGCACCCCGGCGTCGCGCGCGGCGGCCGCCACCTCGGGCCGGCAGCCTGGGGTCACCAGGAACGAGGCCCCGGCCGCGACCCCGAGCTCGACCTGCTCGGCGGTCAGCACTGTCCCGATCCCCACCCGCCACCCGGCCGCCGAGGAAGCTCTCAGTTGGTCCGTCACATTCGGTGTGGTGTACGTGAATTCGGTCCAGGTGATGCCACCCTCGGCGAGCGCGGCGCACAGCGCGGCGGCGTCCGGAATCCGCGGCGCGCGGACCACGGCGATCACCGGGTGGGCGGACAGGGCGGTGGCGAGAGGCGTCATACGGCTCGGGCTCCTCGATCGGTGCGGCGCAGGGCCCGCCCGGGCCGGGCGCCCGTGGTGCGGCCCTGCCGGACGACGGCAGTGCCGTTGACATACACGTGCTCGATGCCCTCGGCGGGCAGCCGGGGTTGCTCGAAGGTGGCGGCGTCCCGGACCCATTGCGGGTCGAAGAGCACCAGGTCGGCGTGGCACCCGGGGGCGATCCGGCCGCGCCGGTGCAGCCCGAGCCGGGCAGCGGGCCGCCCGGTCATCCGGGCCACCGCCTCCTCCAGCGTAAGAACGCCCAACTCCCTGCTGTAACGGCCGAGATAGCGCGGGAACGTCCCCCAGGCGCGCGGGTGCGGGCGGGCGCCGACGAGTAGACCGTCGCTGCCCGCCGTGTGCGCCGGGTGGCGCATGATCGCCCGGACGTTCTCCTCATGCCCGACGTGCTGAAGGATCGTCGTGGCCAACTCGTCCTGTCGCAGCAGGTCGAGGAAGACCTCCGTACCGCTGCGCCCCTGCTCGGCGGCGAGTTCGGCGACGGTCCGGCCGACGGCGTCCGCCAGGGCCGGCGACCGGACGCCCGACAGCTGGATCGTCGCCCAGTCGGTGACCACGCCGTGGCAGCCGTCGCTGCCCGACTCCTCCACCGCGTACCGGATCCGCTCGCACGCGGCCGGGTCGGCGAGCCGCGCGAGTGTGGCCGCCGGGCCGCCCTCGGTGGCCCAACTCGGCAGCAGGGCAGCCAGGGTGGTGGATCCGGGCAGGTAGGGGTAGCTGTCCAGGGTGAGGTCCACGCCGTCGGCGAGTGCTTCGTCGACGAGGTCCAGCAGTTCGCCGGCCCGGCCCCGGTTGACGCCGAAGTTCATGGTGGCGTGGGTCAGGTGCAGCGCGCAGCCGCTCCGCCGCGCGATCTCCACCATCTCCGTGTATCCCTCCAACGCCCCTGCTCCGTACGAACGTTGGTGCGGGGCGTGGAAACCGCCGTAGGCCGCGACCACCGTGCACAGCTCGACCAGCTCGGCGGTGTCCGCGTACATCCCGGGGGTGTAGCTGAGGCCGCTGGACATGCCGACCGCACCGTCCAGCAGGCTCCGTGCCAACACCTGCCGCATCCGGTCGAGTTCGGCCGGGGTCGGCGGGCGGTCGGCCCAGCCCATGGCGAGCATCCGAAGCGAGCCGTGCGGGACCAGGTAGCAGGTGTTGACGGCGACGCCGGTGCGGTCGAGGCGGTCGAGGTAGCCGGCGACGTCGCGCCAGTCCCAGTCGAAGTCCGCCGGGTCGCCGTTCCAGCCCGCCAGTTGGCGGCGCAGCGCGGGCAGCGTGGTGTCGTCCACCGGCGCGTAGGACAGGCCGTCCTGGCCGAGGACCTCGCAGGTGACGCCCTGGGTGACCTTGGCCGGGTGCTCGGGTTCGAGCAGCAGGGCGAGGTCGGAGTGGGCGTGCATGTCGATGAAGCCAGGGGCGAGGACCAGCCCGTCGGCGTCCACCTCCCTGGCGCCGGGCAGGCCGTCGCCGATCCCGCTGGTCACGCCGGCGGCGATCTCGGTGATCAGCCCGTCGGCGATCCGGACGTCCGCCCGGTACCGGGACGCGCCGGTACCGTCGATGACCGTCGCATCCCGGAAGACAGTGGAGCCCCGGAAGACGACACCCCGGGAGACGTCACCCCCGCCGCCCACCATCAGAAGAACGTCCTGACCAGCCCGGTGACCCTGGGCTCGGGGGCGTCCGCGGAGTCCAGCACCGGGATCATCGTCCACTTGTCGAAGGCGGTGCACGGGTGCGAGACACCGAGCCGCAGCACCGCGCCGACGGGCGCGAGGTCGCCCGCGTCCCGCAGGAAGGCGTGCTGGTCGTTGAGCGCGGTGATCCGGGCCGCCGTCCCGGTCAACTCGGCGCCGCCGCGCACGCGTTGCGGCTCCGGCAGACCTTCGTCGAACGGCAGGTCGCGCTTTCCGGCGTCCAACAGGGCGAGTTGGGGCTCGGGCCGGGACACCACCCGGGCCCAGCCGTGCAGGGCGCTGCGGAAGGGGGCGTCGCCTGCGCCCCGGACGAGCGGCGAGATCCCGCGGTAGAAGCCGTCGTCGTGCGCGAGGTAGGCGCCCGAGCGCAGCACCGTGAAGGTGTCCGGGAGACCGGCCAACTCCTCGACCACCAGGTCGAAGTAGGCGCTGCCGCCGGCCGAGACGATCGGCGGCGCGTCGTCGGGGTAGGCGCGCGTGAGGCGCCCGTGCAGCTCGGCGAGCGCCTTCAGGTAACCGCGGACGGTGGCCAGCCCGTCGGCCGTGGCGTCGTGCGCGAGCGCGCCCTCGTACCCGCCGACGCCGGCGAGGCGCAGGGCCGGGGCGCGCAGCACGGCGGCGGCGATCTCGACGGCCGCGTCAACGCCGCGGGCGCCGGTCCGCCCGCCGGGGCCGCCGAGTTCGACCAGCACCTCGACCGGCCGCTCGGCCCCGGCGGCGCGCAGCGCCTCGTCCATCAGCCGGACGCTTTCGGTGGAGTCCACCCAGGAGACGAAGGCGAACTCCGGGTCGGCGGCGAGCTCGGCGGCGAGCCAGCCGAGACCGGCCGGGTCGAGCAGGGTGTTGGCGAGCAGGATCCGCCGGACCCCGAAGGCGCGGGCGACCCGGACCTGCGGCAGGTTGGCGAGGGTGATGCCGTGGCTGCCGGCGTCCAGCTGCGCCTGCCAGAGGGCGGGCGCCATGGTGGTCTTGCCGTGCGGGGCGAGGGCGACGCCGGCCTTGGCGCACCAGTCGGCCATGGTCCGCAGGTTGTGGTCGAGCGCGGCGGCGTCGAGGGTGAGCAGCGGGGTGCCGAGGCCGCCGAGGGTGGGCCCGGTGGCCAGCCACTCGCGGACGGTACGCCCCCAGGCGTCCGCCGGGAGCGCCTTGAACCGCCAGTCGAGCGGCTCGTCGGCGAGGGCCGCCACCGCGGCGCCGTCGATGCCCGGCCCGGTGCCGCTGCGTACGAAGGTCTGCTCCACCGTCTTCCTCCATCAGCCAAGTTGCAACATGCGCAACGATGGTTGCACATGCTGGCATCTCGGTTCTAGCATCGGCGCCGGACCACGGTCAACGGAACCGCAGCACGGCCGCCGCACGACGCCGACCCACCGGCGGCTGCACACCCCCCGATGCCTGACGCCAACCCACCGGCCGCCGCACGACGCCGACGCACCGGCCGACCACCGCCCGCCGCACCGGCCGCCGCAGACGAGGAGCCCTGCAGATGCCGCGACAGGACACACCGGACCCGGCGCGCCTCGGCCCGCCGACCGCCGTGTGCGTGGGCGAGTCGATGGCGGTGCTGCTGCCGGACCGCCCGGGCCCGCTGGAGGCGGTGGAGAACTTCCGGCTCTCGGTCGGCGGCGCGGAGTCCAACGTGGCCGGCGCGCTCACCGCACTCGGCGTCCCGACCGCCTGGATCAGCCGGGTCGGCGACGACGGCTTCGGCCGCCGCCTGCTCGCCGAGGTCGCCGCCCGCGGGGTGGACGTCTCGGCGGTCTCCGTCGACCCGCACCGCCCGACCGGCCTCTACCTCAAGGAAGTCGGCGGCTCCACCGGCCACCGCCACGACCTCGGCCCCGGCCGCAGCCGCCTGCACTACCACCGCCGCGGCTCGGCCGCCGCAGCGCTCTCCCCCGCCCTGCTGGACGACCCCGCCGCCGCCCGACTCCTGGCCGACGCCCGGCTGCTGCACCTGTCCGGGATCACCGCCGCGCTGTCCGACGACTGCCTCGCCCTCCTGCGCACCCTGCTGGCCGACCGCCGCCCGGACCGCCTGGTCAGCTTCGACCTGAACTGGCGCCCCGCGCTCTGGCACGACCGCGACCCGGCCGTCCTGCCGCCCCTGCTCGACGCCGCCGGCGTCCTGCTGCTCGGCGCCGACGAGGCCGAGGCCGCGTTCGGCACGGGCGACCCGGCCGCGCTGCGCCGCCGCTTCCCCACCCCCGCCACCGTCGTCGTCAAGGACGCCGCCCGGACGGTCACCGCGCTGGAACGGGACGGTACGGCGATCGCCGAACCCGCCCTCGCCGTCGAGGTGGTCGAGGCGACCGGCGCCGGCGACGCCTTCGCGGCCGGCTACCTGGCCGGCGCCCTCCGCGGCCTCGACCAGCGCCGCCGCCTGCGGCTCGGCCACCTGAGCGCCGCGTGCGCCCTCACCGCCCACGGCGACCAGGCCGAACTGCCGCCCTCCCCCGTCGCGACCGCCCTGCTCAACGCCTCCCCCGCCGACTGGGCCGCCACCCGCGTCACCGCGGACGGGATCACCGGGCCCGCCCTCCCCGCGAGAATGGCCCCGACCGGCCAGAGCGGCACCGACCCGACCCCGACCAGCCCCAGCCCCAGCCCCAGCACGAGCCCGAGCCCGAGCCCGAGCAGAACGAGCGGAGCACGATGAGCCAGACCGTCACCCGCGCCCTGCGCATCCTCGCCGAGCTCGGCGAGGGCGAGCGCTCCCTCGACCAGCTGGCCGAGGTGCTCGGCGTACACAAGACCACCGCGCTGCGTCTGCTCCAGAGCCTCGAAGCGGAACGATTCGTCTACCGCGACGCCGGCTACCGCTACCACCTGGGCGCCGGCCTGTTCGCCCTCTCCGGCCTCGCCCTGGAGCAGCGCGGCATCCGCCGGATCGCCGCCCCCCACCTGGCCGAGCTCAACGCCGCCACCGGCCAGACCGTGCACCTGGCCGCGTACGAGGGCGGCGAGGTCGTCTACATCGACAAGTTCGACTCCCGTCACCCGGTCCGGATGTACTCCCGGATCGGCCTGCGCGCCGCGCTGCACAGCGCCGCCGTCTCCAAGGTGCTGCTCGCCGACCTGCCGCTGCCCGAGCGGCGCCGGGTGGTGGCCGGCATCGACTTCACCCCGCACACCGCGCACACCCTCACCACGCCCGAGGCGCTGCTCGCCGAGCTGGAGAAGGTGGCCGCGCAGGGCTGGGCGCAGGACCACGCCGAGCACGAGGCGTTCATCAACTGCGTGGCCGCGCCGGTCCGGGACGCCAGCGGCCGGGTCGTCGCCGCCGCGTCGATCTCGGTACCGGACGTCGTCCTCCCCTACGAGCAAGTGCTGGAACTCCTCCCGCAGTTGCTCGCCACCACCCGCGCCATCTCGGCCGACTGCGGTCGTCCGGAACACAACTGACGAGCCGTCAAAGGAACCACATGACCGACAAGACCGAGATCCGCACCGACGGCGCCCCCGCCCCGGCCTGGATGTTCTCCCAGGGCGTCCGCAAGGGCCCGATCCTCCAGGTCTCCGGCCAGGGCCCGCAGGACCCGGCCACCGGCGAGTACCTCCACCACGGCGACGTGAAGGCGCAGACCCGGCGGACGCTGGAGAACGTCAAGGCGATCGTCGAGGCCGGCGGCGCGACCGTCGAGGACGTCGTGATGTTCCGCGTCTACCTCACCAAGCGCGCCGACTTCCCGCTGATGAACGAGGTCTACGCCGAGTTCATCGAGGAGAACATCAAGCCGGGCGGCGTGAAGCCCTGCCGCACCACGATCTTCGTCGAGCTGCCGCAGGAGCCGATGCTGGTCGAGATCGACGCCCAGGCCGTCGTCGCCTGAGCACGCAGAGGGGCCCGGACGACCAGGCGTCCGGGCCTTTCGCGTCACCGCCCCGCAGTGACGCCCTCCTCCACCGCAGCACCCCCGCGCGCCACAACCCGACCGGCCGACGCGCCGTCCCTCCGCTCCAACCCCGCCGACAGCAGCGTCACCCCGAGCGCGACGGCGGTGAGCAGCCCGCCCACCCAGTTCGGCGCGTCGTAGCCGAGCCCGGCCGAGATGACCACGCCGCCGAGCCAGGCCGCCAGCGCGTTGCCCAGGTTGAACGCGGCGATGTTGGCGGCCGAGGCGAGCGTCGGCGCACCGGCCGCCTGGTCCATCACCCGCTTCTGCAGCGGCGCGACGGTCGCGAAGCCGAACAGCCCGATCAGCGGGATGGTGACGATCGCACCCACCTTGCTGTGCGCGGCGAGGGTGAACGCGAAGAGCAGCACCGCGAGCACCGCGAGGATGACGGAGAGACTGCGCATCAGCGCCCGGTCGGCGAACCAGCCGCCCAGCAGGTTGCCGACGAACAGGCCGACGCCGAACAGGAACAGCAGCCCGGTGACGCTGCCCGGGGCGAACCCGGCCAGCTCGGTCATCATCGGCGTGATGTACGTGAACATCGCGAAGATACCGCCCCAGCCGAGCACCGTCATGGTCAGCGCGAGCCAGATCTGCGGCGTCCGGAAGACCGCCAACTCCGCGCCCAGGCGGGCGCCTTCGGGGCGCGGCTGGACGGGCACCAGCGTGGCGATCCCGATCAGACCGAGCACGCCGAGCCCGGCGACGGCGTAGAACGTCGAGCGCCAGCCGAGGTGCTGGCCGAGCAGGGTGCCCATCGGCACGCCGAGTACGTTGGCGGCGGTGAGGCCGGTGAACATCAGGGCGATGGCGCCGGCCCGCTTGTGCGGGGCGACCAGGTCGGCCGCGACGACCGCGCCGATGCCGAAGAACGCGCCGTGCGCGAAGGCGCTGACGATCCGGCCGACCATCAGCAGCCCGAAGGCGGGCGCGACGGCCGCGACCAGGTTCCCGGCGACGAACAGGCCCATCAGCGTCAGCAGCATCCCCTTGCGGGGTGCCCGGGTGCCGAGGACGGTGAGCAGCGGGCCGCCGACCACGACACCGAGGGCGTAGCCGGAGATGAGCAGGCCGGCGGTGGGGATGGACACCGAGAAGTCGCCGGCGACCTCGGGCAGCAGGCCCATGATCACGAACTCGGTGGTACCGATGCCGAAGGCACTGATCGCCAGCGCCAGGAGCGCGAGGGGCATGAGGGATCGCTTTCCGGGAGGAATCGTTTTCCGGGGAGGATTCTTTGCGCGTGCAACTACCGGCGTCGACAATACGGACGTCCACGAATACTTGCAAGCGCCGTCTATCCCCACCCACACAGACCAACCCGACACTTGCCATCACACTCCGCCATCATTAGGTTAGGCTCACCTAACTACGAGGAGGTCCGCCATGGGCAAGCACCGCACCGACGCCGAGGTGCCCGAACCCACCACCGCCGAACGGGTCCACAGCCTGCTCGCCGCCACCTCGTCGCTCACGGTCCGCGCCCTCGGCGAGCACCACGCCCTCGACAGCCCGGTCTCCGTCCACGGCTCCCGGCTCCGGCTGCGCGCCCCCATCGACGCCCCGCTCACCCTCGCCGCCGCCCGCGCCACCGACGGACTCGCCGTCGTCCTCGACGTCACCGACGTCGCCCCCGTCGCCGTCCGCGACCGCGTCCGCGCCCGCCTCACCCTGGCCGGCCGGCTCCGCCTCGCCCACCTCGCCGACGACGGCGTCAGCGTCCACCTGCGCGTGGACGTCGCCCACGCCGTCCTCTCCACCCCTTACGGCACCGGCGCGATCACCGCCGCCGACCTCGCCCTCGCCCACCCCGACCCGCTCGCCCGCCCCGAGGCCGGCCTGCTCACCCACCTCGCCGACGACCACGCCGACGCGCTCGCCGTCCTCACCCGGCTGCTCGACCCCGCCCTCCTCGCGGACCGGCCCGACGTCCGCCCGCTCGCCCTCGACCGCTACGGCCTGGTGCTGCGCCTGGACCACCCGCACGGCCACCGCGACGTCCGCCTGGTCTTCCCCGAACCCGCCGCCGACACCGAGGACTTCGGGCACCGCATGCACGACCTGCTGGCTGCCGCCCGCAGCGCCCTTCCCGCCCACCAGATCTGACTGTCAATCAATTACGTTCCGCCGCTGCATCCTCCAGGACGATCCGCCCCGTCCGCGCATACAGCTCCGGCCGCCGCCTCCGCACGACCAGCGCCAGCACGATCCCGCCCACGAAGGCGCCGATCACCAGGTACGGAATCAGCCGGAACAGCAGCGTGTCCGCCGCTGCCCCCGCCGCGGCGCCCCCGTCGGCCTGCCCCCCGAGCGCGTCCCCGCTCTGGACGGTCATCCGGCCTCCTCCATGGCTGTGCCGCCCGCCGGACACAGCCCGGCCGGGCGCTGACTGCCCGACAGCATCGGCGCGCAGCGGAAGCCGCCGCAAGATGCACATCGACGGGCAACCGGCCACGAAGTTGACGCCCTGCCCGAGCAAGGCCCCCGAAACGACAGCGGCCGGCCCGGCTCACGAGGAAGGTCTCGTGAGCCGGGCCGGCCTGGGCGTGTCCCGCGCCCATGTCCACCGATACGGCGATCACCCGGTCGAGCGGTCACCCGACATGACCATCCCGGATGGTCGATTCGCCCCGCATCAGCGGTGGTCGTTCACCCCGTGCAGGGGTCAGAGCGCGACGCCGTGCGCCCGCAGGTAGGCGACCGGGTTGATGTCCGAGCCGTACTCCGGTCCGGTGCGGATCTCGAAGTGCAGGTGCGGACCGGTCACGTTGCCGGTCGCACCGGACAGGCCGATCTGCTGGCCGACGGTGACGGTCTGACCGATCGACACGCCGATCGAGGACAGGTGCGCGTACTGGGCGTACTTGCCGTCGGCGAGCTTGATCTCGACCTCGTTGCCGTAGGCACCGCCGTTGCCGGCCTTCACCACGACACCGTTGGCGACGGCGCGCAGCGGGGTGCCGGTGGAGGCGATGAAGTCCTGGCCGGTGTGGTGGCCGGAGGCCCACATCGAACCGGCCACACCGTACGCCTCACCCAGCACCGGGTGGGCGAGCGGGGCCACGTAGCCGGAGGTGCTGGCGGCGACCGGGGCGGCGGTCACGGCCTGGGCGGGCTGGGCGACGGCGGCCTGGACCTGCACCTGGGCCGGGGCGGCCGGCTTGGCGACCTCGATCTGGACCTGGAGCTGGCCCTGCGGGGCCGGCGCGGCCTGCGGCGTCACGGCCGGAGCAGCGGGCGCGGCCGGAGCAGCCGGAGCGGCCGGAGCAGCCGGAGCGGCGGGCTGCTGAGCCGGTGCCACCGGAGCGGCCGGAGCAGCGGCGTGACCGGCGATCGCGAGCTTCTGCCCCGGGAAGATCAGGTCCGGGTTGCCACCGACGACCGAGCGGTTCTGCTCGTACAGCGCCTGCCAGCCGCCCTCGACGTTCTTGTCGCCGGCGATCCTGGACAGGGAGTCGCCGCTGACGACGCGGTAGCTCTCCTCGGCCCGGCCGGCAGCGGCCGGCTTGGCGTCGACGCTGCCGGCGCCGGTCCAGGTGGAGTTCTGCGAGACCGGGGCGGCCGGGGTGGTGTGGGCCTGGGCGCCCATCGTGGTCACGAGCGGGAGGACGAAGGAGACGCCGGTCACGGCGGTGGCGATGCCGATGCGGGCGGCGCGGGGCAGGGTGATACGACGGGCCTGAGCAGGCATGGAAGGATTCCTCTCCGACGCCTGCGAGGTGAGCTGTCGGGTTCGGGCTGGAGTTGCCCGGCCGCACGCGCGGCTTCACCCCAAGCCGGTCCTGGACGTCCGCGCAAAGAGCGCGAACTCCGGTCCGGCGACTTACCTGTGGGTCCCCCGCTCCTGCCGTACAGATTTCGGATCGAGCCACCGGGCAGCGGCAGGACTCGGCGTTCCACCCGGTGGATCCGTCCGGGCTGGCCGGGCGGTCGCTGAACTAAAACTCATCCGTCCGGGTGAAGCAATGTTGATCTCTTGAACCGGCAACAACTCCGCGGGACGCGGTGACGATCCGGATGATCCACTGCACCGTACGTGCACAATTCATTCACCGGGCGCCACTGATCCGCGACGCTGCGCCGATGTCGCCACCGCTCCGCATCCGCCCGCTCACGCACCGCCGTCCACGAACACACCGCTGGTGACCCTTGTCACGTCGGCCCCATCGGGCGGAGGATCGGGCCGTGGCCACTACCAAGGCCGGCACCCTGCGCCTGGGCACCGCGCGGGGACGCTGGGTACTCCTGGCGACGGTGCTCGGCTCGAGCATGGCGCTGCTCGACGGCACCGTGGTGAACGTCGCCCTGCCCCGGATCGGTGCCGATCTCGGCGCCTCCCTGGCGTCCCTGCAGTGGACGCTCAACTCCTATCTGCTCACCCTGGCCGGGCTGATCCTGCTCGGCGGCGCGCTCGGCGACCGGTACGGCCGGCGCCGGGTGTTCCTGCTCGGCGTCGTCTGGTTCGCCGCCGCCTCCGCGGCCTGCGCCGCCGCGCCGAACATCCAGGTGCTGATCGCCGCGCGGGCCGTCCAGGGCATCGGCGGAGCGCTGCTGACGCCCGGTTCGCTCGCCATGCTCCAGGCGGTCTTCCATCCGGACGACCGCTCGGCGGCGGTCGGCCTCTGGTCGGGCCTCGGCGGGGTGTCGGCGGCGATCGGCCCGTTCGTCGGCGGCTGGCTGGTGGACGGGCCCGGCTGGCGGTGGATCTTCCTGCTGAACCTGCCGATGGCCGCCGCCGTCGTCACCGTCACCTCCCGGTACGTCCCCGAGAGCCGGGACGAGAGCGCGTCCGGCCGCTTCGACGTGCTCGGCGCGCTGCTCGCCGCCCTCGCCCTCGGCTCGCTCACCTACGCGCTGACCTCCGCCGGCGAGGGCCTCTCCCCCGCCGTCTGGTTCACCGGCGCGATCGGGCTGATCCTCGGCGCGGCCTTCATCACGGTGGAGCGCCGCACCCCCGAGCCGATGCTGCCGCTCGGACTGTTCTCCTCCCGGCTGTTCACCGCCGTGAACCTGGTCACCCTCTGCGTCTACGCGGCGTTCAGCGGCGTGTTCTTCCTGCTGGTCGTGCAGCTGCAGATCGTCGCCGGCTTCTCCCCGCTGGTCTCCGGCCTGGCGCTGGTCCCGATCACCGTGCTGATGCTGGCGCTGTCCTCGCGCGCCGCACGGCTCGGCAAGCGGATCGGCCCGCGGATCCCGCTGACCGTCGGCCCGCTGCTGTGCGCGGCCGGGGTGCTGCTGATGCTGCGGGCCGGCCCGGGCTCCTCCTACTGGGCGGACGTGCTGCCCGCCGTCACCGTGATGGGCTGCGGGATGACGCTGCTGGTCGCTCCGCTGACGGCCACCGTGCTGGCGGCCGTCGAGGTCCGGCACGCGGGCATCGCCAGCGGCGTCAACAACGCCGCTGCCCGCGCGGCCAGCCTGCTCGCGGTCGCCGCCCTCCCGGCGCTTGCGGGCCTGAGCGGCGAGGCGTACCGGGTGCCGTCCGCGGTGAACGACGCCTTCCACACCGCGATGCTCGCCTGCGCCGGCCTGCTGACCGCCGGCGCGCTCACCGCCTTCGCCACCATCCGCGGCAACGTCCTGACACCCGAGGACCACCCCGTCGCCGAGCCGGACACCGAGTGGTGCTGCGGCACCACCCCGCCGCTCGACCCCGGCCACGTCCACACGCACGAGGGCCCCGCCACCGGAACGGCGGCAGGGCCCTCGCCAAACTGACTGACCGATCGTCAGAGAATACTCCCGTCAGAGGATATCGGCCGGAGCGTACTTGGCCGCCTCCGGGTAGGAAGCCGCGACGGCCTCCACCTGGCGGACCACCTCGGCGACCTGGGCCCCGGCCGCACCGGTGAACGACAGCCGGTCGGCCAGCAGCGCGTCCAGCGCGGCCCGGTCCAGCGGCATCCGCTCGTCGGCGGCCAGGCGGTCCAGCAGCGCGTTCTCCCGGGCGCCCGCGCGCATCGCCAGCGCGGAGGCGACGGCGTGCTCCTTGATGACCTCGTGCCCGGTCTCCCGGCCGACGCCCGCGCGCACCGCGCCCATCAGCACCTTGGTGGTGGCGAGGAACGGCAGGTAACGGTCCAGCTCGGCCTCGACCACGGCCGGGAAGGCGCCGAACTCGTCGAGGACGGTAAGGAAGGTCTCCAGCAGGCCGTCGAAGGCGAAGAAGGCGTCCGGCAGCGCGACCCGACGCACCACGGAGCAGGAGACGTCACCCTCGTTCCACTGGTCGCCGGCCAGCTCGCCGGTCATCGACGCGTAGCCGCGCAGGATGACGGCCAGGCCGTTGACGCGCTCGCAGGAGCGGGTGTTCATCTTGTGCGGCATCGCGGAGGAGCCGACCTGGCCCTCCTTGAAGCCCTCGGTGACCAGCTCGTGGCCGGCCATCAGGCGGATCGTCTTGGCCAGGCTGGACGGCGCGGCAGCCAGCTGGACGAGGGCGGTGAGCACCTCGAAGTCGAGCGAGCGCGGGTAGACCTGGCCGACGCTGGTGAGCACGTTCTCGAAGCCGAGGTGGCCGGCCACCCGGCGCTCCAGCTCGGCGAGCTTGGCAATTCCCTGACTGTCCCCACCGAGCAGGTCCAGCATGTCCTGCGCCGTACCGACCGGGCCCTTGATCCCGCGCAGCGGGTAACGGGCGATCAGCTCCTCCAGGCGGCGGAAGGCGACCAGCAGCTCGTCGGCGATCGACGCGAAGCGCTTGCCCAGGGTGGTCGCCTGCGCGGCCACGTTGTGCGAGCGGCCGGCCATGACCAGCTCCGAGTGCTGCGCCGCCAGGCGGGCCAGGCGCACCAGCACGGCCACCGTACGGTCGCGCACGTGCTCCAGCGACTGGCGGATCTGCAGTTGCTCGACGTTCTCGGTCAGATCCCGCGAGGTCATGCCCTTGTGGATCTGCTCGTGGCCGGCGAGCTCGCTGAACTCCTCGATCCGGGCCTTCACGTCGTGGCGGGTGATCCGCTCACGGGCGGCGATCGAGCCGAGGTCGACCTGGTCGATCACCCGCTCGTAGTCGGCGACGGCGGTCGCGGGCACCTCGACACCGAGGTCCTGCTGGGCCTTCAGGACGGCGAGCCACAGGTGGCGCTCAAGGACCACCTTGTGCTCGGGGGACCACAGCTGGGCCAGGGTCGCCGAGGCGTACCGGGAGGCCAGGACATTGGGGATCTGGGGCTTCGCGCTCACGCTTCGCAAGCCTAACAGCCGAGGTCAGCCGAAACGTCGCCGAGCCCTCCGCCCGGCCGGCCGGGCGGGCGAGCGGGCGGTACTACTGCGCGCCGCCCGTCCGGCCGGTCAGCACCGGCAGGACCTGCGCGCAGATCGAGTGCAGGGCGACGCGCTGTTCGTCCGTCATCGCCCCGAAGGCCTGGTGGGTCCGCGCCATCTCGCCGCGGATGCGGGACAGGGCCTCCCGGCCCGCGTCCGTGATCACGACGATCTTCACCCGCCGGTCGCCCGCCGCCGCCTCGCGGTGGGCCAGCCCCAGCGACTCCAGCCGGTCGACGATCCCGGTCACGTTGGAGGCGTCACAGCCCAGCCGCCCGGCCAGGGCCCGCATCGGCACCGGCTCCTGCACGGCGCCGAGCGCCTTGGCCTGCGAGGAGGAGAGCCCGTGCCGGGCCGCGGCCGCCGCGAAGTCCTGGAAATACGCGGCGCCGACGGCGGCCAACGCCTCCATCAGCTCGGCGTTGGTCGGTACGGTCGTCGTCGCTGTCGAACCCATGGGGCCAGCGTACGGCCGAGTGCTTCAGCAACTCAAGCTTTGACCACGGCAACCGTCAGCGGATCCACCTCACGGCGCCACGCGTCACACCCGCAGGTCACAGCACCAGCTGGTCGAACAGCCGCCGCAGCTCCGCCTCCGGGTCCGCGGTCAGCCCGGTGTGCACCGGCCCCGGCTGGACGATCGCACTGCGCGGCGCCGTCAGCCAGCGGAACCGCTGCCCGGGGCTGTCCGCCGCCGCCGGACCGGCCTGCGGGCCGCCCGCACACACCGCCTCGATCCCGTGCAGCGCCCGCCGCACCCCGTGCACGTCCGCCACCGGGTCCAGCGCCAGCAGCCGCGCCTGGTCCAGGTGCGTCCGCGCGGCCAGGTGCGCGGCCTGCCGGCAGTACAGCAGCACGCCGACGTTGACGCACTCGCCGCGCTCGACCCGCGGCACCGCGCGGATCACGGCGTACTCGTAGTCGTGCAGCTCGACGGTGGCCGGCAGCGCGGGCGGCATCGGCTCGGTCATGCGGGCACCTCCGGCAGCCAGTCGCGCGGACCGGCCAGTCGCTCGGTCAGCTGGGTCCGGTACGCGGCGCGCACCGCGTCCGGCGAGTCGAAGCCCGGCTCGTCCGCCAGCCAGACGTCCGGGATCCGCGCCACCGCCTCCCCGATCGCCGCCTCGGCGAGCGGCGCGAGCGCCTTGTCCGCGGCCGCCAGGTCCGGCTCGGCGCTCAGCAACGCGTGGTCGGAGGCGTCGTACGGGCGGCGGATCCAGGCGGCGGCGCCCGCCCAGTTGTGGTGGAAGATCAGGCTCGCGCCGTGGTCGATCAGCCGCAGCCCGCCGGTGGCCACCAGCAGGTTGGGGTTGCGCCAGGAGCGGTCGACGTTGCCGATCAGCGCGTCGAACCAGAGCACCTGCCCGGCCAGCCCGGCGTCCACCTCGAAGCAGAGCGGATCGAAGTTGAGCGCCCCGCTGACAAACGCCATCCCGAGGTTCAGACCGCCACTGGCCCGCATCTGATCCTGGATCTGCGGGTCCGGCTCACTGCGCGCCAGCACCGGGTCCAGGTCCACCGTCACCAGCTCCGGCACCGGCAGCCCGAGCCGCCGCCCCAACTCCCCGGCCAGCACCTCCGCCACCAGCGCCTTGCGCCCCTGCGCGGCACCGACCCACTTCAGCGCGTACAGCCGCCGATCGTCGGCCTCGACCAGGCCCGGCATCGAGCCGCCTTCTCGCAGGGGCGTCACGTACCGGATCGCCGTCACCTCAGGAAGCACGCTCACACCCTATCGGTGCCCGGGCCGGTCGGGTCCGCGGTAGGGCAGTGTCCGGCTGTACACGACGCTGGTGGTGGTGCTGCCGAAGCCGGCCAGCTCGTCCACGAGGGTCTCCAGGTGCTCCATGGAGGTCGCGGCCACCTTGAGGGTGTAGCAGTCGTCGCCGGTGGTGCGCAGGCACTCCAGGATCTCCCGCCGCTCGGCGAGCAGCCGGCGCAGCGGCTCGTGGCGGTTGCCCGGGTACTTGAGGCGGACGACGGCGAGGACGGGGTAGCCGACCTCGGCCAGGTCCACCACGGCGTGGTAGCCGGTGATGACGCCCAGCGCCTCCAGGTTCCGCACCCGTTCCGTGGTGGCCGAGGAGCTGAGCTTCACCCGGCGCCCCAGCTCGCTGAGGGAGATGCGGGCCTCCTGCTGCAACTGCTCGATGATCGCCCAGTCGACGTCATCAAGATTCACGGCCATAGGGCGATTCTACCGGCAGAAGCCCTGCAGAAGGCCACCACAACCGGGAGGATCCCGTTCCGCTTCCCATGATCACAGGGATAGCCTCGATCCATGCAACTAGGCGTCAACGTACCGAACTTCGGGCCCGGAACCGACCCCGGTGTGCTGCGCGAGTGGGCACACGTCGTGGAGGGGCTCGGGTACGACCTCCTCATGGTGTCGGACCACGTGGCCGTCACCCCCGACGTGTCCGCGCGCTACCCGGAACCGTTCTACGAGCCGTTCACCACGCTCTCCTGGCTGGCCGGCATAACGACCCGGGTACGGCTGGGCACGACCGTGCTGATCCTCCCGTACCGGCATCCGCTGCTGGTCGCGCGTATGGCCACCAACCTCCACCGGCTCAGCGGCGGCCGGCTCGTCCTCGGTGTGGGCGTCGGCTGGGCGCGGCAGGAGTTCGACGCGCTCGGCGTGCCGTTCACCGCCCGCGGCCGGCTCACCGACGAGTACCTGGCCACCCTGCGGGAGGTCCTGAGCGATCCGGTCCCCATCTGGGTCGGCGGCCACAGCGAGGCGGCACTCCGTCGCGCCACCCGGTTCGGCGACGCCTGGCACCCGCTGCGCCTCACCGTTCCCCGGATGCGCTCGATCCTGGCGAGCCACACACTGCCGGCGTTCGCGCCGCGCATCGCCCTGCGGCTGACCACCGCACCGGTCACCGACCCCGAACGCCCCGCCGGCGTCGGCACGATCGAGCAGATCCTGGACGACCTCCGGCAGCTCCGCGCGCTCAACGCCGACACCGTCCTGCTCGACCCCTACAACGGCGACCCGGAGGCGACCCGCCGGCCGGAGGAGGCCTGGCAGGCACTCACCACCGTCGCCACCCACTGGAGGACAGCATCGTGATCACCACCGCCGACGAGAAGCTCCTGCGCCGCGCGATCGCCATCGCCGCCCACGCCGTCACCCTCGGCGACGCACCCTACGGCTCCCTCCTGGCCGCCCCGGACGGCACGATCCTCGCCGAGGCCCACAACACGGTCCGACGCGACGACGACATCACCGCCCACCCGGAGTTGAAGCTCGCCCGCTGGGCCGCCCGCGAACTCGACGCCGAAACGGCCGCCCGGACCACGATGTACACCAGCTGCCAGCCCTGCACCATGTGCTCCGGCGCCCTCGTCCGCTCCGGCCTGGGCCGCGTCGTCTACGCCCTCTCCACCGACCAACTCATCGCCCTCAACCCCGCCTCCGGCACCTGGCCCTCAGTGCCCCAGGACGGCCCCGCCCTCTTCGCCGAGGCCTGCACCCCCATCGACACCTACTACCGCCCCTGACCTCTCCACCCCAACCCCGCGCAACGGCCCCCCATCCGCCCCGCCCCGGTGGCAGCCCTCGCTGCTCCGTGCGAGTGTGGCGGACAGTAACGGGGACCCTCACGGTACGACCTGCACGGTAAAGGGATGAGCGATGGAACGACCTCGGATCCTGATCGTGGGCGGTGGCTTCGCCGGCCTGGAGTGCGCCCGCCGCCTCGAACACAAGCTCGCGCCCTCGGAGGCCGAGATCTCGCTGGTCACGCCGTTCAGCTATCAGCTCTACCTGCCGCTGCTGCCGCACGTCGCGGCCGGCGTGCTGACCCCGCAGTCGGTGGCCGTCTCGCTGCGCCGTTCGCTCCGCCGTACCCACATCCTCCCCGGCGGCGCGATCGGCGTGGACCCGCTCTCCAAGGTCTGCGTGGTCCGGAAGATCACCGACGAGGTGGTGGCGCAGAGGTACGACGTCCTCGTGCTCGCCCCCGGCAGCGTCACCCGCACGTTCGACATCCCCGGTCTCACCGACTACGCCCGGGGCATGAAGACGCTCGCCGAGGCGGTCTACGTCCGCGACCACGTGATCGCCCAACTCGACCTTGCCTCGGCCACCTTGGACCAGCGGGAGCGCGAGTCCCGGCTGCAGTTCGTGGTGGTCGGCGGCGGCTACGCGGGCACCGAGACGGCGGCCTGCCTGCAGCGTCTGACCACGGCCGCCGCCCTCCGCTACCCGCGCCTGGACGCGCGGCAGATCAAGTGGCACCTGATCGACATCGCCCCGAAGCTGATGCCGGAGCTGGGCGACGCGCTCGGCACGGCCGCCCTGGAGGTGCTGCGGGAGCGCGGTATCGAGGTGTCGCTGGGGGTCTCGGTGGCCGAAGTCGGCGCCGAGTCAGTCAAGTTCACCGACGGCCGGGTGCTTCCCTGCCGCACGCTGATCTGGACGGCCGGGGTCGCCGCGAGCCCGCTGATCGGCACGCTGGACGCGGAGACGGTCCGCGGCCGGATCGCGGTGACGGCGGAGATGCGGGTGCCGCAGTTCGAGGGGGTGTTCGCGCTCGGCGACGCCGCGGCCGTCCCGGACCTCGCGAAGGGCGACGGTGCGGTGTGCCCGCCGACCGCCCAGCACTCGGCCCGGCAGGGCCGCGCGGTGGCGAACAACGTGATCGCCTCGCTCCGCCATCAGCCGCTGGAGCCTTACTACCACAAGGACTTGGGCCTGGTGGTGGACCTGGGCGGCAAGGACGCGGTGTCCAAGCCGATCGGCGTGGAGCTGCGCGGGGTGCCGGCGCAGCTGGTTGCCCGCGGTTACCACCTGATGGCGATGCGCACCAATGCGGCCAAGTTCCGGGTCGGCGCCAACTGGCTGCTGAACGCGACCGCCGGGGACGACTTCGTGCGCACCGGTTTCCTCGCCCGCCAGCCCGCCCGGCTGCACGACTTCCAGTACACCGACGCGTACTTGACGAAGGATCAGGTCCGCGCCCATGCCCAGGCGTTGCTCGCCAAGGGCTGACCACCACCGCGCAGGTGCAGCCCCTTGCCCGGCCGGGCAAGGGGCTGCACACGGTCACTCCGCGGTCAGGTACATCCCGCTCGCGTCCTGCCCGGCCGTGTTGCGGCACGCGTAGTTACCGCTGCTCCGCCCCCACAGCTGGGTCAGGCAGCTGCCGAGCGCCTGCTGCCCGTAGTAGTTGGGGTGCATCGACTCCTGCAGCGCGCCCTGGGTGGTGTTGAGCCCACCGTCCAGGAAGCGCGCCCATTCGCTGGTGGTCGCGGACGGCCCTGCGCTCGCGGTCGGCTGCTGCGCCGACGTGGAGCAGACCTCGCGCCCCTGGAGCATGTCGGACAGGTCCAGGAACTGCGCGCCCTTGCTCGCCGCAACTCCCGCCAGTGCCTTGGAGATCTGCGGCACCATCGAGTCCCGCGCCCAGTCGGCGTCGGCGTCCCAGAACGGGCAGCCGCCGGTGTTCGACCGGGTCCAGCCGCCCTCGGGGTAGCGCATCTCGGCGCTGCGCGGGATCGGCGACGGGTAGGACTGCAGCACCAGGCGGTAATCTCCTTGCGCGTAGCCCGCGTTGGACATCACGGCGCGGATCTCGTCGATGGCCTTGCCGACCCCGGCCATCGCCGTCGGCAGCTTCGAGTCGATCGCCGACTGCTGCGAGCCATGGCAGTAGCTGTACCAAACCAGGTAGTCCTGGACGCAGTTCGAGATGACGTTGGAGAACCCGAGGTCATTGCCGCCGATCGACAGCGTGATCAGCTTGACGTTGTTCTGCGCGGCCACGGTGGCGAGTTGGTCGGCCTGCGGGGCCTCGCCCTTGAACGCCTGGCCGCCGTTCGCCGCGCGGAAGATGTTGGCGGTGACGGCGCCGGAGCAGGCCAGGTTGATCTGCTTCTGCGCGACGGTCGAGGCGCCGAGCACCTCGGCGACGTCCGAGCGGTCGCACCCGCTGGCGGCCGTCGCGCCGTAGACGCTGCTCGGGTCGTACGAACTGCCGTTCCAGGCACGGTCGGTGCCGGTCCGGCTGCCGCTTCCGTCGGCGGAGTTGCCCATCCACCGGCCGGCCTCGCCGGAGATGTAGCTGTCGCCCAGCGTCACGCTGGCGGTCGGCCCGGTCGACGCCGAGGCAGCCGAGGCAGCGGACGCGGCCGAGGCAGGCGCCGCGGCGATCAGTCCGCCGGCCACGAGGCCGCCGGAGGCGAGCGGGAGGGCGAGGGCTGCACTGAGCAGCCGCTTGCCGAGTCGAGAGGTGCTGCGGGTGATGCGCGAACCGTTTTCGGGCACGGCGGAACTCCTGCGGCTCGGTCTCCCCGTGGTGTGGGGACGGGAAGACGCGTGTGAGGGTAGGCCGCCGGCCGGTGGCGCGATGAAGATGGCATGACAGCACTGGTTACCGCTAGGTATCTGCAGCAGGTTTCCCGCTTTGTTACCCGCGGGTTCAGACCAGCCCCCACCCGTTCAGCCCCCGTGCGTCCGGATCATCCCCACCCGTTCAGCCCCGCTCGTCCGGGCCGGCCCCGCCCGTTCAGACCAGCCGCGAGCCGACCCCGCCCGCACCCAGCACCGCCGCCAGGTCCTCCGCCAACTGCCGTGCGTCCGCCGGTTCCAGGCCTGCCGTGGTGATCCGGATCCCGGGCGGCGACTGGATCCGGTAGCGCGCGCCGGGGGCCGCGACCCAGCCGCGCTGCACCAGCGCGGCAAGCGCGGAGGTCTCGTCCGGCACCGGCACCCAGACGTTGAGCCCGCTCTCGCCGTGCGCCTCGATGCCGCGCGCGGCCAGTTCGCCGAGCAGCGCGTCCCGGCGGGCCCGGTAGACGGCGGCCACCCGGGCGACGGGCGCCGCGTCGGTGCGCCACAGTTCGGCGACGGTGCGCTGGAGCAGGTGGCTCACCCAGCCGGCGCCGAGCCGCAGCCGTCCGGAGACCCGCCCGATGGTGTCCTCGTCGCCGACCGCGACGGACAGCCGCAGGTCCGGCCCGTACGCCTTGGCCGCCGAGCGCACCACGGCCCAGTGCCGCGAACCGGCGCCGGCCAGTGGGTGGTAGGGCTGGTCGACCATGCCGTGCCCGTGGTCGTCCTCGATCAGCAGCACGCCGGGGTGCTCGGCCAGCACGGCCCGGAGCGCCTCGGCGCGAGCGGCGGTGAGCGCGGCGCCGGTGGGATTCTGCGCCCGGCTGGTCACGACGACCGCGCGGGCGCCCTCGGCGAGGGCTGCGGCGAGCGAGTCGGGCAGCGGGCCCTCGTCGTCGAGCCGGACGGGCGCGGGGCGCAGGCCCACGGCGGGCAGCAGGTCGAGCAGGCTGCCCCAACCCGGGTCCTCGACGGCCACGGCGTCGCCGGGGCGCAGCCGGGTCCCGAGGATGCGTTCGATGGTGTCGAGCGAGCCGGAGGCGATGGCGATCGGCCCGCCGGGCAGGCCGTCGGCCTCGAAGGAGGCGCGGGCGAGGGCGAGCAGTCCGGGGTCGACGGCCGGGTGCCCGTAGAGGACGGGTTCGGCGCGGGCTGCCTCGGCGAGCGCCGGGGCGAGGTCGGGCAGGAGGGCCGGGTCAGGGTTGCCGGCGGACAGGTCGCGGGCGTGCGGGGGAACTGGGACGCGGATCTGGTCACGGGGGGTGAGGGCGGGCCGGGGCAGGATGCGGCTGCCCTTGCGGCCTGCGGTCTCGATCACGCCGCGGTCGCGGAGCAGCCGGTAGGCGGCGGCGACGGTGTTGGGATTGACGCCGAGCTCGGTGGCGAGGTCGCGCAGCGGGGGCAGCGCGGTTCCGGGCGCGAGCTGCCCGCTGCTGACGCCCTGTTCGATGTGGGCCGCGATTTCGCTGGCGCGTCGCCCTTTCAGCGGATAGTCTCCTAGCACAAAGAAGATTATGCACTAGTACATAGAGGTTTGTCATGTCGGCCCCTGCAGACGGCACCGCCACCGAGCGCGAGACCCCCGCCTACGCCCGCACCCCCCGCACCACCCCCACCCGCTACAAGGACCGCGCCACCTGGGAGCAGGAGGCGATCCACGCCATCCTCGACAGCACCTACCTCTGCCACCTCGGCTTCGTCGCCGACGGCGCCCCGGTCGTCCTGCCGACCATCTACGCCCGGGTCGGCAGCCGCCTCTACATCCACGGCTCCACCGGCAGCCGCCCGCTGCGCGACGCCCGGGGCGACCAGGGCATGCCGGTGTGCGTCACCGTCACCCTGGTCGACGCGCTGGTCCTCACCAAGTCCGCGTTCAACCACTCCGTCAACTTCCGCTCGGTGGTCGCCCACGGCACCGCCCACCAGGTCACCGACCCGGAGGAGCTGAACGTCGCGCTGGACGCGCTGGTCGACCAGACCGTCCCCGGCCGCTCCGCCGAGGTCCGCCCGGCCAACGCCAAGGAGCTCGCCGCCACCGCCGTGATTCGGCTGGAGCTGGACGAGGTCTCGGCGAAGACCCGCGACGACGGCGCCAACGACGACCCGGACGACCTCGACCTGCCGTACTGGGCCGGCGTCATACCGGTCACCAGCGGCTACGGCACCCCCGCCCCGGCCGCCTCCACGACCGTCCCGCTCCCCGCGCACGTGCGCGACCTGACCCGCTGACGGGGCCGCCCGATGCTGATCAGGTCATGGGACCGCGGCGACGAGGCCGAGTGGCGCGCCTGGCTGGCCGAGGGCCGGGACTTCGGCCTGCTCGCCGCCAACGGCGCGCCGGGCGAGGGCCCGGTGCTCGTCCCGACGCACTTCCTGCTGGACGCCGACGCCGGCGAGATCCTGCTCCACCTCGCCACGCCCAACCCGCTGCTGGCCGCCGTCCGGGCCGACCCGCAGGTCACCCTCGCGGTCACCGACGGCTACGCCTTCGCGCCCGGCCACTGGCGCGGCGAGCCCGGCACGCCCACCAGCTACTACGCGTCAGTCCACTTCCACTGCACCGCCGAGATCGTCGAGTCGGCCGCGGGCAAGGCGGAGATCCTCAACCGCCAGCTGGCCCACTTCCAGCCGGAGACGCCGGACACCCGGGTCGTCCCCGGCGAGGGCGAGTTCTCCCGGCTGCTGCCGGGTCTGCGCGGGCTGCGTCTGACGGTCCGCGAGGTGCGCGCCAAGTTCAAGTACGACGACAAGAAGCCGGCCGACGCGCAGTACGCGATCGCCGACCGGCTCGCCGAGCGCGGACGCGGGCGCGGCCAGGACGCCCTGGCCCGCACCCAGCTGCTGCGCCGCAACGAACGACGCCAACAAGCGACGCCAGGAGCGACTCGCCGCAGACGGACAAGCTGACGCTGCATCACCCGAT
The DNA here is from genome assembly GCF_019192735.1 of Kitasatospora aureofaciens. GTDB lineage: Bacteria > Actinomycetota > Actinomycetes > Streptomycetales > Streptomycetaceae > Kitasatospora > Kitasatospora aureofaciens_A. The sequence continues at coordinate 140,823 of NZ_JAHTKP010000015.1, forward strand.
CGGCCCCCGAAACAGGGCAACCCGCCCCCTCCACTGCTCGAATGTGAGACGAATCCTGCCCGCTCGGCGGTCCGCCCGCCGGCACCACCGAGTGGGCCCGTCCACCTCGGGGAGCGCGCGTGTCCACACTGAACACCCGGTCGGCCACGGGCGAGGCGCACCTCGGGCACGTCGTGTTCATCTCCGCCGCCGCAGCGATGGGCGGCTTCCTGTTCGGCTACGACAGCGCGGTGATCAACGGCGCGGTGACCGGCATCCAGAAGCACTTCGCGGTGGGCCACGGCGAGACCGCCTTCGTCGTGGCCATCGCCCTGCTCGGCTCGGCGGCCGGCGCGGTGGCCGCCGGCCGGCTCGCCGACCACCTCGGCCGGGTGCGGACGATGCTGCTGGCCGCGGTCCTGTTCGCGATCAGCGGCCTCGGCTCGATGTTCCCGCCGAGCATCCAGGTCCTCGCCACCTGGCGCGTGGTGGGCGGTGTGGCGATCGGCATCGCCTCGGTGATCGCCCCCACCTACATCGCCGAGGTGGCGCCGACCGCCTACCGCGGCCGGCTCGCCTCGTTCCAGCAGATGGCGATCGTGCTCGGCATCACCGTCTCCCAGCTCGCCAACTGGGCGCTCAACCAGGCGGCCGGCGGCGAGTCCACCGGCCACCTCGGGGGCGTCCAGGCCTGGCAGTGGATGCTCGGCGTGGAGACCGTCCCGGCCCTGGTGTACGGGCTGATGGCGCTCGCCATCCCGGAGTCGCCGCGCTACCTGATCGCCGATCACCGCGAGGCGCAGGCCCGCAGGGTGCTGCTGGAGGTGGAGGGCGAGGGGGCGGACCTGGACGCCCGGGTCGCAGAGATCCGCGCGGTGCTGGAGTCCGCGCACAAGCCCCGGGCGAAGGACCTGCTCGGCGGCCGGCTCGGCCTGCTGCCGATCGTCTGGGTCGGCATCGGCGCCTCGGTGTTCCAGCAGTTCGTCGGCATCAACGTGATCTTCTACTACTCGTCCTTCCTGTGGCAGTCGGTCGGCATCAACGAGGCCAACTCGCTGCTCATCAGCCTCTCCACCTCGATCATCAACGTGCTCGGCACGGTGATCGCGATGGTGCTGGTGGACCGGATCGGCCGCAAACCGCTCGCCCTGACCGGCTCGGCCGGCATGGCGCTCGCGCTGGGCACCGCCGCCTGGGCGTTCTCCTACCGGCACGGCACCGGCGACACCGCCACCCTCGACAACACCCACGCCACCGTCGCCCTGGTCGCCGCGCACGTCTTCGTGCTCTGCTTCGCCTTCTCCTGGGGCGTGGTGGTCTGGGTGCTGCTCGGCGAGATGTTCCCCAACCGGATCCGGGCGATCGCGCTGTCCGTCGCCGCCTCGGCCCAGTGGATCGCCAACTGGGCGATCACCGTCAGCTTCCCGGACCTCGCCGACTGGAACCTCTCGGCGACGTACGTCATCTATGCGGCCTTCGCGCTGCTCTCCATCCCGTTCGTGGCCTTCTGCGTCAAGGAGACCAAGGGCCGCGCCCTTGAGGAGATGGGCTGACCCGCGGCCCCTGCCCGACCCCCTGCCCCTGCCCGACCCCCTACTCCTACCCGACCCCTCGCCGCACGCGGCCCGACCCACCGAGAGGTAGCCATGCCTGACCTGGGCGGCTCCCGGCAGAACGTCACCTTCCCGAACAACGGCCGTACCGCGCACGGATACCTGGCCCGCCCGCCACAGGGCATCGGCCCCGGCCTGGTGGTGGTGCAGGAGTGGTGGGGGCTCACCTCGCACATCGCCGACATGGCCGACCGCTTCGCCGCCGAGGGCTTCACCGTCCTCGCGCCCGACCTGTTCGGCGGCGCCACCACGCACGACAACGCCGAGGCGGCCCGGCTGAAACGCGAACTGCCCGTCGAACGGGCCGTCGAGGACCTCTCCGGCGCCGTCGACCACCTGCTCTCCCTGGACGGCGTGGTCGGCGACGCGGTCGGCGTGGTCGGCTTCTGCATGGGCGGCGGCTTCGCCCTGCTGCTGGCCGCCCGGGCGGGCGACAAGGTCGCGGCCGTCGTCCCGTTCTACGGCCTGCCGCCCGACCCGGACTTCGACTACCGCGGCCTGACCTCCCACGTCCTGGGCCACTTCGGCGAGCGCGACCGCTCGATCCCGATGACCGCCGTCGACGAGGCCGCGACCCGGATCGGCGAGGCCACCGACATCCGGCCCGAGATCCACTTCTACCCGGCCGGGCACGCCTTCATGAACGACGAGAACCTGCTCGGCACCTACGACCCGCTCCAGGCCCGGACGGCCTGGAGCCGCACCCTCAGCTTCCTCTGGGGCCACCTGGGTTAGCGCACGACCCACACCCCGGTCAGCTCTCACGCGCCAGTTGTGAAAACCGAATAGACACCTGTACGAACATGCGGCCATAGTCGCCAGGTGCAGAGCCGACCCCAGAGCCGACCCCAGAGCCAACCCCCGCCCCCGCACCCCCGCCGCTTCGCCTGGGCGAGCCGCAACTTCCGCATCCAGACCGCCGCCACCGTGATCAGCGGCCTCGGCAACGCCGGCGCCCCGATCGCCACCGCGTTCGCCGTGATCGGCAACGGCGGCTCCACCACCGAGGTCGGCTACGTCACCGCCGCCCGGCTGCTGCCCACCGTCCTGCTGCTGGTGATCGGCGGCGCCCTCGCCGACCGGCTGCCGCGCCACCACGTCATGGTCGCCGCCAACCTGTTCAGCGGCCTCTCCCAGGCCGTCCTCGCCGCCCTCGTGCTCGGCGGCCACGCCCAGCTCTGGCAGCTGCTCGTCCTCTCCGCCGCAGGCGGGGCCGGCTACGCGCTCTACGCCCCCGCCGCCGAGGGCATGATCCTGAAGAGCGTCCCGCAGGAGCACGCCGCCCGGGCCTTCTCGGTGTTCCGGATGGGCCAGAACGCCAGCCAGATCGGCGGCGCGGCCCTCGGCGGCGCCCTCACCGCCGCCGTCGGCCCCGGCTGGGTGCTCGCCCTCGACGCCGTCTGCTTCCTGATCGCCGCCGCGCTGCGCTTCTTCCTGGAGGCCGAGGCGGCCCCCGTCGCCGCCGGCACCTCCATGCTGCGCGAACTGCGCGAGGGCTGGCGGGAGTTCGCCTCCCGGCGCTGGCTCTGGGTGGTGGTCCTGCAGTTCTCCGTCCTGGTCGCCTGCGTCGGCGCGGTCGAGTCCGTCTACGGGCCGGTCGTCGCCAAGGAGCGGCTCGGCGGCGCCCGCGACTGGGGCCTGGCGATGGCCGCGTACGGGGTCGGGCTGGTGGTCACCGGCCTGCTGATGGTGCGCTGGCAGCCGCGCCGGATCCTGCTGGTCGGCAACTGGGGCGTGTTCCTGTTCGGCGTCCCCGCGCTCGCCCTGGCCATGGCGGCGCCACTGCCGGTGCTGGCGGCGGCGATGTTCCTGTCCGGCGTCGGCGTCACCGTCTTCGGGGTGAACTGGATGGTCGCGCTCCAGCAGGAGATCCCGGCCGAGATGTTCTCCCGGGTCTGCGCGTACGACCACCTCGGCTCGCTCTCGCTGGCCCCGCTCGGCATCGCGCTGGCCGGCCCGGCAGCCGACACGCTCGGCCTCTCCGGCGCGCTGTGGGCCTGCGCGCTGATCTCCCTGCTGCTCAGCGCCGCCGTCCTGCTCGAACCCGAGGTCCGCCGCCTCGCCCGCAGAACGGCCACCGACTCCCCAGCAGCGCCCGCCACCGAGCCCGCGCCCATCCCCTGAACGTCCCCAAACGTCCCTGAACGTCCCCGAACGCGCCCTGACCGCCCCCTGACCGTCCGCGAGCGCCCCCTGCACCCCGCGTGCGCCCGCCGCTGGGCAACCACCGGCGCGCGCCGCTCGTCCGACAGGTGAGTCATTCACCGCCACTTGGGGGGCCATTGGTGCCGAAGCCACTGCTGTTCCTGGACGTCGACGGCGTCCTCAACCCGGTCTGCCCCCATCCGGACGCCGGGTTCGACACCCACACCCTGCTCGGCTACTCGGTCCTGCTCTCCGCCCGCCACGGCGCATGGCTGCGCGAACTCTCCGCCACGTACGAGCTGGTCTGGGCCACCACCTGGGAGGAGCACGCCAACACCCACATCGCCCCGGCGATCGGCCTGCCCCCGCTCCCGTTCGTCCGCTTCACCGGCTACGTGCCACAGCCCGGCGACCCGCGCGTCCCGCTCATGCAGCTGTTCTCCGCCCGCAAGTGGGCCCCGCTGCTGCGCTACGCCGACGGCCGTCCGTTCGCATGGGTCGACGACGTCATCCCGTCCCGCCTGGTCCGCGGCTCGCTCTGGCGCCGCGACCGCCTGCCGATGCCGATCGACCCGGGCCAGGGCCTGGAGCGCCGGCACGTCGACCGCCTGCTGGCCCGCCCGCCGCGCGCCCTGGCCAGGTTCTCGACCAACTCGATCGACTCGGTCAAGGGGTCGGCAGCCAGCTGACGTGCCCGGCGAGCAGCGCGTACCCGACGAAGGCCACCGTGTCGATCAGCGCGTGCGCCACCACCAGCGGCATCACCCGCCCCCAGCGCCGGTACGCCAGGCAGAACACCGCCCCCATCACCATGTTCCCGACCAGCCCGCCGACCCCCTGGTACAGGTGGTACGAGCCGCGCAGCACCGAGCTCGCCGCCAGCGCCGCCGGCCACGACCACCCCAACTGCCCCAGCCGGCGCAGCAGATAGCCGAGGACGACGACCTCCTCCAGGATCGCGTTCTGCCACGCCGAGAAGACCAGCACCGGCACCCGCCACCACACGTCCGGCAGCCCGGACGGCGCCACCGTCAGGTTGTACCCGGCCGCCTGCGAGGCCAGGTACAGCACCAGCCCGGACCCACCGATCGCGGCGGCGACGGCCGCGCCCCGCCCGAGGTCGCGCAGCTTCTGCCCGAGGTCGAAGCCCAGCACCCGCAGCGCGGTGCCCTCGCGCACCAGCAGGTACCCGACCAGCACCACCGGCATCAGGCCGCGCCCGATGTAGTACAGCTGCCACACCAGGTCGAGCCACGGCCGCCCCGGCGCGCGCGACCCGTTCAGCGTCGCCACCTGCTGGCCGAGCGTGAGCGGCTCGGTGAGCGAGCCCGCGAAGCTGATCAGCGCGCCGATGCCGCTGGCCCCGAGCGAGAGGCCGAGGACGATCAGCAGCTCCGCGCCGAGCAGCCGGCGCGTGCGGGGCGCGGTCTCCGGTTCGGTCGGGACGGTGGTCAAGGGTGCTCCAGCGGACGGGCGGCGCTCCGGCCGTCGGCCGACCGCCGGAGCGCTCATCCTGACACAGGAGAAACGTCAGCCCCCGGCCGCCCCGGACCGGCTACCCCACCGGCCAGGTGTGCACCGGCTCGCCGCCGCGCATGTGCTCGATGTACCGGCGGGTCATCGCGGCGAGCGCGGCCGAGCGGTCCATCCCGTACTGCTCGCGCAGCCGGTGGAAGGTCGCGCTCTGCCAGACCGCGCCGTTGGTCCGGCGCAGACAGCGCTGCTCGATGATCCCGAGGTAGCGGTCCCGGTCGGCCGGCTCGACGCCCCACTCGTCCAGGCCCTGGTGGGCCATCGGCAGGAGCTCGTTCAGGACCAGGTCGACGGCGGACACCGTGGTCAGCCCGCCGCCGCGCCCCGCCCGGCCCGGCCGCGGCCACTGGAAGACGGCGTCGATGCCGTACCGGGCGGCCTGCCGGAAGTTCTCGTCCGCCCGCTCGAACGGCAGCCTGGTCCACACCGGCCGGGACTGCTCGGCCAGCACCCGGACCAGCCCGTAGTAGAAGGCGGCGTTGGCGAGCGTGTCGGCGACCGTCGGCCCGGCCGGCAGCGCCCGGTTCTCCACCCGCAGGTGCGGCACGCCGCCGCTCACGTCGTACACCGGCCGGTTCCAGCGGTAGATCGTCCCGTTGTGTAGCCGCATCTCGGCCAGCCGGGGCGCGCCGCCGGAGGCGAGCACCTTCAGCGGGTCCTCGTCGTCGCAGATCGGCAGCAGCGCGGGGAAGTACCGCAGGTTCTCCTCGAACAGGTCGTACGCCGAGTCCACCCAGCGCTCGCCGAACCAGGTGATCGGGCGCACGCCCTGCGCCTTGAGTTCCGCCGAACGGGTGTCACACGCCTGCTGGAACAGCACCGGCCGGGTCTCCCGCCACAGCTCCCGCCCGAACAGGAACGGCGAGTTGGCGCCGAGCGCGAGCTGCGGCCCGCAGAGCGCCTGGGCGGCGTTCCACACCGAGGAGAACCGTTGCGGCGTCACCTGGAGGTGCAGCTGGAGCGAGGTCGCCGCCGCCTCGGCCACCATGGTGATCGACTCCAGCTGGAGGTGCTCGACCCCCTCGATGTCCAGCGAGATGTCCTCGCCCCGGGCGGCCAGGATCTGGTCGCTGAGCAGGCTGTACCGCTGGTTGTGGGACATCGCGTCGAGCCCGGTGTGGTCGTGCTCCAGGGTCGGCAGGATGCCCACCATGACGATCCGGGCGCCCGCCTCGGCCGCCCGCCGGTCGGCGTAGCGCAGCCCGGTGTCGATCTCCTCGCGCAGCTCCTCGAACACGTGCCCGCACAGTCGGTGCGGCACGATGTTCACCTCGATGTTGAACCGGCCCAGCTCGGTCTGGAAGTCGCTGGAGCCGATCTCGCTCAGCACCTGCGCGTTGCGCATCACCGGCAGGCCCTGCTCGTCGGCCAGGTTGAGCTCGATCTCCAGGCCCATCACCGCCCGCGGCCGGTCGAACCGGTCCTCGCGCAGCATCCGCCCCAGTGCGTCCTGGCAGGCCTGGAGTTTGCGACGGTAGAGCTGCCGGTCCGCCAGATCCGCGCGTGTCGCCACGACCTTCTCGCCCATGGTCCCCTCCTCCTGAGCCACCGGCCGACCGACCGTGCAAGCATCATGCCCACCTCGAAGATCGATACCCGAAAGCGTGTACGGGCTTGCAATGCAAGGAAACTGACGGACTTTCAGAGCATCTGCCGACTTGCCCGACGCCACCGCCTGTGATAAACAGGTCACCCTGCGCGTCTGTTCGATAGAATTCGCACTGCGCTCCGGCCGGTCCGCTTTCTGCCCCGAGGCCCTCGTCGACGGCAGCGACCGCGCCGGCACCGCGATCCTGCACAACCGGACACGGCCAGGTCCCGTCACCGATGACACACCGCGCCACGCCGGTATGCCGCACTCGCACGCCGATCTCGCACGGAGAGGCGGACCCCGCCATGACTTTGCAGTCCCCCCAACCCCCGCCCAGTGCCCTGCGCGCGGTCCTCGCCGCGCTCGACTCGGAGACCGCGCTGCGCCAGCCCGCCGCCGCAGCGCTGCGCCACCCGGTCGGCCCACTGCTCCCCGCCCATCCGCTCGCGGTCCACGTCCTGGACGGCCCGCACCCCGAGCTCACCGCCGCCCGGCGGACGGGCTGGCGCTTCCTGATCAAGGACGGCGCCGAGGTGGCCGCGGCCGCGGAAGTGGCACTGGACATCGAGGGCCATACCTTCTCCCACTTCACCGCCGGCCCCTACCTGGACTCCACCGTCCGGGCACTGCGCCAGGCCTGGCAGCTCGCACAGGGCTCCCGGGTCCGCCGCCAGCCCCGGCTGCTGACCTTCCCCGGCCAGTACGCGACGGCGCTCTGGCTGCACAGCCCCGACACCGGCCCGGCCGCCGACCTGCTGATCCCGCTCGCCCCGGCCCCGCTCGGCGTCACCGCGCACCGCGCCTACCCGGCCGCCGAGCTCCTGCCGCTGCTCGCCCGCGCCCCGCTCGCCAAGCCGCTGCTCCTCGGGTCGCCCTGACAGGCAGCTGATCGACCCGGCCGGCCCACCTCGCCCGGACACCCGGACGGGTCATCGGCCATGGCCCCTTCGGGCCACTTCACAGCTGACCCGTCCGTGCGCGATTTTCGCTCCAGCCCACCTGAACGGGTGATCTCTGCCCGGGAGTTGTGGCGCATGTCACGAAATCGCTGCGCGCACGTCCGCAGACGCCGACACTGGGAACCAGCGTGGAAGGACCACCTGTCCTACCCACTTGAACGCCGGTCCACACCTGGCCGGCGTGCGGACAGGATCCGACTTCCGCGGCGGTTCCCGGCGGCTCGATCACCGGCAACCGCACCACGGGGAGGATCGCAGAGCGAAGCGAGGGTACGCGTATGTGCCAGCACCGTCCTGAGTGCCCGTCGGCCGAGTCCGAGGACCGCGAGGCGGCCGTACCGGTGGCCTGCCACCCGGAGCAGGGCTGGAGCCTGCTCTGCAACGGCGTCGTCATGTTCGAGGACACCGGAGAGCTACTGCCCGACGGCCGGGTGATCGCCCCGCACCGCCCCGTCGCCCACGCGGCCTGACCGCGCCGGTCCGGACGCACTGGCGGGGGCAGCCGCCGACTCGATCGAAACAACTCGACAGTACGGGCAGGGCCCCGGCGATGGGGCACCTCCCAGCCGAAGGCTGGGGGAGCTCCGCCGGGGCCCTGCCGCATGCCTGCCGAAACGGCTCAGACGCCGTACTCGTCCAGCGGCGGGCAGGAGCAGACCAGGTTCCGGTCGCCGTACGCGCCGTCGATCCGGCTGACCGGCGGCCAGTACTTGTCCGCCGGGTTCACGCCCGCCGGGAAGACGGCCTCCTGCCGCGAGTAGCCGTGCGCCCAGTCGCCGGCCAGCGCGGCGGCGGTGTGCGGGGCGTTGCGCAGCGGGTTGTCGTCGGCCACCCACTCGCCCGAGCCGACCTTGTCGATCTCGGCCCGGATCTCGATCATCGCGTCGCAGAACCGGTCGATCTCGTACAGGTCCTCGGACTCGGTCGGCTCGATCATCAGCGTGCCGGCCACCGGGAAGGACATCGTCGGCGCGTGGAAGCCGTAGTCGATCAGGCGCTTGGCGATGTCGTCCACCGTCACGCCCGTCTCCTTGGTGAGCGGACGCAGGTCGATGATGCACTCGTGCGCGACCAGCCCGCCCGGACCGGTGTAGAGCACTGGGAAGTGCGGCGCCAGCCGCTTGGCGATGTAGTTGGCGTTCAGCACCGCGACCTGGGTCGCGTGCTTGAGGCCCGCGCCGCCCATCAGCCGGACGTACGCCCAGGAGATCGGCAGGATCGCGGCCGAGCCCCACGGCGCGGCCGAGATCGGGCCGACCCCGGTGGCCGGGCCGGCCTCGGGCTGCAGCGGGTGGTTCGGCAGGTACGGCGCCAGGTGGGCGCGCACCGCGACCGGGCCGACGCCCGGGCCGCCGCCGCCGTGCGGGATGCAGAAGGTCTTGTGCAGGTTCAGGTGCGAGACGTCCGCCCCGAACTTGCCCGGCTTGGCGAGGCCGACCAGGGCGTTCAGGTTGGCGCCGTCCACGTACACCTGGCCGCCGGCCTCGTGCACCAGGGCGCAGATCTCGGTGATCTGGGTCTCGTACACGCCGTGGGTGGACGGGTAGGTGACCATCAGCACGGCGAGGTTGTCACGGTGCTGCTCGATCTTGGCCTTCAGGTCCTCGACGTCCACGTCGCCGTCGACCAGGGTCTTCACCACGACCACGCGCATGCCGGCCATCACGGCGGAGGCCGCGTTGGTGCCGTGCGCGGAGGACGGGATCAGGCAGATGTCGCGCTGGGTGTCGCCGTTGGCGTGGTGGTAGGCGCGGACGGCCAGCAGGCCGGCCAGCTCGCCCTGCGACCCGGCGTTCGGCTGGATCGAGACGGCGTCGTAGCCGGTCACCTCGACCAGCTGCTGCTCCAGCTGGCGGATCAGGGTGAGGAAGCCCTGGGCCTGCTCGATCGGCGCGAACGGGTGCAGCTGGCCGAACTCCGGCCAGGTCACCGGCTCCATCTCGGTGGTCGCGTTGAGCTTCATGGTGCAGGAGCCCAGCGGGATCATGCCGCGGTCCAGCGCGTAGTCCCGGTCCGACAGGCGGCGCAGGTAGCGCAGCATGGCGGTCTCCGAGCGGTGGCTGTGGAAGACCGGGTGGGTCAGGTACTCGTCCTCGCGCAGCAGCGCGGCGGGCAGCGCGTCGGCGGTCTCGGCGGCCTCGACGGCGGCCACGCCGAACGCGGCCCAGACGCCGGCCAGGTGCTCGCGGGTGGTGGTCTCGTCGGTGGAGACCGAGATCCGGTCCGCGCCGTCCTGGTACACGTTGATGCCGTTGGCGCGGGCGGCGGCGGCGATCTCGGCGGCGCGGCCCGGGACGACGGCGGTGACGGTGTCGAAGAACTCGCCGTGCAGCAGCTCGACGCCGCCGGCCCGCAGGCCCTCGGCGAGGGCGGCGGCGTAGCGGTGGGTGCGGCGGGCGATGTCGGCCAGGCCGTCCGGGCCGTGGTACACGGCGTACATCGAGGCCATGACCGCGAGCAGCACCTGGGCGGTGCAGATGTTGCTGGTGGCCTTCTCGCGGCGGATGTGCTGCTCGCGGGTCTGCAGCGCCAGGCGGTAGGCGCGGTTGCCGTCCGAGTCGACGGAGACGCCGACCAGGCGGCCTGGCAGCGAGCGGGCGTACTCGGCGCGCACCGACAGGTAGCCGGCGTGCGGGCCGCCGAAGCCCATCGGCACGCCGAAGCGCTGCGAGGTGCCGCAGGCGATGTCGGCGCCCAGCGAACCCGGCGACTTGAGCAGGGTCAGCGCCAGCAGGTCGGCGGCGACCGCGACGATCGCGCCGAGGCCGTGGGCCTGCTCGATGACCGGGGCGAGGTCGCGCACCACGCCGGTGGCGCCCGGGTACTGGAGCAGCACGCCGAAGACGCCGCGCTCGGCGACCTCGGCCGGGATGCCCTCGGACAGGTCCGCGACGACGACCTCGACACCGGTCGGCACCGCGCGGGTGTTGATCACCGCGACGGTCTGCGGCAGGGTCTCGGCGTCGACCAGGAAGACGCCGCCCTTCACCTTGGTGACGCGGCGGGCCAGCGCCATCGCCTCGGCGGCCGCGGTGCCCTCGTCGAGCAGCGAGGAGCCGGAGGTCGGCAGGCCGGTCAGGTCCGAGACCAGGGTCTGGAAGTTGAGCAGCGCCTCCAGGCGGCCCTGCGAGATCTCCGGCTGGTACGGGGTGTAGGCGGTGTACCAGGCCGGGTTCTCCAGGACGTTGCGCAGGATCACCGGCGGGGTGAAGGTGCCGTAGTAGCCCAGGCCGATCATCGGCTGGAGCACCTGGTTGCGGCCGGCCAGCTCGCGCAGCTCGGCGAGGACCTCGGCCTCGCTGCGGCCGGCGGGCAGGTCCAGGCCGGTGATGGAGCGGATCGCCTCGGGCACGGCGGTGGCGGCGAGCTCGTCCAGCGAGCCGTAGCCGACCTGGGCCAGCATCTTCTCCTGCGCGGCGGCGTCGGGGCCGATGTGGCGGTTCTCGAAGGGGCTGGCCTGCTCAAGCTCGGTGAGGGTCGCGGCGCGGCTCGGGCGTCCCGGGTTCGGCTGGGCGTTCATGGTGGTCGAGGCCTCCTGGTCACGGACCGGCGGGGGTACGCACGCCGTCCGGCCTTCGCCACTGCGGACAGCGGATGGGCCTAGGCGGGCGAACCCGACAGGCCTCCCCCTCTGTCATCGGGACCTGAGAGCTTCACCCGCGCGGTGCGCTGTGGGCGCCCCGCCGGCTTGCACCGTCGGTGAGGGTGGTGGCCGTCGGCTCCCTCGCCGGCGGTCCTGCCCTGCTTTCCAGAGTGACCTACCCCACACGGTACGGATGCCTGAGAGATTCCGGGGAGGAGTTGCTCCTTCGGCGCCCCGACCAGCGGTTTCCGCCGTCGAGGACTCTCCCGAGCGGGCTCGGCGGTCGCCGCCCAGGGTACCAGCGGAAGCCGGTTCGATCACGGGTGCGAAAGGTCACTCGGCCCGTTCGGGCGTGACCGCCGGATGACCCGGACGGTCCAGCCCGCAGCCCGTCCGGCCGCACCCCGCTCGCGGCCGTCCGGTTGGTGGCTTTTGGTGTGAAGTGGCGGACGGAATGGGTGCTCCGGCCGCCGTCCTGCGGGAGTTCCGCAGGCTCAGCGCACTGGAGGAAAGAGTGCAAACCGATATCGACCCCCGGGACCTCATCGGCCACAAGGCGGTCGACCGCAACGGAGACAAGATCGGCACGGTCGACGAGGTGTACCTGGACGACGCCACCGGCCGGCCCGAGTGGGCCGCCGTCCGCACCGGCATCTTCGGCCGGGACGCCTTCGTCCCGCTCACCACGAGCGAGTTCTCCGGCGACGAGCTCCGCGTGCCGTACGACAAGTCACTGGTCAAGGAGTCGCCGGACTTCGGCGTCGGCCAGCACCTGTCACCCGCCCAGGAACTCCAGCTCTACCGCTACTACGGCCTCGACACCCCGATGAACGGTCGGCCGAACGGTCGGCCGACGAACGGCAACGGCGGGATCCGCCCGCCCGACCTCGACTTCGGCACCACCCCGATGAACACCACGACCGCCGCCCCCCTCACCACTGCTCCCCTGACCACCGCTCCCGCCACGACCGACCCGGAGGCCACCATGCGGACCCCCAGCACCCCCGCGCCCACCGCCTCCCCCGCGGCGACCACCATCACCGCTCCGCCCGCCGCCTCCCCGACCGTCGAGCCGAAGCCCCGGACCGCCCCGGCACCCGCCGCCGGCCCGGCGCCCTCGGCCCCCAAGGGCCCGATCGAGATCACCTGCCGCGAGGAGCGGCTGGACATCACCACGGAGTGGCACGTCCTGGGCACCGTGAAGCTGCGCAAGTACGTGACGAGCGAGCAGGTGGAGCGCCGCGTCCCGGTGGTCCGCGAACGCGTCCGGCTGGAGCGGACGCCGCTCGGCGAGGCCGAGCGCGCCTCGCTCACCGAGAAGGACATCGCCGAGGTGGTGGAGGAGGTCACCCTGCGCGAGGAGCGCCCGGTGGTCCGCAAGTACCTCACCCAGATCGAGCGCGTGCGCCTGGTCGTCGAGCGCTACACCACGGAAGAGGTCGTCCACGACGAACTCCGCCGCGAACACGTCGAAGTCCGCGACAACACCCCCGCCCCGGACGACACCCCCGACAACACCCCGGACGACACCCCGGACGACACCCCCCACCCCGCCTCCATGAGGCCGCTCGCCTAACACACGCACCCCCGCGAGGACCCCGGCCCCCCAAAGCCGGGGTCCTCGCCATGCCCCGCCCCTCCCACCTCGCCCCCAGCCCGCCGCAGGCGCCCCAAACCCACCCGTCCACCCGCCCCGACTCTTCCCCTTTGCCAAAGCTTAACCGCTAGATATTTGACACTCTGAAGTATCTCCCTGCATGGTTATTTCAGTTCATTCACTATGTACGGGAGGAAGCAACCGTGAGTGAGGCACCCCAGCCCACCATCGCGGCCGAGAAGCAGAGCAGCGCCCGGGTCCTGCCGGCCCTCATCCTGGCGATGCTGTCGTTCAGTGTGGTGCAGACCGCGGTCGTCCCGATCCTGCCCTCGCTGGCCAAGGAGCTGAGCGTTTCCGCGTCCAGCATCACCTGGCTGATGACCGCCAACCTGCTCTCCGCCGCCGTGCTGACTCCCCTGCTGGGCCGCTTCGGCGACCTCCGGGGCCGCAAGCCGATGCTGCTGATCTCGCTGGCCGGTCTGGTCGCCGGTTCGGCACTGGCCGTCAGCACCCACTCCTTCACCTGGCTGGTCGTCGCCCGCGTCCTGCAGGGCGCCGGCGGTGGCGTGATGCCGCTGGCGATCAGCATCGTCCGCGACGAGCTGCCCAAGCAGAAGGTCACCGGCGGCGTGGCCGCCATCAGCGCCTCGATGGGCGTCGGCTCCGGCCTCGGCCTGGTCGCCACCGGTCTCCTGCTGGAGCACTGGAGCTACAAGTCGATCTTCTGGATGGGCCTGATCTTCGGCCTGATCGCGGTCGCCCTGGTCGCCTTCCGCGTCCCGTCCGACCCGGTCACCGACAAGGAGGGCGGCGCCGACCCGCTGGGCGCCATCACCCTCGCCGGCTGGCTCTCCGCGCTGCTGGTCGCGGTCAGCCAGGGCAACCACTGGGGCTGGACCTCCACCAAGACGCTCGGCCTGTTCGCCGTCGCGGCCGTGGTCGCCCTGGTCTGGGGGATCATCGAGACGAAGGTCCCGCACCCGCTGGTGGACATGAAGATGATGGCCCGCCCGGCCGTCGCGTTCACCAACCTGGCCGGCCTGATGATCGGCTTCGGCATGTACGGCTCGTTCATGGTGATCAGCAACTTCGCCCAGACCCCGGAGAAGTTCGCCCACTACGGCTTCACCGCCACCGTGCTGCACGCCGGTGTCATGCTCCTGCCGTCCGCGATCGGCTCGATGGTCGCGGCCCCGCTCGGCGCGCTGCTGATCGCCCGCCGCGGCCCCCGTCTGCCGCTGGTCCTCGGTGGTGTTCTCGGCGCCGTCGCCATGGCCTACCTCGCCCTGCGCCACAGCCACGAGGGCGACATCTACACCGCCTCCGCGATCTTCGGCCTGGGCGTCGGCCTGGCCTTCGCCGCGATGCCCGCCTACATCAACGGCGCCGTCCCGGTCGAGCAGAGCGGCATTGCCAACGGCATGAACTCCGTGCTCCGCACCGTCGGTGGCGCGATCGGCACCGCCGTAATGGCCGCCATCCTGACCGGCGACACCATGAAGCTCCCGATCAAGATCCCGGTGATGCTGCCCACCCTGGACGCGTACAAGCACGCGTTCTGGACCGCGGCCGTCGTCTGCATCGTCGCCGGCGTCGTCCCGTTCCTGATCCGCAGCATCAAGCCGACCGCGACGGTCACCGCCTCCGGTGACGCGGCCGTGCAGGACTCCGGCGCCACGCCGGTCAAGACCGGCGCCTGACGAGGCGTCCGCCCCGCGCTCAGGGACAGGGCGCGGGGCCCGGTCCTCGCTCGGTCGAGAGGGCATCACGACCGTCCGAGACCCGGCACGCGAAGCGGCCCCACCCGGTAACTCCCCTTCCGGGTGGGGCCGCTTCGCGTTTCTCAGCCCTCTCCGTCCCCTTCATCGGTATCCTCCCCACCACCCCAGTCCTCGCCCTCGCGCAGCGGCAGCGGCCGGGAGGGCTCCAGCGCCGGATCGTCCACCGCGAAGGTCCGGACCCGCCCGGGCTCGCTCCACGGCGTCTCGAACCGGACGGTGACCCGCCCGACGCCGCTCCCCTGAACCCATCCGGGCCCGTACTCCGCATGGCGGACGTCCTGCCCGGGCAGCCAGCGCCGCAGCACGGGCACGTCCGGCTCCTCCTCGGCCTCGTCGCCGTCCTCCCCCTCGTGCTCGGCGGCGGCCTCCTCCCGGACCGCCTGGGCGAACAGGTCCTCCTGCGTGTAGTCGGCGAGCTGCGAGACGCCGACGCCGAGCAGCCGCACCCCGCCGGTGATGTCCACCTGGGAGGCCAGCCGGCGCGCCGTCTCGGTGATCACCGTCTCGTCGTCCGTGGGCCCGCGCAGGGTCTCCGACCGGGTGAGTGTCGAGAAGTCGAATCGCCGGACCTTCAGCACCACTGTCCGGCCGGAGCGTCCGGCCGCCCGCAGCCGCCGTACGCACCGGGCGGCCAGCACCTCCACCTCCCGCAGGACGCGGTCCCGGTCGGCAAGGTCGACCTCGAAAGTGTCCTCCACCGACACCGACTTGGCATCCTGATCGGCCACCACGGGCCGGTCGTCCAGTCCTATCGACATCTGGTGGACCCCGGCGCCGTGCGCGCGCCCCAGCAGTTGCACGAGTTCGGCCTCCCCCGCGTCGGCGAGGTCGGCCACCGTGTTGAGCCCGGACCGCCGCAGCACCTGCTCGGTGGCCGGCCCGATCCCGGGCAGCGCCCGCACCGGCATCGGGCCGAGGACGGCCCGCTCCTCGCCGGGTTCGATCAGCACCAGCCCGTCCGGCTTCGCCTGCTCGGAGGCGATCTTCGCCATCAGCTTGGACCCGGCCGCCCCGACCGACCCGGTCAGCCCGGTGCGCCGCTGGATGTCGGCCCGCAGGTCCTCCGCGAGGGCCAGCACCAGGCGCTCCCCGGTCTCGTGGTCGGCCTCGGTCAGCGCCGGGCCGTACGGTCCGGCCTCCAGGTCGACGAAGGCCTCGTCCAGGCTGAGCGGCTGCACCAGCGGCGACAGCTCCCGCAGCAGGCCCATCACGATGTCGCTGACCTGCCGGTAGGCCTCGAACCGCCCGGCCAGGAAGGCCGCGTTCGGGCAGAGCCGGCGCGCCTGCGCCATCGGCATCGCCGAGTGCACCCCGAACTTGCGGGCCTCGTACGAGGCGGTGGAGACCACCCCGCGCCCGCCGAGCCCGCCGACGATCACCGGCTTGCCGCGCAGGCTCGGCTTGGCCGCCTGCTCCACACCCGCGAAGAAGGCGTCCATGTCGAGGTGGATGATGCTCGGCAGTGATCGCACCCGCCGATCATGCCGCACGGGTCCGACAGTCTGTCCGAACCCGGCCGCGGCCCGAAGGCCACCCCCCCTCCCCTACCGCCTGGCGGCCTCCGCCAGCGCCTTCGGGATGCTGTCCTCCTCGGGGCCGAGGAACACCGGGTCCGGCCGCAGCCAGGCGTTGATCGCCGCCTTGCCCGCCCCCGGGATCTCCCGCAGGCCTCCGTACAGCCACGTCGCGTCGTGCAGCTCCGGCACCCCCACCGCGTACGACCGGATGCCAGCCGCCTCGCACAGCGCCAGCGCCCGTCGGACGTGGAAGTCCTGGCTCACCAGCACCGCGCGGTCCACCCCGAAGACCCGCTTCGCCCGGGCGCAGGAGTCCCAGGTGGTGAAGCCCGCGTAGTCCCGGACCACCCGCCCCTCCGGCACCCCGTGCTCGGTCAGGTAGCGGAACATCGCGTCGGGCTCGCTGTACTCCACCCGCCCGTTGTCCCCGGTCACCAGGATCGCCTGGACCTTCCGCTCCCGGTACAGGTCCAGCGCCGCGACCAACCGGTGCTCCAGGTACGGCGTCGGCTTGCCCTGGTCCAGCCCTGCGCCGAAGACCACCGCCACCGGCGCCACCGGCGCGGACTCCACCGTGCCCACCCGGTCGCCCGCCGACAGCCACAGCCAGGACATCGGCGCCAACGCCACCGTGCAGCAGAGGACGGCCAGTTGGTAGATCCAGCGCTGGGTCCGCCGCTGCCGCAGCCGGACCCCCCACTGCACGGCCCGACGCCGTATCAGGCCCGATATCCCGGAGCCGAACCTCACGTGCCCTCCCTAGATCGCTTCACCAGGCACCACGACGAGGCCGCGGGCCCGGACGGTTCCCCGTCCGGGCCCGCGGCCTCGTCAGTTCGGTCCTCAGACCGCCCGGTTGCGGCGCTGCGCCAGCTCGTCCGACGGGTCGTGCCCAACCAGCGTCTCGCCGGTGTCGGTCCGCTCGGCGTGCAGCCGCCCGAGGGTGAGCTCCAGCTCCTGCCAGACCGCGCCCACCGCGATGCCGAACACGCCCTGACCGCCCTTCAGCAGGTCCACGACCTGCTGCGGCGTGGTGCACTCGTAGACCGTCGCACCGTCACACATGAGCGTCAGCCCGGTCAGGTCGGCCTGGTCGGCGGACTGCAGATGAGCGACGGCCACCCGGATGTTCTGCAGCGAGACGCCCGCGTCGAGCAGCCGCTTGACGATCTTGAGCAGCAGGATGTCGCGGAAGCTGTAGAGCCGCTGGCTGGTTGCCGGGTACGCCGATCGGACGCTGGGCTCCAGCAGTCCGGTGCGGGCCCAGTAGTCCAGCTGGCGGTACGTGATGCCGGCCGCCGCGCAGGCCGTCGGGCCGCGGTAGCCGATGAGTTCGGACGTCGGCGCCAGCCGCTCGATAGCCGGCTGGCCGGGCTGCACGGCCGGGAACCGGCCCATCCGGGGCAGGTCCGTCACGGTGCTGGCGGTGCGAGCGGTGCGCGGCATGTGCACGGCGCACAGGCCTCCCACGGCCGCGTCATCGCTGGTGCTGCTCATGCCTACCTCCGTCCACTCGTGCTGCGGGCAACCCAGACTGCGGGCGTCGAGCACCCGGGCAACCACTCCTGACGGTAGGCAGTCCCCTATGACCCGTCAACGATCGCCACGCCGAGCCGGACAAACCAGATCACCCAGGAGAGTGGTTTTTCGTGCCCCTAGTGTGGGTAGATGGACGGATTTTGGCAAAACGGCTACCCGGCCGGTACTCCGGCCCGCCCGCGCTACTGCGGACCGCTGCCCCCGAAGTCCTCGGGCGACACCTGGTCGAGGAACTCGCGGAACTTCTCGACCTCGTCCTCCTGCTCGTCGGGAATCGCGATCCCCGCCTCGGCGAGCACTTCCTCGCTCCCGTAGATCGGCGTGCCGGTGCGCAGGGCGAGCGCTATCGCGTCGGACGGCCTGGCACTCACCTCGACCCCGCCGGCGAAGACCAGCTCGGCGTAGAAGACACCCTCCCGCAGATCGGTGATGCGCACCTCGGTGAGCTGCTGGCCGAGCGCCTCCAGGACGTCCTTGAACAGGTCGTGCGTCAGCGGGCGCACCGGCGTCATGCCCTGCTGGGCGAAGGCGATCGCGGTCGCCTCGCCGGGGCCGATCCAGATCGGCAGGTACCGATCGCCCCCAACCTCCCGCAGCAGCACGATCGGCTGGTTGGAAGGCATCTCCACCCGGACACCCACGACGTCGAGCTCATTCACACAGGCAACCCTATGGCTCTGGACCCGGATATGAAAGCGCAGGGAGGACGCCGCTGGTCAGCGCGGTGGGAACGCTATGCGCGGGTCCGCAGACCGGCCTGGACCATGGCCGCATGCAGCCGGACGGACAGCGTCGCGAGCTCCCTGGCGGTGGCCTCCGCATGGGCCCTGGTCTGCGGGTTCCGGTGCCGGCGCAGCGGCGCCACCACCTGCTCGACGAGCGCGATCTCCCGGTCGGCGGCGGCCTTCATGGCCCGCAGGTGCCGCGGCTCCAGCCCGTACCGGCCGAGCTCCGCGACCAGCCGGGCCACCTGCAGCGCCTCGCCGTCGTACCCGCCGTCCGGCCCTGGCGCGACCAGCCCGTACGACTCCCACTCGGCCAGCTCGCGCTCCCCCGCCTCGGCGGCGGCCAGCAGCTCGGCCCGGCCCAGCCGGACCCCGGACGAGACCTCGGCCGAGGCGACCAGCTCCCGGTCCGCCTCCTCCAGCGGCCCGGGCCTGGCGTCGGCGGACGGCGGCAGCGCGGGCGGTGCCTCGCCGCGCTCGATCGCGTCCAGGTGCTCGCGGATCACCCGCAGTGGCAGGTAGTGGTCGCGCTGCATCCGCAGCACGTACGCCAGCCGCTCGACGTCGGCCGGACTGAACTTGCGGTACCCCGAGGGCGTGCGCTGCGGCTCGACCAGGCCCTCCGCCTCCAGGAACCGGATCTTGGAGATGGTGACCTCGGGGAAGTCGTCGCGCAGGAAGGCCAGCACCGCGCCGATGCTCAGCAGTTCGTCGCCGCCGCGCCGCCGCCCGCCCGGGCGCTCCGGCCGGACCGGCTGCCTGGGGCCCGCGACCACCCCGCGCCCGTTCCGGTCCGACTGCGGACCGGAGGACGCGGGGATGGCCGCCCCGAGAGGTGAAGGAATATTCGTACTCACTCGGGCTCCTGCCGACGTTGGGTTCAGTACCCCCGGTTGTGGCCGGCGAAGAAGACCAGCCGGTACTTCCCGATCTGCACCTCGTCGCCGTTGTTCAGCGGCACCTCGTCGATCCGCTCCCGGTTGACGTAGGTTCCGTTGAGGCTGCCCACGTCCGCGACGCTGAAGCCGGCCGGCGTACGGCGGAACTCCACGTGCCGCCGGGAGACCGTCACGTCGTCCAGGAAGATGTCGCCCTGCGGGTGGCGGCCCGCGGTGGTGACGTCCGCGTCCAGCAGGAACCGGCTGCCCGAGTTCGGACCGCGCTGCACGATCAGCAGGGCCGAGCCCGGCGGCAGTGCGTCGATCGCCGACAGCACCTCGGCCGACAGCGCCGGCGTGGCGCCGGTGCCGGTCGTGGTGTTCGGGTCGTACGACTCCAGACCGGAGATGGAGATGGTCGACGTGGTCTCCGCCGCCCCCTCGGGCAGCGCGCCACCGCGCAGCGCCGTACCGCAGTTGGAGCAGAAGCGGGCCGCGGCCGGGTTCTGGTTACCGCACCTGGGGCACGGAGTGGGGCCAGCCATGTTCACAGCCTCCTGGCGCGGCACACCCGATGGGTTGTGCCCGGCGTACGGGTCCGGGGCAAACCCTCCACCAGAGGTTGAGGGTCCTGACGGGAAACCTATGCGCGGGTCGCCGGAAGGGTCAACCGACGCGCCGTAGCCCGCCGGATTCCCCGCGTACTGGGCGCCGCCGTCCCGGAACAGCTGGCGTTCGGCATACTCCGCCCCCTCGGGAGCGGGGCGCATGCCCGGCACGGCGGGCTCGTCGTCGGACCGGCGATGGCGCGCGGTCGGCGCCTCGACGGCCGCGTCACGGCCCTTGTTACGACCGAACAACTTCGAGAAGAAACTCACGGGCGAATCCCCTTGCGTGTGACAGACCCGCCCGCGGGGCAGGGTGAGAACCTCGGACAGGCTGCGGGCCCGGTCACGGATCGGGCCGGCGGGAGTGGTACTCCGACGGGTGGTGCGGCGTTAGGTAGGGCGGACAGTGCTCCGATGCGTGCTGGTATGAACCAGTCTCGCCCACGCCACGACGGCGCCCCGCACCGGGTGCCGCCCGCACGTGACGGGCCGTTCGCCAGGCGCCCCGTCACTTCGGAGCCGGCTTGGCGTACTGCGGCGTCTTCAGATCGACGAGGGCGTCGACGACGACCTTCGGCGGGGAGGTGATCGTCGCCCGCGCCTGATGGCTCTCCAGGGTGCGGACCACACCTCCCGGGATGTTCAGCGCGGGCGTCAGGTCCTGCGGATTCCCCACGACGGTGAAGCGGTACGGCTGCGAGACCTTCTTGCCGTCGATCTGCACACCGCCGCCCGCCGCGTCCGTGAAGTAGGTGTTGACCACCACGCGCACATCGTTGATCTGAATCGCCTCCGCCCCCGCCGCTCGGAGTTCCTGCAGGGTGTCCAGCAGCATATCTGCCTTCACCTGCCCTTGGGGATCATCGACCGTGAGTACGATGCCCGGACCTGTGGCTTTGACGGTACCGGCGAGCACGCCGAGCTCCGTCGCCTTCTTCTTGGTCTGCTCCTGGGCCTCCTTGGCCTGGTTGGAGCTGTTCTCCAACTTGGCCAGGGACTGTTCCAGCTCCGCCTTCTCCTGTTGGAGACGCTGCTGACGGCTGTCCAGTTCGTCGAGGATCCGAACCAAATCCTCCTGGCGGGCCCCGCGCAGCTGGCTGTGGTGGTCGTTGGTCGAGCGCACCTGGATCGCCAGGGCCAAACCGAGCGAGAACAGCAGCAGCGCCACCACCAGCTGCCCGCGCGACAGCCGTGGCGGCCAGAGCGCGGCCTTCAGACGCCGCCGCCCGGCGTTCCGGCCCACGGCGGCTGGCTCGGGTTCCGACTCGGGTTCCGACTCGGATTCCGACTCGGGCTCAGGCTCCTGCTCGATCTCCTCCGCAGGCGCGGGCTCCTGCTCCGGCTCCGCCTCGGGCTCCGGCGCAGGCTCCTCGGCGGGCACCACCTCAAGCTCAGCCTTAGCGTCAGACTTCGCCTGCTGCTCCTCGTCCTCCGCCGGCCCGTCGACGCTCTCCTCGGCCTTCTCGCCGGTCTCCGCCTTCGGGGCCTCCGCGGCATTCTCGCCCGCCTCCGCCTCCTCGGGCATCCGGGCCTTCGCGACCGCTGCAGACTCCGGCTTCGTCTCCTCGGCCGCCTTCTCCGCGCCGTCCTCGCGCACGTTCTCTCCAGCCCGTCCGTCCGCCTTCTCCGCCGCCGTCCCGCGGCTCGACTCAGGCACGGAAGACATGGCGCCGGATCGCTGCCGCGTTGGAGAAGATGCGGATGCCGAGGACGACGACCACACCGGTGGACAGCTGCGAGCCGACGCCCAGCTGGTCACCGAGGAAGACGATCAGCGCCGCGACCACCACGTTCGACAGGAACGACACGATGAACACCTTGTCGTTGAAGATCCCGTCCAGCATCGCCCGGACACCGCCGAACACGGCGTCCAGCGCCGCCACCACCGCGATCGGCAGGTACGGCACGACGGCGTCCGGCACCTCGGGCTGGACGAAGAGCCCGACGACCACCCCGATCACGAGACCCAGTACGGCAATCACGGTCTAGCTGCTCCTGTCGCTGTCGTGGTCTTGGCAGATCGGCCCGGCCCCCGCGGTGCGGGGCTCGGACTGCCGCCGGTAGCGGACGGTGAAACGGACGCGCTCGGGCTCTCGGAGGTTCCGCCCGACGGGGTCGCCGAGGGCGTGGCCGACGGGGTCGCCGTCGGCGAGGGCTCGGGCGTCACCGGCTGCGCGGTCCGCAGCGTCACCCCCACCGCCGCCGGCAGCGTCAGCTTCTTCTGCGCGGAGAGCGTCGACTTGATGCCGTACTTCTCCTGGAGCAGCCGCAGATACTCCCCGGCCATGTCCTTCTCGAAGGCGGTGAGGAGCTTCGGCCCATCCCCAATCGCCTGGATGGTGTACGGCGGGACGAGCGGCCGGTTGTCCACCAGCACCGCCTCACCCGCGGCCCGGATTGCCGACAGCGCGGTCAGCCGCTGCCCGTTGATCGAGACGGCCTCCGCGCCGTTCCCCCAGAGTCCGTTCACCACCAGCTGGAGGTCCCGGTCCCGCAGCCGGCCGCTGTTGGAGAAGCCCTGCCCGGCCCGCGGGTCGACGTTCCCCCCGCCGCCGGTCCCCGCGGCGTCCTCCAGGACGAGCTTGAGGCCCGGCCCGGTGACCTCCCCCAGGCCCACTGCGCCGGTCAGCCCGTCCGACCCGTCGTCGCCCGAGGCGAGCGCCTGCCGCTGCGTGTTGTCGACCTTCTCCCGCAGGTCCTGGACCTGCTGCTGGAGGTGGTCGGCCGAGCCGTTGCTGTCGTTGATCCGGTGGATCAGCGCGTCCCGCTCCTGGGCGAGCGTCGGCTCCGCCTTGTGCGCGTTCACCGCGCCGACCGTCACCACGGCCCCCACCAGGGCCAGCCCGGCGCCCAGCGTGAGCAGGCCCTGGAGCGTCCCGGGTATCCGGCTGTCGCGACTATCGCCCCGCGCCGCGGCCGCCTCGGCGTAGCCCTCGTCCAGGCTGTGGTCCATCACGTTGGTCAGCAAGGACATCGAGGCGTCCGGACGGTTGTACCGTCCGTTCCTGGCACTCGGCGTCGGCGTCGCTGGCATGCGGACCATCGTCCCATGTCACCGAACGGCCCCGTGCACGCCCCCTGAGCTGCACACACGACAGAACGCAGCAGATCCTGCCGAACAGCGTGAAAACGGACAGCGGGGGCGTGCGAACCATGCCGCACGCCCCCGCTGCCGTCGCTACCGCGCCACCTACCTCCCGGCGCCGTCGACCACCGCCGCCCAGTCGTCCAGCAACGCCTCGGTCGCCTCGTCGTCCGGGCCCTCCGCCCACAGGTGGGTGATCGCCTCGGCCGGGTCCGGCAGGACCAGCGTCCAGCGCCCGTCCGCCTCGACGACCCGCACGCCGTCCGTGGTGTCCAGCCTCCGGCTGCCGGCCGCCTCGACCACCGAGCGCATCACCATGCCCTTGGCCGCCCACGGCGTCGCGATGTCCCGCCGCCGGATGTGCGCCTGCGGGATGCGCGCGTCGATCTGGCTCAGGGTGAGCTGCGTCCGCGCCACCAGGCCGACCAGCCGGACGAAGGCCGCGGCCCCGTCCAGCACCCCGCTGAACTCGGGCACGACGAACCCGCCGCGCCCGTCCCCGCCGAACACCGTGCCCTCGGCCGAAGCCGCCTTCGCGAGGTCGTCCGGCGTCGTCGTGGTCCAGATGACCTGGGTACCGTGGTACGCGGCCACCTGCTCGGCGATCCGGGTCGTGGTCACCGGCAGCGCCACCTGCCCGCTGCGCCGCTCGGCCGCGACCAGGTCCAGCAGCACCAGCAGCGCCCGGTCGTCGTCGATCACCCGGCCCAGTTCGTCGACGAACGCGACCCGCTCGCCGACCGGGTCGAAACGGACGCCGAAGGCCGCCCGGGACGACGCCACCAGCTCGCCGAGCCTGGCCAGCCCGGCCCGCCGCTCCTCCGCGTCCTCCGTCGGCCGCGCCTCGTCCAGCCCGCTGGAGACGGTCAGCGCCTCCACCCCGAGCCGCCCGAGGATGCTCGGCAGGACGAGCCCCGCGCTCCCGTGCGCGGTGTCCACGACCACCTTCAGCCCGGCCTCGCGGACCCCGGTGGTGTCGACGGTCCGCAGCAGGTTGCCCGCGTAGGAGTCGAAGACGCTGGACGGGAAGGTCAGGTCCCCGATCTCGCCGGGGAAGGCCCGCCGGTACTCCTGGCGCGCGTACACGCGGTCCAGCTTGCGCTGCCCGGCCTGCGAGAGGTCGGCCCCGCGCTCGTCGAAGAAGAGGATGTCCAGCGAGTCCGGCACCCCTGGCGTGGTGCGCAGGAAGATCCCGCCCGCACTCCCCCGCGCCGTGTGCTGCCGGGCCACCGGCATGGGCACGTTCTCCAGGTCGCGGACGTCGATCGCGGACGTCTGGAGCGCCGAGATCATCGCCCGTTTGAGCGCACGCGCACCACGCGAGTGATCACGCGCAATAGTGACGGTCGCCCCCTTCTTCAGCGTCGTCGCGTACGCGCCGGCCAGCCGGACGGCCAGCTCCGGGGTGATCTCGACGTTCAGGATGCCGGACACCCCGCGGACGCCGAACAGGTGCTCCTGGCCGCGGGACTCCCAGATCACCGAGGTGTTGACGACCGCGCCGGCCTCGATGGTCTTGAACGGGTAGACCCGGACGTTGGCCGCGATGATCGACTCCTCGCCGATCAGGCACTCGTCCCCGATCACTGCGCCGTCCTCGATCCGCGCGGCCCGCATCACGTCGGTGTTCTTGCCCACCACACAGCCGCGCAGGTTGCTCTGCGGGCCGATGTAGACGTTGTCGTGGACCACCGCCTTGTGCAGGAAGGCCCCACGCTTGACCACTACGTTGCTGCCGAGCACGGTGTGCTCACGGATCTCGACGCCGGCCTCGACCTTGGCGTAGTCCCCGATGTACAGCGGCCCGCGCAACACCGACTCCGGGTCCACCTCGGCGCCCTCGGCCACCCACACGCCCGGCGAGATCTCGAACCCGTCGATCTCGACGTCGACCTTGCCCTCCAGGACGTCCGCCTGGGCCTTGCCGTAGCTCTCGTGGGTGCCCACGTCCTCCCAGTAGCCCTCGGCGACGTAGCCGTAGACCCGCTTGCCCTCCTTCAACAACTGCGGGAACACGTCGCTCGACCAGTCGACGGACTCTCCCGCGGCGACGTAGTCGAAGACCTCGGGCTCCATCACGTAGATACCGGTGTTCACCGTGTCCGAGAAGACCTGCCCCCAGGTCGGCTTCTCCAGGAAGCGCTCGACCCGCCCGTCGTCATCGGTGATCGTGATCCCGAACTCCAGCGGATTCGGCACCCTGGTGAGGCAGACGGTGACCAGTGCGTTCTTACTGCGGTGAAACTCGATCAATTCCGAGAGATTGAAGTCGGTCAGCGCGTCACCGGAGATCACCAGAAAGGAATCGTCCCTCAACGCGTCCTCGGCGTTCTTGACACTCCCCGCAGTGCCGAGTGGCGTCTCCTCGTGGGCATAGGTGAGATGCATGCCCAGGTCCTCGCCGTCACCGAAGTAGTTCTTGACCAGTGACGCCAGGAACTGGACGGTAACGACGGTGTCGGAGAGGCCGTGCCGCTTCAGCAGCCGTAGCACGTGCTCCATGATCGGCCTATTGGCCACCGGAAGCAGTGGCTTCGGCATGCTGGAGGTCATCGGGCGGAGTCGGGTGCCTTCGCCCCCTGCCATTACAACGGCTTTCATTACGGGTGCGTCCTCCTTCGCGGTGGTGGACCTGCAGGTCCATCAAACCGTTCCAGGGGGATCTCTACCCGGAAGGTATCGTCCGACTCACCGAGGCACCGTGGGACTTCTCTCAGATCACGTCTCGGAGTGTGGACGTTCAGACAGTGGACGCGGACCCCGTCGAGCTCGCCCGGACGATCTGCCGCGCCTGAACCGCGTAAAGAATAGCGGCCCACCAGTACAGCGTGGTCCCCCACCAGATGAAGGCCCAGCTCACCACCTCGGCCGGCCGCGAGATCCAGCTGTGCCCGCTGCCGAGCAGGAGAAGCGGAAACGCGTACATCAGATTGAAGGTCGCGGCCTTGCCCAGAAAACTCACCTGCAACGGCCCATAACCGTGCCGGTTCAGAATGGGCAGCAGCGCGGCGATAAACACCTCACGGGCCAACAGAATCGCGGTGACCCACAGGGGCAGAATCTCACGCCACGTCAACCCGACCAGCGTGGACAGCACATAGAGGCGGTCGGCCAGCGGATCGAGCAGCTGCCCCACCCGGCTGATCTGCCCCCAGCGCCGGGCGAGCTTTCCGTCCAGGTAGTCGCTGACCCCGCTCAACGCCAGAATCAGCAGCGCCCAACCGTCGTTGTTGGGCCCGTCGAACACCGGCCAGAGAATCAGCCAGAGAAACAGCGGAACGCCCACCAGCCGGCCCATGCTCAGCAGGTTGGGGATGGTGAGGACGCGATCGGTCTGGACCCGCGTCTCCTGGACCTCCACCCGGGGGCCTCCTGTCCCGTGTGACGACAATGCACATTGACCTTACAACAGAAAAGCCCCCGCACGGTTCACCCGGCGGGGGCTTCTCTCGAAGAATTGTTCGGCGGCGTCCTACTCTCCCACAGGGTCCCCCCTGCAGTACCATCGGCGCTGTGAGGCTTAGCTTCCGGGTTCGGAATGTAACCGGGCGTTTCCCTCACGCTATGACCACCGAAACACTAT
>NZ_JAHTKP010000160.1 GCF_019192735.1 Kitasatospora aureofaciens
CCGCACCAGGCTCCGCAAGCACCCCGAGTTCGGGTACCTCACCCCGCTCGAAACCCGAGCCAGGCTGCAGAACGACTTCACCCCCGCAGCGTAAGCATCCGCTGTCCAAGATCAGGGGGGAACTTCATCAGCCAGAAAATGCTGTCGCAGAACCTCAAGGCACTGGCCCGGGCTGGGCTTGTCGCCCGCCATGTCGCGCCCACCAACCCGCCCCAGGTCACTTACAGTCTGACGGAACTCGGTGTCAGCCTGGCTGGACCGCTGACCGATCTCATCCGATGGTTCGGCCAGCACGGAGACGAGCTCCTCGCCGCCCAGAAGCACTACGACAGTCAGCAGACGTGACCGCTTAGTACTCCAGCAGGACTTCGACGTTTTGCCTGTTCAGAAGGCTGCGTGGTGAGTGTAGTGGGCTGGTGCTCCGTCAGGGGTGGTCTTCATGAGACCGCCCCTCGACCGTGTGCAGCCGGCGTTGGTAATGACAGCGGCGGGCGACGGCCTGGCGTTCCCGGCGCCAGGTGGACCAGTTCAAGGCGTGAGCGCGGGGCGAGCACCGTGGCGGACACGGGCCGTGGGAACGGCCGCCTGCCAGGAGTCGCCGAATCTCTGCCACGGTGAGGTCGACCAGGGTGCGGGAACCGTTTCTGCAACCCCCTTTGATGTCGCGGCTGCGGCCATCGCGGCCAGGAACGCGTGGGCGAGCATGGCCAGGGTGATGTGCCGCATCCAGCCGGTGTAGCGGCGGACCTCGTACTGGTCCAGGCCGCACTCGTTCTTCGCGGCCTGGAAGCACTCCTCGATCGCCCAGCGCATCCCGGCGATCCGCACCAGCTCCTCCACAGTCGTGCCGAGCGGCGCGTAGGCAAGGTAGTACGCGATCTCATCGGGCTTGGTGAGGCTGCGGCGGGCCAGCGCCCACCGCTGCCGGACCGGGGTCTCGTCCTGGTAGTCGAACTCGGCCACGGCTGGCAGCCGGATGGCCGCCCAGTCGTAGATGCGCGGTCCCTTGGCGCCGTCGCCGCACGAGATCCGCTCCCAGGCCTCGGCCGGGGCTTGGGAGAACAGCCAGTCGATGCGTGAACAGCCCACGCTGAACTGGGACTTGGGCACCGCCAGGACGTAGCCGACGCCGGACTGTTCCAGCAGTCGCCGAAAGCGCCCCTCTTGCCCGTAAGCCGAGTCCGCGGTGACCCAGGCGATCGGCAGAGGCGAGGCGAGCGCACGCAACACCAGGGCCTTGGCGAGGTCGCCTTTGGTGCGGAACTCCCGCTCGTCGGGGATCTTCGCCGCGCGGTAGCGGTCGCGGTCCTCGGTCCAGGACTTGGGCAGGTAGAGCTCGCGGTCGACCTGTGCGCGGCCGCGGGCCGAGGCGTAGGCCGCGAAGAGTCGGGTAGCTCCGGCGCATTACTGCGCCGGAGCCCCCTCAGAACCGGGCATGCCCGTTTTCCGGGCACCACGGCTCAAGCAAGCCCTGGAGGCGTGCGGGCGTGCAGAGTTGATGTTGCGGGTTTGCTGCCAGCGGTGTTGAGCTGCTGACAGGTGGTGTGGA
>NZ_JAHTKP010000161.1 GCF_019192735.1 Kitasatospora aureofaciens
CAACGCCGTTGCGTTTGGGTCTTGAGCTGCACGTCAAGCCCTGCTGAATGACGCAACGGGACGTCCTGATAGATCAACTTGTGCTGAGCAAGACGATCACCGGGAGTCCCGTTGCAGGAGAAGTCTGTCATCACGCGCACGATCGAGACGGCCGGGGGTGTGTACGCACCCGGCCACCTGGGTGAGTTGACCCAGATCGTGGACTTCTCCCTGGTGGACGCCGTGCTGGACGAGACCGGGACACGGGAGCGGCGCCTGCGGCTGTTGCCCTCGCGGGTGGTGGTCTACTTCGTCCTCGCGCTGGCCCTGTTCGAGCATGACTCCTACCGGAGCGTCTGGGGCAAGCTGGTAGCCGGACTGGAGGGCCTGCCCCTGGTGCGACCGGCCGTCTCCTCGCTGTCGCGGGCCCGGCGGCGGATAGGGGCCGCACCGCTGCGGCTCCTGTTCGAGACGCTGGCCGGCCCCGTCGCCCGTCCCGGACAGACGGGCGTGTTCTATCGCGGCCTGCGCACCGTGGCCGTGGACGGCACCCTGCTGCACACACCCGACGACGAGGCGCTCATGTGGCGCTATCCGAAGCGGATTGGTGAGGTGATGGAGTTCGGTTACCCACTGCTTCGACTGCTGGTCCTGATCGAGTGCGGCACCCGCGCCCTGATCGCCGCCGCCTTCGGCCCCGAATCAGACGGCGAACTCACCTACACGAAACGCCTATTGGACGCACTGGACACCTCGATGCTGCTGCTGGCCGACGCGGCCTTCGACGGCGGTGAGTTCCTGCGCGACGTGAAGG
Source organism: Kitasatospora aureofaciens (assembly GCF_019192735.1). Classification (GTDB taxonomy): domain Bacteria; phylum Actinomycetota; class Actinomycetes; order Streptomycetales; family Streptomycetaceae; genus Kitasatospora; species Kitasatospora aureofaciens_A. Next base: position 794 of record NZ_JAHTKP010000161.1, read on the forward strand.
CCACCGGTGCACAGTTCCTGGTGCGCTCCTCCGCCCGCCGCGTCCCCACCCCCGACGGGCACCTCGCGGACGGTTCCTACCTGGCGAGGATCGGCTACGGCGTCCTGCCCGTCCTGCTGACCGTGCGCGTCATCGAGGCGTCGGTGACCGTCACCCTCGCCGACGGCACCGCCCGCACCGAGCAGTGGCGCCTGCTCACCAGCCTGCTCGATGACGACCGCCACCCGGCATCCGACCTGGTCCGGCTGTATCACGAGCGGTGGCAAGCGGAAACGACGTACTTCTCGATCAAGGCGACGATGCTCGACGGCCGAGTCCTGCGCTCCCACAGCCTGAGCGGCCTGGACCAGGAGGTCTACGCCCTGCTCGCCACCTACCAGGCGCTCATCCGTGCTTCCGCCGACGCCGCCAGTACCCGTCCCGGCCTGGACATGGACCGCATCAGCTTCACCGTCCTGCTCCAGACGGCCGCCGACACGGTCACCACCGCCAGCAACATCACCTCCCCGGCCGGTCCCGCCGACCTGCTCGGCTCGATCGGCCGGACCGCCCTGAACACGCTCCAGCCTGCCTGGCGCCGCCCTCGCGTCAAGGCCCGCAGCCGCAAGAACCCCACCAGCAAGTACGGCCCGAACGCCGGACAGCACCCCCAGAAAGCCCAGACCTATACCTTCCGCGCCGACATCACCTTCTTCGAGCACGGACTCGCTTCCCGCCCTCGAAGCTAAACGCAACGGTGTTG
>NZ_JAHTKP010000162.1 GCF_019192735.1 Kitasatospora aureofaciens
CGCGTCCCGCTTGAACTCGGCCGTGTACCGCTTGCTCATGTTGCTCTTACCGCTCACTATCAGGACTGCTTCCTCCGGGACTCAACGTCCCAGTATCAGGCTGTCCAGTTCAGTGGGGGAACTTCATAGTGACTTGACCGACGACCTTCGCTGGCTATCCACTCGCACCGCCAACCAGCGCCACAACTGCAACATGCGTCTACGTCGTTGTGGGGTCACACTGAGACTGAACGCGATGATGCTTTCTTGCGCGAGGAGGACGGAAATGGAGATTAACGATCTGACTGATGCGCAGAGGGAAGCCTTCAAGAAGGTTGAGGCCGATCTCGGCCAAGTCGAATTGCAACTTCGGAAAGTCTACGGAGAGGCCCGTTCGAGACTGTCAGCCGTTGGACTGCATCAGGACGTTGAGGGTTTCCCCTGCTTGCTCTGTGGCTGCCCGGGTTATGAGTGGGAAGCGAGGGCGCCCCGGCCATGCGCCCGGCAATCCTGCCGCCACAAATTCATCGCACACGATTTCATTGGCTCGACCGCTACGTGATCCGGTGATCAAACACTGCGGCGTTGCTACTCGTCGCGGGCGGCCTAGCCGGTTAGCCGAGGGCACCTACAACCCCCTCGGCCAAGACCGACACCGGCCGACCGGGGGAAACCGCTAGAAGTCTTCCGGGCGGGTGGCCACGCGCCGGACCTCAGCGGCCACAATGCCCAGACGCATCCGGGCCTCAGGCGTGAAGCCGATCGAGTTCTCGATCGACCGAAGTTCCTTCTCCGTGGACTCCACGTACCGCAACATCGGGTGGGCAACGGGCTGGCCGTTGTACCCCTCCGACATGTAGCCGTCGGCAGCGACCACCGCCAACAGCTCCGCCCGACGGTCCTGGAGTTCGCAGTAGCGCAGAATGATGTACCGGTCCGTCTCCGGGGAGTACGCCCCCGCGCCCGCCGTCCAGACCGTCCGCCACGCCTCCCGGCCGACCTTCCCCAGATGGGCAGGTACCCGCGGGGCGCGGCCTTCATGGACGACTGGCGCGGGCTCGTTCAGCGTCGCCGACGGGTGGTCGGTTCGAAGGTCCGGGCTCTTCGCTCGGGACACCTTCACCACCTCCTAGCGAGCGCTTCGACCCCCTTAAGGGGTGCCTTTCTCCGGGGCACTCAGCCCGGCTTCGCCTACGTGTCAGGCGAGTTGATCACTGGGGGCGCCTGGGTCCGGCGTTACACCCAGGGTGCGTTTTTCGAGCTGGGGCCGGGATCGCCAGGGCGACAGGGCAGGAACTTCCGGAGCGCCCCGCCCAGCCCCGCGAGCACCACGTCAGAACGGCGGTCGCTGGTGGTCGAAGTCCCGTCGGGCTTTGCCTTGTGGCAGCTCTTGCAGAGCACCTGGAGGTCGTGTCCCATGAGGTGGTGTAGTGGTCGTGCGCCAACAGTCATGAAGTAGGCGGGAGTTCGTCGCGACCGGGGTCGGCGGGGTAGATCCTTTCCATGCTGGCCTCGGGCAGGTAGCGGCGGGGG
>NZ_JAHTKP010000163.1 GCF_019192735.1 Kitasatospora aureofaciens
CGAAGAAGCTGCTGCGGCAGATCGCCCGGCCGATTGTTGCCGACGGGCCGTCCGGTGTGTCGATACGTGACCGTCTCAAGGGCCTGACGCCCGAGGATGTAAAGGTGTTGCGGCTGGTCGGCGAACACATGGGTTCGCTGGCGTCGCGGGATCTCAAGGTCCGGTGTGCTGACGGTCTGGATCATTCCACGCAGACGTGGGCCGGTCGGAAGCGGGAGTTGACGGCGGTGTCGTCGTCCCGCTGGGTGGGGTCGGTCACCGCGGTGTCGCATGACCAGTGGGGCTTGTCCCGGCGTGCGCAGTTCGCGCACTTGCAGGGGCTGGACGCGGGTATCAGAACGGTTTCCCACCGGCTTTCGCTGCCGGTCGGGGAGAAGGGCAGCAAGCGTGCTCCGGGCGGCTACCGGTCGAAGTGCGAGTGGTTCCGGAAGTCCCGCCGGTTGGCCGCCTTGGAGGCCCGGCGGGAGCGAGTCGCGGCCGACCGGGAGGCGGGGCGGGTCCATGTGGTGCGCGGCGGCCGGAAACTGGCCAACACGCGGCACAGCCGGCGGCTGGTCTGACTGTCCCCGAGTGGCGTGAGCGGTGGGAGGCGTCGCGCTGGTTCCTCACCGCTGACGGGGAGTCCGGCAAGAGGTTCGGGAACGAGACGATCCGGGTCGCCCCCGACGGTGAGATCAGCATCAAGCTCCCCGCCCCGCTCGCCGGGTGCGCAAACGCCAGGAACGGCCGGTACGTCCTGGCCGCCCGTGTGAGCTTCCCGCACCGGGGTGCGCAATGGCGGGACCGCGTAGAGGCGAACCGTGCTGTCGCCTACCGTATCCACCTGGACGTGGACCGTGGTCGCTGGTATCTGGACGCGGCCTGGACCCGCAAAGACCTGCCCCTCGTCGCCATGGACAGCCTGCGCGCCGACGGCGTGGTCGCCGTGGACATGAACGCCGACCACCTCGCAGCCTGGCAGTTGGACACCCACGGCAACCCGGTCGGCGAACCCCGCCGCATCGACTACGACTTGTCCGGTACTGCCACCCACCGGGACGCGCAGCTCCGCCACGCGATCACCCGCCTCCTCCACTGGGCCAAGGCCGCGGGCGTGCAAGCGATAGCGGTCGAAGACCTGGACTTCACCGACTCCAAGACCCGTGAGAGGCACGGACGGAGGAAGAAGTTCCGGCAGCTGATCTCCGGTATCCCCACCGGCAAGCTCAGGGCCCGGCTCCTGTCGATGGCCGCCGAGCAGGGCGTCAGCGTGATCGCCGTGGACCCCGCCTACACCAGCATGTGGGGCGCACAGCACTGGCAGAAGCCCCTCACCACCAGGACTCGTGCCACCAGCCGCCACCAGGCGGCATCGGTGGCTATCGGACGACGCGCCCTCGGACACCCGATCCGGCGACGGACGACACCGCCCCGCCGGCACCAGAGCGATGCCGGCGGGCATCGGACCGCCCAGGCCGGACCAGGCACCCGAGGACGTGAGGAGACCCGCCGCCCCGTCACGGACCG
>NZ_JAHTKP010000164.1 GCF_019192735.1 Kitasatospora aureofaciens
CCCGCCGCTATCTGCCTGAGGGCAGCATGGACCAGCTCTACCCTGGCGAGCAGGCTCGCGACCAACTACCACCCACCGCATGACCGTTGGCAAACGACCACTACACCACTTCACGGGACATGACCAGTTCGTCGAACGGGAAGGCCACGCGAAGGTGCCACGAGCCTTCAAGACCGCAGAGGGGCTGTCGCTCGGGGCCTGGCTCAACAACACCAAAGCCCGCCGGGCGAAACTCACCGACGAGCAGCGCGCGCAGCTCGCCGAGCACGGCGTGGAGTGGGCGTAGCGTCCGCACCAGAGAGAGGTGCCGGTGACACCCACCGCTCCCCCCGGTGACAGGAAACTGCAGCGACGTCACCGGCCTGACGCTGGAAACCGCATCACGATGACGCCACATCGGGCCGGGCGGGTGCCTGGCCCGGCGGTACGCTGCCAGGGCGCCGAGAAGGCATTGGAAGGCCGTCGCCTGCGGGTGGCGGCCTTCCGGCTTCTACCGCGCCGGGTGGGCTGATGCAGACGGACATCCAGATCGGGCCGACGGGTCAGAAGTCACTGCCGCTGTCGGTCGTCTGAGGCTCATGCCCGGCGGATCGTTCCGGGCGCACGCAACTGGCATCTCGTCGGAGCACGTCTCGATGTGTGGCAACGTCAGAAGTCTTTGCTCGCAATGGCCATACGAGGTCGAACCGTGTGGCCGAGAGGATCAGGAGCCGTTCCATGTCGGATGAGATCACACTGCACCCCTTCGCCTGGCCACCTGCCCCGATCAAGACCGAGCGGCTCGTGCTCCGCGAGTCCGAGGCCCGGGACCGTGCGGCGTTCATCGAGCTGTTCACCTCACCAGAGGTGGGCACCTACATCGGTGGTTCCCGACCGCGTGACGAGCTCGAGCGCACGATGCCCAAGGTGCCCGGGCGGCGCTTCGGCTTCTTCGTGGTCGAGCTCGACGGAGCGACGATCGGCATGATCACGCTCGATCGGCGCGACACGGAGCGTCCGGGTCACGTCCGTCCGGAAGGCGGGGAGACCGAGCTCGGCTACATGTTCCTGCCGCAGGCCTGGGGATGCGGGTACGCCGCCGAGGCGTGCGCGGCAGCGCTCGACTGGTTCGCCGGCGCGCTCCCCGGTGAGCCGGTGGTGCTCTCCACCCAGACCGCCAACGACGCCTCGATGCGCGTCGCGGCGAAGCTGGGATTCACCGAGGTGGAGCGGTTCGAGGAGTACGGCGCCGAGCAGTGGTTCGCCGTGTGGCCCTCGGTCACGCCCTCCGATTGAGCTCATGCCCGACAGGGCGGGAGGCTGCGCGGTCGGTGGCGGGTCGGGAGGGCGGGTAGCCGGCCTTCGTGGTGCTGTCGCTAGTAGGGCTTTGTTAGGTGCGGTGGTGTGGTTCGGGTTCCGGGGTGGGTTGGCCGCATATGGAGCAGGCGCCGGTCCAGGTGGCCAGGAGGGCCTGGAGTTCGCGGAGGACCGCGTACAGGGTCAGGCC
>NZ_JAHTKP010000165.1 GCF_019192735.1 Kitasatospora aureofaciens
GATGCTGACCGACCCGTACCGGTCGGCGAACGCCCGGTAGTCCGCGGGCAGCTGGAAACCGATCGCCGCGGGTGCGAGCTCCCACGGGACCGGGGTCACGCCGTCCGCGGGCGGCGGTCCGATCACCACGCCGAGTCGATCCAGCATCTCCTCGATGTCCATGCCCACTCCCATCGGTCGCCCGTTCCCGCCGGAGGCTATCCGCCTGCGGTGACACCGCAGGCGGTAGGGCCCAGCCCCGAAGCGTCCTGGCACCCGAAGAGAGGATCATCCGACCGAGGCAGCAGACTCCTCACGATCACCAAGCTCGATTGAGCAACGGCTTCTGAACACATTGACTTGACAGGGAACGCAACCTCGCCCCAAACCCGGGCCCGGGAGCGCGCCGAGGCCACCTTCCCGGTCGATGAGGCGCTCGCCCCACTGCTCCCCGACGGCGGCCTGGCGCGCGGCACCGTCACCGAGGTCGGCGACGCCGGTGTGCTCATCCAGCTCGCCACCCGCCCGGCCCAGACCGAGTGGGTCGCCGTCGTGGACATCCCCGAATTCGGTGACGCGGCGGCCCGGTCGGCGGGAATCACCCGCCTGGTCCGCATCGAGGACACCCATGGGAAATTCGGTGACGTGGCTCTGGCGCCCGCATTCCCGGTCCTGATCGTCCGGCCGCCCGCCGCCATGCCCGAGCGGGCCGCCACGCGCCCGGCCAGCCACCTGCGCACGCACGGCAACGTCGTCCTCCCCTACGACCACCATTGGCCAGGCCCCCAGCTCCGCCTCGATGTCACCCACAGGCTCTGGCGTGGCCTCGGGGACGGGTGGGCCAGCTGACTGAGCGCCAGGTCCGCATCGTCTGCACCGGCCGCCGTACCCGCGGCCGCAACCGCACTGCCGAGCTGATCCTGCCCGACCAGCACGGCCGGGTCAGCCGCCCCGCCAGACTCGCCTTCGACTCCGCCCGTCCGGCGCTGTCCGCGTACGCTGCCAGCCGCTGATCGGACGACTCAGACCGCAGACCTGCAGCGGGCCGTCAATGGCTCAGTCCACGGAGAACTCGGCCCAGTGAAGGCCGGTGAGGGTGACCTCCAGACCGCGGGCCCGGCGGCCCCAATCGGTGAAGTAGGCGTCGCGCAGGCCTTCGGCGATGATCTTTTCCTGCTCCTGCTGGCTGGCACCGGCGTCGCGGGCGTCGAAGAGTTCCTGGGCGCGCTCGACGGAGCCGACGCCCTCGAAGCCGGCGTACTCCTCGGCGGTGCCGGTGGTGCCCTCGGCCAGATGCGAGCGCAGGTAGCCGAGCGCGGCGAACTCCTCGGCGCCGAGGGTCTGCGGGTCACCGGGGGGTCATGTCCCGTGAAGTGGTGTAGTGGTCGTTTGCCAACGGTCATGCGGTGGGTGGTAGTTGGTCGCGAGCCTGCTCGCCAGGGTAGAGCTGGTCCATGCTGCCCTCAGGCAGATAGCGGCGGG
>NZ_JAHTKP010000166.1 GCF_019192735.1 Kitasatospora aureofaciens
GCTCGAATTCAATCAGTCGTCGCAACACAGGCTCTGACCGGCGACTTTAGCCGACTATCGAGGGCTTCGGCAGGTGTTCTCCAGCCGAGGGTCTTGCGAGGTCTGCCGTTGAGAGTGGCAGCCACCGCGTTGATCTCGCCGGCGGTCCATCGGGACAGATCCGTTCCTTTCGGAAAGTACTGTCGCAGCAGCCCGTTCGTATTCTCGTTCGTGCCGCGCTGCCAGGGGCTGTGCGGATCGGCGAAGAACACGAACATCCCTGTGTCCGCGCTCAGTTGCACGTGCTGTGCCAGTTCCTTTCCGCGGTCCCAGGTCAGTGATCGGCGCATGTGTCCCGGCAGCGTCGCGAAGGCGGTGGTGAGGGCGTTGCGGACGGCTTCGGCACCGTGCCCGGCCAGCGCCGGGCCGTTCTTGACGCGTGGTTCGACGCCGTATCCCTCCAGACGGGGCAGGTGCAGCAGCACGGTGAACCGCGTTGTTCGTTCCACGAGGGTGGCGATCGCAGACTGGTTGGTGCCGATGATCAGGTCGCCCTCCCAGTGGCCGGCGACCGCGCGGTCGTCGGCCTCGGCCGGCCTCTGGGCGATCACGGTCTCGGGCGTGACATGGCCAACGGCACGCCGCCGGGAGCGTGCCCGGGGCGCCCGCAGCGCCCGCCCGGTCCGCAGGCAGGTGACCAGCTCGCGATCGAGTGCTCCGCGTCCTTGGATGTAGAGCGCCTGGTATATCGCTTCGTGAGAGATCCGCATGGAGTCGTCAAGCGGGAAGTCGAGCGGGAGCCGGTTGGCGATCTGCTCGGGGCTCCAGGCCGTCGCCCATCGCCGGTCCTCGCGGCGCGGCTTGTTGCGTCCTTTCCATTCCGGAGTGCGCGGGCCGGATACCGCTGTCCCGTCCGGCAGTTGAACCTCGCCCGACAACCGGGCCTGAACATAGTCGCGCAGGCGCTCATCGGCCACGAGCTTCGCGGTCTTGGGGCGCCGGGCCGCCAACTCGGCCTTCCACTGGGCGATCGAGGCCCGGTAGTCCAGCCGGGCGCCGCGCGTGGCCGCGTTGCGCCGCAGCTCTCTCGAGATCGTCGAGGGCGACCGGCCCAGCTGGCGCGCGATCTCCCGCACCCCGGCGCCCTGGGCCCGCAGCAGCGCGATCTCCTCGCGTTCGGCGAAGGACAGGTACCGGCCCGAGTCCGGGCCCAGCCGGAGCATGGGCATGCCGCCACCCTCCCGGAACCAGCGCGAGCCGACCACGCCCGACACACCGCACGCGATCCCCGCCTCCTCGCTGGACATCCCCTCCGCGATCCGCACCCAGAACTCCCGCTCCACACCGCGCCGAATCGGGGGTCGCCCCGGCGAACGCATCGCCGGACGCCCCGTCAGCGTCGTGATCCACCCTGCTGGCCGTCCCATGCAACACCACCTCGATCAAGGTGTTGCGACGACCGGTGGAATCCACC
>NZ_JAHTKP010000167.1 GCF_019192735.1 Kitasatospora aureofaciens
GCCGGAGGGGCCCATGATGGCGGTGAACTCGCCCTGCGGGAAGGCCACGCTGACGTTGTCGAGGGCGACGACGCGGGTCTCCCCCTCCCCGTAGACCTTGTTCAGGCCGGTGGCGCGGGCGGCCGCCCGGCCGGTACGGACGGCGGTTGCGGTCGACGTGGTCACGGGGATGCTCCTTGCGGGTCGCGGATGGTCCCTCCATGCTCCGCCGGGTGATCATGGTTATTCGTCGCTCCGCCGGACGGTTGGCCCGACCACCGCTGGGCGTACGGCGGACTGACGCCCTCCTCCTGCGGTATGACGCGGACCCTGAGGCCGGGGCGATGGCCTGAACCGGCGCTCTCCGTGGCCGAATTGCGAACTGTTCGTCAGATGGCAAGGAAACATGACAACTTCCCGGGCTGGGAACATGCGAAAGGGTGAGTCGGGCGACTAGGCTCAGGGGTGGTTCGCAGGACGCCCGGATGGTGGAACGCAGACACGGGCAGCTTAAAACTGCTTGGCCGTGAGGCCGTGCCGGTTCGAGTCCGGCTCCGGGCACTTGACCCCATGCCCCCTCTGACCTGGGGGTATGGGGTGTCTAGAACGAGCTGGCCGCGCGCCGTGGGAACAGGAGCAGCCAGCGGAGCGGTGCCTCCCACAGCCGGAGTTCCCTCACCCAGGTGTACGCGCAGGAAGCCGCCAGCGACCCGTTCCTCTCTGTCGAGCGGCGCGTGCCCTTGCACGAGGAGCTGCTGTCCCACCGGATCGAGGACCGCTCCCACCTCCTGGTCGAGGAGGAGCACCCGCGGTCCGCGCACTCTACGAGCGGTGGGGCTACTCCCGGATGGGCTCCATGCAGCCCTACGCGGATGGGCCGCGTGGTCAGGATCCCGCTGCGCCAGCGACCACCAGTGTGGATCCACACCAGGTGCCAGGTCCGTACCTCCAGGCTCGGTCCGGACTGCATCAACAGTTCCACCGGGACCAGCGGGCCGCCCGCCAGGCCAGGGCTGATTTCGAGGGCGGTGAGCGTTACCGGCTTGCCCGGACGCGCAGGCCGGTAACGCTCGGGGCCGGGCGGTTGCTCTTCGGCTCCGCCGGGCAGCGTTTCACCGTCATTGCGGCAGCACGCCGATGATTCCGAGCTGCTGGCCGTTCGCGTGGACGATGACCACTGCCCTACGTGGAACATTGAGCTGGTTCGGGTTGTTCAGAGTCGCCAGAATCGGGGCGCGGCTTCCCGGGGGGATGTACGACAGGTCGACGCAGACACCGCCCGGCGCCTGATTGCTCAGTTTCGTTGCTACGTTCTGCGCAACAGCCTGCCCTCCGGTGCCTCGTGCGGGGGTGTATATGTCGATGGGCTGTGTCTGGGTCTCGTTCTCGTAGTCGTCATCGTTCGCGTGGTTGTTCGTGCTCCCGCCGGTGTAGATCGCGAGGTCGGCGGTGTTGCCGCCGCGCCCGCCGGA
>NZ_JAHTKP010000168.1 GCF_019192735.1 Kitasatospora aureofaciens
GACCCCGGACAGGGCAGGATGAGAGCAGGCCGCACGGGCCCAGGTAAGCGTCACAACTCACCCAACCCGTGCGGCCCTTCTCACGTCACGGGCCGACCGCGACCACGAGCATTGCTCCCAAGGTCGTTAGTACCAGTGGTGGTTCTGCCAGAACGCCCAGGCGGCGTTCGGGCTGCCGTAGCGGGTGTTCATGTAGTTCAGTGCCCACTTGATCTGGGTGCGCGGGTTGGTCCTCCAGTCCGCGCCGGCCGAGGCCATCTTGGAGGCCGGCAGCGCCTGGGCCAGACCGTAGGCGCCCGAGCTCGGGTTGGTCGCCCGCACGTTCCAGCTGGACTCGTGGAAGATGATCTGGCTGAACGAGGCGAGCTGGTTCGCCGGCACCATCTGGGCGGCGATGGCCTTCGGGGAAAGGGTCGCGGCGGAGGCGGTGGCGGGGGCCACGGCGGCACCCAGAGCGGTCAGACCGGCGGCGCCGGCAAGAATCGCGGCAGAGGTGCGCATACGGAGCTTGAAAGTGGGCATGTAGGGCAAGACCTCAATCGGGTTGGGCCGGGTCGCGCCCCGTCCTGGACCGTGGCCGGACAGGGGCCGAAGGTCGCGGGGCGTGATTTGGCAGTGAGCCGCATCCGGCGGGACGGGGCCGGTGTGGCTGGGTGGGGCAATTGTTGCCAGGTGGGATCGGCCGCCGCCAAGACCCCCTTGTTACGATCGGCCGTCGTATTCGGGGGCCGGTCAGCGTCGACTCAGAGGGCGGCCCGCGTGGCCGGTCACTGTTGCTGAGCTGCGCAAATGCCGCAGTCGGGGGTCGCGGGCGGCGCCGGGCGCGGCCACTATCGCCCGTCGTGGACCTCACTCAGGTGTGAGCGGGCTCACGGTTTAGGCCGGATTTGGGCCGGATTTTCCAGTACTGACCGAATTGCCGCCGACACTTTGGGTGCAGACGATCTGTCCGGGCTGAGACCCGCGCCACACGCGACGGTGCGCCGACCGGGGTCACCCGGTGGCGCCGAGGCCGGTGTTCCGTCGGCTTCTGCGGGACCGGCCTGACCGCCCGTCATTGATGATCCATTGCTTCGTCGGCAGCATGTGGTCGTGGGGGATGGGCGTTGCTCTGGAGGCCGTGGTCCCTCCATGCCACCCGCGGCCCGGCCGGACTCCCGCCGGCCGCGGCGGTCGGCGGTTCCGACCAGTGGATGCCTCAGTGGCGTACGGCGCCGGGCGTCGTTGGACGAGGCGATGGCTGCCCGGCCGGCCGCCACGTACGCGCGGATGCGCGAGCTGGTGGGGCCGTTGCCGACAAGCGGACGGCTGGGGGCGGGCGGCGCGGGGCGGGCAGCGGAACCGCGAGAGGGCCCGTGCCACGCGGTTCGCGCGGGCGCGGGCCCTGTCGGGGTCATCCCGGTGGTCCCTGTCCGGCCCCTGGGGTGAGGGGGAGGGTG
>NZ_JAHTKP010000169.1 GCF_019192735.1 Kitasatospora aureofaciens
ATAGTCTGAGACCTGATGCCGAGCCGATTGTGGTGAAGTGGATGATCCTATGCTGTCGAGAAAAGCCTCTAGCGAGTTTCATGGCGGCCCGTACCCCAAACCGACTCAGGTGGTCAGGTAGAGAATACCGAGGCGTTCGGGTGAACTATGGTTAAGGAACTCGGCAAAATGCCCCCGTAACTTCGGGAGAAGGGGGGCCATTCCTGGTGATGAGTCTTGCACTCTGAGCTGGGGGTGGCCGCAGAGACCAGCGAGAAGCGACTGTTTACTAAAAACACAGGTCCGTGCGAAGCCGTAAGGCGATGTATACGGACTGACGCCTGCCCGGTGCTGGAACGTTAAGGGGACCGGTTAGCTTGGATTCGTCCGGGCGAAGCTGAGAACTTAAGCGCCAGTAAACGGCGGTGGTAACTATAACCATCCTAAGGTAGCGAAATTCCTTGTCGGGTAAGTTCCGACCTGCACGAATGGCGTAACGACTTCTCGACTGTCTCAACCATAGGCCCGGTGAAATTGCATTACGAGTAAAGATGCTCGTTTCGCGCAGCAGGACGGAAAGACCCCGGGACCTTTACTATAGCTTGATATTGGTGTTCGGTTCGGCTTGTGTAGGATAGGTGGGAGACTTTGAAGCCATGACGCCAGTCTTGGTGGAGTCGTCGTTGAAATACCACTCTGGTCGTGCTGGATGTCTAACCTGGGTCCGTGATCCGGATCAGGGACAGTGTCTGGTGGGTAGTTTAACTGGGGCGGTTGCCTCCTAAAGAGTAACGGAGGCGCCCAAAGGTTCCCTCAGCCTGGTTGGCAATCAGGTGTTGAGTGTAAGTGCACAAGGGAGCTTGACTGTGAGACTGACGGGTCGAGCAGGTACGAAAGTAGGGACTAGTGATCCGGCGGTGGCTTGTGGAAGCGCCGTCGCTCAACGGATAAAAGGTACCCCGGGGATAACAGGCTGATCTTCCCCAAGAGTCCATATCGACGGGATGGTTTGGCACCTCGATGTCGGCTCGTCGCATCCTGGGGCTGGAGTAGGTCCCAAGGGTTGGGCTGTTCGCCCATTAAAGCGGTACGCGAGCTGGGTTTAGAACGTCGTGAGACAGTTCGGTCCCTATCCGCTGTGCGCGTAGGAGTGTTGAGAAGGGCTGTCCCTAGTACGAGAGGACCGGGACGGACGAACCTCTGGTGTGCCAGTTGTCCTGCCAAGGGCATGGCTGGTTGGCTACGTTCGGGAGGGATAACCGCTGAAAGCATCTAAGCGGGAAGCCTGCTTCGAGATGAGCACTCCCACCTCCTTGAGAGGGTAAGGCTCCCAGTAGACGACTGGGTTGATAGGCCGGATATGGAAGCCCTGTGAGGGGTGGAGTTGACCGGTACTAATAGGCCGAGGGCTTGTCCTCAG
>NZ_JAHTKP010000016.1 GCF_019192735.1 Kitasatospora aureofaciens
GGCGACCGGGCAACCGGTCGCCGCCCCTCACGCTCCTGCGGACCGGTACGGCGCTGCGCGCCGCTGTGGCAAGGATGCGCTTCCCGCCCGGCCTGAAGGCCGGGATTCCCGCGCAAGATCAGGGGATGGACGCCGCCAAGGGGAGCGCCACCCTCGACGGGCGCGCCCTCACGCCCGAGGTGCTCGGCTCGACCCGATCAGGCTGACCGGGTCGGTGGGCAACCCGTTCACCGGCAGCGAGACGTCCCAGAACACCTGGGCGTGCGGTCTCTGGGTGCGGCTGGACCCGCTCGCGCCGGGCAGTCACGAGCTGGCGATCCGTGGCGAGTCGGGCTCGTTCTCCACCGCCGTGGATTACCGGCTGGAGGTCGTCAAGCCGACGCCCACCGGGGCCGTCTGAGCCTGACGGTGCAGACCGCGGTCCGGCTTCCGTGGTCGCGCCGCTGCCACCGGCCGCAGGGGCCGGTGGCAGCTCGGGAGTTGGGCGATCAGGGGGAGGAACCCGTCACGGGCGGGTTCGCGGTCGCGCCCGGCGCAGTCATGCCCGGCTCTGTCATGCCCGGTGCAGTCGCGCCCGGTGCGGTCGTGCCGGTCGATGTCGTTGTCGTGCCGGTCGACGTCGTGCCGGCGGTCGTCGGCGCGGTGGTCGGGGTTTTGCTGGTCGGGGTTTTGCTGGTCGGGGTTCCGTGCGGCGTCTCGGTGAGTGTCGAGGAGGTGGACGAACCCGTGGACGCGGACGAGGAACCGGTCGAGGACGACGTACTGGACGAGGCCTTGGTCTCGGACGGCTTGCCGGAGGACGTCGACGCCGTTGCGGAGGAGGACGACGGCCCGCCCGAGGAGGTCGTCGAGCCCGAGGTCGTGGCCCCGGAGGTGGTTGACCCGGAGGTCGTCGAGCCCGAGGTCGTGGAACCCGAGGTCGTCGAGCCCGAAGTCGTGGCCCCGGAGGTCGTGGCCCCGGAGGTCGTGGCCCCGGAGGTCGTGGCCCCGGAGGTCGTGGCCCCGGAGGTCTTACCCGACGTCGACGTCGAGGCCGTGGCCGACGGTGTGCCCGGCTTCATCGGCGCGGGCGGCGGGATGCCGGGCGCCAGCGGGCCCTTGGGCGGCTCGACGTGCCGGTCGATCACCTCGATCCGCCCGGTCACCCGGGCGAAGAAGTTACCCGTCTCGACGTTGACCAGGATGATCTCGGTCACCGGCTGCGGCGCCGGCACCACGATGATCAGCGTGGTCGGCTGGAAGCCGGCCCAGGCCTTGCCGGTGTACTTGGCGTTCGGCACCAGGGCCGGCGCCCTCAGCGGGTTGCCGCACGAGCAGCGCACCCGGGGCACGCCCTGCGCGTCCACCAGCACGGCGGTGCCGGCCTGGAGCGCGGACTGGTACTCGCCGACCACGCCGCTCCTGTAGTTGTGGTTGGTCACCCGGGTGTCCACCCGCAGGTACGCGGAGGTGAGCGAGCGCAGGTAGGACGGGATCGCGGACTGGTCGATGCCCGCCGCGGAGGCCCAGGCCCGTCCGGCGTCGCCGGTCGAGACCATTGTGATCAGGCGTTCGGTGTCGCAGCTGGGCTTGGACATCGCCCCGGCGTAGAGCCCGTGCGACGTCCCCTGCACGCTGTGGATGACCGCGGGCGAGGTGGCGCCGCCGGTCTGCCCGGGCTTCGGCGCCTGCGAGGTCCCAGGGGCGGGTGCCTGCGAGGTCGCGGGGGCGGGTGCCTGCGAGGTCGCGGGGGCGGGGGCCGGGGGGCTCACCGGGGTGGTTTCCACCGATTGGGTGAACGGCGCCGGGCCCGGATCGGCCGGTGTCTGCAGGGCGACCTCGTTGGCGGCCGGCAGGGCCTCCTTGTGGCTGCTCTGGTTGTTGACGATCAGCACGGTCGCCACCACGGCGACGACCACCGTCCCCGCGGCCAGCGCGATCCCGCGCCCGGAGCGCCACCAGGGCCTGTACGGCCCGCGTGGGGCGCCGCCCGAGGGCGGTCCGGGAGGCCCGGAGGGCGGCGGGGGGACGGACGGCGGGCCGGCCGCGCCGCCGCCCGACGGCGGACCGGCCAGCGGGCCGGACGGGGGACCGTGGGGCGGCTCGCTCGGCGGGCCGGGGGGCGGTTGGGGACTCATCGAGGCTCCGTTTCGCAGGCGGCCGGCGGACAGACGCCGGCCCGGGAAAGCTCCTGCCACTGGCTTCCATTTCTCCCCCCGGGCCCAGCCCGCCGCAACAGCAGGTGCGGGGAGCGTCGCCGAGCGTGCTCACCCGGCGTCGGTCACTCTGGAATCCACCCGAAGGAGTTCAAAGGAGCTCAAGGAGCCCGAAGGAGCAGGAGGCGACATGCAGCAGGCCAGGACCGGCACCGCCGACGTGCAGGGCGCCGTGCGCGGCTGGCTGGACGCGCTCGCCGTCGTGGTGGCCGGGCTCGCCGCGATGGGCGCGGTGGCCGCGCTCGGCCTCTGGCTGGCCGGCGCCGGCGACCTCCCGGACGGCGGCTTCCCGTCCGTGCTCGCCGCCACGGTGGCGCTCGCCGTCGGCGGATCCGTCCAACTCGACGGCGGCGCAGGGCACTTCGCCCAGGTGGACGCCGGGATCAGCGCGATGCCGCTGTCCGTCGGCCTGGTCGGCGCGGTGGTGATGGCCGAGGTGTTCCTGCGCCAGCTGCGCTTCCGGGCGGTGACCGGCGGCGGCGAACTGCTCGGCCGGCTCGCCCGGACGGTGGTGCTCTGGCTGCTCGCCCTCGTGCTGCTCACCCTCGGTGCCCGGCACACCTTCGCCGTCCAGATCGGCAGCGACCTCGTGCAGGCCATCGGCGGTGCGCTCGGCCTGAACCCGGAGGTCGGCTTTCACGCGGACGGGCCCAGCACGGTCGGGATCGGGCTCGCCTGGCTTCTGGTGGTGCTCGCCGGCACGTTCGCGGTGTCCCGCCGGGCGCCGCTGCCGGGCACCCTGGTGCGGTACCAGCAGGCCGTCCGCCCGGCCGCGTTCGCGCTCTGGCTGGTGCTGCTCGCGTACGTGGCGATCGGCGTGGTGACGGGGGTGCTGACGGCGCTCGTGCACGGCAACGCCCGGCAGACGATGGCCGTGGTGCTGCTCGCGCTGCCCGACCTCGCCTGGCTGGCGTTCGGTGTCGGGCTCGGCGCCGAGTGGCACGGACGGCTCACCGGCGCGGTCGGCCTGCCGGTGCCGAAGCCGCTCGCCGAGGTGCTGCGCGCCCCGGACGGGCAGCAGGCCACGATCAGCCTCGGCACCCTCGCCGACCACGACGCGCGCAGCTGGTGGCTGCTGCCGATCGCCGCCGTCCTGCTGCTCGCCGCCGGGTTCCTTGCCGCGTACCGCTCGCCGCGGACGGTCCCGCTCTGGCAGCACGCGGTCCGGCTGGCGCTGGCCACCGCCGTGGCCGTGGCGCTGATCGGCGCGTGGACCCGGGTGGACGCCGATTACGGCCTGTCCGTGCTGGGCGTCGGCATCGGCCAGGGCGGCCTCGGCGACCTGCTCGGCTCCATCCTCGGCAGCGCCAACCCGCTCGCCGGCCTCGGCAGCGGCAGCCTCACCCTGCGCCCGGACCTGTGGACGGCCGTCCCGCTGGCCGCGGGCTGGGGGCTGCTCACGGGCGGGCTGGGCGCGCTGCTGGCGGCCCGGGTGGGGCGCCGGGGCGAGGTGCCGGGCTGACTGCGGCGTGCCCCCCCGCGAGCCCTCAGAACACCTGGGCGAGCAGGACGATCACCGGGGGTACCGCCTGTCCGAGGGCGCCGCGCCACAGCTTCGGCTCCGACGCGAAGAGCGTGACCCCGCCGGCGATCATGAACCAGCTGATGTAGGTGATCACCGCCCGCCCGGCGGTCGCGTGCCCGGTGTGCAGCAGGACCAGGCCCGCCACCAGGCCCAGCGCCAGGAACAGGTTGTAGAAGCCGACGTTGAAGCGCCACAGCCGGACCTCCGGGGCGTCCGCCGTGCTGCCGGTGAGCAGGAAGCGCACGCGTGGGTGCCCGTACAGGAAGCTCTCCAGCGGCCACACGATCAGGTGGATCGCGGCGGCGAGCATCGCGAAGACCTCGCTGACGGCGTTCATCGCTGACGGCTCCCTTCGGTTCCCTTTACTCGCGTGGCGGCTCAGTCGCGCGGCGGCGGGTGGACGACCGGGACGGCCCACGCGGGCGGCTCGGGCACGGACGGCTCGGGCACGGCCGCCGATGCGGCGACCGCCGGGACGACTCGGGTGGGCGGCCCGCCCTTGGTCCACGGCGCGGGCCCGGCGGCCGTGGCCGCGCGCAGCTCGGCGACGAACTGCAGGCAGCTCGCGTACCGGTCCTCCGGGGCCTTGGCGAGCGCCCGGGCGACCGCGGCGTCCACGGCGGCCGGCAGGTCGGGGCGGTGCTCGCGCAGGGTGGGCGGCGGGTCGTTGAGGTGCGCCCAGAGCAGCGCGAGGTCGCTCTCCCGGCGGAACGGCGGCGCACCGGCCAGCATCTCGAACACCACGCAGCCCAGGCTGTACTGGTCGCAGCGCCCGTCCAGCGGCCGGCCGGAGATCTGTTCGGGCGCCGCGTAGTCGAGCGTCCCGACGATCTGGCCGACGCTGGTCAGCCCGCTGAGCGACAGCGACTTCTTGGTGAGCCCGAAGTCCGCCAGGTACAGGTGCTCGGGGTGCTCGCTGTCCGTGCCGGCGGCCACCAGCACGTTGCCCGGCTTGACGTCGCGGTGCACCAGGTCGTGGTCGTGCGCCGCGTCCAGGGCGGAGGCGATCTGCAGGGCCAGCCGGGCGGCCCGCTCGACCGGGAACGGGCCGTCCTGGTTGATCAGGGCGCGCAGGTCGCCGCCCTCGACGTAGCGCATGGCGATGAACAGGATGCCGTCGTGCTCCCCGGCCTCGAACACCGGGATGATGTGCGGGTGGTCGATCGCGGCGGCGGCTTCGGACTCGTGCATGAACCGCTGCCGGAACACCTCGTTGCGGGCCAGCTCGGGCGCCAGCAGCTTGACCGCGACGGTCCGGCCGAGCCGCAGGTCCTTCGCCCGGTAGACGACGGCCATGCCGCCGCGTCCGATCTCGCCCTCCAGCCGGTAGCCCGCTACCTTCCGCCCGACCATGCCGGCGGGCAGGCTGGTGGCGGACGGATGCTCGGCCGGGATCACGGTTCACCCGTTCGGGTGGGGGCGTACGGGCCCTCCGCGGGCGCGGGCGCCGGGGAGGGTGGCGGGGACGGGGCCCGTGCCGGGGAGGGTGGCGGGGACGGGGCCCGTGCCGATGTCGGTGCCGGGGACGGTGTCGGGGACGCCCGGTCGGTGGCCGCGTACGTCTGGAACTGGAGCCCGTCGCAGTAGCACCACCGGTCGTGCACCGGGTCGAACACCCACAGCGCCTCGCCGTCGACGACCAGGCCGACCCGCAGGCCGCGGGCCCGGTCCTGGAAGGACTCCAGGTCCAGGGCGCCCGCCGCGAGGCTCTCCAGCATCGCCCGGTAGCGGGCCAGCGCGCCCTCGGCCTCGGCGAGGGCCGGGCGGGGGTCGGCGGTCCGGGCGGGCGGGCCGCCGGCGGCGGGCGGGGCGTCCGGGAGGGTGATCAGCAGGCGGCCGTCCACCCAGGCGGTCCAGCCGTTGGAGCAGAGGATCTGCGCCCAGTCGCCCTGCCGGGAGATCAGCCGCACCGGGAGCAGGCTGTCCAGCCGGGCGGAGGGCCGGGCCGGGTCCGGGGCCGCCCAGGTGGCCATCCCGGCCGGCGGGGCGACGTGGGTGGGGCGGAACGCGAACTCGTCCATGGGCGGCTACATTTCCTCCGCCGCGCGAGCCGGAGCCGGGGGCCACGGCTGCGTGCGGCACTCGCACCACAGGTCGGTTTCCACTCTACCGGCGGTGGCCCGGCCCTTCCCGGCGCCGTCGATCCGGCCGCCGGCTGCGGTCCGGCCGCTACCTGCGCATGATCGTGGGGCCGCTACCTGCGCATGATCGTGGGTTCGTGCCGCCGCAGCAGGGCCAGCACGAGCAGCCCGTACAGGGCGGTCAGCGTGGGCAGCACCACCATGCTGACCAGCCACCCGGTGCGCTGGTGGCGGAACAACGGGTCCGCGGTGATCGCGGTCGGGAAGATGCCGTGCAGCTCGACCGTCCGGGCCATCGCCGACAGGCCCCAGCGGGAGGGCACCAGCCAGGCGAACTGCTCCAGGCCGGGCACGCCGTGCAGCTTGAGCATCACGCCGCTGAACACGATCTGCAGCACCGAGATGAGCACCAGCAGCGGCATGGTGGCCTCCTCCTTGTCCACCAGGGCGGAGGTGACCAGGCCGAGCATCATGGCCGAGAAGGCGAGCAGCGCGACCGCGATGATCAGCTCGGGCAGCTGGGGCATCACCACCCCGGTCGGCACCGCGAAGGACAGGTTCACCCCGGCCAGGCCGACCACGGTCAGCACCACGGCCTGACCGGCCGTGATCGCGCCGAGCACCACGATCTTGGAGACCAGGTATGCGGACCGGGACAGCCCGACGACCCGTTCCCGCTGGTAGATCGCACGTTCCTTGACCACCTCGCGCACCGAGTTGGCGGCGCCGGTGAGCAGGCCGCCGATGCAGAGCGTGAGCAGGCAGTTGACGGCGTTGTCCGGGGTGAGCCGGGTGCCGGCCATCACCCTGCACATGAGGCCGATGACGAACGGCAGGACCAGCATCACGGTGAGGAACAGCCGGTCGGCGGCCAGCACCGCCGTGTACCGGCGCACCAGGGTGCCGAGCTGGGCGAACCAGCCCTGCGGCTTCTCCCGCCCGATGGCCGGTGCCGCTGCTTTCGCCCGAGGGAGCACCGGCGTCGCCGCCTCGGCCGCCTCGGCCGTCACGTACCGCCGGTACTGCGGCGAGGCGAGGAACCGCTGCTGCCAGGCCGCGTGGTCCTCGTTCTCGAACGCCTCGAAGGCCTCCGGCCACTCCTCGAAGCCGAAGAACGGCAGCGCCTCGTCCGGCGGCCCGTAGTAGGCCGTCCGGCCGCCGGGGGCGAGCACCAGCAGGCGGTCGCACACGTTCAGGCTCAGCACGCTGTGCGTCACCACGACCACCGTGCGGCCGTCGTCGGCCAGCCCGCGCAGCATGTGCATCACCGAGCGCTCCATGCCCGGGTCCAGGCCGGAGGTCGGCTCGTCGAGGAAGAGCAGCGAGGGCTTGGTCAGCAGCTCCAGCGCGACGCTGACCCGCTTGCGCTGGCCGCCGGAGAGGCTGGCGATCACCTGCTCGGCCCGGTCGTCCAGGCCCAGCTCGTGGATCACCTCGGCGACCCGGGCCTCCCGCTCGTGCGCGGCGGTGTCGCCGGGGAAGCGTAATTCGGCGGCGTAGGACAGGGCGCGGCGGACGGTGAGCTGGGTGTGCAGGATGTCGTCCTGCGGCACCAGGCCGATCCGGCGGCGCAGTTCGGCGTAGTCCCGGTAGAGGTCGCGCCCGTCGTACAGGACCGTGCCCTCGTCGGCGGGGCGCAGCCCGGTGAGCGCGTTGAGCAGGGTGGACTTGCCGGCGCCGCTGGGGCCGGCCACGGCGAGCAGCGCCTTCTCGGCGAGCGGGAAGCTGACGTCGTCCAGCAGCACCCGCCGGTCCGGGCCGACCCGGACCACGAGGTTCTGGACGTCGAGCGAGATCTCGCCGGTGTCGGTGTACTCGACGAGCCGGCCGTCGGAGAGGCAGAGCGCGGAGTGGCCGATGCCGATGATGTCGGCCGGGCCGACCGGGGCGCGGGAGACCGGGCGGCCGTTGAGGTACGTGCCGTTGTGGCTGTCGAGGTCGACGATCTCGTGGCTGCCGTCGGGCAGTTCGCGCAGTTCGGCGTGGTGGCGGGAGACCACCAGGTCGTCCAGGACCAGGTCGTTGTCGTACGAGCGGCCGATCCGCACCGCCGTGCGGGCGGGCAGCTGGAGCACGGAGCTGGGGCTGCGGAAGACGCCGGAGGACTGCGGGGCGAGCAGGGACGGGTGTTCGCCCGGCGCGGGGCGGGGCAGGCCGGCGAAGGTCGCGGACGGGCCGTCGGCCGGGTTGCCGAAGCGCAGCCGGGTGCCGGGGCCGACGTCCTCGCTGCTGATCCGGCGGCCCCCGTCGTAGGTGCCGTTGGTGCTGCCGACGTCCTCCAGCAGCCAGTGGTCGCCGGCGGCGTGCAGGACGGCGTGGTGCCAGGAGACCCGGGGGTCGTCGAGGACGATCTCGCTGGTCGGGTCGCGGCCGAGGTGGTAGGCCCGGCCCGGGTCGATCAGCTGCGAGTCCGAGTCGGTGACCAGCACGAGGGGCGGCGCGGTGGGCGCGCTCGGGCGCTCTCCCATGATGGGAATTCTAGTGCCGCAGGCCCGGGCGGGCCCGTCGTGACCCCGGCGGGCCCGTTGTGACCGACTGGCGGATCCGGGAGCTCTCGGACCGGGCCCCGGTTCACCCCGACGGGTCGGCCCACATGTCCCACGAACAGGCTGCCGTCGTTCCCGAGGTGAGCTCCCAGGGGCTCGGCACCTCGCACGGCTCCTCCCCGTCGTCCTGCACCGGCAGCCGGTCGATCACCGCGACGAGCGCGGGCGGTAGCTGCGGCGCCAGCCCGCGGTGGCAGCGGGACAGGATGTCGCGCCGCACGGCCTCCGGCAGCAGCGGCCGGCTCACCTGCAACGGCCTTGGTCCGGGCGGGCGTTCGGCCGTGGCGAGCTGGTCCGACCAGGCCCGCCAGTAGTCCGCGTCGTCGGGCTCGCCGAGCTTCAGGTGGTGCAGGTGCAGGCAGTACGCGGCCGTCCCGCTGCCCGATCCGGCGGCGAACCGCCACCAGAACTCCGCACCCTCCTCGCGTCCGGTTGCGTACAGCAGCGCGCCGAACACCTCCGCGCCCTCGGGCTCGATCCGGCGCGCGTTCACCAGCAGGTCCAGCCCGCGCGAGGCGTCCGGCGCGCCCAGCACCAGGGCCACCACCAGGCCCAGTTCGAAGGCGGCCTGCTCGTGCTCGGACGGCAGGTGCGTCGGTGCAGCCGTGAGGCGGGCCTGGCGCAGCGCCGCGATCCGTTCGGCGTTGGCGCGTTCGGGTCGGGGCACGTAGAACGGCGCGCGCCCCGCCGCAGAGGCGTGCGCCCCGTCCGTCGACGGGTGCGTCTCCTCCCGAGGGCTCATTGATCGCCTCCCCGGTCCGGCAGTTCACGCACCCCGAGCCGCCGCGCCAGCCGCTCGCGGGCGTGCCGCAGGTTCGAGTGGACGGTCGCCACCGGCCGGTCCAGGTACGCCCCGATCACCTTGACGTGCAGGCCGAGCAGATACCGCAGGATGATCACGTCCCGCTGGCGGTCCGGCAGTTCGAGGATCGCCGCGTACAGCCGCACCTCGTCCGCCTCGCTGCGCAGGAGCCCGTTCGCCACCTGCTTGAACGCGCCGATCACCGCCGCGAAGGTGACCGCCTCGACCGCCACCGGCTCCTCGGCCGCCGCCCAGTCCGCGACGTGCCGGTTCGCCAGCCGCCAGGCGTACGCGGCGGGCTCCTCGAACCGCAGCACCTGCGACCAGCACCGCGCGAGGTCCTCCTTGACCGCCTCCACCACCAGCGCGACGTCCGCGCGATTGCCTATCCGGGTGAGCGCGAGCGCCTGCCAGGCGGGTTCGTGCGTCTCGCAGAACGCCGAATACGCCAGCTCCATCCGGACGTTGGCGGAGTCGCCCGGCACCGCGACGGCCTCGCGGGCACCCTTGTCGATCGTCATCGAGCCTGCTTTCCGTGGCCGCAGGCTGCTCGCCGGGCCACCCGAGGGTCGGGCTGTGTGCGCCCATCCTCATTCGATCAGGCCTGTCACTCCAGGCTGCAAACCGAATACAGATTGTCATCTCGTGGGATTGGCAGCCTGGTTGGTCGGGATCGACCGCCTGGTTTGTCGGGGGGTCGGCGCGTGATTGACCCCCGGATGCCGTGGGCAGCAATCGATCACGGTCCGCGACGCGACGGGGACCGGGGGAGGAGCACGATGGGCCAGTACGACGGAGTCGACCTCCGGCTGAACGTGCCGCACTCGGCCCGGATGTACGACTACTACCTGGGCGGCTTCACCAACTTCGCCGCCGACCGCGAGGCCGCCGGCCAGGCTCTCGCCGTCGGCCCCTGGCTGCGCGCCGCCGCCCGCGCCAACCGCTCCTTCGTCCACCGCTCCACCCGCGCTCTCGCCCGGGCCGGCATCGACCAGTTCCTCGACATCGGCACCGGCATCCCCACCTCGCCCAACCTCCACGAGGTCGCCCAGCGCGTCGACCCGCGCGCCCGCGTCGTCTACGCCGACAACGACCCGATCGTGCTCTCCCACGCCCAGGCCCTCCTCACCGGCACCCCCGAGGGTCGCACCGCCTACGTCGAGGCCGACGTCACCGACCCGGCACGCCTCCTCGCCGCACCCGGCCTGCGCGACACCCTCGACCTCACCCGCCCGGTCGCGGTCTCGCTCAACGCCCTGTTCCACTTCGTCCCCGACGCCCACGGTGCGTACGGGATCGTCGAGCACCTCAAGTCCGCCCTGGCCCCCGGCAGCGCGCTCGTCATGACCCACGTCACCCCCGACTTCGCCCCGGAGGAGATCGCCCGCCTGGTCCGCATCTACGAAGCGGCGGGCACCGCCGCCCAGGCCCGCACGCTCCCCGAGTTCACCCGTTTCTTCACCGGCTGGACCCTCATCGCCCCCGGCGTTGTCCCGACCCCGCGCTGGCGCCCGTCCGCCGACGACCCGCCCACCAGCGACTCGGAGGCGTGCGCGTACGCGGCCGTCGCCCTGAAGCAATAAGCCGCACCCCGCTCGGGTTCACAGCTCCCGCCCGCCTCACCCGTGCGTCACCGCCCCACCTGACACAGACTGGTGGTGGATCGATGCTGCCCCCGAGGCTGGGAGAGGCATGCTGCTCGGACTCACCACGGCGCTGGTCGCGACCGTGTGTTTCGGCTTCGGGGCGGTGTTCCAGGCGCGCGGGGCCAGGTCGGCGCCGCGGGCGGACCGGGTGCGGGCGGGGTTGCTGGCGGCGCTGGTGTGCTCGTGGCAGTTCGTGGTCGGCACCCTGCTGGACATCGTCGGCTTCGCCCTCAGCATCGTCGCCCTGCGCAGCCTCCCTCTCTTCCTCGTGCAGGCCGTCACCAACGCCAGCCTCGCCGTGACCGCCCTCGCCACCGTCTGGCTGCTCGGCGCCCGGCTGCGCCGGAGCGACCTGGCGGGAATCGTCGCGGTCGTCCTCGGCCTGACCCTGCTCGCGCTGGGCTCGGGTCAGGAGGGCCGCGAGTACGCCGCGTCCGCCTTCCACTGGGCGCTGCTCGGGACGACCGTCCTCATGCTGCTGCTCACCATCGTCCTGGTCCGCCGGAACGGAACCGCCGCAGCCGCCGGCCTCGGCCTCCTCGCGGGCGCGGGCTTCGGCGTGACCAGCCTCGCCGTGCGGGTGATGGACGTGCAGAGCCTCGGACACTTCCTCACCGATCCGGCCGCCTACGCGCTCGTCGTCGGCGGCCTGGGCGGCTATCTCGCGTACGCGCTCGCGTTGCAGCGCGGCACGGTGACCGCCGCGACCGCCGCCGGGACGGTCGCCGAGACCTTCGGCCCGGCCCTGGTCGGGGTGGCGGTGCTCGGGGACGCCGCGCGCCCGGGCTTCCAGTGGTGTGCGCTGACGGGCTTCGCGGTGGCGGTCGGCGGCACGTTCGTGCTGTCCCGGTTCGGCGAACTGGACGGGGAGTCGGCGGAGGTGGTGGTGGCCGAGGCCGGTGCGGAGGCGGAGGCGGCCGTCCCGCCCCGGTAGCCCGGACGGCGCCGCCGTGCGAAGGTGACTTGCCGGACAAAACGGACGGCGGTTCACGCACGACGGCAGAGCGGCAGGTGCGCGATGGCGGACGAAGCCCCCCGACGGCCCCGACGCGCGGGGTCGCCCGAGAGCCCCGTCGTGCTGATCACCGGCGCGTCCTCCGGCATCGGCCGCGCCACCGCGACCCGGCTGGCCGAGGAGGGCTGGCAGCCGCTGCTCTCGGGCACGGACCGCACCCGGCTGGACGAGCTGGCCGCCCGCACCGGCGGCCGCGCCCTGCCCGAGGACCTGAGCAAGCCGGACGGCCCCGCCCGCCTCGCCGAGGCGGCCCTCGCCGTCACCGGGCGGGTCGACGCCCTGGTGGCGAGCGCGGGCCTGGGCTGGCGCGGCCCGTTCGCGGAGACCCCGTCCGACATGCTGGACCGGATGATCGAGGTGAACTTCGCCGCGCCGCTGCGGCTGGTGCGGCTCCTCCTGCCCGGCATGCTGGAGCGCCGCCACGGGCGGATCGTGCTGCTCGGCTCGATCGCCGGCCAGGTGGGCGTGCGCGACGAGTCGGGGTACGCGGCGACCAAGGGCGGGCTGGCGATGTTCGCCGAGAGCCTCTGGTACGAGCTGCGCGGCACGGGGGTGGGGGTGCGGCTGGTGCTGCCGGGGCCGGTGGACACGCCGTTCTTCGACCGCCGGGGCACCCCCTACCAGCGTGAGCGGCCCCGCCCGGTGTCGGCCGAGCGGGTCGCGGACACCGTTGTTGCGACGATCCGCACGGAGCGAGACCGCCTGTTCGTGCCGCACTGGCTGGGCGTCCCGGCCCGGATCCACGGCGTGGCGCCGGGTGTGTTCCGGCGCATGGCGTCCCGCTTCGGGTGAACCGCGTCGGCCGGGCCCTCACCCTCGCCGCGAGCGTCGAATTCCTGCACCTCGCCCCGGCAGCCGTCCGCCTCCCGGTGCTGCGCCGCACGGTGGCCCGCCGCACCGCCGGCTACGGCGCCGACCCCGGCCACATCGCCCTGACCTTCGACGACGGGCCGGACCCGCGCAGCACCCCCTACATCCTCGACGTCCTGGACGAACTCGGCGCCCGTGCCACCTTCTTCCTGCTCGGCACGATGCTGGAGCGCGCCCCCGCCCTCGGCCGGGAACTGGTCGTGCGCGGGCACGAGGTAGCCGTGCACGGCTGGTACCACCGGCAGCAGTGGCGCCCGGCCCCGACCCGCGACCTGCGGGAACTGCGCCGCGCCGCCGAGGCGGTGACCGACCTGTGCGGGGCCCGCCCGGTCTGGTACCGGCCGCCGTACGGAGTGCTGACGGCCGGCCCGGCGCTGGCCGCCCGCCGCCTCGGCCTGCGGACGGTGCTGTGGACGGCCTGGGGCCGGGACTGGACGGCGGAGGCCACGGGCGACTCCGTCTACGCCACCGCCCGCCCCGGCCTCACCGGCGGCGCGACCCTCCTCCTCCACGACTCCGACTGCACCTGCGCCCCCGACTCCTGGCGCGCCACCCTCGCCGCCCTCCCGTTCATCGCCGCCCACTGCCGCACCCGCGCCCTCACCCTCGGCCCCCTCCGCGACCACGCCGTCCCACCGTCGGGCCCAGCCGCGCCGACGCCTCCGTGACCCCCGCCTTACCCCAGCCCCACCCGCGCGAGCGCTGCCTCGAACCCCGTCCGCCACGCCTCCGGCGTCGCGCCCGCCGACGGGGGCGGCTCCGGCCGGGTGAGGGCGGCGAGGGCGTTGCGGACCACCTCGGCCGGCCGGGCGGAGGTGACGTCGGCGTGGCCGAGCTCCAGCTCGTGCTGC
Source organism: Kitasatospora aureofaciens (assembly GCF_019192735.1). Taxonomy (GTDB): domain Bacteria; phylum Actinomycetota; class Actinomycetes; order Streptomycetales; family Streptomycetaceae; genus Kitasatospora; species Kitasatospora aureofaciens_A. The sequence goes on from NZ_JAHTKP010000016.1 coordinate 13,532, forward strand.
AGGTTGTCCCGCCCGTGCCCCTGGACGACGTCGAGCAGCAGGAGCCGCCGGCCCAGCGCCCGTGCCTCGCTGCAGGTGTCGCCGGAGCTGGTCACCACGAGGTCGGCCGCGGCCATCAGCGCCGGAATCCGCTCGGTGTACCCGTAGGGGTGCAATCGCGGCTCCCGCCCCGCGGCCCGGCGCAGCCGCCGTTCCAGCTCCCGGTTGCGCCCGGCCACCGCGAGCACGTGCGGCCCGGCAGCCGCGAGGGAGGTCGCCGTCCGCGCGAGCGGTCCGAGGCCCCACGACCCGGACATGAGCAGCACGCACCGGGCGCCCGCCGGCACCCCCGCCTCGGCCCGGGCCTCGGCCCGGCCCGGCGCGCGGTAGAACGGCTCGCGCAGCGGCGCCGGCAGCACGGCGATCTCCGCCCCGGGGTGGTAGCGCCGCACCGCGCACGCCGCGACCTCGGAGGTGACGAGGAAGAGGTCGGTCCCCTCCTGCACCCACAGCCGGTGCGGCGTGACGTCGGTGCAGAACACGAAGTGCCGGAAGTCCCACCGCGGCAGCCGGTTGACCGCCGAGGTCGCGGTGGCGAACACCGACACCACCAGCTGCGGCCGCTGCTCCGCGACCAGCCGCCGCAGGGCCGGCACCAGCCGGGCGCGGGCCGCCGCGTCGGCGAGCAGCGCGATCCGGGCGCCGGGGCGCAGCGCGGAGAAGTGGAAGGCGTCGTAGACCCCGGGCAGGTCGAGCAGCCGCCGGAACACCGCCTCCCCGGCGGCGCCCGAGCGCTCGCCGAGCAGGGCCATCGCGTCGACGGTGCTGGTGGTCCAGCCGCGCGCCCGCAGGGTGTCGGCGCAGGCCTCGGCCATCACGTCGTGGCCCTGGCCGAGTGAGCCGGAGATCAGCAGCGCGTGCGGCATCGGGCGTCCGGGCTCACGAACCGGTGGTGGCCCGGTACCAGTCCGCGTACCGCCGCACGCCGTCGGTGAAGTTGGTCCGCGGCGACCAGCCGAGCAGCCGTTTCGCCTGGGCCGAGGAGATCCGCCGCCCCGCGTAGTCGGCGGTCCTGGCCTCAATGTGCTCGATGGTGACGGGCCCGAGCAACTCGTCCACGGTGTCGGCGATGTCGCGCACCGAGACGGCGGCCGGGCCCTCCAGGGCGACGGTCTGGTCCTCGGCGGCGGGGGAGAGGGCCCGGACGTGGGCGTCGGCGAGGTCCTCGACGTAGACGAAGTTGCGGCTCTGCCGGCCGTCGCCCGCGATGGTGATCGGCCGCCCGGCCAGCGCCTCCTGCACGAACCGGGCGACGACCAGCTCGTCCCGCATCCGCGGCCCGTACGGGATGCCGTAGCGCAGGATGGTGAAGTGCCGGCCGTACAGCTCGCGGTAGCTGTGCACGAGCATCTCGGCGGCGAGCTTGGTGGCCACGTAGAGGTGCCCGCTGTGCTCCAGCTCGATCGGCACGTGCTCGTCCAACTCCTGTTCATCACCGCCGAGTTGGTCCTCGGCGGCGAGGGCGGCGCCGTACACCCAGACGGTGCTGGCGAGGACGGTGCGGCTGAGGCCGCTGCGCCGGGCGGCCTCCAGGACGGTCTCGGTGCCGTCGATGTTGATCCGGACGGCGCGGACCGGGTCGGCGCGGACCTGTTCGACGTCGGCCATCGCGGCGAGGTGGTAGACGACCTCGCGGCCGGCGAGGGCGGAGGTGAGGCCGGGCAGGTCGAGGACGTCGATCCGGGCGTGCTCGGCGTCCGGGTTGAGGTACGTGTCGGCGGTGTCGATCGCGAGGACGTCGTGCCCGGCCGCGACCAGCCGGTCCACGACGTGTGAGCCGATGAATCCGCATCCCCCGGTGACGGCTATCCGCACGTTCTCTCTCCTTATCGGGTGCCAACTCGGGTGCCTTCGTGGGTACCTGCTCGGACGGTCGGTCTTCGCCGGGCGGCCGATCGCCCGGTCCGCTAGCCGGCGAGCCGCCGGTGGACGGCCGAGACGGCCTCGACGACCTGGTCGGCCTCGTCCTCGGTCATGTCGGAGTGCACCGGCAGGCAGATCTGCCGCGCGCAGACGTCCTCGGCGGCGGGCAGCGGACCACGCCGGTAGGGGGCGAGCACCGGCTGGAGGTGCAGCGGCAGGTCGTACACCTCGCCGGAGAGCCGCACGCCGTACTCCTCGGCGACGGCCCGTTTGAAGTCGGCCCGCTCGACGCCGCGCGGCAGCAGCGCCACGTACTTGTAGTAGTTGCTGCGGCAGCCGGCCGGTTCGAGCACCGGATCCAGGCCGTCCAGCCCGGCCAGCGCCGCGTCGTACCGGCGGGCGACCGCGCGGCGGGTCTCGATGAACTCCTTGATCCGGCGCAGGTGGACGGCGCCGACGGCGGCGTTCAGCTCGCTCATCCGCCAGGAGTAGCCCGGCAGCACGTGGTGGTTGGTGGTGAACGAGCCCTTGCCCTGGTCGCGGTAGATCCGGGCCTCGTCGCGCAGCTCGGGCGACTCGGTGAGGATCATGCCGCCCTCGCCGCTGGTGGTGACCTTGGTCGGGTAGAAGGAGAACGCGCCGGCCAGGCCGAACGAGCCGGCGGCGCGCCCGCCGATGCTGCTGCCGTGGGCGTGCGCGGCGTCCTCGACGAGCGGGATACCGCGCCGGTCGCAGACGGCGCGCAGGGCGTCGACGTCGGGGGTGATCAGCCCGCCGATGTGCACGAGTACGACGGCGGCGGTATCCGGGGTGAGGGCCGCCTCCAGGGTGTCCGGGGCGAGCGCGAGGGTGGCTGGGTCGACGTCGGCGATCACCGGACGGCCGCCCGCGTGGAGGACGGCGCCGGCGGTCGCGTAGAAGGTGACGGCCGGGACGACCACGTCGCGGTCGCGGACGCCGATGCTGCGCAGGATCACCTCCAGCGCCGCCGTGCCGCTGGCCACCGCGACGGCGTGCGAGGCACCGTGCTCGGCGGCGAAGGCCTGCTCGAAGCGCTCGGTCCAGGGGCCGAGGGTGAGCGCGCCGGTGGCGAGGATCTCCGCCACCGCGTCCGCGACGGCCGTGCGGTCGCTCTCGTCGAACACGATGCGGGCGGCGGGAACGCCCATGGGGCACCTCCGGCGGCGGGCTGGGGTCAGCACCGATCGGGTGGGGTCGGGCCGGGCGTCCGGAAACGGCCGGGCCAGGCACATCACGCTACTTCGCCCGCCCGCGCACGGCCCGTCGTCACCGTCCGCACGGGTGACCCGGGTCTCGCGCGGCCCTCGTGCGGGCCCGGCCTGCGCCTGCTGGAGCACCCCCGGCTGCTCCCGGCGGAGGCCGCGCGTTCCGCCGTCCGGGGAGGGGTCGTACTGCGTCCGCAGTACGGAAACTGTCTGCGCAGGGACGACGACGGAGGAGGGGCCGGCGATCAAGGATGGGTCACGCTGCGGGCGGACCGCACCTACACCGGTGCCGGCCCCGTCCGCGGCGCGCACTGACCGAGATCCGAAGGAGTCCGCTCTCCCGTGGCCACGTTCCTTTACCGTCTGGGCCGATGGGCCTTCGTCCGGCGCCGGCTGGTGACCCTGCTCTGGGTCGCGCTGCTGGCGGTCGGCGGGGTCCTCGCGGCCAAGGCGCCCGCCGCCCCCGACGACGGCTTCGCGATGCCCGGGACGGAGGCGCAGAAGGCCTTCGACCTCATGAACGAGCGCTTCCCCGGCGGCCACGCCGACGGCGCCTCCGCGCGACTGGTGTTCGTCGCGCCCTCCGGGCAGAAGATCACCGCCGGCCCCAACCAGCAGGCGGTCGAGCGGACGGTCGCCGAACTCGCCCACGCCGAGGAGGTCACCGGCGCGGTCAGCCCGTTCAAGGCCGGCGCCGTCTCCAAGGACGGCACCACCGCGTACGCGACCGTCAGCTACTCCGTGAAGGCGGGCACGCTTTCCACGGGCGCCAAGGACGCCCTGGAGCAGGCCGCCCAGCACGGACGGGACGCCGGGCTCAAGGTCGAGATCGGCGGGAACGCGCTGAGCACCAAGGGCAAGACCGGCGGGAGCAGCGAGGCCATCGGCATGGCGCTGTCCGCGGTCGTCCTGGTGATCACCTTCGGCTCGCTGGTCGCCGCCGGGCTGCCACTGCTCACCGCGGTGGTCGGCGTCGGCCTCGGGATGGCCCTGATCACCGCGTTCGGCAGCATGCTGGGCCTGTCCAGCACCACCGGCACGCTCGCGATGATGCTCGGCCTCGCGGTCGGCATCGACTACGCGGTGTTCATCGTCTCCCGCTACCGCGCCGAGCTCGCCGAGGGCCGCACGCCCCAGGAGGCCGCCGGGCGGGCCGTCGGCACCGCCGGCTCCGCCGTGGTGTTCGCGGGGCTCACCGTGGTGATCGCCCTCGCCGGGCTCTCCGTGGTCGGCATCCCGCTCCTCGCCAAGATGGGCATGGCCGCCGCCGGCACGGTCGTCATCGCCGTCCTGGTCGCGCTCACCCTGGTGCCCGCGCTGCTCGGCTTCATCGGCCGCCGGGTGCTGCCCCGCAAGATCCGCAAGGGCGGCGGCGAGCCGTCGAAGGAGAACGGCGGCGCCCGCTGGGCCCGGTTCGTGCTGCGCCGCCCGCTCGCCGTGCTGCTCGGCGGTGTGATCGGCCTCGGCGTGCTCGCCGCCCCCGCACTCGACCTGCGGCTCGGCCTGCCGGGCGACGAGGCCAAACCCACCTCCACCACCGAGCGCCGCGCTTACGACCTGCTCTCCGAGGGCTTCGGCCCCGGCTTCAACGGCCCGCTGACCGTCGTGGTGGACGCCAAGGGCGCCCCCGACCCCAAGGCCGCCGCGAGCGAGGTCGCCAAGACCGTCGCCGGCCTGCCCGGCGTCGTCACCGTCACGCCGCCGAAGTTCAACAAGGCCGGCGACACGGCCCTGCTCAACGCGATACCGGCCACCGGCCCGAGCGCCGCCCGGACCAACGACCTGGTGCACGCCATCCGCGGCCACGCCGCCGGCCTGAAGACGGCCACCGGGGCGAGCGTCCTGGTCAGCGGCACCACGGCGATGAACATCGACGTGTCGCAGAAGCTCAACGACGCGCTGCTGCCGTACCTCGCCGTGGTCGTCGGCCTGGCCGTCCTCCTGCTGCTGGTGGTGTTCCGTTCCGTCCTCGTCCCGCTGAAGGCCGCGCTCGGCTTCCTGCTGTCGGTGGCCGCCGCGCTCGGTGCCGTCGTCGCGGTCTTCCAGTGGGGCTGGCTCGCCGACCTGATCGGTGTGCAGCAGACCGGCCCGGTCATGAGCATGATGCCGATCTTCATGGTCGGCGTGGTCTTCGGCCTGGCCATGGACTACGAGGTGTTCCTGGTCACCCGGATCCGCGAGGGCTTCGTCCACGGCGAGCAGCCCGGCGAGGCGATCGTCACCGGGTTCCGGCACAACGCCCGGGTGGTCACCGCCGCCGCCTTCATCATGATCTCCGTCTTCGCGGGCTTCATCGGCATGAGCGAGCCGATGATCAAGATGATGGGCCTGGGGCTCGCGGCCGCCGTCGCCTTCGACGCCTTCGTGGTCCGGATGACGATCGTGCCGGCCGTCCTCGCCCTGCTCGGCCGCCGGGCCTGGTGGCTGCCGCGCCGGCTCGACCGGCTGATACCGGACGTCGACGTCGAGGGCAGCAAGCTGCACACCGCCGCCCCCGAGCCGGCCCCGGTCCGGGAGTCCGTCGGCGTCTAGCACGGGCACCGGTTCGAACACCGACCGATTACCGTTGCAGTCGGGGGCCGTCGCCGCGTGCGTCGACGGCCCCCGACTCGCGACCCGGAGAGCCGACCATGACCGACACCTGGCAGCGCCTGCGCCAGAACCACCCCCGCCTGCTGGACGTCATCGGCGGCGCCGCCCTGATCACCTCCACCGGCCTCGGCGCCACGCTCGACCAGGCCGGCCACTACACAGGCCTCGATCCGCTCACCGGCGTCATCGGGCTGATCTCCGCCGCTGCCGTGTTCGGCCACCGCCGCTACCCGCGCGCCGTCGTCGCCGTCACGCTCGTCTGCTCCCTGCTGCTCACCCTGACCGCCCCCCGGCTCACCCCCGCCCTGGCCACGCCCCTGCTCTGCGCGCTGTACTTCCTCGCGGTCCGCACCGACCGCACCACCGCGCTGCGCGCCTCCGTCCTCACCGCCGTGATCCTCACCGCGACCTCGCTGCTCGCCGACACGGGCGGCCACATCGGCGAACGGCTCGGCGTCCTCGCCTGGGCCCTGCTCCCCGGCGCCATCGGCGACTCCATCCGCAACCGCCGCGCCCACCTCGCCGCCATCGAGGAACGCGCCGAACGCGCCGAGCGCACCCGCGAGGAGGAGGCCCGCCGCCGCGTCGCCGACGAGCGCATCCGGATCGCCCGCGACCTCCACGACGTCGTCGCCCACCACATCGCCCTCGCCAACGCCCAGGCCGGCATCGCCCTCCACCTCATGGACAGCCACCCCGCCCAGGCCCGCGAGGTCCTCAGCCACATCACCGACGCCACCGGCTCCGCGCTCCAGGAGCTGCGCGCCACCGTCGGCCTGCTGCGCCGCGCCGAGGACCCGGCCCCGCTGGAACCAACTCCCGGTCTCGACCGGCTCCCCGACCTGATCAGCGCCTTCGAACGGGCCGGCCTCCCGGTCCGGCTCGCCGTCGAGGGCGAGGCCCGGCCGCTGTCGCCCGGCGTCGACCTCACCGCCTACCGGATCGTCCAGGAATCCCTGACCAACGTCGCCAAGCACGCGCGCGGCGCCGACGCCGAAGTCACCATCGGCTACAGCGAGAGCCGGGTCGCCGTCACCGTCGCCAACGGCGGCCCCACGCCCACGGCCGGCCGCCGCCCTGTGCTGCTGCCCAGCCAGGTCTCCGGCGAGGGCGGCTTCGGCCTGATCGGCATGCGCGAACGGGCCGGCGCCGTCGGCGGCCGGCTCGCCGCCGACCACCGCCCGGGCGGCGGCTTCCTCGTCACCGCCGAACTCCCGCTGCGCACCGCCGCCCGAGACGACAAGGACCACCGATGACCATCCGCGTACTGCTCGCCGACGACCAGGCCCTGCTGCGCGGTGCCTTCCGCGTCCTCATCGACGCCGAGGACGACATGGAGGTCGTCGGCGAGGCCGCCGACGGCCACGAGGCGGTGGAGCTCGCCCGCGCCACCAAGCCCGACATCGTCCTGATGGACATCCGCATGCCCGGCGCCGACGGTCTCGGCGCGACGGCCGCCATTTGCGGAGACGAGGAGCTGGCCGGCACCCGGGTGCTCATCCTCACCACGTTCGAGATCGACGAGTACGTGGCCCAGGCCCTGCGCGCGGGCGCCGGCGGCTTCCTGGGCAAGGGCGCGGACCCGAAGGAACTCCTCGCCGCCGTCCGCACGGTCGCCGCCGGCGACGCGCTCCTCTCACCGGCGGCCACCCGCGCCGTCATCGACCAGTTCCTCGCCCAGCCCGGTCCGGCGGCCGCCGACACCGCCGAGCGCCTCGCCGTGCTCACCGCCCGGGAGCGCGAGGTGATGTCGATGGCCGCCACCGGCCTCACCAACGAGGAGATCGCGGAGCGGATGTACGTCAGCCCGTTCACCGTCCGCACCCACGTGCACCGCGCGATGGCCAAGCTGGACGCCCGCGACCGCGCCCAACTCGTCGCCATCGCCTACCAGTCCGGCCTCGTCCCGCCGGGCCGCCCGTCCTGACCGGCGCCTGTCCTTATCGGCCCCGATGGGGACGTTACGGCCGCATCCGGCGGAAGACGACCGCCAACGCGACGGCGGTGAGCACCAACAGGAGGGCGGCCTCGACCAGTTGGATCGGCACGAGGTGAGCGGCGGGATGGTACTGGATCCAGGAGGCGGTGGCTCCGTCGCAGCGGACCGTGCCCAGGCATACATCGGTGCTGACGCGGCTGCCGTCGGCCATGACGACTCCGCGGTCGATCAGCCACGAGTTGGTCGGGTGCGCCTCGTTCAGCGGGACCACCTGGTCCACGAGGGGGTAGAAGTACGGGCGGGCCCAGCGGACCAGGCCGTACATGATCGCGACCAGAGCGCCGGTGAGGAACATCGCGGGCAGCGTACGGCGCACCAGCTGGCCGATCAGCACGCCCAGCGCGAGCGCGAACAGGGACCAGGCGACCGGTGCGACCCCGAGGGCGGGGTAGGTGAAGAACTGGAACGGCGGGTCGAACGCGATCGGGCCGTGCACGATGTCCACCCACCACACCCAGCTCATCAGCGCGGCGAGCACGCCAGTGGCGGCCAGTACGGCGAGGCCGGGTACCGCGAGGCGGGAGGCCAGCCAGCGCCGGGGGCTGACCGACTGCGCCCGTATGAGGCGGATAGTGCCGCGCTCGTACTCCTGGGCGAGCAGCGGCGCGCCGATGAACACGCCGATCAGCAGGGGGAGCGCGGTGACGGCGGGCTGGAGGATGGAGACGTACCAGTAGGTCGGCCGGTTGATGGGCGAGAGCAAGGTCCAGCACTGGCCGTTGGACCAGGTCTCGGGGTAGTAGCACCCGGTCCGCCTCAGGACTCCCACGACGTGCCGGCTGGCGATGTGGATCCAGAGCAGGTCGGCCGCCACGAGAACCACCAGGACCGCCAGCGTCCACAGGACGGCGCGATTCTGACGGAGCGTCAGCCAGAGCAGTCCGCGCACCCGGCGGGCGGTGGGGCGCCGACTGGCCGACGCGGTGGCGCCGGCGCGGCCGGTCAGGACGTTCATACTCATGCGGCGACCTCGTCGTTCATGGGGGTGGCCTCCCCGGGGGTGGTGCCGGGCCCGGTGGCGGCCGGTGCGCGGAGGTAGCCGAGCAGTAGATCCTCCAGGCCCGGCCGGCCGCCCTCCCACGGACCGTCCAGCGGTTCGCCGGTGCGCACCAGCGCGGTGGCCCGGCGCCCGCCGACACGCTGTTCGACCAGCACCTCGGCGGGCAGGGCGTCGGCACCGGCGGCCTCGGCGGGGCCGGTGAGCAGCTGGTGCCCGTCCAGGATGTCCTCCAGGTCGCCGGCCAGCCGGATCCGTCCGCGCTGCACGAGCAGCAGGAAGTCGATGACGCCGTCCAGCTCGGGAAGGATGTGCGAGGACAGCACGATGGTGGTGCCGCGCTCGGCGGCCTCGGCCATCAGCGTGCCCATGAGCTGGTGCCGGGCGAGCGGGTCGAGGTCGGCCATCGGCTCGTCGAGCAGCAGCAGGTCGGGCCGCTTGCCGAGGGCGAGGGCCAGGGAGACCCGGGTGCGCTGACCGCCGGAGAGCGAGCCGATCCGCGCCCGCTGCTTCAGCTCGCCCTGCTCGACGATCTGTTGGGCCATCTCGTCGTCCCAGGCGGGGTTGAGCTCACTGCCCAGCCGCAGGGTCTCGGCGACGGTGAAGCCCGGGTAGAGCGGCTTGTCCTGCGCCACGTACGCGACGCGGGCGCGCAGTTCCGGCGCGGTGGCGGGCTCGCCGAGGACCCGCAGCTCGCCCTCGGTGGGGGCGAGCAGGCGGGCGGCGAGGCCGAGCAGGGTGCTCTTGCCGGCCCCGTTCGGGCCCACCACTCCGCAGATCCGCCCGGCCGGGACGGCGAAGTCGCAGTCCCGCAGGGCCCAGTCGCCCCGGTACTGCTTGCCGAGGCCGACGGCCTCCAGCGCCGGCGGTACGGTCGTCGGGTCGTCCACCCGGTCCCCCCACTGTCCTCAGTTCGGTGTTGCCGGGGAGACCCCGGTGTCGAAACGCTGCTCCAGTACGGAGGCCATCAGCGCGGCGATGTCCTCGCGCTCCAGCCCGGCCTCCCGGGCCTGGTCCACCCAGCCGACCAGGTCCGCGCGCAGCGGCCCGTCGGCCGCCGCCTCCGGCCGGGCGAGCGAGCGCCGGACGAAGGTGCCGAGCCCCGGACGGGGTTCGACCAGGCCCTCGCGTTCGAGTTCGCGGTAGGCCTTCAGCACGGTGTTGGGGTTGATCGCCGTCAGCTCGACCACCTCCCTGGCGGTCGGCAGCTTGTCCCCGGGCTGCAGCAGGCCGAGCCGCAGGGCCTGTTTGGTCTGCTGCACGATCTGCTGGTACGTGGAGACGCCGCTGCGCCGCTCGATGCGGTACTCGATCACGGCGTTGCGGCCTTTCACTAGTTCAATAGTGGAATGGTGGCCCACTGCGGCGCGCGGGTCAAGCCGGACCCGGGGGGTGTCGGGCGCGCGGACCATCAGGGGCGTTTGAGCAGGAGGAGGCCGTCCTGATCGATCAGCCGCCGGTAGCCGTCCTGCTGGTACCGCTCCAGCATGTGCGCGGTGGCGGCGGTGGCGCACGGGGAGTTCACGCTCGGATCGCGCAGGTCGACGGCCACCCACTCCGGCCCCGGCCCGACCGGCTCCCGGCAGACCAGGGTGACGTCCGCCCGGCTGGTGAGCTGCGCCGCCAGCCGGTTGGAGGCGGCGACGGTGGCGTCGTCGGGTATCAGGCGGAGCATCGCCCGGGTCTCGGTGAGCCGCGGCGAGGTCCGCCAGGCCTCCGGCATCACGACCTCGTGTAAGGGGTAGAGCGGCAGCGTCACGGCCGTCACCAGGGCGCTGACGGCGAGCGCGCGCCGGGCGCGGCCGACGTCGACGCGGCGCAGGGAGTCCACCAGCGCGGCGAGCACGAGCGGCATCAGCACGGCGCTGTAGTGGTAACTGACGCCCCAGTAGTTCGAGTTGGTCGACAGCAGGCGCCAGGCCAGGGTGGGCGCGCAGAGCAGGAAGAGCGGCGAGCGCAGGCCGAGGAAGCCGGCGGTGGCGGCGAGCAGGAACAGCAGCAGCCACTTGATCGGCGGCCAGACCAGCCGTAGGGCCAGCGACCAGACCGAGGGCCGCCCGCCGCCGTCCACCTGCTGCCAGTAGTCGAAGCCGCCGGTCGGGTTGAACAAGGGCAGGACGACGAGCACGGTGATCGCGGTCGCGGCGAGTCCGACGGCCGCGAGCGCCAGACCGGGCAGCAGGCTGCGCCGGTCCTCCCGGGCCTGCCAGGCGATCAGTGCGCCGACGGCGGCCACCGTCAGGCCCAGATCCTCCTTGACCAGCAGCAGCGGCAGCGACCAGAGCGCGGCGGCCAGTGGCCGGCGCCGCCCGAGCGCGGTGGCGGCGAAGGCGAGCAGTGGGACGGCGAACGCGATCTCGTGGAAGTCGTCGGAGGCCGCCCGGACGATCCCCCAGGACGCCCCGGTGGCGCAGCCGACGACCAGCGCCGCCCGCGGCCCGGCCACCTCGTGCGCCCAGCGGGTGAGCGGGACGACGGCCGGCGCCATCAGCAGCGCCTGGGCGACCACGAGGGTGACCGGGCTCGGGAAGACCCGGTAGGCCGGGGCGAGGGCGGCGATCAGCGGGTGGAAGTGGTCCCCGAGCAGGTGGTAGCCCGGCCCCTTGATCGGCACGATCGGCGCCTGGCCGTGCGCGTACGCGCGGACCGCCTGCTCGAAGATGCCCAGGTCGTAGGCCTTGGTGAGGCCGCGCCGGTGCCGGTTGACGGCGACGCAGATGTAGAGCGCCGCGAAGCCGGCCGCAAGGCCCCAGGCCAGGACGGCCGGTCGGCGCAGGGCGGTGAGTGGGCGGGGGAGGGGACGGGGCGGGCGCGGGGAGTGGGGCGGGCGGATGGGCGAGAGGACCGCTTGCATCAACAAAGTACCCTTTCACTATTCGATTAGTGGAAGGGTGGTGGAAGTCCCGAGCGGCCGTCAAGCCCGGTCCGGCAGCGCGGAACCGGTCCTCCGGCCTGCGCGAAAACGACCTCCGAACACGTGTGCAGCGAGTAGTGTGCCGATGACTCAGAATGAGGAGGGGTTCGTGGAAACCAAGGAAACGGCGGGCGAAGTGCGGAGTCTCCGGCCGTTGCCCGGACGCACTGACGACGGATCGCAGGCGTTCGAGCAGCGGCTGGCGGCCGTGCTCCGACTGCTCGGAGCCGAGGTCGCGCCGGGGCCGGACTACGCGAACGCCGGGCGGTGGGAGGTCCACAAGGTGCTCGCCGGGCGCACCGACCTGCCGGAGGAGTACTTCGAGGCGTTACTGGCGGCGGCGGTCTACGACCCCAACCCGAGCTTCAACCGGCGCCTCGTCGAGCCGGCCCTGGCGGCGTTCGGCCGGCGCCGGGTCCGGACGGCGCTGCTCGCCTGGCTGCAGACCGGCACCGACACCGAGCGCGCGGGTGCGGCGCGGGCCTGGTACTGGACGGCCCTGTCGGTCGGCGACAACTGGACGGCGATCGGCGCCGACGACGGCGCGAGCGTCCGGGACGCGTGGCACGCCGCCGCGCTGCGGGAGTTCGTCACCAACGAGGACCTGGACGTGCGGCGCAGCATCCTCCCCGGGCTGCCCCTCGTCCCGCGCGCCTACCCGGCCGAACTGCACCCGCTGGTGGAGCGCGCGGTGGAGATCGCCCGGACGCACCCCGACGAGTACATCCGCCAGCGTGCAGAGACCCAGGTGGGGCTCTGACCCGAGCCCGTCGGACTGGTACGGGAGTTCCTCAGCTCGTCTGAACGGTGATGCCGCCGTTGGAGGTGCTGAGGTCCAGCCGGTAGGGCGCGGCCGGGTCGTCCGCGACGCCGATGTGTATGCCGCCGCTGCTGGTGGACGTGGTGACGTGGTAGCCGGCGGGCGGGACGGTCAGGGTGATGGCGCCGTTGGAGGTCTTGGCCGTGACGTCCTGGGCCTTGGCGGGGCTGAGCCGGATCTCGCCGTTGCTGGTCTGGGCGCGGATCCGGTCACCCTGCAGTGCCGTGCCGTGGATGCTGCCGTTCGACGTGTGCGCGTCGACCGGCCCGGTCACGCCGTCGAGCGTGATGCCGCCCGAACTCGTCCGCACCGAGACCTCGCCGACCTGGGAGAGCCTGATCTCCCCGGCCGAGGTCTTCCCGCTGATCGGCAGTCCGGCCGGTATCTCGACCGTGTACCCCACCGAGCAGTCATCCCCGCAGCCGCCGAGCACGAGCACCCCGTTCTCCACCCGCGTGGTGCCGCCGGGGCGGTCGCGGTCGTACTCGACGGCCCGGTGGACGGAGACCTGCGTGGCGCCGGCCTTCCCCTGCACGGTGACGCTCCCGGCGTCTGTGTCCAGCCGGACGGCGGTGACCTGCTCGGTGACGGTCGCGTCGTCCTGGAAGCTGCTCCTGCTCATCGGCGAGCAGGCGCTGAGGCCCCCGATGGCCATCGCGACCGTCCCGACGATCACCAGAGCCCCGACGTACGTGCGCTGCCGGCCCATGCCGATCCCCCCTGTGGTGCGAACCTGTGGTGAGAACGCGAAGCGAACTCTCAAGGACGGTAACCGCACGACGCAGGCCCGGACGATGGGGCTAGCCCCCCAGTCTTCGTGAAGCAGGCACCACCACCCCGCGGTACCTCACACCCCCCTCGCGGCAGCAGCGCGCTCGGGCTCCGGTGCCTGCTCGCGGCGCGGTAGCAGCAGCGGGGTCGCGAGCAGGAGCAGGCCCGCGAGTCCGAGCGCGGTGCGCGGGCCGGTCAGTCCGCCGAGCACGCCCCACACGGAGGTGAGGACGGCGATCGCGGCCTTGGCGGTCACCGACCACGCGGACAGCACACGGGCGACCCGGTCCGGTGCGGTCCGGGTGAGCCGGTAGGTGGCGTACACCGGGTTGAACACGCCGATGCACGTGATCATCCCCAGCTCGACGGCCATCACCAGCAACAGCCCCGGGACGCCGGGGCGGACCAGGACCAGCCCGGGCAGCCAGCACGCCCGCAGCGCCCCGGCGGTGAGCAGCACCCGGTGCCGGCCGTACCGGGCGACGAGCGGCCGGGCCAGCCGGGAGCCGAGCAGGCCGCCGAGGCAGGGCACGGCGAACGCGAGGCCGTACTGCCAGGGGGCGAACCCGAGCGGGCCGAGCATCAGGACGGCGAGCAGCGGCTCGGTGGCCATGATGAGGCCGTTGACCAGCACGGTGTTGAGGAACAGGGGACGCAGCGCCGGGTCGGCGAGCAGGAACCGCCAGCCGTCGAGCAGGTCGCCGGCCCGCAGGCGTGCGGTGTCGTCGCGCTCGGGCCGCGCCTCACGGCCGCCGATCGCCCGCAGGCCGAGCGCCGAGAGCAGATAGCTGACCGCGTCGGCCACCACGGTGGTGACCGGGCCGAGCAGGCCGATCGCGGCGCCGCCGAGCGGTGGGCCGAGGATGGTGGTGGTCCAGGTGGTGGATTCGAAGCGGGCGTTGGCGGCCAGCAGCTTCTCCTGCGGGACGAGGGTCTTGAGGTAGGCGCCGCCGGCCACGCCGAACGTGATGTCGGCTGCGGCGACCACCACGGACACGGCCAGGAGCTGGCCGAAGCCGAGCCGGCCGAGCGCGAAGGCGGCGGGGATGCTCAGCAGCGCCGCGCACCGGACCAGGTCCATCGCGATCATCACCGGTCGCTTGCGCCGGAACTCGACCCACGGCCCCAGCGGCACGGCCACCGCCGCACCGACCGCCGCGCCCGCCGCCGCCAGGACGGCCACCGCCGTCGGCCCGGCGTGCAGCACCCGGACCGCGATCAGCGGGAACGCGTTGAACGCGAGCCGGGTGCCGAGCGCGCTCGCCGCGTACGCGGCCCAGAGCCACGCGAACCGCCGTCCCAGAGAGTGTTTGCCCCACATAGCCCGCGCCCCTCCCGAACAACCGAACGGTGATCGGGATCATCAAAGCGAACGGCAGTGATGCAGATCAAACAACCATGGGACCGGTTCCGGACAACCATCCGTTGTGCCTCTAGGATCCCCGGTATGGACCTCAACGCCGTACGCACCTTCGTGGCCGCCGCCGAGGCGGGCCAGTTCCAGGAAGCCGCCGTCGAGCTGTCGATCACCCAGCAGGCCGTCTCCAAGCGCGTCGCCGCGCTGGAGCAGGCCCTCGGGGTGCGGCTGTTCAACCGGACCCCGCGCGGCGCCGAACTCACCATCGACGGACAGGCGTTCCTGCCCCACGCCCGCGAACTCCTGCGGGCCGAGGAGCGTGCGGCAGCCTCGGTGCGGCCGGGGAGTCGCGCCCTGCGGGTCGACGTAATCGGCCGGCGGACCGTCTCGGCGGCGCTGCTCCGGGACTTCTACCGGACGCACCCCGAGATCGAACTCGACGTGGTGACCCTGGTCGACATCGACGGGGCCGTGGCCGCGATCCGCTCCGGGACGATCGACGCGTCCTACAGAGCCGTCACCATGCCCGGACAGGAACTGCCCGAGGAAATCGAGACGATGCCGGTGATCGACGAACCCCTCCTTTTGCTCACCGGCCCGGGCCACGCGCTCGCGAACGCCCGGTCGGTCGCCCTCGCCGAACTGGTCGGCCACCGGATCTGGATCCCGGGCATCGCGCCCGGCACGGAGTGGGGCGCGTACTACGAGGACCTCGTCGGGGCGTTCGGGCTCACCATCGAGGCGACCGGCCCCAACTTCGGCCCCGATGCGCTGCTGGACGTGATCGCCGACACCCCGGGCCTGGCGACCCTCACCGGCGAGGGCACCCGCCTGGTCTGGCCCGCCGGCCACGGCCTGCGCCGGATCGCCCTGCACGACCCGACGCCGGTCTACCCGCACTCCCTGATCTGGCACCGCGACAATCCGCACCCCGCCCTCACGGCCCTGCGGACCCACCTCGCCACCACCCCGGCAGCCCACATCGAGGGCGAGACATGGGCCCCGGCCTGGGCGAGGCGATGAGCCGGGGCGGTGGCAGGCCGGATCAGACCTCGGCAGGCTCGGCGGCGGCGGCGGCAGCAGCAGCAGCCGCCGCCGCGGCCGCGCCCTTGGCGCGGGCCCGCTTGGCGTAGGTGATGGTCCACAGGATCAGGACACCGAGGAAGACGTAGGTCAGGACGCTGTTGACGGTGGCCATCTGCGTCGTGGTGAGCCGGTAGGAGAGGCCGATCCGGGTCACCGCCTCGACGATGAAGCCAAGGCCCCAGCCGAGGGTCAGCATGCGCTGGACGCGGCGGAAGCCGGGCAGCTCCCACAGGGCGTTCCAGCGTTCGATCGCCTCCCGGGTGCCGTCGGTGGCGAACTTCCGGCCGGTGTAGAACATCAGCGGGCGGGGCGCGGCCAGCGTCGCCAGGAAGAAGAGGCCGATCAGTCCGGTCACGCCGGAGTCCTTGACCAGCAGGAGCCGGGCCGAGTGCGGCCCAACCAGGGCGACCACGGCGCTGATCGCCAGGAAGACCAGGGTCATCACCGCGAACTCGTCGACCCGGCGGTGCCACGCGATATAGATCGCCATGTCGACCACCGACCAGAGGCCGGAGATCAGCAGCGCGTTGAACTCGCTGACGCCGTGGTGGGTGAGCTGATTCAGCGTCACCAGCGGCGCGATGATGTTGAAGGTGATGGTGAGTGCCCAGCTGAGGGCGGCAGTCCGCCCGTTACGGGCCGGAGCTTGATCCGACACAGTTTCCCCCGATAGTCCCCATGATTGTCGGACCGGACAGTAGTGGATCACCGCTGACCTGCGCTATTTCCGGGCGTGCACAAACGGGCAGCCGGAGCTTTCACCCGATCGGGCGAGGGGCGCCCGCCGGGCGAGCCCGCGCCTCCCGGCGGAGGATGGGGGATCGGGGGTGGGCGACAGGAAGGCGGGAGGCCATGGCGATCGGCATGGCAGACATCCGGGAGTGGCGGGGCCACGCGGTGGTGGACGAGAAGGGCCACCGCATCGGCTCGCTGGAGTCCGTTTACGTGGAGACGGCCACCGACCAGCCGTTCTTCGCCACCGTGACGGTCGGCGTGGCGACCAGGCGCCGCCTGGTCTTCGTCCCGCTGGACGGTGCCGTGGTCGGGCCCGGCTACGTCCGGGTGGCGTTCCCGAAGAGCCAGGTCAAGCAGGCGCCGGCGATCGGCACCGACGACGTTCTGCCCGCGGCGGACGAGCCCGAGGTGTTCGCGCACTACGAGCTGCCGTATGCGACCGGCGCCGGCGGGGAGCGCCGCCTGGCCCGCCGCTGACGGCGGACGGCGGCGGGCCGGATACCCCACCGGGTATAGTGATCGGCCTTGAGCTCTGGCTCGGCGCCCGAGCTCCCTGGTCCGGGGCGCCGACACGCCCAGGGGTGCTCAGCCGTTCATACGATCTCCTGACGATCAAGCTGTCACGCGACGCCAGGCCCACCGCGTTACCAAGGTATGGATCAATCATCGAGTCCGGACGCCGCGGCCGAAACACGGTGGCCGGAGTTCCCGGACTTCGTCGCGTCCCGCGGACGCCATCTCCTGCGGACCGCCTTCCTCCTCACCGGCGGTGACGCCCACCTCGCCGAGGACCTCGTGCAGGAGGCGCTCGGCCGGATCTTCGTCAAGTGGCGGAAGATATCCCGGCTGGACAACCCCAGCGGCTACGCGCAGACCGTCCTGGTCAACACCTTCCTCTCGTACCGCCGCAAGCGCAGCGCCTCCGAGCACGTCACCGACGAGTTCCCCGAGGTCGGCGTGGACGACCCGGACCCGACGCTCCGACTGACACTGCTGCGCGCCCTCGCCGAGCTCCCGGCCAAGGACCGCGCCGTGCTGGTGCTCAGGTTCTGGGAGGACCGCAGCGTCGAGGACACGGCGACCGCCCTGCGCCTGAGCGCCAGCGTCGTCCGCTCGCGCAGCAGGCGGGCGCTGGCCCGGATGCGCGGCGTGCTGGGCGACGACATCGACGCGGCCGTGCGCCGACCCGCCGACACGGCCGGACACACCGACACGGCCGGACCGGCAGGCACCGCGGGACCGACAGGCACGCCCGGACCGGCAGGCACCGCGGGACCGACAGGCACGCCCGGACCGGCAGGCACCGCGGGACCGGCAGGCACCGCAGGACCGACAGGCACGACCGGAACGAACCCATCCTCCGAGAAGGCGGTGCTGCGCCATGCCCACTGACGACGAGTTCGCGGACGACTTCGCCCGCGCCCTGCGCGGCGCCGCCGAGCTGGCGCCGGAGCCGGTGAAGCACACCCTCGCGGCGAACGCCGAGCAGCGCGGGCGCCGCCGGCGCCGCCGCCGCCGTCGTACCGCCTTCGCGGGCGGGCTCGCAGTGCTGGTCCTGGCGGGGGCCGGCGGCTTCGCGGCCGTCGGCCACGGACCGTTCGGCGCCGTCGGCCCGGCCGACCCGCCGGCGCCGGACCTGCCGAAGATGTCGAGCGAGGAGGTTGTCGGGCTGATCTCCGAGTTGCTCCCGCCGGGCAAGGTGCGAGTGATCGTCGACGGCGGCGCCGGCGACCGGGGCCAGCACCGGACCGGCGCCACACTCTGGTTCGACGACGGGGCGGGGGAGAGCATCGTCGAGGTGTCGGCGGAGCGGACGGACCTTCGGCCCGACGCGGGCACGGTCTGCGCGGACCCGTTCAGCACGCCACAGGACTCCTGCGACCGCACTGTCCGCCCGGACGGATCCGCCCTGGTCATCGACAAGCTGCGGGACAGCTACAACGCTGCCAAGCGCGAGTGGCGGGCCACGTGGGCCGGCCCGGACGGTCGGCGGGTGATGGTCACCGAGTACAACGGGCAGCCGGGGGCCTCGAACCGGCCGAACCCGCCGCTGACCGCCGATCAGCTGACCGCCTTGCTGACCGCCCCTGCGTGGGACCGGATCTTCGCCTCGCTCGCTCCCGTCCCCGGGGCGCCGAAGCCGGGCGACGCCCCGGCGCCGACCCCCTCGCAGGGCCAGTCGCAGGGCCCGTCGAACGCGGATCTGCTCGCGAAGCTGGTCCCGCTGCTGCCCGCCGGGGCGAAGGTCTCTGGCCAGGACGACAAGCGTGCCGTGCTCACGGCGACTGTCGACGGCCGCAGCAGCATGCTGATGGTGGGCGTGGAGCCGCCGTCCCAGCGCGGCCGGGACGAGCTGAAGAGCATGGACCACGACTACACGACTCCGCTGGAGGTCCGGGAGAAGCGGCCCGACGGCACGATCGTCGACACCAACCGCTTCGGTAACGGGAAGGGCGCCACGGATCCGGTGCTGCACTGGACGGCCACGGTGTACTACCCGGACGGCAGCCAGGTGCGGATCTCGGAGTGGAACGGCGAGAACGGCTTCACCTTCAAGCCCGGTGATCCCGCGCTCGACGTGAACGGGCTGAAGGCGATCGTCACCAACCCGGCCTGGCGCTCCTGACGTCAACACGGTGGCCCGGCAGGGGAGTTGATCCCTGCCGGGCCGCCGCGCGGGGAAACCCGGCGGACCCCCGGCCGGCCCCGATGCCACACCCCTGGGCGGGGAGTTCCCGAACCGCCCGACGTTCCGTCATGCGTCGTTCACACCCGCGTCGCCGACCTTCGGGTGAATGAGGGCGCCCGCAGTTGTACAGCCAACTGCGGGTCACTCCTCCCAGCCTCCGTGACCAGCCGCGCGCGGACCCGGCCGCCGACGATCCCCGACGATCCCGGCGGACCCGGCCTCCCGGCGGCGGACAGGACAACCGTGGCCGCAGGCAGCGCCCTGACCCTCACCGCACCCGCCAACCCGACCGAAGGCGACCGGGTCACCTTCCACTGGACCACCGACGCCCCCGACGCCAAGAACTGGGTCGGCATCTACGACGGCAGCCGCACGCCCGGCACCGGTTCCTCCCTCCTGTGGAAGTACACCCCGGCCGGCTCCGGCGACCTCCAGCTCGACACCTCCGCGCTGACCGGCGGCCCCTACAGCGCCTACCTGCTCGCCAAGGACGGCTACGGCATCCTCGCCCAGAGCGAGCCGTTCAGCTTCCGCCCCAAGCCCGCCGTGGTCCGCCCGCACAGCGCCGTCGACTCCCTGACCACCGCCCCCGTCGCCCCGGGCGCGGCGGTGTCCGTCAAGCTCGGCGGCCTCTGGTCCCGCCCGGCCGGCAACCCGGCCGGTACCGCCGCCTTCTGCAAGGTCGGTGGCGCGGCCTGGGCCTCGGTCAGCGCCGACGGAACCCTCACCGGCACGGCACCCACAAGCAGCAAGAACCCCGAGCTGGTCGTCGTCGGCGTCAAGGACAGCGCCGGTGCGACCGACACCGTCACCGTGCTGATCCCGGTCGCCGACCCGGCCGGGCCGCTGCGCCTGAAGACCGCCAGCTGGAACCTGCACAACGCGGGCGCCGGCTACACCGACGCGCTGGAGAAGCAGCTGCGCGTCGTACTCGCCCAGGGCCTGGACGTGCTGGCGCTCCAGGAGACCGCGGGCACCCAGGCGCAGACCCTCGCGACCGCGCTCGGCTGGTACGCCTACCAGAGCCCGGGCAGCGTCGGCATCCTCAGCCGCTACCCGCTCGCCGACGTCACCCCGGCGACGGCCGAGCTGCCCGCCGCCGGCGCGACCGTCCGACTGCCCGGCGGCCGTGCCCTCCGCTTCTGGTCCGCGCACCTCGACGAGGCCGACTACGGCCCGTACGCCGTCCAGGACGGCCGAACCGCCGCCCAGGCGGAGGCCGCCGAGAACGCCTCCGTCCGGCTGAAGCAGGCCAACGCGCTGGCTGCCGCCGTCCGGGCGGACATCGCCAAGCACACCCCGGTGGTGCTCGCCGGGGCGCTCTCCTCGCCCTCCCACCTCGACTGGACGGCCGCCACCGCGCCCGCGCACGGCGGCGTCGGACCGGTCAACTGGCCCGTCACCGCGGCGCTTCAGGCCGCAGGGCTGACCGACACCTGCCGCGAGGAGAACCCCGACCCGGCCAGGATCCCCGGCACCACCTGGTCGCCCACCCGCAAGCAGCGCGGCGCCAACCCGGAGCCGCAGGACCGCATCGACTACGTGCAGTACGCGGGCCCGCTCAAGCTGGTCGAGGCGCACACGCTCGTCGCCGACTGGCCGCAGGCCGAGCCGAACACCGCGGCCAACGAGTGGCCGTCCGACACCGCCGCCGCCGTCGCCACCTTCCAGCTCTGAGAGGCCAGTTCGCCATGTCCGAACTCTCCCGCCGCACCTTCGTCGGCGCCACCGCGGCCGCCGGGGCCGCCGCGCTGACCGGCCTCGCCGCCACCTCCGCGGAAGCCGCCCCCGCCGAGGCCCCCGCCGACGCCGCAGCCGACGCGCCCGAGCAGCTCACCGGCACCGTCCAGGACGTCAAGCACGTCGTCGTCCTGATGCAGGAGAACCGCAGCTTCGACCACTACTTCGGCACGCTCAACGGCGTGCGCGGCTACGGCGACAAGCAGGCGCTCCAATTCCCGGACGGCACCGACGTGTTCCGCCAGCCCGACAGCCGGCGCAGCGACGGCGGCGTGATGCTGCCGTACCGGATGGACACCTCCAAGTACAACGCGCAGAACGCCGGCGGTCTCGCCCACGACTGGGCCACCGGCCACCAGGCCATCAACAACGGCGCGATGAACAAGTGGATCGCCGCCAAGGGCGAGCGCACCATGGGCTACTTCACCCGCGACGACATCCCCTACCAGTACGCCCTGGCCGACGCGTTCACCCTCTGCGACGCCTACTTCACCTCCCTCGCCGGTCCCACCGACCCCAACCGGCTCTACCTGTGGACGGGCACCGCCGGCCCCGGCCGCGACGGCACCACGGGCCCGTGGATCGACAACACGCCGGTCACCGACAACCCCGTCGCCGACTGGACCACCTACGCCGAGCGCCTGGAGAAGGCGGGCATCAGCTGGCGCGTCTACCACAACCCCAGCAAGGACGACCGCGCCGGCGACTACGACGACAACGCGCTCTCGTACTTCAAGCAGTTCCACAACTTCCCGAAGGACGACCCGCGTTACGTCAACGCGATGACCAAGTTCGACCCGGCCGACTTCGACCGGCACTGCAAGGACGGCACCCTGCCGACCATCTCCTGGCTGGTCGCGCCCTACCTCTTCTCGGAGCACCCGGAGGCCGGCCCGGCCTACGGCGCGCACTGGGTGGACATGGCGCTGCAGTCGCTGATGTCCAACCCGAAGGTGTGGCAGCACACCGTCTTCCTCGTCATGTACGACGAGAACGACGGCTACTTCGACCACATGGTCCCGCCCACCCCCGAGGCCGGCACGCCCGAGGAATTCACCCACGGCCGGGCGATCGGCCTCGGCAACCGCGTGCCGCTCTGGGTCGCCTCTCCGTGGTCGCGCGGCGGCTGGGTCAACTCGCAGGTCTTCGACCACACCTCGGTGCTGCGCTTCATGGAGGTGGTCACCGGCGTCGCCGAGCCCAACATCTCCGCCTGGCGCCGGGCCGTCTGCGGCGATCTCACCAGCTGCTTCGACTTCGCCGCGCCGGACTACTCGATCCCGCGCCTGCCCGACACCAACGCCCTGATGGCCAGGGCCGACGCGGGCACCAAGCTGCCCGGCGTCGCGCTGCCGGCCGTCGGCGCCCAGTCGATGCCCGTCCAGGAGCGCGGCGAGCGCCCGCACCGCCCGCTGCCGTACCAGCCGTGGGCCGACGCCGAGGTGGACCGGAAGACCGGCAAGGTCACCTGCACGATGAGCAACGACGGTTCGGTGGCGTTCCCCTACACCGTCTACCCGAACATCGTGTTCCCGTTCGCGGGCACCCCCTGTACCGTCGCCCCCGGCGCCACCGCGACGTACGTGTGGGACGCCGCGGCCACCAACGGCCGCTACGACTTCACCGTGCACGGCCCGGACGGCTTCGTCCGCCGCTTCGCCGGCACCGTCGTCCGCGACGGGCAGGACGGCCAGAACGACGTCGGCGTGCCGATCGTCACCGCCGACCTGCACGGCAGTGTGCGGCTCACCCTCCAGGTGGCCAACGACGGCCTGACCGACGTCGCCTTCACCGCCGTCCCGAACGACTTCGCGGGCACCGCGCAGACCGTCTGGGTCAAGCCGGGCAAGCAGGTCAACCTGGCCTGGCCGCTGGACAAGCAGGGCCGCTACGACGTCGTCGTCACCGCCCACACCGGCCGGCGGTTCAGCCGCCGCTACGCGGGCTGGGTGCACTGACCTGCCGGTAGAACGGCCACGGCCAGGGGACGCCGAACCGGTGACCCCCGGCCGTGGCTCGGCCGCCCGGCCGGGGCCCGCCGCTACCGTCGGGCGCATGCAGAAAATCACCACCTTCCTCTGGTTCGACGACCAGGCCGAAGAGGCCGCCGCCTTCTACACCTCGCTCTTCCCCAACTCCCGTATCACGCAGCTCACCCGCTACGGAGAGGCCGGCCCCGGCGCGGCCGGCTCGGTCATGACCGTCGAATTCGAACTCGCCGGCCGGGCGTACGTGGCCCTCAACGGCGGCCCCGAGTTCCACTTCACCGAGGCCGTCTCGCTCCAGGTGGAATGCGACGACCAGCAGGAGGTCGACGAGCTCTGGGCCAAGCTCACCGCCGACGGTGGCCAGGGGGGCCCGTGCGGCTGGCTCAAGGACCGCTTCGGCCTCTCCTGGCAGATCACGCCGCGCGTCCTGCTGGACCTGATCGGCGACCCGGACCGCGCCAAGGCCGACCGCGTGATGGCGACCATGATGCGGATGCAGAAGATCGAGATCCAGCCGCTGCTCGACGCGGCCAAGGGCTGAGGCCGTGACCGCGCTCTCCTACCGCAGCATCGTCTACCTGCGCGCCACGCCCGAGCGCGTGTGGCACGCCCTCACCAACGCCGACGAGTCCGGCATCTACTGGGGCCACCGCAACATCTCCACCTGGCTGCCCGGCGCGCCCTGGGAGCACCAGCGCGCCGACGACTCCGGGATCGCCGACGTCATCGGCATCGTCGAGACCGCCGACCGCCCGCACCGGCTGGTCACCACGTGGGCCGCACCGGACGGTCCCGGCCCGTCCGGACCGTCCCGGGTCACCTTCGAGATCCAGGGCTGGCGGGACCTCACCCGGCTCACCGTCACCCACGACAACCTCGGCGAGGCGGAACGGGCGGACTCGGAGCAGGGCTGGTCGGCGGTGCTCTCCAACCTCAAGACCTACCTGGAGACCGGCCACCCGCTGCCGCAGCAGCCGTGGACCATGCCCTGACTGCCCTGACTGCCCTGACTGCCCTGACTGCCCTGAACGCGAGGCGGATCAGCGCCCGGCCTCCACGGCCGGGCGCCCCCTTTCGCCGCGCACCCAGCGGCGCAGCCGGGCGAACCGCGAGAACCGCTCCCGGCTCGCCACCGAGGCCCGGTCCAGCTCCTCCATCAGCCGCCGGCTGCGGTGCTCCAGGTCCAGCTCGTCCAGGATCCGGTCCACCTCGGCCAGCAGCGAACCGTGCAGCTGCCAGGCCTCCGGTTGCTCCTGCACCTGCCGCAACAGCAACTGGGCGACGTTCTCGCGGCAGGCCAAGGCCGCGGCCAGTTCGGCGGCCAGCCGCTGCTCCGCCTCCTCGGCGTTGCGGCTCACCTGGGTGGTCACCAGCACCGCGAAGCTGACCATCGCCCCGCCGACGTGCGCGAGCAGTTCCTCCAGCGCCACCGCGACATCCGGCGCGAACAGCCGCTCGCCGGGCCCGCGCCGCTTCGCGAGGTCGGTCAGCGAGCGGGCCAGCACCCGGATCACCACCACGCAGATCTCCAGCGTGTCGAGCCCGGTGCGCAGCACCAGCCGGGACAGCAGCCCTTCGCTGATCCGCGGGTTGAGCCGCAGGCTGTCCTCCGCCTGCCGCAGCGCCGCGTCGACGTGCGAGATTGCCTGGTCGAGCCGGCGCGCCTCGTGCAGCCGCTCCGCGGCCCAGGCGAGCGGGGTGGGCCGGCCCAGCTCCTCGGCGATGTCCACCAGCAGCTGGCGGGCCCGCCGGGCCAGGTCCTCGATCGACGCGCCCGCGGTGTCCACCCAGACCGGCGGGGCGAACAACAGGTTGAACAACAGGCCGACGGCCGCGCCGATCAGCGTCTCCAGCACCCGGTCCCAGGCCTGCGAGGCCAGCTTGGTGACGCCCAGGATCAGCATCGCGCTGATCGCGACCTCCTGGACGAACTCCTCGACCCGGACGAACCGGCCGATCGTCAGCGAGGCCAGGATGATCAGCCCGAGGCTCCACCAGGAGAGCCCCACCACGGCGCTGAACCCGATCGCGATCAGCACGCCGACCACCACCGAGTTGACCCGGCGGATGCTGGTCTTCAGCGTCGAGTAGACGGTGACCTGCACCACCAGCAGCGCGGTGAGGGGCGCCGTCAGCGGGGCCGGCTCGCTGCTGAGCTGCGTCGCCGCCACGTAGGAGAGGGTGGCGGCCACCGTCGCCCGGACGGTCTGGACGACGAACGGTTCTCGGGCGCCTCGGCGGACGGCGGCCGTGAGGGACTCCGACGTGAGGGACTCCGGGAGAAGGGCCATGCCGCCCTTCTTTCCCCGCAGGCGCCGTTCACACCGCCGATCGGGCCCGACGGCACCCGGATGCCCGCGCCGGGACGACGAGTTGCGGCTACTGGTCGCGGTCCAGGCGCAGCTTCCAGGGAGCCAGCGCGGACTCGACCTGCACCCCGAGGCTCATCTTGGACGCGCCCTCGACCCGCTCCTCGAAGCGGATCGGCACCTCGCGGATCGTCATCCCTCGCTTGACCACGCGGTAGTTCATCTCGACCTGGAACGAGTAGCCGTTGCTCTGCACGGTCGGCAGGTCGATCGCCCGCAGTGTGCTCGCCCGCCAGGCCTTGAAGCCCGCGGTGGCGTCCCTGACGCCGAGGCCGAGGATCGTGTTGACGTAGAAGTTGGCCCACGCGGAGAGGGCCTTGCGGTGCCACGGCCACTCGGCGGCGGTCGAACCGCCGGGCACGTAGCGCGAGCCGAGCACCACGGCGGTGTCGCCGGCGAGCAGGGCCTCCACCATCGCCGGTATCACCGAGGCCGGGTGGGACAGGTCGGCGTCCATCTGCACCACCACGTCGGCGCCCTCGTCCAGCGCCCGGGCCATGCCCGCCAGGTAGGCGCGGCCGAGGCCGTCCTTCTCGGTGCGGTGCAGCACGCCGACCGTGCCGTCCGAGTCCGCGGCCAGCTTGTCGGCGATCTCGCCGGTGCCGTCCGGCGAGCTGTCGTCGACCACCAGCAGGTGCAGGTTCGGCACCGGCAGCTCCGCCAGCAGGCCCGCGAGGACCGGAAGGTTCTCCCGCTCGTTGTACGTGGGGACGACGACAACGACCTTGGGGGAGGCCTCGACCATGCTCTGATTCCCTCGCGCGCTCTCCGGCCGGCACCCGTGCCCCGTCGGACGGCTGTCCGTGACGACCTGCTGATTGGACCGTGCGAGTGTATCCGCGCCGAACGGCAGCCTCGTCGTCGGGCACCGTTAAGGCTGTGGCTGACGGGTCTACTGCCCGCCGTACACGGCCGCGAGGTTGTCGCGGGCCGGGTGGGCGCGGCCGGCCGGGCCGGCGGCGAAGGTGCGCAGGACGTTCTCGGTGACCTTGCGCACCAGGTCGCCAGCCTTGGCGTCGATGCCGTGGTCGGCGCTGGTACCGCCGGGGCCGTTCGCGTCCAGGGTCTCCACCCAGCGCATCGTCCCGGTGGCGAAGACCCCGGCGCCGCTCGGGACGGTGTAGTACGCGGTGTCGGCGTACGAGTGGCGGCCCTCGCAGACCACGGGGGAGTGGGCGATCACCTCGATCGGGCGCGGGGTCGGGAAGGCGGTGTCCACCTTGTCGTACTCGACGCCGACCAGGTGCGGGAAGGACGCCCCGGCCGCGACGCCGGTGCCCTCGAACGCCCAGTGGTCGGGGGAGCCCACGACGTACGGCGCGTCCACCGGGTAGCCGTCGTAGATCACGCCGAGCATCGAGCTCTCCGGATCCGCGCCAGAACCGGCCCGGAAGTCGGTGGTCGCCGGCGCGCCCGCCTGGTGGCCGGGGTCCTTGGCCCAGGCGTCCTTGTAACAGACCACCGTCCGGTCCGGGCCGACGTCCGAGGGCTCGAAACGGACCCGGCGGAAGCAGCAATTCGCGCCCAGGATCGCCAGGTTGGTGCCGGCGTCCCGGGCCGCGACCACGTTCGCGCGCTGCTCGGGGGACCAGTACTCGTCGTGCCCGAGCGACAGGACGGCGGTCGCGCCGTGCAGCAGTCCCGGCTCGCGGGCCACGTCGATCCCGGTGGTGTAAGCGAGCGGCAGGCCGAGCCGTTCGGCGAGGGCGACCAGCGGCGCCTCGTACACCAGGAACAGCCCGGCGCCGTGGTCGTAGCCGTACGGCCGGTCGAAGGTGACCTTCAGCGAGCGGGTGGCCAGGCCCCCGGTCGGACCGTTGTAGAGGCTGTATCCGCCCCACTCGTTGTACGCCTGCCACGTTGCCGGGGCGCTCATGACGACCGTCCTCCCGGCCGTGGTGGCCGAGCGGACGGTGAGCGGGACGTAGCGCTGGCCGGAGCCGTCCTCGGCGTCCAGGCGTACCAGGTACGCGCCCTCGGGCCAGCCGGACGTGTCGACGGCGACGGTCCGCTGCCAGCCGGTGAGGACCGTGCGGGTGGTGCCGTCCACGTGCGGCGCGGCCTGCTTGGTGCCCGGTACGTGCTCGCGGCGCCAGATCAGGCGGGCGCGGGCGCCGCCGTACCAGCCGATCCGGTAGGCGGAGATGGTGTAGGCGGCGGCAGGGGTGGAGACGTGCAGGCCGAGCTGCTCGCCCGGCAGCACGCTGACCCGGTCGGTGAAGCCCTCGATCGCGCCGGACGGGCCGGGGTTGGTGATCTCCCAGTCGGGCGTGCCGGGGAGCGCCTGCTCCGTCTTCTCGGGGTTCTCCGTCCTGAGCCCGGCCCGCTGCGGGCTCGCGGCGCCGGAATCGGGTGACGGGTGCGGGTCCGGGGTCCGGGTGCCGCAGGAGGTGGCGGCCGCCGCCATCAGGCCCAGGCCCAGAAGCCCTCGCCGGCTCGGTGCCGCCCGCCCGTCCGTCACCGCGGCCTCCCTGATGTCCGTGTTCGCGTTCTATCACCGCGCACCCGTACGTCAAGGTGCGCGGACATCCTCACCCTTTCCGGGCATTCGACCGGGCCCGCCGCGCCGGGCGTCGGCACCGCATCGGCACGACGGAGCACCGTCCGCCACCCGGGAGGGCCGTTCGGGGGCTCCCCGGCGCGTCCGGCTGCGCGGCTCCCCGGCGGCGGCGAACCGGTCACCTAACCTGCGAACCGGTCACTTTGCCTGACCGGGTCGTCCGTCCGGCGGCCAGGGGGTCCGGAGCCGTGGGCGGCCGGCCGAGTCATGGACAGGGGTGTACGTGGTGTCGTCGGGTTCGGCCGAACCGGGGGTTGTGCCTCCGACGCGCGGCGCGAGATTCCGGGCCTGGATGCTGGAAGGCCTGTCGGACATGGCCAAGCAGTACCCGGGGCCGCACGCCGAGGTGCCCGCCGGGCACAAGACCGCGCACTGGTGGCGGGTCATGTGCCTGACCGGTGTCGACTACTTCTCGACCCTCGGCTACCAGCCCGGCATCGCCGCGCTCGCGGCCGGGCTGCTCTCCCCGGTGGCGACCATCGTGCTGGTGATCGTCACCCTGCTGGGTGCGCTGCCGGTCTACCGGCGGGTGGCCCACGAGAGCCCGCACGGCGAGGGCTCGATCGCCATGCTGGAGCGGCTGCTGTCGTTCTGGCGGGGCAAGCTCTTCGTGCTGGCGCTGCTCGGGTTCGCGGTCACCGACTTCATGATCACCATTACCCTGTCGGCCGCCGACGCCAGTGCGCACCTGGTGGAGAACCCCCATCTGACCAGCGCCCTCGGCGGCCGGCAGGTGCTGATCACGCTGGTCCTGATCGCGTTGCTCGGCGCCGTGTTCCTCAAGGGCTTCGGCGAGGCGATCGGCGTGGCCGTCGTCCTCGTCGTCGTGTACCTCGCGCTCAACGTCGTCGTGGTGGCCAACGGCCTCTGGCACGTCCTCAAGGCCCCGCACGTCATCGGCGACTGGTCCGACGCGCTCACCACCGCGCACGGGAACGTGGCCGCGATGATCGGCGTCTCCCTGATCGTCTTCCCCAAGCTCGCGCTGGGCCTGTCCGGCTTCGAGACCGGCGTCGCCGTGATGCCGCACATCGAGGGCGACCCGGACGACACCGAGGAGCGCCCCACCGGCCGGATCCGCGGCACCCGCAAGCTGCTCACCACCGCCGCCGTGATCATGAGCATCTTCCTGATCACCACCGCCTTCATCACCACCCTGCTGATCCCCGCCGACGACTTCAAGACCGGCGGCCCGGCCAACGGCCGCGCCCTCGCCTACCTCGCTCACCAGTACCTCGGCAGCGCCTTCGGCAGCATCTACGACCTGTCGACCATCGCCATCCTCTGGTTCGCCGGTGCCTCGGCCATGGCGGGCATGCTCAACCTGCTGCCGCGCTACCTGCCCCGCTACGGCATGGTGCCGGCCTGGGCGCGGGCGGTGCGGCCGATGGTGATCGTCCTGACCCTGATCGGGTTCCTGATCACCTGGATCTTCAACGCCAACGTGGACGCCCAGGGCGGCGCCTACGCCACCGGTGTGCTGGTGCTGATCACCTCGGCGGCCATCGCCGTCACGATCGCCGCGTACAAGGCCCAGGAGCGGCGGTGGACCATCGGGTTCGCGGCGATCTCCGCCGTGTTCCTCTACACCACGGCGATCAACATCGGCGAACGGCCGGACGGCGTCAAGATCGGTTCCTGCTTCATCGGCGGCATCGTGCTCGTCTCCTTCCTCTCCCGGCTCAAGCGTTCCTTCGAACTGCGCGTCACGGACGTCGTGTTGGACGAGACGGCGGGGCGGTTCGTCCGCGACTACACCCACCGCCCGCTGCGGCTGATCGCCAACGAGCCGAACAGCCGCGACCTCGCCGAGTACCGGGACAAGCTGCGGCAGATCCGCGCCGACAACGACATCCCGGCCGAGGACGACCTGGTCTTCGTCGAGGTCACGGTGCTCGACCCGTCCGACTTCGAGGCCGAACTGACCGTCCACGGCGAGGTGATGCACGACCGCTACCGGGTGCTGGCGCTGCAGAGCTCCAGCGTGCCGAACGCGCTGGCCGCGCTGCTGCTGCGGGTCCGGGACCTCACCGGGCAGCAGCCGCACATCTACTTCGAGTGGACGGAGGGCAATCCCTTCGCCCAGTTCCTGCGGTTCTTCCTGTTCGGGCAGGGCGAGATCGCGCCGGTCACCCGCGAGGTGCTGCGCGAGGCCGAGCCGGACCGCTCCCGGCGGCCGGCCGTCCACGTGGGCTGAGCGGGCGCGTGCGCGCCGCCCCCCCCGGGGGCGCCTCAGCAGCGGAACGATGCGCGGTCGTCCCAGACGTGCAGCAGGAAGCCGTCGACCGGGCCGTCCGGGGCGACCAGGGTCAGGGACTCCTCGATCCGGTCGTAGGAGCGGTCGAAGGCCTCGTAGTCCTCGGCGTCCACCAGGGCCGTCGACTCGTCGAACCAGGGCTTGACCTCGGCGAAGCCCTGCTGGGGTATGAAGCGGCCGCTCTGCCAGGGGAAGTCCGCCTCCTCGACGACGATCTCGCCGAGCAGTTCGTCCCCGCGCATCAGCCGCCACGTGGTTTCGAGTGTCATCCGTCCGCCTCCCGCCGGAGCCCGAGGGCCGGGCCCTGGCAGGAGTCTGGCACCGGGTACCGACAATGTGGCTAGCGGTTCGGGTGCGACTTGTTCCACGCCGGGGCGACGAAGGCCACCAGGGCGACGGCGAAGCCGAGTTGGAGGATGTGGCGGATCCAGTCGATGCCCGAGGTGTGGCGGACGCCGATCCACCCGGAGGCGGCGTTGCCGAGCCAGGCGCCGGCGGCGCCGAGCAGCATCGTCAGCCACCACGGGATCGACTGCGGTCCACGCAGGACGAGCTTGGCGAGCACGCCCAGCACGAAGCCGATGAGCAGAATCCACAGGAGCTGGAACATCGCAGGCCACCTTTCGGGCGCGGTTCGTCCCATGATCGCCCGGATCGGCCGAACGGGCATGTCGGCGGGCCGCGCCGCTGGTCAGCGGCCCGGACGGGTGAGCGTGGCGCCCGTGGACGGGTCGAAGACGTGCAGGCGGCCGGTGTCCACCCACAGCTCCAGCGGCCGGCCCTCGGCGGCCCGGGTCGCGGTGCCGATCCGGGCGACCATCTCGCGTCCGCCCTCGACCGTCCCGACCGCCCCGACCGTCCCGACCGCCCCGACCGTCCCGACCGTCCCGACCGTGAAGTGCGCGAACACGTCCGAGCCGACCGACTCCACCACCTCCACTCCGACCGTCACCGTCCGCCCGCCGCGCGGGTGCTCCAGGAGCGCCGCGTCCTCGAAGTGCTCCGGACGGATGCCCACCACGACCCGGCGCGGCGCGTCGGCCCGCTCCAGCTGCTGCCGCAGCCCGTCCGGCAGTGGCAGCTCGCCCAGTGCGGTGCGCAGCGCGCCGTTCTCCAGCGTGGCGTCCAGGACGTTCATGGCCGGCGAGCCGATGAAGCCGGCGACGAACAGGTTCACCGGGTGGTCGTACAACTCCTGCGGCGCGCCGACCTGCTGGACGACGCCGCCGCGCATCACCACCACCCGGTCGCCGAGGGTCATCGCCTCGACCTGGTCGTGGGTGACGTAGACGGTGGTGGTGCCCAGGCGGCGCTGGAGCCGGGCGATCTGGGTGCGCATCCGGACCCGCAGCTGGGCGTCCAGGTTGGACAGCGGCTCGTCCATCAGGAAGGCCTTCGGCGCGCGGACGATCGCCCGGCCCATCGCGACCCGCTGGCGCTGGCCGCCGGAGAGCTGCGCCGGGCGGCGCTCCAGGTGGTCGGTGAGGTCGAGGATGCGGGCGGCCTCCTCGACCTTGCGGGCGATCTCCGCCTTGTCCGTCCTGGCCAGGCGCAGGGCGAATCCCATGTTCTGGCGGACCGTCATGTGCGGGTAGAGCGCGTAGCTCTGGAACACCATGGCGATGTCCCGGTCCTTCGGGGCGAGGTCGTTGACCACCCGGCCGCCGATCCGCAGGGTTCCGGCGGTGATGTCCTCCAGGCCCGCGATCATGTTGAGGGTGGTGGACTTGCCGCACCCGGACGGGCCGACCAGGATCACGAACTCCCCGTCCCCGATGGTGAGATCGACGCCCCGGACGGCGACCGCGCCGTCCGGGTAGTGCTTGGTGAGGCCGTCGAGGACGAGCTCCGCCATGCGGTCACCCCTTCACTGCGCCGGCGGTCAGGCCGGCCACGATGCGGCGTTGGAACAGCAGCACGAAGACCACGATCGGGACCGTGATCACCATGGCCGCCGCGGCGATCGAGCCGGTCGGCTGCTGGAACTGCGAGCTGCCGGTGAAGAACGCGATCGCCGCCGGGACGGTCCGCGCCGCCCGGGTGGAGGTGAGCGAGATCGCGAACAGGAAGTCGTTCCAGCAGAAGATGAACACCAGGATGCCGGTGGTGAACACCCCGGGCGCCGCCAGCGGGGCGATGACCAGCCGGAACGCCTGCCAGGGCGTGGCGCCGTCCACCCGGGCGGCCTTCTCCAGGTCCCAGGGGATCTCCCGGAAGAACGCCGACAGGGTGTAGATCGCCAGCGGCAGCGAGAAGGTCATGTACGGGATGATCAGGCCCGGCCAGGTGTCGAACAGGCCCAGGACGCGCTCGATGTCGAAGAGCGGGGAGACCAGGGAGATCGGCGGGAACATCGCGATCAGCAGCGACATGCCGATCAGCAGCCGCTTCCCCGGGAAGCGCAGCCGGGCGACGGCGTAGGCGGCCATCGTGCCGAGGGCGACGGCGATGGTGGTGGCGATGACGGCGATGCCGACCGAGTTGAGCAGGGCGCGGGTGAACTCGGAGGTGCGGAAGATGCCGCGGTAGTTCTCCAGCGTCCAGCGGCGCGGAACGAAGTCGCCGTCGGTGAGGGTGCTCGGGTCCTTGAAGGAGAGTGCGGCGATCCACCAGACCGGGAACAGCGCGTAGAGCACCACGACGAGGTTGACAACCGTCCAGCCGGCGCTGCGCCGGGCGTTGGCGTTCACCGGCCGCCCGCCTCGCCGCCGGGTGCCGCCGCGCCGAAGACCTTGACGAAGACGAGCGCGATCGCCGCCACACACAGGAAGATCAGCACCGAGATCGCCGAGCCGATGCCGAGGTTGAGGGCGGTGAACAGGTTGTCGTACCCGAGGATGGAGACCGAGCCGGTGTCGTTCGAGCCGCCGGTCAGCACGTAGATGTCGTCGAAGACCCGGAACGCGTCGAGGGTCCGGAACAGCAGCGCCACCAGGATCGCCGGCTTCATCAGCGGCAGCACGACCAGGCGCAGCCGCTGCCCGAAGCCCGCGCCGTCCACCTGCGCGGCACGCAGCGTCTCCTCGGGCACGAGGGCCAGACCGGCCAGGAGCAGGAGCGCCATGAACGGCGTGGTCTTCCACACCTCGGCCAGGATGATCAGCCCGATCGCCTGCCAGTGGTCGGTGAGCGGCGCGCTGCCCGGCGGCAGGAGGGCGGCCAGATAGCCGGTGCCGGGCGTCCAGGCGTACTGCCAGGAGTACGCGGAGACCACCGTCACGATGCCGTACGGCACCAGCACGGCGGTGCGGACGGCGCCGCGCCACAGGATCGTCCGGTGCATCACCAGGGCGAGCGCCAGGCCGAGGACCAGCTCGATCGTCACCGAGACCGCCGTGATCAGGACGGTCACCGAGAGGGCCTGCCACCAGTACGGACTCGACAGCACGGCCACGTAGTTGTCGAGCCAGACGAACCGGGCGCGCTGTGGGAAGCGCAGGTCGTAGCGCTGGAGGGAGAGGTAGACGGCGTAGCCGACCGGATAGGCCGTCACCGCCGCCATCACCAGGACGGCCGGGGCGCAGAGCAGCCAGCCGAGGCGGCGCTCCTGGCGGGAGCCGGCACTGGCTCTGGTTGCGCGCGTGGTGGTCGTGAGCGTCACGGGATCAGCCCCTTCGAGCCGAGTGCGTCCCTGATCTGGCCGGACAGGGCGGCGACGGTGCGTTCCGGGTCCACGGCGGAGGGCGGGGAGAGCGCGTGGGCGATGGCGATCGAGACGTTCTGGTAGGCAGGTGTTTGCGGGCGCAGCGAGGCGGAGTCGAGGGCGGCGAGGACGTCGGCGGCGAAGGGATAGCTGCTCGTCAACTCCGGTGCGGTGTAAAGGCTTCGGAGGGAGGGCGGGAGGCCGCCGCGGAGTGCGTTGACGAGTTGGTTGTCGCGGTTTCGCAGGCAGAGCGTCGCCTCGTGGGCGAGTTCGGGGCGCCGGCTGTACGCGCCGACGGCGAGATCGATCCCGCCGATCGTGACGGCGGCCGGCCGGTCCGGCGACACGGCAGGGTAGGGCGCCCAGCGGAAGTGGGCGAACAGGTCGGGCCGGTCGGCCTTCATCGCCGGATAGACGAACGGGTAGTTGAGTTCGAAGGCTGCTGTGCCCGACTCCAGCGCGAGCCGGTTCTGGTCCTCCATCTGGTTGGCGAGGGACGGGTCGGCGGCGGGGGAGTGGGCCAGTTCCCGGATGATGCCGGCGGCCGTGACGGCGGGCGTGCCGAGCGCGGGTGCGGTGGCGTCCGGTGTGAGGACGGCGCCGCCCGCACTGCTGACGAGGGTGTTGAACCAGACGGTCAGGCCCTCGTACTGGGCGCCCTGCACCTCGACGTAGTGCGGCTTGTTGCTCCGGGCGAGGGCGTCCGCCTGCGCGAGCAGGTCGGCCCAGGTGTGGGGCGGGGACGGCGCGAGATCGTCGCGGTACCAGAGGAGTTGGGTGTTCGAGTTGTACGGCGCGGCGTACAGCCGGTCCTTCCAGGTGGCCGTCTTGAGGGCGGCCGGCAGGGTGTCCGCCGCGACCTCGTCCTTCTGCGCCCCGGTCCACTCGCGGATCCAGCCCGCCTCCGCGAACTCGGGTGCCCAGGTGACGTCCAGCCCCATGATGTCCACGCCCGCGTCGCGCGCGGCGAGCCGGCGGACGAGTTGCTGCCGCTGTCCGTCGGCGGTGCGCGGCAGCTTGTTGTACCGGATCGCGTACCGCCCGCCGGAGGCCCGCCCGCAGGCGTCGGCGGCCTGCTGGAGGGCACCGGAGTCGTCGGGGAAGTTGTACCAGTCGAGCGTCGCCGGGCCGGTGCCGGTGCCGCCGCTCCCGCAGGCGGTGAGCGCGAGGGCGAGGGCGAGCACGGCCGTCCGGGCATGCGGGCAACGGCGTTTCGGCATCTCACTCCCGGGCTCGACGGCTCGCGACTCGCCACGCTAGGGCAATGAGCGTGCACGGACGGTGACTTCGCGGCCGTGGCGCGGGGGAGGTGGTTGTGCGGATCCTGCTCATGCGCCCCCTTGGCGCCACGGGCGCCGGGCCGGGGGCTCAGTCCTCCAGGGTGGCCTCGGCGGCGTCGCGGACGTCCGGGTGGGGGTCTGCGGCGAGGGTGGTGAGAAGATCCCGCGTGCCCGGGGTGGACCAACCGCAGACGGCCCAGACGAGGTCCTCGCGGACGGTGGGGTCGGGGTGGGCGGCCAGGTGGGCGAGTCGGTCCAGGGGGCCGCGGCGGCGGAGCGAGAACCAGTGGAGGGCGGCCCGGAGTTCGGTGGGGTCGCCCGGGGTGCCGGCGGCGTCGATGCGGGCGAGCAGGACCCGGACGGGCGGGGGCGGGCCGTCGAGCGGATGCGGGTGGCGTTCGCGCAGGCGGCGGCTGCCGTACCCGCCGCGGATCCGGCAGCCGTAGCAGGTGCAGGGGCGGGTGCCGTGGGCGTTCGGCAGGTAGCGCCAGCCGGTGACCTGGGGTGCGGTGCGGATCCGGTGGATCTCGCGGGTGCTCACCGCGCGGGGCAGGAACACCTCCCAGCCGCGCGGATCCGGCAGCGCGCCGATCCGGCGCACCGCCTCGGCGGCCGGCACCAGGCGCTGGGCGTCCTTGGCGCGGTCCCGGTAGTGCCCGGCCAGGACCGGCTGGTCGTCGGGCAGCCGGACGTGGACGGCGACCAGCCCGCCCCGGGTGCCGAACCGCGCCAGCTCGCGCAGCCACTGGTGGGTGAGGGTGTACGAGGGCAGGACCGGGAAGCAGTACACCCCGCGCACGCCGCCCTGCCCCCGGCTGTCCGCCCGGATGCCGGCCCGGCGGACGCGAGGGGCGCTCGCGGTGGAGGTCAGGTGCACGAACATCGCCATGAGCCGGAATGGTAGCGACCGGCCGGAGATGGTCCGAGGGATTTTCGAGCGCGGCCGCGGGCCGCTACGACCCGCCCGTGCGGCGGGTGATCAGGGACTCCAGGCCGTCGAGGATGCGGGCGAGGCCGAAGTCCAGGCTACGGGCCCATGGTGGCGGCGTAGCTGGTGCGGTCAGTGCGGCGGGGAGATCCGGGTGCCGTTGTCCAGGACCGCCTCGACCTGGACGGTCGCCCGGGCAGGGCGTTCGACGGCGAGGGTGTGGTCGGGGGCGGGGCGGTCGGCGGACCAGTCCGGGGCCTTGACGGTGAGGCGGGTGACGCGGCGGCTGCCGGCGGCGAGCAGGAAGTCCGTCCCCTGCGGGGAGCGCCACCACGTCGTGCCGACGGTGTCCTGCTCGGAGCGGCTGCACGCCCGGCCGGGGCCGCCGCCGGTGCGTTGCGGGCCGCGGGCGGTGGGGAGCAGGACGGCGGTGGCGGCGCTGCCGTCGCCGTTCCAGCGGTCGGCGCGCAGGCACATCCAGGCGGCGGTGCCCGCGTTCTGGGGGAGCGGCTGGACGGCGAACGCCCACAGGTCGAGCTGCTTGACGCCGGGTGTGCCGTCCGGGACGGCGCAGCCGCCGCGGGCCCAGGCCTGGAGCGCGTCGGGGCCGGTGGCCTCGCGGGGTTCGCGGGCGGGCTGGGTGCGGTCCGGCGGCGGGGTGTAGGTGAGGTGGGCGGGCACGAGGCCGCCGAGGTCGGCGAGCAGGAAGGTCTGCTTCTCGGCGATCGCCGGGGAGGAGTGCAGCTGGAGGACGGTGGCGCCCTGGCAGTCGGCGAGGGCGCCGGTCGGGGCCGCTGCGGTGATTCCGTCAGGGTGGTCCAACGGCTGTGCAGGGGCGTCGGGTTGGTCGATCCGGCGGGTCTCGGCGGTGTCCACCCAGGGGGCCAGCAGGTAGCGGGCGGCGGTGCCCTGGCGGCGCAGCACGACCGCGCCCGCCGTCGTCACGTCGGAGTCGTCGGCGCGGGCGAGGTCCAGGCCGCCGCCGCGTCCGTCGGTGTAGCGGGCGAGCCGCTGCTCGTCGTGCAGGACCACCACGGCGGTGCCGTCGACCGTGCCGGCGAACAGCAGCCGGGGCGGGGCGGAGGGCGGCGTGGTGTCCACGCCCGCTTCGGCCCGGGTCTGCGGGCCCGGCTGAGCCCAGGCGGCGAGGGCGCGTCCGAGCAGGGCGGTGTCGTCGCGGCGGTCGCCGCGTGCGGGCCAAGCGGGGAAGCCGGGTTCGGCGGTGTGCTGCCACTGGTCGGCCGCGACCCGTACCAGCCGGGCCGGGTCGGTGGCGGTGCCGCCGGGCGGAGCGGCCGGCGGACGGGCGGCGGGCGCGGCGCCTCCGGAAGCGCCCAGGAGGGTGCTGGTGACGAGCCCGAGGACGGCCACGGCGACCACGGCCGTGAGGATCCGGCGGCGGCGCAGCAGGTCGGTGGGCTGGACACGGACGGCGCACGGGTCGAAGGCCGGCAGCTCCGTACCGAGGAAGAGACCGGACGCCGCCTCGACGGCCTCGTCGGGGCGTTCGACGCCGGCCCGCCGCAGGACGTCGGCCGCGCGCTCCGGCGCCAGCTCCTCGACCGCGAGCAGCGCGAACGCCGCGCGCGCGGGCGCATTGAGTGCGGCGAGCGCCCTGTCCAGCGCCGCGTCCTCCTCGCCGCCGTGCGGGGTGAACAGCCGCAGTCCCCACACCCGGGGCGTCAGCAGTCGGTGCGCGGGGAGCGGGTGCAGGGCGGCGCGCAGGACACGCTGACGCAGCGCGTCGTACACCGGATCCTCGTCGGGGCCCGCCGGTTCGCCGGGCCGGGTCCAGCGGGAGGGCAGGGCGCGCTGGACGGCGGCGTGCGCGGCGAGGACCCGGCTGTGCCGGTCCCGGTCGGCGGGCAGGGCCAGGTACGCGAGCCGGGCCAGCCGCCGGTAGTGGCGCACCAGCGCGGCCTCGGCCTGAGCCACCGGGGGGGCCGTGGCCCCCTGCGGCAGCGGCGCCGTACCCTCTGTCGGTCCTGCCAACGGGCCCTCCCCGGAACCGTCCGTCGTGTCGTGGTGGACGGTCCAACGAGTCGATCATGTGATGGTTGCGCCGTCCGGGGTGGCAATGTGGTGTCCGGGGCTGCAAAGCGCCTGTCAGCACCCGGTTCGACGGCAGGGCCGTAGGTCCCCACCCGTTCAGCCCCTTGGCCCCTGGCGTCCCGCGCCGCCGGGCGCGATGCTGCCGGTACCGGCCGGGAGGAACCGGTCGGACGAGCGTCGTTGGACGAGGTGAACCGGCGTGCGGCATGCCACCGTCGAATCAGTGATGACCAGTCCCGTGGTCCGGGTCGCGCCCGAGACCGGGTTCCGGGAGATCGTCGCGCTGCTGACCGACTACAACATCACCGGGGTGCCGGTGATGGACGCGGAGGGCCGGCCGCTGGGCGTCGTCTCCGAGGCGGACCTACTGCGTACCCTGGCCGCGCAGGAGGACTCGGGCAGCCTGCTGCCGGCGCCGGAGTCGGCGCAGGGCGGCCCGGGCGGCGCGGTCACGGCGGCCGACCTGATGACGATCCAGCCCGTTTGCACCACGCCCGATACGAGCGTGGTCGCGGCGGCCCGGCTGATGAGCCGGCACGGGCTGAAGCTGCTGCCGGTGCTCGACGAGGACGGCCGGGTGATCGGCATGGTGAGCCGTGGGGACCTGCTGCGGGTGTTCCTGCGGGAGGACCACGTGATCCGGCGCGAGATCGTCGAGGAGGTGCTCGGCCGGATCGACGGGGTGAGCCCCGCCGAGATCGGCGTGGAGGTGAACCAGGGCCGGGTGGTGCTCAGCGGCACCGTGCCCGAGCCGCATCTGGTCTCGATCGTGGTGAACCTGTGCCGCTCGGTGGACGGTGTGGTCTCGGTGACCGACCGGCTCGACTCCGGGGGAGCGCCCGCCGGGGTCGGCTGAGCGCCACGCGTCCGGACCGGGACGGCTTCCTCCGCATACTGCGGAGCGTATCGGGTAACTCACTCTGTGTGCCCGGCGGGCAGGACTGCCGGGACAGCGGGGCACCGGGGAGGCGGCCGTGGCAGTCGTGTTCGACGCGGACTTCACTTCGACCAGGCAGTGGATCGCGGGGCGCAGCAGCGCCTATCCCCGGATGGGGCCGACCAATCGCAGCGACCACAAACTCGACTACCTGAGCCGCGCGCTCTGCCCCGGGGGCGTGTTCGCGGCCACCCGTCGGCACGCCGGCGGGCTCTGGACGTGCCACCTGCTCACCACCGAGGGCAGTCCGGAGGGCTTCCAGGTCCGCACCGGGGACGAGCTGTCGGCGCGCATCACGCTGCCCGTCGAGCTGGGCGCCTGGCCGGCGATCTGGACCTGGCGGGACGGCGGCAACGAGGTGGACGTCTTCGAGTACCACCCGGACCACCCGGACCTGCTGGAGATCTCCAACCACGTCCGGGGCGGGTTCCGCTACTGGCACGGCGGCGACAGCGGCATCGCCCCGGGCGGCACCTTCGGCCTGCGGGTGGTGCTGGGCGCGCACTCGGTGGACTGGTACGTCGAGGACGAGCTGGTCTACGCGGACCTGCACGGGGTCGGGCCGGGCTGGCACGCCTACCTGATCGTCAACCTGTCGGTGGCGGACGGGACGTACCACGACCGCCCGCCGCTGGACGGGCCGGACCGGCTGAGCTGGGTCTGCCACAGCCTCACCGTCGAGCGGTGAAGCCGCGTTCTACGGCGGGAACGCGGCGGTGATCGGCCCGCGCGGGCCGGAGCGGCGGAACCAGACGATCCGGCGGTGCGGGCCGATGTGGGCGGGGTGGGTCACGTAGAGGTCGTCGCGCGGGGCGCCCTCGTTGCCCGGCGCGAGGGCGGCGTCCACGGCGTCGGCGGCGATCGAGCGCAGCAGGGCGTGGGCGGTGGCCTCGGCGGCGGCCGGGGCGATGGCGAGGGCGGTGAGTTCGGCCCACAGCGCGCTGGAGACGTAGGAGATCCGGGAGTGGCCGAGCGCCGGGTGGGGGCGTTCGTCCGCGTGGTGCCGGAGCACCCCGGCGGCGACGAGCTGCTCCGCGGAGCGGTCGGCGGCCGGCGGGTGGTGGTCCATGGGCGGCAACGCTACCCCGGCGGGCAGGGCGGTTGGCGCCGGAAGGTTTTCTCACGCTTTCTTCAGGACGCTTCCGCCGATCGCGGGCGCACGATGGTGGTAACGGCGACGGACACCTCGGCGGGCCCCGGTGGGCCGGAGAAGGAGGTCCCGATGAGGCATTGGCACGGCCACGGGCTGGGTGGCTGGGGCATCGGTGTGATGGCGATCGGGATGCTGCTGGTCCTGGTGGTGCTGGTGCTCGCCGCGATCGCCCTGTTCCGGTACGTCTCGCGCTCGCCGCGGCCGCTTCCGCACGGTCCGGCCGCGTCCGGGCCGGTTGCTCCCGGGCCGCGGGCGGCGGCGCCGACGCCGGAGCAGTTGCTCGCGGAGCGCTTCGCGCGCGGCGAGATCGACGCGGAGGAGTACCGGCACAGACTCGACACGCTGCGCTCGGCGAACGGGCCGGGCGGCTGAGGCAGGCAGCTGGGGCGGGCGGCAACGGCAGGGCCCGCCGCACCGGGTGGTGTGCGGCGGGCCCTGCCGTTCTCGTGCTCACTGCCGTCCTGGTGCTTACTCGACGACCAGCTCGACCGGGATGTTGCCGCGGGTGGCGCGGGAGTACGGGCAGACCTCGTGCGCCTGCTTGACCAGCACCTCGCCGGTCTCGCCGGCGAGCGACTCGGGCAGCTCCACGCGCAGCACGACGGAGAGGCCGAAGCCGGCGTCGTCCTTGCCGATGGAGACCTCGGCGGTGACCGAGACCTCGCTGGTGTCGACCCGGGCCTGCCGGCCGACCAGGCCGAGGGCGCTGGCGAAGCACGCCGCGTAGCCGGCCGCGAACAGCTGCTCGGGGTTGGTGCCCTGACCGCTGCCGCCGAGCGCGGGCGGCATCGCCAGGGGCAGGTCGAGCTGTCCGTCGGAGCTGACGGCGCGGCCCTCGCGGCCGTTGGCGGTGGCGGCTGCGGTGTAGAGCGCGTCCATGATCCGTTCCCTTCGGTCCCTGCGGCGGCCTCCCGGGCCGCCCTTCGACGACAATTAGAGCACGCAATTCAATTGCACACAACTGAGTGGCGCGAATGCGATCGGTACCATGGGGGGCATGACCATGTTTCCCGGGCTCCCCGACGTGGCGGACGAGGAACTGCTCCGCCTCGACCAGCAGATCTGCTTCTCGCTGAACGCGGCCTCGCGCGCCTTCGGCGGCGTCTACCGGGTGCTGCTCAAGGACCTCGGGCTCACCTACCCCCAGTACCTGGTCCTGCTGGTGCTCTGGGAGGACGGCGAACTGCCGGTCAAGCGGATCGGCGAGCGCCTGCGGCTGGACTCCGGCACGCTCTCGCCGCTGCTCAAGCGGCTGGAGGCGGCCGGCCTGGTGCGCCGCGAGCGCAGCCCGGAGGACGAGCGGTCGGTCACCGTCGCGCTCACGGCGGAAGGCGCCGCGCTGCGGGAGCGGGCCGGGCAGGTCCCGCGCCGGCTGCTCGTGGCGACCGGGCTGCCGGTCGAGGACCTGGCCGCGCTGCGGGCGCTCCTGGACCGGGTGACGGTCGCGCTGGACGCGGCCGTCGTCGAGCCGGTCGAGTAGGCGTGCACGCCGCGGGTCAAGTCGGCGGACCGCCGAGTGTGATCTGCGTCACTGCTCGCTGTGCCCCGCGGGCCCGGTGAGCACGAACCGGCAGGTCAGCACCGGTGGTCGGAACTGAACGGAAGCGGTCGTTAATTGCCCCTCGGTTCGGGTCAACAACCCGCTTCTCCAGGACGGTTACAGCACGAGCCCCCGACGGGGCCGTCGGCGCGCCACCTGGCGGGCCGGCCAACCGATCCACCGAAAGGGGGAGGCGTGTGCTGAACACCCCCGGGCCGGACGAGGACCACGAGGTGCGGACGGACCCGCTCGACCGCCTGCCGGCCGACTTCGAGGTCTTCTTCACCCGCGAGAACCCCGGCTACCTCCGCTACGCGCAGCAGCGCCTGCGCCACCGCGAGGACGCGCAGGACGCCGTCCAGAACGCCGGCACCGCGCTCTACCAGAACTGGCGCCGGGCGCTCGCCAGCGCCGATCCGCGGGCCTTCGCGTTCAAGATCCTCAAGGACGCGATCGTGGACGTGATGCGCGAGCGCCGCCGCGCCGAGCGCAAACGGCAGCGGGTGATCGCCCAGCACCACCCCGACACCAGCCAGGACGAGCTGGACGAACTCGCCGAACTCGACGCCCTGGACTGGGCGATGGAGGAACTCGCGCGCAGCGCCCCGGTCCAGGCCGACGTGGTCCGGCTGCGCCAGGCCGGCCTCTCCTACCCGGACATCGGCCGTGCCCTCGGCATCGCGCACACCACCGCCCGCACGTACTACAGCCTCGGCCGCCGCCACCTGGAGTACCTGCTGGAGCACGCCGGCGGCACCGAGCCGGGCGACGGGCAGGCGGCGGAGTGAACCTCACCGACCTGTTGCAGGCAGACTCCGCCGGACTGGACCAGGAGTTCCGCGATCACGACCCGGCGGCCTTCACCCGGCGGCTGGCCGAGCGCCTGGCGTCCGGACGTCCCCCGCCCGCCGGGCGGGAACGGATCGTCCGTCCGCCCGCCGCCCGCCGGGCGGGAGAGCGGCGGGCCGGCGCCCGCCGGGCCGAACTCCGGCGCGACCTACGGCACTTGTGCGGCGGCGTGGCGGGCACGGTCGACCCGGGCGAACTCGCGCTGGACCTGGAGCTTGCCGAGAAGGCGGCGCTGCGCACCCTCGGCTGCCTCCTCTACGGCATGGGCCGGACCGCCGACGGCGTGTTCTGGTGGCGGATCGCCGCCGAGTTCGGCGACCAGCTGGCCGTGCACTGCCTGGCCGTCCACTACGCGGCCGAGGGCCAGGACGGGGACGCGGCCCGCTGGGCCGTCCAGGCGCAGGACCTCAGCGGCCCGGGCCGGCTGCCCGCCCTCGCCCCCGACGTCCGGCCGGGCGGGGCGGCGGAGCTGGTACGGGTGCTCGCGGAGCGCTTCGACGGCGAGATCGTGCTGACGCTGCGGGAGATACCGGCCGTGCGCGCCGCCCCGGACGTCGGGCGGCTGGGCGTCCGGGCCGTGCGGGGGAGGGGGCCGGGGCGGATCCGGTGACGGGGTTCTGCTGGGCAGCTGCCGATTCTCATGGGAACGGCCCCCGCCCGCACCCTCAGGCGCAGGCGGGGGCCGTTCCCGCGCTCCTAGCCCTTCTTGGAGAAGAAGTCGTACAGGCCCGCCGCGACGTCGTCCAGGTACGGACCGGCCTGGTACTTCTGCGCGCCGTCGTTGCCGACCGACACGTTGCTGACCAGGGCCGGCTTGCCGTCCTTGGTCGCCAGCCAGCCGCCACCGCTCGACCCGCCCGTCATCGAGCAGCCGATGGCCAGCATCGGCGGGCGCGTGGGGTCGAAGGACATGCGGGAGGGCTTGCCGCCCTGGCAGTAGTTCAGCTCCCGGCCGTCGAACGGGGGAGCGGCCGGGTAGCCGTAGTTGGTGATGCTCAGCTGGTCGCGCGGGGCGTTGAACCACACCGGCAGCGCGCCGCCGACCGTCTCCTCCAGCGACTTGCCGCTGTCGTTCTCCGGCTTCACCCGCAGGATCGCGAAGTCGTACTGCGCGGCCGGGCCCACCTCGCCGCCCTCGGCCTTCCAGACCGGGGAGGTGACGTAGTTGGCCGCGTCCCAGGCACCGAACGGCGCGTACTGCGAGACCTCGGTCGGCCGCTTGCCGTTGCTCACGTCGCCGCCGGCGTTGAAGTCGGGGATGAAGACGATGTTGCTGTTGAACGTGGAGTCCTTGCCCTGGTGGGCGCAGTGCCCGGCGGTCCACACCAGGTTGCTCTTGCCGGGGTGCGCCGGGTCGGCCACGACGGTGCCGGAGCACACGTAGTGCTGGCCGAGCTTGCCGGGGTCGGTGGTCTCGGCCCCGGGCTTGTCGAAGAAGATCTTGCCGAACACGGCCAGGTTCTTGGCGTACGGGTGCGGCGCCGCCTGGGCGTTGACGGTCTGCGGCGGCGCGTCGTTGCCGCCGTCGGCGGGCGGCTGGGTGGTCGGCTGCGCGGGCTGCGGCGCCTGGCTGGTCGGCTGGGGAGCCTGGCCGGTGGGCTGACCGGCCGGTGCGGG
Source organism: Kitasatospora aureofaciens (assembly GCF_019192735.1). Classification (GTDB taxonomy): domain Bacteria; phylum Actinomycetota; class Actinomycetes; order Streptomycetales; family Streptomycetaceae; genus Kitasatospora; species Kitasatospora aureofaciens_A. The sequence continues at coordinate 57,533 of NZ_JAHTKP010000016.1, forward strand.
CGTCGGCGGCTTCAGCGCATCGACGGGCTTGGCGCTGAGGAGCTTCTCAAGGGTCCAGTAGCCCTTGGCGGCGGCCGGAGCGGCGTAGTCCTTCGCCCACTTCTCCCAGTCCGCGGCCTTCCACTTCTTGAGGTCCGCGAGGTTGGCCGGCAGCCCGAGCCCGGCGGCCCCGGCGGTGGCCGCGGCCGTGGTCGCGGCCGTGGTGGAGGCGGCTCCGGTGGCCCCCGTGGCCGCCGCGTCGCCGGGGCTGTTGTCCGGCCCGCAGGCGGACGTGCCGAGGAGAGTCAGCGCCAGCGCGGACGCCCCGAGGGCGGCGCGAAAGGTGCGCTGGGTACGACGTATCGATGACATGGACGTTCTTGTCCCCCGTGTATGACGGCCCGGCACGGTAGCGGCAGTGCCGGGTATTGCGCAGAGGAGTATGTCATCAACCGTCAGACCCGCGCTCACCTGGTCGAAGGGACGAGACGCGTGGGCCTCGCAGCGCGGCTCAGGCGAGACCGGTGAGGGCGTCGCCGACGTAGTCGGCGCCGAGGACGGCCAGGACCGTGGTCGTGATCGCGACGTTGTGTGCGGCCAGCCAGGCCTTCCACTCGCCGAGCACGCGGCCGGAACGGTCGCCGCCCAGCAGGTGCACCCCGAGCGGGAGCAGCGTGCAGAGCGAGCCGATGAGGACCATCAGCGCGGCGGCCACGGCCTTGCCGCCCCCGCTCGCGCTGCTCGCCGCGATGGACGCGGCGCCGCCGACGGCCGGCCCGAGGTTCTTCGGGGTCGCGGCGACGAGCACGACCGCGAGCCCGGCCGACCTGGCCGCCGTCAAGCGGTCGGCCGCCCGCATCCAGCCCGGCGGCGGAGTGACGTGGCCGGTGCGCGGCCGGCCCCGCCACTGCCTGAGCGCCAGCAGTACGAACAGGACGCCGAGCGCGAGCTGCAGCCAGGACGACCAGGTCGCCATCCTGCCGTCCGAGCTCAGCCCGCCGGTCGAGCCCAGTCCGCAGCCGGCCGTCACCACGACGGCCACGACCGCCGTCAGCGTGCCCACCCACCCGGCGGTGAAGGCGAGGCCGTTGGCCCGGCCGCGCGGGGTGGCCAGCATCAGGATCACCGCGATCAGCGTCAACGGGCTGATCGCGACACCCACCGCCGACGCCAGCATCGAGCCGACTGCCTCGCCCATCCCCGCTCCCGCTCTCTCGCCGGGTCCAAGGTCCGTCCCGCCCGCCGCCGGGCACACCGTGTCCCATTCAGCTACGGCCGGGCCCGCCGTGCACGACCGGGCGGCCATCCGGGTGGGGCCCGCCGGGCCCGGGCTCGGCCCGGGCGGGCTCACCTCTTCGACGGCCTCGTCGGCCGGTGCGAGTACGGCTGCGGGCCGCGGCACTGTGCGTGCAGCGGCCCGCAGGCGCTCGGACGATCCGTCAGGCGATCCGTCCGGGGATCCGTCAGTCGGTGCCCGACTCGATCGCCGCGAGGTCGAGGGCGGTGGAGTCCGCCGCCACGGCGTCCGCGTCCTCGCTGCCCGCCGCGATCGGCGCCGCCCCGCCCGGTGCCAGCTCGCCGATCAGGCCGCTCCAGGGCGCGAGCTGCCCGTGCCCGGCGTACTGCTCCAGCTTGGCGCGCGAGTCGGCGATGTCGAGGTTGCGCATGGTCAGCTGGCCGATCCGGTCGTCCGGGACGAACGCGGCGTCGACGCTGCGCTCCATGGACAGCTTCTCGGGGTGGTAGCTGAAGTTCGGGCCCTGGGTGTCGAGCACCGAGTAGTCCTGGCCGCGGCGCAGCCGCAGCGTGACACTGCCGGTGACGGCCTGGCCGACCCACTTCTGCAGGCTGTCGCGCAGCATGAGCGCCTGCGGGTCGAACCAGCGGCCCTCGTACAGCAGCCGACCGAGCCGACGGCCCTGGGTGTGGTAGGTGGCGAGGGTGTCCTCGTTGTGGATCGCGTTGAGCAGCCGCTCGTAGGCGATGTGCAGCAGCGCCATGCCGGGCGCCTCGTAGATGCCGCGGCTCTTGGCCTCGATGATGCGGTTCTCGATCTGGTCCGACATGCCGAGCCCGTGCTGCCCGCCGATGCGGTTGGCCTCGTGCACCAGCTCGACGGCGCTGCCGAACTCCCGGCCGTTGATCCGGACCGGGCGGCCGAACTCGAAGTCGACGGTGACGTCCTCGGTCCGGATGTCGACCGACGGGTCCCAGAAGGCGACGCCCATGATCGGGGCGACGATCTCCATCGAGGCGTCCAGGTACTCCAGCCGCTTGGCCTCGTGGGTGGCGCCCCAGATGTTGGCGTCGGTGGAGTAGGCCTTCTCGGCGGAGTCGCGGTAGGGCAGGTCGCGCTCGGCGAGCCACTCGGACATCTCCTTGCGGCCGCCGAGCTCGGTGACGAACGCCTGGTCCAGCCACGGCTTGTAGATCCGCAGGCTGGGGTTGGCGAGCAGGCCGTAGCGGTAGAACCGCTCGATGTCGTTGCCCTTGTAGGTGGAGCCGTCGCCCCAGATCGAGACCTCGTCCTCGTGCATGGCACGGACCAGGAGGGTGCCCGTCACGGCACGGCCGAGCGGGGTGGTGTTGAAGTACGTCTGCCCGGCGGAGCGGATGTGGAAGGCGCCGCACGCGAGCGCGGCCAGGCCCTCCTCGACCAGCGCCGCCCGGCAGTCGACGAGCCGCGCCTGCTCGGCCCCGTAGGAGCGGCCGCGCTCGGGCACGTCGGCGAGGTTCGGCTCGTCGTACTGGCCGATGTCCGCCGTGTACGCGTACGGGATGGCCCCGTGCTCGCGCATCCACGCGACCGCGACCGAGGTGTCCAATCCACCGGAGAATGCGATGCCGATCCGTTCACCGACCGGCAGCTTGCTCAAGACCTTCGACATGCGTGCACCCTAGACCCGCAGCGTGCGGGCCCCTGACTTAGCGACGTGTGGGCGGTTTCGGCACTGGTTCCGACACCGGCACCCTGGCATAGGTTTGCAGAGTACCGCAAGAGAATACGATCGCGGCGGCCGGGGCCGGCCGCCACGACCGGGTGCCGGCCGTCAGGGCTTGCGGCCGACGCCGGCGTACATCCAGCGGGTGGTGTGCTCGGTGGGACCGTCCGGGCGCCAGAGCGGGACGAAGTCGACGCCGGGCGTCAGCAGTTCCCAGCGCTCGAAGAACGCCTCGACCTCGGCCCGGCCGCGCCCGTTGATGTTCGACGCGGTGTTCTCCCAGGTCTTCGCCACCTCGGCGGCCCGCTGCGGGTTGCCCTCGCCGGTGCTGTGCGAGAGCAGGAGGTGGCTGCCCGGTGCGACCCGGCTGTGGACCGCCCGGACCGCGGCGGCGGCCTGCGCGTCGTCGACGAAGTGCAGAACGGCGAGCAGGAGGACGGCGACCGGCTGGGACAGGTCGATCAGCGAGCGCAGCTCGGCGCGGTCCAGCAGCTCCTCCACGTCGCGGAGATCGCCGGTCAGGACGGTGGTGCTGCGGTTGTCCGCGAGCAGGGCCCGGCCGTGGGCGAGGACGATCGGGTCGTTGTCGATGTAGACGACGCGCGCGTCCGGGGCCAGTTCCTGCGCCACCTCGTGCACATTGCCGCGGGCGGGCAGGCCGGAGCCGATGTCGATGAACTGGCGGACGCCGGCCTCGACGCAGTACCGCACCGCGCGGCGCAGGAAGGCGCGGTTCTCACGGGCCGCCTCCGGGATGTCGGGCGCGGCGGCGATTGCGTGCTCGGCCGCGACGCGGTCGGGCGGAAAGTTGTCTTTTCCGCCGAGCCAGTAGTCGTAGATCCGCGCCGGGTGCGGGCGATCGGTCTGGAGATCTCTCTGCGGATCCGTCCGGAGATCCGTTTGGGGATCCGTCTGGAAATCTGCCCGGAGATCTGTCTTCCTGGCGTTGTCGGCGTCGAACATCCGGTCCCCTCCGCGGAACTGAGCGGCTGTCATCCGGCGGACGCGCAGCCAATCGAACGTCCGCGCATGATAGCGGCCCGGCCGGAGCTCAGGCGGGCACCGGGGCCCGGCGGCGCAGCCAGCGGGAGCGGGAGGCCAGCACTCCGAGGCCGAGGGCGATGAGATGGCCGGCGTCGGCCAGTTCCTGGTCCAGTGCCCACGCGGCGGCCAGGGCCAGGGCGAGCACCGGCAGGCCGTACCTGCGCAGCGGTACCGGGCCCAGGGCGAGCAGGCAGGCCCCGGTGGCGACCAGGCCGTAGCTGATGCCGACGTCACGGGCGCGGGACAGCGCCCCCGGGATCCGGGCGGTGAGCATCACCCACATCGCCCCCTCGGTGAGGAGCGTGGCGCCCAGGTGCCCGAAGACGAACACCGCCCCGGCCCGGACGGCCCCCCAGCGCCACTCGGCCAGCCCGAGCACGACGGCGACCGCCGCGATCCCGGCCCACGCCGGCACTCCGTCGACGACCAGCCCGCTGGTGAACAGCGTCCACCACTTGCCCACCTCCATGTGGTGGACGTTGCTGCTGTTGTGCCGCACGAACCGGGCCCGCTCGCCCCGGCTCTGGCTCGCGAGCCAGCTCGCCGTGGCGGTGAGCAGCAGCACGTACACGGCGGTGAGTCGAAGCCGGGCCACCACCCGCAGCACCGGCCCGCGCCTGCCTTCGGCGTCCTGCCGTTCGTCCAGCGCCGTCGCGCTGCGATCCCTCATACTGCCTGCCTGCCGTTCCCGCCGTCCGGTGAAGCCCACCCGGGCCCCTGCCGGTCTCCCGGCAGTACGTTGGCAGCCTATCGGCGCCGGGCGGGTGCTCTGATCAGGCCGCGAGGCCCGGCAGCACCTCGGCCCCCGGGAGCTGGGCCAGCGCCGGGCCCGGCAGGATCAGCTTGCCCCGGCGGAGCCCGCTGCCGACGAGCACGTGCGGGGCGGCGGCCACCGCCTCGTCGATCAGCAGCGGCCAGGCGGCGGGCAGTCCGACGGGGGTGATGCCGCCGTACTCCATGCCCGTCCCGGCGACGGCGGTGTCCATGGGCGCGAACGAGGCCTTGCGCGCCCCGAGATGCCTGCGCACCACCTGGTTCACGTCCAGCCGGGTCGTCGCGAGGACGAGGCAGGCGGCCAACGTGACCTCGCCGCCGCGCTTCGCCGCGACGACGACACAGTTCGCCGAGCACTCCGGCGGCGCGTCGTAGGCCTCGCAGAACACTGCCGTGTCCGCCTTCTCCGGGTCGGTGTCCACGTACAGCACCGAGCCCGCCGCTTCCCAGTTCTTCAGCGCATCCGCCACGGGAGCGGCGAGCTCGTCACACGCCTCCAGAGCGGCGCGGACGACAGGGAAGGTGCCGAAGGGGGCGCGGAGTTGATCGCTCATGGCCCGACTGTAGCGAACGCAGAACGTGACCGATGCCGTTGGTGCGCCCCGGCCGGCGGCAGCCGGGGCGTGGGGTACGGGGTGTGGGGTTATGGGGCGATGCGTTGCGCCAGGCAGAGTTGCCGCGTCCGGGCACGCCGCTGACCTGCGAGTCTTGACCCTTACCCCACGTCAGGCCGCACGGTGGGGCGTAGCGGAACGGCACGGACGCACGGGGGAACGATGAGCTGGTCGGTGGGGCAGGTCTCCGGATTCGCCGGAGTCACGGTGCGGACCCTGCACCACTACGACCGGTCCGGGCTGCTGTCGCCCAGCGACCGCAGCCCGGCCGGCTACCGGCTCTACAGCGCCGCAGACCTCGCCCGGCTCCAGCAGGTCCTCTTCTACCGGGAACTCGGCTTCCCGCTCGACGAGATCGCCACCATCCTGGCGGACCCGCAGGCCAACGCGCTCGACCACCTGCTGGCCCGGCGCCGGGCGCTCACCGAGCAGATCGCCCGGCTGCAGAAGCTCGTCGAGGTCGCCGAGCGGGCGATCGAGGTCCGCAACCTCGGGATCGACCTGACACCCGAGGAGCGCTTCGAGGTCTTCGGCGACGTCGTCTTCGACCTCAGCTACGCCACCGACGCCCACCTCAAGTGGGGCGACCGCGAGGGCCACCAGGAGTCCCTGGCCCGCGCGGCGGCCCACTCCAAGGAGGACTGGCGGCAGTTGATGGCCGAGGCCGGGGTCTGGCGGGCGAAGCTGCTCGTTGCCTTCGACCGGGGCCTGTCGTGGGAGAACGAGAAGGTGCTGGACCTTGCCGAGGAGCACCGGCAGCACATCACCCGCTGGTTCACGCCGTGTCCGCCCGAAATGCACTGCCGGATCGCCGACGACTACGAGGCGGACGCCCGGGCGTTCGCCCTCGTCGTGCCGGCGGCCGAGCAACGCCCCGGCCTCGCCGCCTACCTCCGCGCGGCCATCGACGCCAACGCCGCGCGCCGGGCGGGGGAGACGGCCGATCCGTCGCAGGCACAGCACGTGAACGACGCGAAGGAAGATCAGTGAAGATCCTCATCATGGCGGCCGGCTCACACGGCGACGTCGCCCCCTACACCGGCCTCGGCGCCCACCTGCGGGCGGCGGGCCACGAGGTCGCGCTCGCCGCGCCCGAACCGTTCGGCGGTCTGGTGGCGGACAGCGGCCTCGAGTTCCGGCCGCTCCCCGCCGACCCGCGCGGCTCGACGGGTGAGCGCTCGAACCTGCTCGCCAAGGCGGCCGCGTTCATCGGGCGCCTTGGTGACGGGCTCGCCGACGCCGCCGCGCCCGGCGCCGACCTGCTCCTTCTCGCCACCACCACCGCCCCGCTCGGCTGGCACCTCGCCGAGGCGATGAACGTGCCGAGCGTCGGCGTCTACCTGCAACCCACCCTGCCCACCGGCGAGTTCCCGCCGGTCGTCGGCGGCACCCGCTCGCTCGGCCGCTGGGGCAACCGGGCCGCCGGCGCCGTCGGCCAACGGGTCGTCGACCGCCTCCACACCGACGCCGCCCGCCGCCTGCGCACCCGCCTCGGCCTGCTCCCGCTCGCCCAGGGCGCCCAGCGGCGCGCCCGCGAACGCGAGAACTGGCCCGTCCTGCACGGCTTCAGCCCGACCCCTGTCCCACGCCCGGCCGACTGGCGGGACGGCCTGCGGGTCGTGGGCACCTGGTGGCCGTACGTGGCACCGGACTACCGGCTGCCCCGCGAGGTCGAGGACTTCCTGCAGGCCGGGCCGCCGCCGGTGTTCATCGGCTTCGGCAGCATGGCGGCGGGGGACGGCGAGCGGCTGAGCGCGCTCGCGGTCGACGCCCTGCGGAGGGTGGGTATGCGGGGCGTCGTGCAGGCCGGCTGGGCGGGGCTGGCCGGTGATGGGGACGGGGTCTTGACGGTCGGCGAGATCCCGCACGCCCACCTTTTCCCGCGCATGGCCGCTGTCGTCCACCACGCCGGCGCGGGGACCTCGGCGGCCGCCCTGCGCGCGGGCGTCCCCAGCGTGCCGGTCCCGGTGATGGCCGACCAGCCCTTCTGGGCATCCCGCCTGGCCGGCCTCGGCGCGGCGCCGGCCCCCGTCCCGTACGCCACGCTCACGGCGGAGGGCCTGGCCGACGCCATCCGGCAGGCCGTCGAGGAGCGGGAGTTTCGGATACGCGCGGAGGCGGCGGCGCGGGAGATGGCGAAGGAGGACGGCGCGACCCGTGTCGCGGAGGTGGTGGCGGGGCTTGCCGGGTGAGAGGTGTGTGGCTCGCGGTCCTTCATCTGCGAACACTGCGGGCTGATCATCGACCGCGATGAGAACGCCGCGCTCAACCTCGCTTCCCTCGTGAAGCGCCACGTCGCCGGGAGTGGCCCGGAGACGCAAAACGAACGTGGAGCCGACGGTAAGACGGGACCTCGTCCCGCTGGTGGCCGCGAAGCGTCTACCTTGCGCCGGCCTCCCAGCCGGGCCAGACAAGGACCTTTGCCCAGAAACGGGCAAATCCCTGAGGTCTACTGATGTCTCAAGGAACGGCTATCCTCGGCCGGTCGAGCCGGTACGGGACACCGGTATTCCGAACGGAGTGGGGGACGCGGGGTGGAGCGGCTGCCGGACGAGGACCAACTGGGCGGCATGCGTCCGCTGCTGGAGGCGGGTGAGGCGATCCTCGGCCACGAGCCGCGGGGCGGGTTCGCCGACCGCTGCTGGGTGCTCCACACCTTGCACCTCGACGGGAAGCCGGTGCGCTGGGCCGACGTTCTGGCGGCGCACGGCCGACGGCTGGCGGACTGGCCGTACACGCCGTCGTACCTGGTGTTCGACGGTATCCGGCCCGCGGGCCTCGAACTCCCCGAGCTCGGCGTGCCGGACCGGGACTGCCTGGCCCGGCTGGTCGAGGTCCTGGCGCGGCACAGCGCCGACGGGCCGGCGACGGAGTGCTATTGGGCGCAGGCGGCGATCGAGGACGCGGGGGAACCCGTCCCGGCCCACCGGGGGCGACTCGACCAGGCAGTTGAGCACCACGAGGCGCGTCCGGGCGGGATGCAGTTCCCGGCGCACTGGTGGCCGCTGGATCGTTCCTGGTTCGTCCTCACCGACTGGGACCTGAGCGCGACCGAGGTGTTCGGCCCCTCCGCCCTGATCGCCGATCTCCTCGCGGACGAGGTCTTGGACGCCGTCCGGCACCCGAGCATCGCCGAGGTGGAGGGCAACCGCGCGGCGTGGCCGGAGTGATCGAGCTGCCGGACGGCTCGTGGTGGGACTGGGACGTGCTGTCCTGGCGCCCGGGTGAGCTGCGCCTGGCCGCCGGCCACGACCTGGCGTACCACCACGGGCTGGAGCTGGTGTTCACCGACCCGCTCTACGCCGTGTGCCCGGCGGCGTTCCAGGACCCGGTGTTCCGCGCGCCGACGCCGGACGAGGCGGCGCTGGTGGCGCGGCGGTGCGGCGAGACGCCCGGCGTGCTGGTCGCGTTCGAGGCGGACGGCGGGGGCCCGGAGCCGGTGTCCGGGCTGATCGCGGCGGGCGGGCTGGAGGTCGTCCGCGGGCTCGTGCTGCGGCACGGGCACCGGCAGCGCCGCTGAAACCGGCCGACCGCAACCGGCCGGCCGACTGAAACCGGCTGGCCGCCCGGACACGCCGCCGCGAGGATACGGACATGCGCACCTTCGAAGAGCTGATCGCCGAGGCCGAAGCGGTGTCCGTGGCCGGCTGGGACTTCTCCTGGATGGACGGCCGCGCCACCGAGGAACGGCCGTCCTGGGGCTACCAGCGCCTGCTGGGCGAGCGGCTGGCCCGGGTCTCCGCCGCGTTGGACGTCCAGACCGGGGGTGGTGAGGTGCTGGCCGGGGCCGGGAGCTTCCCGCCGGTCATGGCGGCCACCGAGTCCTGGGCGCCGAACGTCGCCCGGGCGACGAAGCTGCTGCACCCGCTGGGCGCGGTGGTCGTCGCGGATCCGGACGAGCCGCCGCTGCCGTTCGCCGACGAGGCGTTCGACCTGGTCAGCAGCCGGCACCCGGTGCGGGCGTACTGGACGGAGATCGCGCGTGTGCTGCGGCCCGGCGGTACGTACTTCGCGCAGCACGTCGGGCCGGCGTCCGGGTTCGAGCTGGTCGAGTACTTCCTCGGGCCGCAGCCCGGGGCGCGGAAGGCCCGCCGGCCCGAGGACGAGAGCGCCGCCGCGCGGGCCGCCGGGCTGGAGGTGGTGGACCTGCGGTCGGAGCGGCTGCGGATGGAGTTCTTCGACGTCGGCGCGGTGGTGTACTTCCTGCGCAAGGTGATCTGGATGGTGCCGGGCTTCACCGTCGGGGCGTACCGGGAGCGGTTGCGCGAGCTGGACGCCCTGATCCGCGCGGACGGGTCGTTCGTCGCGCACTCGGCGCGCTTCCTGATCGAGGCCCGGAAGTCGTGATCGGCGCAGGGAAGTCGTGATCGGCGCAGGGAAGTCCTGATCGAGGCCCGGAAGCCGGGCGGCCCCCGCGCGCAGCGGGGACCGCCCAGGGTCACTCAGGAGAGCCCGACCAGCTCCAGGTAGGAGTCGTTCCACAGGTCCTCGTCCCCGTCCGGCAGCAGCAGGACGCGGTCCGGCCGGAGCGCCTCGATCGCGCCCGGGTCGTGGGTGACCATCACGATCGCGCCCGGGTAGGTGCCGACCGCCGCCAGGACCTCGGCCCGCGAGGCGGGGTCGAGGTTGTTGGTGGGCTCGTCGAGGAGCAGGACGTTGGCGCCGGAGTGGACGAGTCCGGCCAGCGCCAGCCGGGTCTTCTCGCCGCCGGACAGCACGCCGGCCGGCTTGTCGGCGTCGTCACCGCGGAACAGGAACGCGCCGAGGACGTGCCGCAGTTCGCCGTCGGTGAGGGCGGGCGCGGCCTGGGCGAGGTTGTCCCGGACGGTGCGTGCCGGGTCGAGGGTGTCGTGCTCCTGCGCGAAGTAGCCGAGCCGCAGCCCGGGCCCGGGGACGACCCGGCCGCCGTCCGGGGTCTCATGGCCGGCCAGGATCCGCAGCAGGGTGGTCTTGCCTGCGCCGTTGAGGCCGAGGATCACCAGCCGGGTGCCGCGGTCGACGGCGAGGTCCAGGCCACTGAGGACGGGCCGGCCGGCGTAGGCCTTGGTGAGGCTGATCGCGCCGAGCGGCATCCGGCCGCAGGGCGCGGGCTCGGGCAGCCGGATCCGGGCGGTGCGCTCCGCCCGGCGGACCGGCTCCAGGTCGGCGAGCATCCGGTCGGCGCGCCGGGCCATGCTGCGGGCGGCGGTCGCGGTGGCGACGTTGGCCCGCATCTTGTCGGCCTGGGCGTTGAGGGCGGCGGCCTTCCGCTCGGCGTTGGCCCGCTCGCGGGCGCGGTGGCGCTCGTCGGCGTCGCGCTGGGCGAGGTAGGCCTGCCAGCCGGTGTTGTGGACGTCGAGCGCGGCGCGCTGCGGGTCGAGGTGGAAGACCCGGTTGACGGTGTCGGTGAGCAGGCCGACGTCGTGGCTGATCAGCACGAGGCCGGCCGGGTGGCCGGCGAGGAAGCCGCGCAGCCAGGCGACCGAGTCCGCGTCCAGGTGGTTGGTGGGCTCGTCGAGCAGCAGGGTGCCGTGGTCGGCGAAGAGGATCCGGGCCAGTTCGACCCGGCGTCGCTGTCCGCCGGACAGCGCGCCGACCGGGCTGTCCATGACCCGGGCGGGCAGCCCGAGCCCGGCCGCGACCCGGGCGGTCTCGGCCTCGGCCGCGTAGCCGCCGCGGGACTGGAACGCGGCCTCGGACCGCACGTAGGTGTCCATAGCCCGGCGCTCGGCGGCCGCGCCGTCCGCGCGAGCCATCGCCTCCTCGGCGGTGCGCAGCGCGCGGATGGCGGCGTCGAGGCCGCGCGCGGACAGGATTCGGTCGGTGACGGTGACGGCCGGGTCGGCGGCTCGGGAGTCCTGCGGGAGGTAGCCGACCGCTCCGGTGCGGGTGACCGTCCCGGCGGCGGGCGGCAGCTGCCCGGCGAGGGTGGCGAGCAGGGTGGTCTTGCCGGCGCCGTTGCGGCCGACCAGGCCGATCCGGTCGCCGGGGGCGATGTGCAGGCTGACGTCGGACAGGAGGAGGCGGGCGCCGACGCGCACGTCGACACCACGGGTGGTGATCATGGGATAACGCTCCGAAACAGCGAACGGACACACGGGTGGCGTGGAGGTGGGTCCGTCAGCTAGGAGATTCGGGGCGTGGACATGCGGCCGAGGCTAGCGGGGAGGGCGGAGGGTCCGCATCCGAATTACCTGCGCAATGTACGGCGCAATGAGCAGCGCGGTTTCGGCCACGGCGGCGAACGGTGGCGCACGGGGCCGTCTTGTCACGGCCGGACGCCCACCGCTTCGATGGCGCCATGGGCCCAAGCGATCTCGTTCTCCTGACCGACCACAGCTCGACCGAAGGCAGCCGGGACGCGATGGCCACCGCCGTCCGGACGCTGACCGGCCGCGCGCCCGTCCTGCTCGACGCTCGCCATTTCATGACCGCCGACGCCGACCTGACCGCCGACGCCGACCTGACCGCCGACGCCGACCTGACCGCCGGCACCGGCCGGATCGAGGCCGACGGCGCCGGCAGAGTGCGGCTGGAGGCGGAGGGCCGCGTCGTGACCACGGACACGGTCGTCGTCTACGAGATCCCGCCGCACCGGCGTCCCGCGTTCGCGCACTGCCAGCGGCTGCTGCGCGCGCACGGCGTTCGCTCGCTCGGTACCGACGTCCAGGCCTGGCGGGCGGCCACCGAGAAGGATCTGACGGTCGCCTGCTTCACCCGCGACGGCATCCCGCACATGCCCACGATCACGCTCTCCCGGCCGAGTCCGGAGGCCGCCGCCGAGGCCTTCGAGCAGCTCGGCGGCGACGTCTGGGCCCGGCCGTGCGTGGGCATGGGCGGCGACGACGTCTTCCACGTCACCACCCACGCCCAACTCGCCACTGCCGCAATGCACTACGCCGACGCGGACTGGCTGATCGCCCGGGACGCCCGGAACTTCAATGCGGACGGACGGCGCCACCAGTACCGGGTGGTCGTGCTCGGCGGGCGTGTCGTCCGCGTGACGGAGCACGTCCAGCCGGACCCCGACGCGCCGTGCAACGAGTGCCGGGGAGCCGTCTCCATCCTGCTCGACCCGGACGAACTGCCGCCAGGTCTGGGTGAGTTGGCGGTAGCCGCGACCAAGTCCGTCGGCCTGCCGCTCGCCGGCGTCGACCTCGCCGCCGAGAGCGGCGGCGTGGTCTTCGAGGTGAACGTCCACCCCGCGTTCGGCCGGACGCGCGGTGTGGAGCAGGTCGCCGTCCCGTACGTCGCCGCGCATCTGCGGCCCTGAGCGCAGGTCAGCTCCGCAGGATCGCGCCGAGGACTGCCGGGCGGAAGAGCAGGGTCGGCGGCGCGACCAGGGACATCACCTCGTGGAAGGCCGAGGTCACGGCCGGGTTGCGGGTGGCGGCCGCGAGTACCTTGTCCAGGAAGGCGTGCTGCAGCTTGAGCATCGCGCCGGACGGGCCGCCGGTGGTCGCGGCGAAGCGGACGTCCTCGGTGCAGGACATCACCCACGCGTCCTTGGTCACCGCCGCGACCTCGCGCCGGGCGTCGCGCGCGGTGGCGTGCCCGATCCCGCCGTGCCGCAGCGCCGTGCGGCGCAGCGCCCGGGCGCAGAACAGCGCGACCGTGATGCCCTGGCCGTAGACCGGGTTGAAGGTGTTCGCGGCGTCGCCGACCACCACCAGGCCCTCGGGGGAACGGCGTTCGTAGTGCCGGCGCACGCCGGGGCCGGGGACGAAGCCGCGCACCTCGCCCGCCGGCTCGGCGTCGCGCAGTGCCTCGCGGATGCTCGGATCGCGCAGCAGCGTCAGCTGCTTGTCGAACCCGGCCTCGCCCGGCTCGGGTTCGGCGCCGCGCATGCCGGCCAGGCTGACGATCCAGCGGTCGCCCTCGACCGGGAGCAGCACGCCCAGGTGGGGGGCGTCCGGGGCCTTGGTCTGCAGGTAGATCGCCTTGCAGCCGATGTCGGCGCCGGCCGGGCGGCGGAACAGCCGGGAGGTGTACGTGACGCCCGCGTCCACCCGCTCCTCGGGCACGGGCGGGCAGCCGAGTTCGGCCAGCCAACCGGGCAGCGGCGTCCCGCGGCCGGCCGCGTCCACCACCAACTCGGCCGGGATCTCCTGGACTTCGCCGCGCTCCGGGCCGCGCTCGCGGACCTTGACGCCGGTCACCGCCCGCGCCGAGCCGAGCAGGCCGACCACCTCGGTGCCCTCCAGGAGCTCGATCGACGGCTCGGCGCGGACCCGGTCCAGCACCGCCTTGTCCATGACCGGCCGGGTGCAGGAGAGGAAGGCCATCTGCGCCGGGTAGTCCGCCATCCACCCCGCCGAGCTGAGCCAGCGCAGATCACCCGAAGCGGCGACCCGGGTGGCGCCGGCGTCCGTCAACTCCTGCTTGATTCCGGGCATCATCTCCTCCAACGCCCGGTGCCCGGCCTCCAGTACCAGGTGCGCGTGGCGCCCCTGCGGCACCCCAGCGCGGAACGCGGGCTCCGCCGGATAGCGGTCCCGCTCCACCACCACGATCCGCTCGGCGTGGCCGCGCAACGCCCAGGCCGCGAACATCCCGGCCAGTCCGCCGCCGATCACCACTGCCGTGCCCCGCCCGGGGGCCGTCTCCGAAGAAGTCATGCCACGTAGCGTAGTTGGACGGTGGCGCCGCTGTAATCGGTTCGGCCCCACGAAATTGATCTTCAAGCGCCGCAACCGGCGCTGATCGCCCGGCTTTCGAGACCGCGTCAGGGATTCGTCAGGGCGCCGGCGCGGCGCTTGCCCCGGCCCGCACCGGCCGGTTGGATGAGAGACATGAACCGCCCGGTACGCCATCACGACCGCCCGCCGCATACGCGGCCGCCGGTCCGCGCTGCCGTGGCCGCCATCGCCGTGCACTGATCCGCGCCTCCCCGCCGGAGGGCACGGCACGCGCCGCACCCTGCCCCGTCGCCGCGGGGCGGGGGCGGGCGCGCATGCGCCGTACGGCGTTTCGCATCTCATCAGGCATCTCTCATCAGGCAATTCGAGCCCGCACCCCGGCCCGACGACGGCCGGCGGTGCCACGCACCCTTGGAAACGGTCATGTCCGACTCTGTCCTGTCCACCCGCATCGCCCTCGTCACCGGCGCGTCCTCCGGCATCGGGTGGGAGACCGCCCGGCTGCTCGCCGGGCTCGGCGCCACCGTGCTGGTGCACGCCCGGACCACCGCCGAGGCGGAGGCGGCCGTCGCCCGGCTGGTCGACGCCGGCGCCCGTCGGGACCAACTCGTCGAGCTCGCAGCGGACTTCACCCACCTCTCCGAGGTCGCGGTGCTGGCCGGCACGGTCGTCAAGCACTACCCGGCGCTGGATCTGCTGGTCAACAACGCCGCCGTGATGGCGCCGGAGCGCTGCACCCTCACCGACGACGGCAACGAGGTGTCGCTCCAGGTGAACTTCCTGGCCGGCCACCTGCTCGCCAAGCTGCTGCGCGCCCCGCTCTCGGCGGCGGGCGACGCCCGGATCGTCAACGTCTCCTCCTCCCTGCACCGCACCGCCTCGATGAACTGGTCGGACCCGCACCGGGTGAAGAAGTACTCGCGGGTCGCCGCGTACGCGCAGTCCCAGCTCGCGCTCACCATGGCCACCGCCGACATGGCCCCGGCCGGCTCCGGCATCACCGCCGTCAGCCTCAACCCGGGCCAGTGCGAGACGGCGCTGCTCCCGCTGTACGGGCGGGTCGGCGCGCCGGCGGCGGAGGGCGCGGCGGCCGTCGTCCGGCTCTGCCTGCCGGATGTCGAGGTCGTCAACGGCGCCTACTACGACGGTGGCTCGGTCGCGCCCACCGCGCAGGTGGTGCAGGAGGAGCGCTCGCAGAAGCGGCTGATGAAGCTCGCCGACCAACTGGTCGGCCGGGCCGCCTGAAACCCACCCACCCGTCGAGCACCGAGAAGAGCACCATGTCCAAGCGCGCCCGCAAGAAGAAGGCCCGTCGGAAGAAGAAGGCGAACCACGGCCGCAAGGCCGGGCAGAGCTGACCGCCTCCACGGCCTCCTGACCGCGGCACCGCCGGGCGTCCGAACGGTTCTTGACGAACATCGCCGACCTTCGACAGGCTTCGGCGCTAAGAAGTCGTCAAGATCGGCGCCCGGCGGTGTCAAGGAGACGTCAGGAGGCGTCTCATCGTCGACGACGCAGGAATAGCGTCGCTCGGCGGAGAGAAACGGTTCCGCCGCGGCTCCACGAGGGGCCCGCGCGGACCGTGCAACGGGGAAAAGGACGTGCGGTCATGACCACGGCGGCTACCGGCAGAACGGCCACGTCGGGGGAGGCGGGCCCAGCAGAGGCCGATCCGGCGGCGGCGAGCCCCGGCACGGCCCCGGCACGGCCCGCCGGACCCCAGCTCCCGCACCACCTCCCGACCGGCCTCGGCACCCGGCTCAAGGACGGCGCGCGCCGGGTCGGCAGCCGCTCCTACTGGACCACCCCGCGCCTCGTCCGCGGCCTCACCGCGCTGAGCCTGGCCACCCTGATCGGCCTCGGCGCGACCGCCACCGCCGTCCTCGGCGGCGCCCGGGACGGCACCGACACCATCGGCCACCGCGCCGCCCCGCAGGCGACCCGCGCCGCAGACCTCTACTTCGCGCTCAGCGACATGGACGCCCAGGCCGCCAACCTGCTGCTGGCCGGGGCCGACCCCGACCTCACCGCGATGCGCAAGACGTCCCTGGACACCTACGAGCAGCGCCGCGCGCAGGCCGACGACGACCTCCAGCAGGCCGCCCAGGCGGCCGCCGGTGACCCGGGCGAGCAGCAGGCCGTCCAGCGCGTGCTCGGCCAGCTCGGCAGCTACGAGGCCCTGGTGGCCCGTGCCCAGCTGCTGGAGGAACAGGCCAAGCCGCCCGCCGGGCGCCCCTCCGACGACGCCCTGGCGGCCTACCGGCAGGCCACCGACCTGCTGCGCCAGCAACTGCTGCCGGCCGCCGACCAGGTCACCGCCGCCAACCAGGCCACGGTCGACCACACCTACACCCAGCAGCGCGCCGCCCTGAGCAGCGGCTGGTGGCAGCTGGCCGCCGTCGGCGTGATCGCGCTCGCCGCCCTGCTGGCGCTCCAGCGGGCCCTCGCCGTGCGCTACCGCCGCGTCGTCAACCCGGCGCTGGCCGCCGTCACCCTGCTGACCGGCATCGTCCTCGCGGTCGGGCTGCACCTGGTCACCCGGGCGGACGACAACCTGGTGACCGCCAAGAGCAACGCCTACGACTCGGTGATCGCGCTCAGCCGCGCCCGCGCCGTCGCGTTCGACATGAACGCCGACGAGAGCCGCTACCTCACCGACCCGGCCCGCGCGGTCGCGTACGAGCAGAGCTACCTCGACAAGACGCAGGCGATCGTCCGCCTCGACGGCGCCACCATCGCCGGGTACGACGGCCGGCTGGCGGCGGCCGTCGCCAAGCACCACGCCGACCGCTCGGTGCCGTTCGGGGGCTACCTCGGGACGGAGCTGCAGAACATCACCTTCTCCGGCGAGCAGGACGCCGCCGAGCGGGTGCTGACCGCCTTCCAGGCCTACCAGCAGGACGACCGGAAGATCCGCGACCTGCGCAACGCCGGGAAGCTGAAGGAGGCGGTGACCCTCAACACCGGGCTGGCGCCTGGGCAGTCCAACTACGACTTCGACCAGCTGAGCAAGGCGATCGGGGACACCATCGACGTCAACGGCCGGGCGATGGACCAGGCCGTCGCCGACACCGACAGCGGCCTCGACACCACCACGGCGGGCCTGGGGGCCGGGGTGCTGGTGGTGGCCCTGGCGCTCACCGCCCTCGGGGTGCGCCCGCGGCTGCGCGAGTACCGCTGAAGGCCGTTTCAGACAGGCCGGGGCCCGGTGACGGTTCGTCCGCCACCGGGCCCCGGCAGGTTTTGGCTCCTCAGCCCTGCTGCGCCAGGCGTTCGTACTCGGCATCGGGGTCGTTCTGCTGCCGGTACTCGAAGTCGAGCCGGACAGTCCCGGCCGGGTCCGCGAAGCGGGCGAGCGGGCCCTCGCCCGCCGGGAGGAGCCGGGGCTCCGGCCACTGCTGGGCGACCACGGCGAGCGCGGTGCCGTCACCGGCCCGCGCGATCCAGGTGGCGCGGTCGCTCATGATGGTGGCCAGGTAGGCGCGGGGTACGCCGATCGCGGCGAGTGCCTGCCGGACGCTCGCGTCCTGGGGGACCTCCAGCGACGAGGTGTGCGGGGCATCGGCGTCGTCGCCCATCGCGACGCTGTCCCTGGTGAGCTCAATGCGCATGGCGGGAAGCCTAGGGCGTGTCTGACAATTCCCGCCTACCGCGCGACGCCAGGGCACGCACCTCGCTGCGTTGTCGTCGGTCGCCGATGTCCCCCAGCCTTCGGCCGGGAGGTGCCCCCACCGCATGGACTCCCTCCTCCGCCTTGCGATGCACGCACCCTGACGCCGCGCGCATGCGCCGGGAATTGTCAGACACGCCCCAGGCCCTGGACCGTCCGGTGTGCCGGTTTGACAAACACCCTTGCCGCGTCGGCGAATGGCAGGTATGGCCGACGACGCAGACTTCGAGAACGTCCTGAACACGGTGGGCCCCCGGCTGCGGGCGCTGCGGCGGGAGCGCGGCACCACGCTCGCCAAACTGGCCGCCGCCACCGGGATCTCGCTCAGCACCCTCTCCCGGCTGGAGTCCGGGCAGCGTAAGCCGACCCTGGAGCTGCTGCTGCCGCTGGCCCGGGAGTACCGGGTGCCGCTGGACGAACTGGTCGGCGCCCCGGCCACCGGCGACCCGCGGATCCACCCGCGTCCGGTGACCAGGAACGGTCAGACCGTCGTCCCGCTCACCCGCCACCTGGGCGGCCTGCATGCCTACAAGCACATCATGCCGCCGGGCCACGGCGCCGGGCCCGACCTGGAGTTGAAGGTGCACGAGGGCTACGAGTGGCTGTACGTGCTGTCCGGCCGGCTGCGGTTGATGCTCGGGCCGCACGACCTGGTGCTGACCGCCGGGGAGGCCGCCGAGTTCGACACCCGCACCCCGCACGCCTTCGGCAATGCCGGTTCGCAGCCGGTGGAGTTCCTCAGCCTGTTCGGTCCGCAGGGCGAGCGGATCCACGTCCGCGCGCGCCCGGGAACCTCCGTTCGGTAGGTTCGTTTCCTGACAGCGGGGGGTTTCCGTTCCGGGCTCCCGCAGGCCGTCGGGAGGGGCCGAGGAGATGAGTGTCCAGCAGAGCACGGAGACGGGCGACAGCGGTGGGACCGGCGAGGACAGCGAGGCTGTTGACGCCAAGGACAGCGACGGCAAGGAGAACGACGGCGACGAGAGCGACGCCAACGAGGACGACGCCAAGGGGAAGAAGAAGCGCCCGTTCTGGCAGGAGCTGCCGATTCTCCTGGTGATCGCCCTGCTGCTCTCGCTCGGCATCAAGACCTTCTTCGTCCAGGCCTTCTCGATCCCGTCCGGCTCCATGGAACAGACCCTCGACGTCGGCGACCGGGTGCTGGTCGACAAGTTCACCCCCTGGTTCGGCGCGAAGCCCGAACGCGGCGAGGTGGTGGTCTTCCGCGATCCGGGCGGCTGGCTGGAGGGCAGGCCCAAGCCCTCGGACGACTCGGTGATGGGCGCCGTCCAGAAGGCGCTGAGCACCGTCGGCCTGATGCCGTCGGCGGACGAGAAGGACCTGATCAAGCGGGTGATCGCGGTCGGCGGGGACACCGTCGAGTGCAAGAAGGGCAGCCCGGTGAAGGTGAACGGCGTCGTGCTCGACGAGCCGTACATCTACCCCGGGTCGACGCCCTGCGACAACGACTCGGTGGGTACCGTCACCGTCCCCAAGGACCACCTGTGGGTGATGGGCGACCACCGGGACAACTCGCGCGACTCCCGGCCGCACCACAACGAGACCGGCGACGGCTTCGTCCCGGTGGACAACGTCATCGGCCGGGCCTTCGTGGTCGCGTGGCCGATCTCGCGCTGGGACACCCTGCCGGTGCCGGACACCTTCGACCAGAAGGCGCTCGGCCGGCAGGGCAACGCCGCCCCCTCCCCGCTGGAGGCGCCGTCGGTCCCGGGTGCGGCGGCGCTGGTCGCGGCCGTGCCGCTGACGCTGTGGCGGCGCCGCCGGGCCGCGCGCCGGCGCAACTGAGCCGGGGCCGCTGAGCCGGGGCCGCCGGGCTTCCGCCGAACTCCGCCCGCTCTCCTCTACACCCCTGTAGAGTTCCGAAGGTGACCTGCACGCCTGGTCGCGTGGCCGCCCGACTCGGGGAGGCCGTTCGGCCAAGTCCGGGTCGGGAGGCGGAACCGTGGTGGAGAGTCGGCGCAGTCCTGCGGACGGCGGGGACCCGGTGGACCCGGACGTCCGGTGGGTGTACCAGCCGGTCGAGGTGCACCTCGCGGACGGTTCCTGGGTGCTCGGGCGGATCAGCGGGTGGTGGCAGGACGCGGGCGGGGACCGGTGGTGCCGGCTACGGGTGACCCGGAGCGGACGCCCGGCCCGCTGGGAGCGGTTCGACCCGGCCCGGGTGGTCCTGCTGCCGGTGGCGGGGCTCTGAGGGGCGTTCGGGGCCTGGGCGTCAGGGAACTGGTGGAACCGGGCCGGTTCGTGGGAACGTCCCTTCGTGCGCGGTCGCCGTGGGGGAGCGCCGACCTGCCGCTTCGGCGACCCGCCACGGCAGCGACCTGACACTTCACCGACCTGACACTTCACCGACCGGGGACGACGTGAGTTCCGAGATCTACTTCAGCAGCAACTACCGCGACCTCTGCGAGCAGCACGGGACCGGCGCCGGCTTCCAGTTCGAGTTCTACTGCTACCGCTGCTCCGACACCTGGCGCTCGTCCTTCGAGGCGTTCACCACCGGTCAGGTGGCCGGGTGGATCGGCAAAGGCGTCAGCGCCGCCTGGAACCTCATCGGCGGCAACGCCAACACCATCAGCAACGCCGCCGACGGCCTGGCCGGCCACACCTGGGGCGGCGCACGCGACGCCGCGTTCCAGCGCGCGATAACCAACGCCCAGACGCACTTCAACCGTTGTGCCCGTTGCACCAACTACGTCTGCGGCCGCTGCTTCGACCCGGGCCAGGGCCTGTGCCACAACTGCGCCCCGGACACCGCGGCCGAGGCGATGGCGGCGCAGCGGCGCGGCCTCAACGACATGGTCTCCGAGCGCGCCTACAACGTGGGCCAGCAGTCCGGGGCGGAGTTCGACGTCAACGCGCCGCGGCAGCTGGTCTGCCCGCAGTGCCAGGCGGAGACGCACGGCACGCCGTTCTGCCCGGGCTGCGGCTACCGCCTGGCGCAGCCGGTGCAATGCGCGCAGTGCCACAAGGACGTGCCCGAGGGCTCCGCGTTCTGCCCGTCGTGCGGTACCAGGCGCTGACGCTCGCGCGACCTGGGAGCGACCCCGGGTCTCGGCGGATTCCAGGGGGGGTCGCTCCCTTGCTCTTCTGCTCCGTGGGAACCGCTGCGACCGGGCACGTCGTCATCCTCCACAGTTGCCGCGAGACCCTGGGTGGAGCGGCGCCGTTCCAGACCTGTACGAGGAGCACGATGACGCACCGGATCGCACGTTCGATAGCCGGCGCCCTGGTGGCACTGCTGGCCACCGCCGGCCTCACCGCCGCGGCGTCGAGCGCGACCGCGGTGGCCGCACCCCGGCCGGCGGCGGTGGCCGCGTCCGCCCCGACTGCCGCGGCGGCGGGGGCGGTTGAGGGGCCGGCGGCGGGGGAGGCCGCCGTACAGGGCGAGCGGGGGCAGCAGGCTGCTCACCTGGCGGTGCAGCAGCAGAAGAAGAAGTCGGGCTTCTTCGCCAAGCTGGGCAAGTTCCTGCTGGTCGTGATCATCCTGATCATTCTGTTCATCGTGCTGCTGATCGTCGGCATCATCTACTTCGTGAAGCGGATCTTCCGGCGCCGCAGGTGAGGGTGCCCCGCGTCAACGGCCGGTGAGCGGTTCGGCGGTGAGCGGCTGGGTGCCCGGGCCACTTGGATGCGATTGGCCCTGGGCACGGCAGGCGAACCGGCCCGAGGATGGCCGCCATGAGCGACTTCGACAGCACGCTGCACCCCGAGAGCCGGATCGTCCACCCGCCCGTCACGGAGGTGAACGGCAGCCGCCCGATGGGCGTGCCGCTGCACCAGAGCCACCTGTTCGCCTTCGACACCAGCGACGCTCTGGTGCAGGCCTTCGGCGGCCCCGGCGAAGCGTTCTTCTACAACCGCTACGGCAACCCGACGGTGCGCTCGCTCGAAGAAGCCGTCGCCGGCCTGGAAGGCGGGACGGGCGCGCTCGCCACCGCCTCCGGGATGGGCGCCATCAACACCGTACTGCTCGCCCTGCTGCGCTCCGGTGACCACGTCGTCGCCCAACAGAGCCTGTACGGCGGCACTTTCGCGATGCTGGCCGACCTCGCCGAACGCTGGGGCGTCGAGGTCACCCACGTCCGGGGCGACGACCCCGCCGAGGTCGCGGCCGCCCTGCGGCCCAACACCCGGCTGCTGCACCTGGAGACCATCTCCAACCCGACCACCCGGGTCACCGACCTGCCCGGCCTGATCGCCGTCGCCAAGGCCGCCGGCGTCGTCAGCGTCGTGGACAACACCTTCGCCACCCCGCTGCTCTGCCGCCCCATCGAGCACGGCGCCGACATCGTGATCCACTCGGCGACCAAGTACCTCGGCGGGCACTCCGACGTGCTGGCCGGTCTCGCCGTCTTCGCCGACGACGCGCTGCACCGGAAGGTGTGGCACCACGCGATCGAACTCGGTGCGACCGCCGACCCGTTCGCCGCCTGGCTCACCCTGCGCGGCCTCCAGACCCTCGCCCTGCGGATCCGGCGTCACTGCGACACCGCCCTCGACCTGGCCGGCCGCCTCGCCGCCCACCCCGCGGTCACTGCCGTCCACTACCCCGGCCTGCCCACCCACCCCGACCACGACCTCGCCCGCCGCCTCCTCCCCGACGGCCACGGCGGCGTGCTCGCGTTCGACCTCGCGGGCGGGCGCGAAGCGGCCCGCACCTTCACCGAGTCCGTCCGCCTGGCCTCGCTGGCGCCCTCCCTCGGCGGCGTGCACACCCTCGTCCTGCACCCGGCCAGCACCTCCCACCGGCAGCTGGACGACGCCGAGTTGGCGGCGTCGGGCATCGGCCCGGGCACAGTGCGGGTGGCGGTCGGCATCGAGCACCCCGAGGACCTGTGGGCGGACCTGGAGCAGGCGCTCGCCAAGGCGTGAGGGCGGGCAGACTTCCTCCTTGCGCGGGCTGACGAAGGGTTCTGCTCGATTGCTCGGTGTCTCCCGGCCCGGCGACCGGGAGACACCGCTGACCGGCCGCAGCGCTAACGGGCGCGGGGGCGGGCTGCGAGCAGTGCGATGTCGTCCTCGGCGGCTGCCGGGGTGAGGGAGTGCAGCAGGGCGTCGAGGAGGTCGTCGAGTTCGCCCTCGGCGGGGAGGCGGAGGGCGGCGAGGCGGGCGAGGGAGGCGTCGATGTCCTCGTCGCGGCGCTCGATCAGGCCGTCGGTGTAGAGGAGCAGGGTCTGGCCGGCGGTCAGGGGGTGGGTGATCTGCTCGTAGCCGCCGAGGCCGGTGCCGAGTGGGGGGCCGGTGGGGATGGCCAGGAGTTCGGTCGGGCGGCCGGGGGTGATGAGGGCGGGCGGGAGGTGGCCCGCGCTGGAGAGGGTCCAGCGGCCGCGGCCGGGGTCGGCGAGGACCAGGAGGCAGGTGGCGGGGCGGGCGGACTCGTTGGCGGAGATGACGGTGTCGAGCTGGCGGAGGATCCGGTGCGGCGGCAGGTCCATGCCGGCGACGTCGCGCAGGGTCGAGCGGTAGTGGCTCATGTCGACCGCGGCCTCGACGCCGTGGCCCATGACGTCGCCCATCACGAGCAGCGTGCGGCCGAACGGCAGGCGTACCGTCTCGTACCAGTCGCCGCCGACCACCGAGGTGGTGCCGGAGGGCAGGTAGCGGAAGGCGAGGTCGAGGTTCTGGTGCGGGTTGCCGGGTTCGCTGAGCAGGGCGTGCTGGAGTTCGAGCGCGATGCCCTGGGAGCGGGTGAAGCGGCGGGCGTGGTCGATGCCGGTGGCGGCCCGGGCGGCGAGGTCGCCGAGCAGGGCAGCCTCTTCCTGGGTGAACGCAGGGGCGGCGTCGGTGCGGCCGAGGGTGAGCAGGCCGATGATCCGGCCCCGGGCGGCCAGCGGCAGGACGAGCAGCGAGGTGAGGCCGGCGGCGTACCCGGCGCCGGCGGCGGACCCAGCGTCGGCCGCGTACTCGGCTCCGTCGGTGAGGACGGCGACGCCGTCGGTGAGGCTGCGCGCGCCGGCGGAGCCCTCGGGGTGGCGGATCGATTCGCCGGGGCGGGCCAGCTCGGCGAGGGCGGCGTGCAGCGCGGGGACGGATTGGGCGGCGGCGCGGTGCAGGCGCGTGGCGGCACCGCGGAAGGCCTGGTCGCCGACGGCCTCGGGCGGCAGGACGTCGACGATGACGAGTTCCGCCAGCCCGGGGACGGCGAACGCGGCGAGTTCGGCGCAGGTGGTGTCGACGTCGAGGGTCGTGCCGATGCGTTCGGCGGCGGCGTCGAGGAGGGCGAGGCGGGCGCGGGCCTGTTCGAGTTCGCGCAGCTGTTCCCGGGCGGGGTCGGGGTCGTCGAGGACGACGACGACCACCCCGGTGATCCGTCCGGCGTGTTCCAGCGGCCGGTAGCGCACTCGCAGGCCGGGCGGCACGGGGGCGCCCGGGGTGTCGGGGCCGCCGGTGGCGTGTTCGCGGTCGCGGCCGTCGGCGAGGACACGGCGCATGGTACCGGTGGCACCCGCGAAGGCGGTGCCTTCGGCGGGGCGGCCGAGCAGGTCGGCGCGGTGCAGGCCGGTGACGGCGGTGAAGGCGGCGTTGGCGTACTGCCACCTCAGCCGGTCGTCGAGCAGCGCCACCGCGACGGGGGCGGTGTCGAGGACGTCGCGGAGCAGATCGGGGCCGTCGCTCCCGGTGATCGCGCCACGGCCCGCGGCGAGTTCCGCCGCCGCCGGGGACCGGGTGGCGGTCGTCTCGGTCGTCGGGCGCGGGGCGTCCTCTGCTCGGTTGCCGTGCCGGAACTGCATACGCCCATGATCACGCCCTTGGGCGCGGCACGCCCATAAGAGGGTGAAACCTTGACCACCCGGAGGCGGTCTTGTGGCAGAAGCCACTCCGTCGCGCACTCTATTTGCGTGTGCGCACACGCAAATATAGAGTGCGTGCACACGCACACACCTTCCCGTGAATGACAAGAGGCCAGCATGGACACCACCGCCGCTCCGATCGTCCTCATCACCGGCACCTCCTCCGGCATCGGCCTCGCCGCTGCCGTGGCTGCCGCCCGCGAGGGGTTCCGCGTGGTCGCCACCATGCGCGACACCGGCCGCGCCGAGGCGCTGCGCCGCGAGGCCGAGGAGGCGGGCGTCGGTGAGCGGATCGAGGTCGAACGGCTGGACGTGACCGACCCGGCCTCCGTGGCCGCCTGCCTGGACACCGTCCTCGCCAGGCACGGCCGGCTCGACGCCGTCGTCAACAACGCCGGCGCCGGGCGCGTCGGCACGATCGAGCAGGGCGGGATGGAGCCGGTCCGGTCCACCATGGAGGTGAACTTCTTCGGCGTCGTCGAGGTGACCCGGGCCGCACTGCCGCACCTGCGTGCCGTCGGCGGCCGGGTGATCACCGTGACCAGCGTGGGCGGGGTCGTCGGCCAGCCGTTCAACGAGGCCTACTGCGCGGCCAAGTTCGCGGTCGAGGGCTTCATGGAGTCGCTGGCTCCGGTCGCCGCGACCGTCGGCGTGCACGTCAGCGTGGTCGAGCCGGGCGCGGTGGCCAGCGAGTTCATCGGCAACCAGGCCCTCGACGTGCCCGCCCTGCTCACCGCGGCCGGCCCGTACGCCCCGGCGCTGCAGGCCTACGTCGACCGCACCCTCAAGGCGTTCGGGCAGGCCCAGACGCCGGCGGAGGCGGCCGCGCCGGTCGTCGAGGCGCTGACGGTAGAGCAGCCCCCGTTCCGGATCCAGACCTCCGCGGCGGCCCGGGCGTTCGCCGGCACCAAGCTGGCCGACCTGGACGGCTCGGTGGTGCAGGCGATGACCGGCGGTTGGGTGGCGGGCTGAGGGATTTGACGTACACGCCGGTGTCGTCCTCCGTCAGGCTGACGGAGGACGACAGGGGCACCGAGGGGGGGGATCAGCCGGTGGCCAGGGTCAGGCCGTAGGCCTGGAGGATCGGGTTGACGGGCTGGAAGAAGGTCGTCCCGCCGGAGGTGCAGTTGCCGGAGCCGCCGGAGGTGACGCCCTGCGCCTGGCTGCCGGAGATGAACGAGCCGCCGGAGTCGCCGGGTTCGGCGCAGACGTCGGTGCGGGTGAGGCCGTAGACGGTGCCCTCGGCGTAGTTGACGGTGGCGCCGAACTCCTGGACGGTGCCGCAGTGCCAGCCGGTGGTGGAGCCGGAGCGGCAGATCGAGGAGCCGATGGGGGCGACGGACGAGCCGGAGACCGTCACCGCTCCGCCGGAGTAGTCGCTGACCTGCGGCTGGGCGGTCCAGCTCGGGTCGGCCTGGACCCACGAGTAGTCGTTGCCGGGGAAGGTGGAGCCCTGGAAGGTGCCGATCGAACTGCCGTCGGAGGCGGTTGCGTTGGAGCCGGGCTGGCCGCAGTGGCCGGCGCTGACGAAGCCGGGCTGGCCGTTCTGGGTGACCGGGAAGCCGATCGAGCAGCGGGCGGCGCTGTCGATGTAGTAGGCGTCGCCGCCGTGCAGGTCGGCCAGCGGCCTGGGGGCGTCGGCGGCGCGGTCGACCCGGACGAGGTCGCGGTCCACGCCGGACTGCCGGAGGAACGCCTCGGTGCGGTCGGCGTCGGCGGACTGGACGACGACGGTGTTCGCCGTGACGTCCACGTACCAGAGCGGCGTGGCTTCCGGGGTGGTGGCGGCGACGGCCCGGTCGAGGGCGGCCTTCGCCCCGTCGAGGGTGGCGAGGCTGTGCCGCACGACGGTGGCGGTGCCGCCGTGGGCGGTGATCGTGCGGGCGGCGGAGGCGTCGGTGGTGGCGACGACGAGGGTGGCGTCGGGTCCGGTGACCCAGGCGCCGGCCCAGCGGCTGCCGAGCGCGTCGGCCAGGGCGGTTTGGGTAGCGGCGGCCCGGCTCTCGTGGGCGAGCCGGTCGGCGGCGGCCTGCGGGGAGAGGCCGAGGTCGCGCTGGAGGGCGTGGAGCAGTGCGGGCGGTGCGGCTGATGTGGCGACGGGCCGGGTCTGGGCGGTGGTCAGGGCGGCGGCGATGGACGGGTCGTCAGTGCCGGCGCCGGCGCCGGCGGCGGGGGCGGCGGCGAGTGCGACGGTTGCCAGGGCGCAGGCAGCCGCGAGCGCACGGAATCGGAGCATGGGGGAGTCTCCTCGGTTCGCGTGGGGGTTGGGGAGACCGTAGCCATCGCAGCCATGGGCCAGGAACATGCCAAAGACCCCCGTGCTTCGGTGCTATACCCCTGTGCCGTCCGCGATGTGCCAGTGCGTAGTGCGCGTACGGCTCCGACCACCACGCCTCCGCCCGCACCGGTGCCGACGCCCAGCAACCCGGCGCCCCAGCCGACCGCGGCCGCGCCGCAGCCGCCCGCGCCGACCAGCGCCCACCCGCAGCCGCCGGCCACCAAGGCGCCGCAGCCCAAGGTCACCACGGCGCAGCCGCCGACCGACCCGGAACCGCGGCAGACCGTAGCGTCCGGCGCAGGCGGCTGCGACATCCGCTCCAGCGCGGGCAACTGCTATGAGGCGGGCCAGTTCTGTCGCAACGCCGACCTCGGCCGGAGCACCCACGACGCGGGCGGCCGGGTGATCACCTGCCGGATGGTCAGCAGCAAGCCGCACTGGCAGGCCTGAGCGGACCGCTGGTGCAGGACGCTTCGCCGCGCCGGAGGTCGGCCGTCAGTCGGCCGCCGACGCTGCGAGGGTGTCCCAGAACAGGTGCTCGTAGGCCTGGAGCAGCAGCGCGTACTCGCGGGCGGCGGCGAGCGCCGGGCCGTCCAGCGGGTCGGGCCCGAGGGCGTCGGCGGCCTTCTGCTCCAGGGCGGTGGCGGGCTGGGCGAAGAAGTCGAAGAACGCGCAGGCCTCGTCCGGGAAGCCGTAGTGGCGGCGCAGCGCCTGGCCGACGGTGGCGCAGTAGCCGCCCCAGAGCGCGAAGTTGGCGGTGAGGGCCAGCACCACACCGGCCGGGTCGCCGTTGAGCGCCAGCCAGGCCAGGTACGACGGGTACGCCTGGCAGCCCGGCAGTGGTCTGCGAGCGAGCAGTTCGTGCGGGCTCAGGCCGGTGCGGGCGGCGAACGCGTCGAGCGACCGCAGCGCGCGGCTCTCGCCCTCGGCGAAGCCGGCGAAGTAGTCGCCAGCCGGGCCGTCCGCGCAGCGGGCCGCCGGCACCAGCAGGCTGCGCCGGTCGCTGGCGATGATGCGGTGCTGCTGGGCGGCGAGTTCGGCCAGGACGGCGAGCGGGGCGCTGCCGTCGGCAATGGCCGGCACCAGGCGGTTCTCCCGCTCGCCGAGGGCCAGTTCCTGCCGGATGTGCTCCAGCATCTGGCGTGGCCGGCTGCTCATCGGCGGTCCTGCCTTTCCCGGTGACGGCACCTCACCTGCGGCGACAGGCGCGGCCCGCCCGTCCGCCCAGCGTGGGTGCCACTCCCCAGCGTAGGTACCGCTCGTCCGCCCGGCCCGCTTCGCAACCGGCGTGGCGTCGACCTCGTCGACCTTGTCGCCTCAGGCGTGACCCTGCGGCCCCCGGGTGCCGCTCGCGTCCGCCCGCTGCTGCTCCGCGAGCCGGCGCCTGGCTTCGGGCCAGCTGATCGGGAGGTCCTGCACGGGGGCCTCCCAGAAGGTGAAGACGGATTCCTTGATGGTGGAGCGGAGCGAGGTCATGATGCTCCGGTGCGGCTCGGCCTTGGCGTACAGCGCCTCCCGGCTCTCCCAGGCGGAGAGCGTCCAGAAGGTCCGCTTCAGCGGCTGGGCGGCCAGGGAGGCGCCCACGGCGCCAGGCACCCACTCCGAACTGCTCGCCGATGCTGGCGGCCGGTACGCGCGCATGTGGACGGCTCAACTGACGGCGCGCAAGTGGCACATGCCTGCGCCCGGCCCGGCGGCCGCCCGGTAGGGCCGCTGTCCGGTAGGGCCTACGCGCAGGCGGTCGGCGGTGCGGAGGCGGTCGGTGCATTTCCAGATCTGGGGATCACACCCGGACGGGCCAAGCCGGGGTGCATTCCTTGGTCGAAGGCGTGAGTCTGAAGGCGGGATGCTCGGGGCCGCCCGGGCGTTCGTTCCGACGCCTGCAATCCCGCGGGTGTCCGGCCAGTCCGTCGACGCTGGGACCTGAATGAGTCCGAAGCCGAGTCGTGTAGCCGTAATCTGCGACTGCCCGGTCCTCGGGCGCGGCCTCACCCACCTGATCAACGCTGCGCCGGACCTGCAGATGACGACCTTCACCCGTTACATCGACGAGCAACGCTATGAGGTGAATGGTTCAGACGTCGTCCTGGTCAACCTGCCACTGCCCAACCGGGAAGCGCTCGGCCTCGTCACCCGACTGCGTCGGCAGGGGCACGCTGTCATTCTGCTGTCAGCCTCCGAGGCGCAGAGCGACGTTGTTCTGGCTATTCAAGCCGGCGCTCGCGGCTACTTGAGTATGCGGACCGAGGAAAAGCAGTTGCTCACGGCGATCCGTATCGTCGCTTCCGGTCGCAGCTATGTCTCCGCCGGCCTCACCGGACTGGGTACTCCAACATCCCCTCCTCGCATCACTGACCGGGAAATGCAGATCCTGTGGCTCGTCGCGAGTGGCGCCACGGACCGGGAAATCGCCGGAAGGTTGAAAATCAGCGAGCACACCGTTCATTCGCATCTGGACAGGCTGCGGGACAAGACAGGCTCCCGCCGCAGGGCCGACCTCACCCGCTTCGCATTGGAGCACAGTGAAAGCGATGAGCCCCCCGATGGGGGGTAACTCTGCCCACGCCCGATGGGGTAACTCTGCCCATGCCCTCGGCCATCTTGCCCCTTGACCCTCCCAACGGAGCAGAGGAGTGTCCAAAGAAAGAACGGTGAGGTAGCCGAGTAGCGATCCTGGTGTCTCCGGAGGTCGTTGTGGCGGTCGTTGGACGTGACGGGGCGGCGGCTACCGGTCGAGGCATGCGATGAGATGATTATGAAGAGAATATCGAAGGGTATCGGACTCGCTGCAGCCTGCCTAGGAGTAGGCGCCTATGTATACGGCATACCGGCGACTGAAGTCGGTGCCGCATCCGGTGATTCTCGTGCTACAGCAGCACAAACATTTTCAGGACGGCTCAGTATTCCAACCCTGGACTGCATATGGAGGCCGCCAGCGTTCGACCTTGCGGACACGTGCAATAACATCCCCGCACCGTCGAAGAACATCGACGTGACTAAGCATGCTGCGACTGCTGGACACCCTGGGTTCTACCACATCGTCATCAGCGGTGGCGGTGGCGGTGGCGGTGGCGGTGGCGGTGGCGGTGGCGGCAAGCCGGCCGTCACGACCAGCAGCAACCCGACCGTCACGACCAGCAGTAACCCGACGACCAGCACCAGCAGCAACCCGACCAGCACGACCAGCAGTAACCCGACGACCAGCACCAGCAGCAACCCGACCAGCACGACCAGCAGTAACCCGACGACCAGCACCAGCAGCAACCCGACCAGCACGACCAGCAGCAACCCGACCACCAGCACTAACCCGAAGACCAGCACCGCGGCCACAACCAGCAGTAACCCGACGACCAGCACCAGCAGCAACCCGACGACCAGCACTGGTGGCGGTTCGTCGACCAGCAGTAACCCGACGGCCAGCACCAGCAGCAACCCGTCGACCAGCACTGGTGGCGGTTCGTCGACCAGCAGTAACCCGACGGCCAGCACCAGCAGCAACCCGACGACCAGCACTGGTGGCGGTTCTTCGACCAGTAGTAACCCGACGGCCAGCACCAGCAGCAACCCGACGACCAGCACTGGTGGCGGTTCTTCGACCAGCAGTAACCCGACGGCCAGCACCAGCAGCAACCCGACGACCAGCACTGGTGGCGGTTCGTCGACCAGCAGTAACCCGACGACCAGCACCAGCAGCAACCCGACGACCAGCACTGGTGGCGGTTCGTCGACCAGCAGTAACCCGACGACCAGCACCAGCAGCAACCCGACCACCACTGGTTAGTTGTTGCGATTCGTCCGGCTGGGGGTGAAAGTGAAGGGGATAATCGTCGAACTGGGCGGTAAAGAGAAACGGGGTACGAGATGAAGCCACCTCGGACTAGGCCGGCGGAGGAGGGAACTGAGCACCAAGGCGGCACATCCAATGTCTCGCTGATCTCGCGTCTGGTAATCGCACTGACGGTGGCTGCTGTCGCCGTCGGTGCCTTTGTCCACTTAGGGATGGTGTTCTTGAGCCTCGCCCCGCCCAACACGTTCTCCGCACAGAATGCGGCGGCGATCAACGGTTATGTCTCTCATGAGTTCGAGCAGAGCTGGAGGCTCTTCGCCCCCAACCTGCCGCTGGAGAACACCGACGTCCAGGCCCGCGCCGCGGTGCTGAAGCCGGATGGCACCACGCAGATTACCGGCTGGACCGACCTGACAGCGACGGATGAGGCGCGGATCCGCCACAATCCGTTCCCCAGCCACACCAAGCAGAACGAGTTGCGAGCCGCCTGGACTTTCTACAGGTCCTCGCACGACGGCCAGGACCAGCCCATCGGGCTGCGCGGCTACCTTTCGCAGGAGTACGTGCGGCGCATAGCGGCCCACCGATTCGGTCAGCACCCCAATGGCGGCACGGTGCAGCTCGTCCAGGTGCGTAGCGCGACCATGCCGGTCGGCAGCCCGCCGTGGAGCAGCCCGAAGTCGGACATCGACACCGCGACCAGCTACAACGAGATGCCCTGGTGGGGCGTCAGCAACGAGGACTTCACGTGAGCGGCCCCCACCGACCCGTCGCGTCCGCCGGGGGAGCCGACCCCGTCCCGTCCCCGTTCGCCGGGCTGCCGCACAGCATGAACGTGGCTCTCACCCGCGGCTTGGCCCGGATCACCAGCGGTGCCGTTTTCCCGTATCAGTCGGCCGTGATCAGGATTGGGTTCTCGCTCACCTGGCTCGCTTTCCTGCTGCGCGAATGGGTGAATCGCGATGAGCTCTACGGGCCCGACAGCCCATGGAGCTGGCAGATGGCACGCCAGCTGAACGCGGCCAACCAGGCCTTCACCGTGCTGATGTGGTCCGACAGCCCACGGTGGTTCGAAGTGGTGTACGCCGCGGCGATCGCCGCCGCAGTGATGCTGTTGGTCGGGTGGCGGACCCGGACCGCATCGGTGCTGTTCATGGTCGGCGTGCTGGCGCTGCAGAACCGCAGCGTCTTCGAGGGTGACGGCGGGGACAACGTCATCCATGTCATGGCGGTCTACCTGGTGTTCACCCGGTGTGGCCAGGTCTGGTCGCTCGACGCGCGCCGGGCGCGGCGGATCCCGGCGGACGGCCGCGATGTCGTCGGCATCGTGATGTGGGCGTTCTTCGCCGCCGTGCTGACACTGGTCACCGTCCTGGACAAGCTGGGCGCGGGGTGGGCGCTGGTCTTCTGGGGCGCGCTGGCCGGTCAGGCCGCCTGGTGGCTGGTGCGGCGCTACGCGCCCGGCGAGCCGCGGTCGGTCGTGGAGATGACCGGCAATGTGGTGCATGCAGGGGCGATGTTGGTGATCGCCGTTCAGGTGTGCTTCATCTACGCGACCGCCGGCTGGTACAAGATCCAGGGTCCGCAGTGGGAGAACGGCACCGCCCTCTACTACGCACTCCATCTCAACGACTTCACTCCGTGGCCCGGGCTGTCGCACGCCCTGGCCGGCAACGGGCTGCTGGTCATGCTGATCACCTATGGCACGGTGATCTTCGAGAGTGCATTCCCGTTCGCGCTGATCAACCGGCATGTCAAGAACGTGCTGCTGCCGATGATGATGTGCGGGCATGTCGGGATCGGTTTCATTTTCGGCCTGCCGTTCTTCGCACTCGGGATGATCACCGCCGACGCACTCTTCCTCCCCACCTCATTCCTGCGCTGGGCCGGTGATCGGATCGGGCGCACGCTGCAAGCCGTGCGCGCCACACCCACGTCACCCACTGTCGAGAGTCCGACATGGCTGCCGGGCGGTGCCGTCGTGCGACAGCCGATGGAAGAAGGTCACGGCGACGCTGACGGCGAAGTCGAAGCCGAGACCTGAGACCACGTGGGTGACAGGTCGCGACGCTACGTGTTCGCGCTCTCACACGTTCGGACGGGCCTGCTCCGACGGTGGTCCCCGAGCAGGCCGGCCAGCGGGCGGAAAGTCGTGCGGGTACGGTCAGTGGTAGGTGGGAGTCCCGGCGAGGGCCGACGGTGGCGGCCCTGCCCGCTACGCGAGCCAGCACCCCGACCATCACCCAATCGATGGATCAGACCCGGCCCAGCCGTGCGACAAGGAGTGCCGCGTCGTCGGCGGAGCCGGCCGGACGGGCCGCCATCAGGGCGTCGCACACCTCGTCCAGGGGTGCGCCCGGATCGCGGACCGCTCGGCCGAGAATCGCGATGCCCTGGTCGAGATCCAGCACCGCGCTCCGGTCCTCGATCATTCCGTCGGTGTAGAACACCAGGAGGCTCCCGGGCGGGACAGGGAGTTTGATGTCGGGGTACACGTGGAGCAGGCCCATCCCCAGGGGCGGCCCGGGTTCGGGGGAGAGGACATCGGCGGACCCGTCGGGCCTGATCAGCAGGGGCGGTGGGTGCCCGGCCAGCGCGAGTCGGCAGTATCCGGTGCCGGCGTCGTACACGGCGCAGGCGCAGGTCGCGGCCAGTTCGCCGGCATCGCCGGTGAACAGCCCGTCCAGGCGGGTGAGCAGCTGGCCGGGCGGCAACCCGACCGCCAGGAGCGCGTGCACCGAGGAGCGGTAGCGGCCCATCGCGGCGGCGGCCCCCACACCGTGCCCCATGACGTCACCGATCCCCAGCCCGACCCGGCCGCCCGGGAGGAGGAGCGCGTCGTACCAGTCACCCCCGGCCAAGGTGTCGTCCTCGGCGGGACGATAGCGGTAGGCCGGCTGGAACCAGGTCGCCGACGGCAGCCGCGCGGGCAGCAGATGGCGTTGCAGTGCGAGCGCGGCCAGCCGTTCACGCCGGTACAGCAGGGCATTGTCGATCGCGGTGGCGGTACGGGCCGCGATCTCCCTCGCCAGGAGTACGTCCTCGCTGCTGAAGGAACCCGCCTGCCGCCGGAAGGTCACGGCCCCGAGTACCCGGCCGACCGCGATCAGCGGCACGGCGAGGCCGCGGCCTGTGGCCCGGCCGGCCACGTCGTCCCCGTGGGCCTCGAACAGCATGCCGTCCGTGGTGCCCAGCGCCGAGCCGACGCACTGGCCGGCATCCTTGTCATCAACGGCCTGTTGCATGCCCCACGAGCGACAGCGGCCTGGATCGCACTCGTGGTCGGACTGTCCGACGACCGCCTCGACGGCCACCACGAGTCGGTAACGCCGTCCGAAGTTCGTTCTTGGCGCGGTGCGCGTCGGCAGCGGGGTTCGGTCACGCCGCAGCATGACAAGTAGCCCGACGAACGCGGCAATCGCGAGCACCCGCAGTGGTACGCCGGCGACCGACGGCAAGGTACCGGCGTTCACCTCGACGAAGACGAGCCCGAATATGCCGCCGATGAGTCGGCCTGTCTGATCCCTTGTCATGCGCACCGACTGGCTGCGCTGCCGTGACGGCACGTGCCGCAGCGTCACCTGGCACGCCGTGGCCGTTCCACTGGCGGCCGGTACGGGCGTACTCGCCGTCGCGATGCCCCAGGCGCAACCGGCCGACGCGGGCGATGTGGATCACAGGACAAAATGTGTGCGTTGTCGGGAGGACCAGGACGCCGCGCGGGAAGTCGGCGAGGCCGACGCGAGGCCGACCTCCCGCGCGGGCGCGTTGACGGGTCAGCGCAGTTGCACGACCTTGTGCATGCCGAGGAAGGCGTGGGGGACACCGAGCTGCTCGTCGGGGATGAAGCAGAGCAGCACGTAGGTGCCGGCGGGCAGGCCGTGGGACTCGATCAGTGCCGAGTGGTCCGGCGAGATGGCGCCGAGACCCGTCGGCGGGCCGGTGAACGGCGTGGGCGGTGGCTGCTTGCCCTGCGCGATCGCATCGAAGTACGCCTGGACCTGTGAGTCGGTGGTGCCCGGGGCGACCGGCTGGATCCGCATCTCGTGGATCTCGGCGGAGTCGTTGTGCACCAGATAGGTCATGTGCGCGTCGTCCACGTCCTCCGTCAGGAAGCGGGGACGGTCGCTCTCCTCGCGCTGGATCACGATGCCGTGCGGAAAGCTCGCGAGCTGGTGCACCTGGCCTTTCGTGCCGCGCAGTTCGAGCGGCCGCACCACCGGCTTGGTGGGGTCGGCGAGGAACGCGGTGAAGTCCAGCAGGTAGACCGTGTCGGGGCTGATCTCCTCCGTGAGCTGTGCGTGCACCTGGGAGGTGACGAAGGCACCGCCGAACGCCTCGGCCTCGCCCCGGACCGTGCGGATCCCGGCTGCGGCGGTGGCGGAGGTGTGGCTGACCGCGTCGGCCAGGTCGCGGAGCACCTGGTCGAGCGACACGCCGTTGTTGGGACGCAGAATCTGGAGCTGGCGACCCTTCGGATCGTCGGTCTTCACCAGGATCGGCAAAATCAACCTCGGCCAGATCATCGGCGAGATGGGCCCGATCCTCGAACGCGCCGAGACCTGCGAGCAGTTCATCGCCGAAGCCGGCGTCGTCCCGGTCACCCGGGCCTCCGGCAAGTCCCACGCGGTGACCTTCCGCTACGTGACCAACCGACGCGCCCGCGTCGCCGTCACGACCTTCGCCGACAACAGCCGACACGCCAGCGACTGGGCCGCGAAGATCTACAACGACGCCCGAGCCCGCAAGAAGCGCCACCCCCACGCCGTCCGCATCCTCGCCCGCGCCTGGCTGCGAGTGATCTGGGCCTGCCGGCGCGACGGCACGCCCTACGACCCCGCCACCCACCAAGCCAACAACAAGATCAAAACGGTCACCGAGGCGACTCTCGCGGCATAGGGGTTGACTCAGGAAACTCATGCGACGAGCGCGTAGCTGGCGAGCCGTTCGCGTTTCCGCTGGCCAGGACCGAGGTGGAAGCCTGTACATTTACCCCAGGCCGCGAAGTTGGCGACCAGCGCGACGGCCGCGGAGGCGGGGCGGGCGTTCAGCGTGAGCCAGGCGAGGTAGGCCGGGTAGGCCTGGCAGCCGGGGAGCGGCGGACGGGCAGCGGGGCTGCGCGGGGCGGTGCTGGTCGGGTTCCGGCCGTCCGGGGCTGAGTTGTTCGGGGCCGAGTTGGTCGGGGCTGAGTTGTTCGGATCGAGGCTGTTCGGGTCGAGGCCGCAGGCGGCGGCCAGTGCGGGCAGGGTGCGCAGGGCGGCGCTCTCGCCGTCGGCGAGGGTGGCGAACCACGCTCCGGCCGGGCGGTCGGCGCAGCGGGTGGCGAGGAGCAGCAGGCTGCGCCGGTCGGAGGTGATGATCCGGTACTGCTGGGCGGCGAGTTCGGCCAGTGCGGCGAGCGGGGCGCTGCCGTCGGCGAGCGCCGTGACCAGTGCGGGGGCGGTGTCGCCGGGCGCCAGTTCGGCGCGCAGCTGCTGGATCTGGTCGAGGATCGGGTGGTTCACCAGGTGCCTCCGTGGCGCGGCCGGATCGGGGTGCGATCCCGATGTCCCTTCCTACCGTGCGGCGGCGGGCAAGGGTACGGCGACAGGCCGGGCGGGCGGCCACCCGCGGCCGCCGCGCCCATCCCGCCGTCAGGCCGTCCCGCCGTCAGGCCGACCCGCAGGCCGAGGCCACCTCGCCCGCGGCGCTCGCGATGGCCCCGACGTCCGGCTGCTTGCCGTTGTTGACGTCGTCCCGGGCCTTGTCGACGGCCTTGGAGAGTTTGTCGGTGGCCTGGTCCATCTTGGTGCTGCTGCCGCCCTCGCGGATCTTGTGGATGTCGTCGCCGATCTTCTTGAGCGCTTCCAGGGTGTGCTTGCGCTTGCTGTCGTCGGTGATCTGGCCGACATTGACCGCTGAGTCCATCACGTCCTGGACGTCGCCGGTGATGCTGATGGCCCGTTTGCCGCAGTCCAGCGCCTGGTCGGCGTTCTTGCAGGCGGTCACGAGCGGGGCGGCGGCGAGCAGGGCGATCGCCGCGGCTATCAGGCGGTATGGCTTCCTTGTCATGTCACTATCCCTCCCGCTCTCACCAACGCCGAAACGTCCTGCGGCGGTTCCGCCGCCGCCCGGAACGATCAGCGACCGGAAGGGCTTTCGGACAGCTCGCGTACGAGCTCGGCGATCACCGGCGCCTCGATCCCGTGGCGGGCGGCGGCCCGCAGGACGGCGCCGCCGATGGCGTCGAGTTCGAGCGCGCGGCCGGCCTCCGCGTCGCGCTGCATCGAGGACTTCATGCCGCCGGGGGCGTGGTCGAAGACCGAGAGGACCGCTTCGGCGCTCTCGGGCGCGCCCTCCGCGCGGGCCACGGCGGTGATCTCCTCCAGCACGGCGACCAGTTGCTTCCGGTGCTCGGTGCGGATCGTGCCGGAGTCGGCCCGGTAGCGGGTGGTGAGCAGGGCGAACGGGGCGAGGAAGCACAGCTTGCTCCAGAGCATCGCGCTCTCGTCCGCGCGCACGGTGACGTCCAGGCCCGCGTGCCGGAGGCGGTCGGCCAGTTCGTCGATGTCGGTGGCGGTGGCGTCGGCGGCTGCCGTGGCTTCCGTGGTTTCGGCGGGCGCGGCGGCGACTTCGAGCGCGGCGAACGGGCCGAAGTGCTCGATCCGGCCGGGCGCGGTGCGGGTGGCCTCGACCCGGATGGTGCCGGCCGCCACCCGCGCGGCCGGGTAGTGCTCGCGCAGCGCAGCGACGTGGTCGAGGCCGTTGAGCAGGGGCACCACGAGCCCGGGGCCCAGGGCCTGCGGCGGGATCCGGTCGAGCGCGGCGGGCAGGGCCGGCTCCTTGACCGTCACGAAGGCGACGTCGACGGGCTCGCGCAGCTCGGTGGCGGCCTCGACGCGGGCGGTGAACTCGCCGAACCGGGCGCTCCTGACGTGCAGTCCGTCGCGGGCGATGACGGCGGCGGTCTCCTCGCCGGCGAGGCAGATGACGCGGTGGCCGTCGCGGGCGAGCAGGGCGCCGATCAGGCCGCCGACGCCGCCCGGTCCGAGGACGGCCACGGTGAGGGGAGTTGTCGTCATGTCGGTCCCTGGGGGTCGCGGGGAGGTCGAGAGGGTTTTTGGGTGGAGAGCGCCACCGAGGTCAGGAACATTCCCAGGCGCAGCGGCCTTCGAGGTGGCCGGGGCTGAGGAAGCGCCCGTCGCCGTCAGGGAACGGGGTGTCGGCGCGGGAGAGGTAGGCCGCCGCTGTACGGGCCGAAGGCTCGGCCGGTGGGCTGAGGGATCACGGCGCGACCCTACGGGGAGTCGGTGTTCTCGGCCGAGAGGGAGACGAAGTCGAAGGTGAACGGCGGCTCGTGGCGGGGCTTTCGCCGTCCTTGCGCGGCGGTCCGGTGCGACGCGATCGCACCGGCCGGCCGGGCGACGGTCCTCACGCTGAGGTGGAGGGGGCCGAAGCGCAGGTTGCGCCCGCTGAGGTCGGGAACGTCCAGGCCCTCGGCGCGCAGTGCCGCCACGACCTCCTCGGCCGGCCAGCCGAAGACGTCGACGCCGTAGACGCCCACCGGGCACGGGGACTCGTCGGGCGACGGGTGGCGGGAGACCGAAACGAAGGCGAAGGTCCCATCGTCCCAGCCGGACAGGTCGACGGACAGCCCGGGGAGGGTGAAGCCCAGCGCCCAGGTGGAGCGGCAGACGAAGGCCGGAGCCAGGATGCCCCCGAGCACGTCGTCGTGGGGGGCCAGCAGCCGTCGGACCTCGGCCTCGGTGAGGCCGAAGGGGAGCTCGGGCAGCGGAGCGGGCAGGCGCAGGCCGCGGCCGGGCAGCAGGTCGATGGTCACCTGATCATGATTCCTGTCCGGGTGGGCGGGCCTTGGGCCGGGGTCGGGTCCGGCGCGGTCGGGCGCGGCTGGTGTTCGACGCGGTGGGGTTCGACGCGGTGGGGTTCGGCTATGTCCACCAGGCCGAGGGGGTGCCACCACCTGCGGGGTTCGGTTTTCCGAACCTCGGATTCGGGGGCCAGCACAATCGACCGGCACGTCCGGATTGCCCAGGATGAGGGCATGGCTGAGATGACGACAGAAACCGCCGCCGTGACGGCGGAGACATGGCCGGGCGCCGCCGCCCGGGCGGAGGGGCTGCACCGCGCGTACGGGCGGGGCGGGGCCGCCGTGCAGGCGCTGCGCGGGGTGTCCGTCACGTTCGCGCCGGGCACGTTCACGGCGGTGATGGGGCCCTCGGGCTCCGGCAAGACGACGCTGCTGCACTGCCTCGCCGGGATGGACCGGCCCACCCGGGGCACGGTCTGGTGGGGCGACACCGAGGTGTCCCGGCTGCCCGAGCGGCGGCTCGCCGAGCTGCGCCGCACCCGGGTGGGGTTCGTGTTCCAGGCGTTCAACCTGATGCCCGCGATGACGGTCGCGCAGAACGTGGAACTGCCCGGCCGGCTCGCGGGGGAGCGGCCGGACCGGGCGCGGATACTCGACGCGCTCGCCCGGGTCGGGCTCGCCGGGCGGGACCGGCACCGGCCCGGGCAGCTGTCGGGTGGCCAGCAGCAGCGGGTGGCGATCGCCCGGGCCCTGGTCGCACGGCCGGCCGTGCTGTTCGCGGACGAGCCGACCGGCGCACTCGACCGGGCGACCGGGCACGACATCCTCGACCTGCTGCGCGCGGGCGTGGACCAGGACGGGCAGACGTGCGTCATGGTCACCCACGACCCGGTCGCCGCCGGGTACGCGGACCGGGTGCTGCTGCTGGCCGACGGGCTGCTTGTTGACGAGCTGGCGCGGCCGACCGTCGCCCAGGTCGGCGAGCGGCTGAGCCGGTTGGGCGGGTGAGGGCGGTGAGTGCCACGCTGTCGCTGGCCGTCGGCCAGATCCGGCGCCGCCCGGCGGCCTTCGCGGGACTGGCGGTCGCGCTGTTCCTCGCGATCGCGGCGGTGACGCTGTTCGGCTCGCTGGTCGCCGCCCAGCTGGCGGCACCGGCCGCCGTGCGGTCGGTGGCGGTCGGCGGGCCGGGTCTGATGGTGATCGCGGGTGCGTTCGGCGAGATCGCCGTGCTGGTCGCGCTGTTCGTCGTGGTCAACGCGCTCGGGTTCACGCTGCGGCAGCAGCATCGCGATCTCGCCCTGTTGCGGACGATCGCGGCGACACCCCGGCAGGTGCGGCGGCTGGTGCGCGTCCAGGTCGCGGCGACCACCGTGCTGGTCGCGGTCCCGGGGTGGGCGGCCGGTCATCTCGCCGCGCGATGGTTCCTGGCCGCGCTCCAACAGCGCGGGATGGCCGCGCCCGGGATCCGGATACCCGGCACACCCCTGCCCATGGCCGTCTCGCTGGTCGCTGCGCTGCTGGTCGGGCTCGCGGCCACCGCCGTGGCGGCCCGGCGGATCAGCCGGATCGCCCCGGCCGCCGCACTGGCGGCGAGCAGCACCGGGTACGGCCGGGCGGGTGGCGTCGTGCGGCTGCTGGCCGGGGCGGGTGCGCTCGGGGGTGGCGCGTTGCTGCTGCGCCTGGCGGCGACCAGGTCGGCCGACGAGCTGGACAAGGCGGGTCAGGCGGCGCTGCTCGGGTCGCTCGTGCTGCTGGTCGCGGTCGCCCTTCTGGGGCCGCCGGTGGCGCGCGTGCTGGCCGCCGTGCTCGGCGCGCCGGTGCGGGCGCTGGCGCCAGGGACCGGGTGGCTGGCCGACGCGAACCTGCGCGGGTACGCGGCTCGGCTCTCGTCCGCGGTGGTGCCGGTCGCACTGCTGGTCGGGTTGTCGAGCACCATGTTGATCACGACTCGTACCGCCGAGCACGTGGCGCGCGCGGCCGGCGCCGCGACCAGCGTCACGAAGGCCAGCGACGTCTGGCTGCGCCAGGCGGAGTTGGGGCTGCTGGTCTGCTTCGCGGCTGTCTCCACGGTGAACACCCTGGTGGCGCTGACAGCGGACCGCCGCCGCGAGTTCGCGCTGCTCCGGCTGGTCGGCGGGACGCGTCGGCAGCTGCTGCGGATGCTGTCGGTCGAGGCCGTGATGACGACGGCCGTCGGGGTGCTGCTCGGCGCGGGCGTTGCCGTGGCAGCGGCGGGGGCGTTCAGCAGGGCGGTGACGGGGTCGGTGGTGCCGGTGGTGCCGGGCGCGGCGTGCGGGTGGGTCGTGGCGGGCGCGGTGGTGCTGACGGTACCGGCGGTGCTCGGGTCGGGGTTGCGGGCCGTGGGTGGCTCGGCGGCGGAGGTGGTGGGCGGTGAGCGTGGGTGAGTGAGGCCAGTGCGGCGGGTGCCGGTCGGCGGCGGTACCTGTCCGTCCGGGGCGGTGAGTTCGCCTTCGCGGTGCTCGGGCTGCCGCTCGGGGTGCTCGGCGGGGTCTATGCCGTCGCCGTGCTCTACGCGGGGGTGCTGCTGTCGCTCACCGTCCTCGGCCTGCCGTTCGTGGTCGTCGCCCTGGCCGGGGCGCGCGGGCTCGGCGCGCTGCACCGGCGGCTGGTGGGACGGCTCCTCGGCGAGCGAGTCGCGCCAGCGCCCGCGCTGCCCCGCCCGCACGGGGTGCTCGCGCGCGGGAAGGTGGGGCTGACCGACCCGGTCGCGTGGCGCTCGCTGCTCTATCTGCTGCTGCGGTTGCCGCTCGGGGCGCTCGGCTTCGCCGTCGCCGTCCTGCTGCCGCTCGGCTGCGGTTGGGTGATCGGCTTCCCGCTCTGGGTCCGGCTGCTGGAGCCCGGGCCGAGGGCGGTCGGCTGGCTGGACCTGGCGTCCGTACCGGTCGGGCTCGCGGTTCTGGCCGCGCTGCCTGCGGCGCTGCGCGCGGTGAGCCGCGCCAGCCGTGGCCTGGCCCGGCTGCTGCTGGGCCCGGCCAAGTCCCAGCAGCGCGTCCGCGAGCTGGAGAACGCGCGGGCCGCCCTGCTCGCCGAGAACACCGAGGGGCTCCGCCGACTCGAACGCGACCTGCACGACGGCACTCAGGCGCAGCTGGTGGCCCTCGCCATCACCCTCTCGCTCGCCGACGACGCGCTCGACGCCGCCCCCGGACCCGGTCCCGATCTGGAGCGGCTGCGCGCTCTGGTCGGCCGGGCCCGCGGCCAGACCGACGACACCATCGCGGGCCTGCGCCGGCTCACCCGGGGCATCCACCCGGTGGCGCTCGACGGCGGCCTCGGCGAGGCGCTGCCCAGCCTCACCGCCACCTCGCCGGTGCCGGTCACGATCCAGCTGGACCTGCGGGAACGGCCCGGCGAGGCGATCGAGCGTGCCGTCTACTTCTGTGCGGCCGAGCTGCTCACGAACGTCGCCAAGCACAGCGGCGCCCGCTCGGCGGAGCTGACGGCGACGGCGGCGCGCGGTCGGGTCCGGCTGACGGTCCGGGACGACGGGCGCGGCGGCGCCTCGCTCGGCGCGGGTACGGGACTCGCGGGGCTGGCGGCCCGGCTCGCGGCCGTGGACGGCGTGCTGCGGGTGGACAGCCCGCCCGGCGGCCCGACGGTGGTCACTGCGGAGCTGCCGAGCAGGCTGTGACGCGGAGCGGGCGTCGGCCGACCCGGCCTGCCTGGTTGCTGACGCTGCTTCCGGGGCGGAACGCCCAGCCCCGCGACCTCGCGGAAGCCATGTGGCATGTGAGGTCGAGTCGGCGAGAACGGCCGAGGGGAGGCGGCTACCCGTTCTCGGAGAGGTAGGCCAGGACGGCCTTGACCCGGCGGTTGTCGGCGTCGGTTGCGGGCAGGTCGAACTTGGTGAAGACGGCGGCCACGTGCTTCTCCACCGCGCGCTCCGAGACGGCCAGCCGGGTGGCGATCGAGCGGTTGGAGTGGCCCTGCGCCATGAGCTCCAGGACCTCGTGCTCGCGTGGCGTCAGGGCGTCGACCCGGCTGCGGTGGCCGCCGCGCATCAGGCGGGTGACGACCTCCGGGTC
The DNA here is from genome assembly GCF_019192735.1 of Kitasatospora aureofaciens. Lineage (GTDB taxonomy): Bacteria > Actinomycetota > Actinomycetes > Streptomycetales > Streptomycetaceae > Kitasatospora > Kitasatospora aureofaciens_A. Next base: position 99,901 of record NZ_JAHTKP010000016.1, read on the forward strand.
CAGGGCGGTGCCGCCCTCGGCGACTCGGTGCAGGGCGTCCACGAACTCCGAGGTGCGGGCGACCCGTTCCTTCAACAGGTAGCCGATGCCGGCTGCACCGTCGGCCAGGAGGCGGGCTGCCCAGGTGGTTTCCACGTGCTGGGAGAAGACCAGGATGCCGACCCCGGGCGTGCTCGCCCGGATCTCGACGGCGGCGCGGATGCCCTCGTCGGTGTGGGTGGGCGGCATCCGGATGTCGACGACGGCGACGTCGGGGCGGTGCTCGGCAACGGCGGCGATCAGGTCGGGGGCGGTCCCGGCGGTGGCGACCACCGTGCACCCGCGGGCGCCGAGGAGTTCGACCATCCCGTCCCGGAGGATCACGGAGTCCTCCGCCAGTACGACGCGGAGCGGCTTGTCGATCATGCCGCCATTATCCGGGGCGGGCGCGGTCCCCAACGGCACCGCCGAACAGCACCGCGGCCGAGCACCGCGGGGCTGCACCACCTCGCCTTGTTCATGTTCGGCGGTGCCGCCCTCCTGCTCGCGCTCGCCGTTCCCGACCGCTCGTTGCGTCGGGCGTCCGGGTCCTGACCGGACGGAGCCGGTTGGCGTGCCCCCGGTCGCGGTGATCACCCCCGCCGTCGGCCTGCTGGGAAACCCGCTGGTGGGCGCGGTCCGGGCACCCGTAGACTCCGGTGCTCGTGACCGAGACGACCGACGCCCTGACGCCCCGTCCCGCTGCCGCTACCGCCGCTACCGCCGCTACCGCCGTGCCCGGTTCGGGCCCGGCCGGCGACGCCGAGCTGATCGCCGCCGCCGTGGCCGCCGCCGGGCGGGGGCTGGTCGACCGGGAGACGGTGGCCGAGGTGGTGGCGCTGTGCGCCGTCGCGGGTGAGCACCTGCTGGTGATCGGTGAGCCCGGAACGGCCAAGTCGGAGGCCGTACGGCGGGTCGCCGGGCAGCTGGGCGGGCGGTACTTCGAGTACCTGCTCGGCCGGTTCACCGAGCCGAACGAGCTGTTCGGTCCCGTCGACCTTCGCCGGCTCCGCGAAGGGCGCGTCGAGTTCGAGACCGAAGGGATGCTTCCCGAGGCCGAGATCGCCTTCCTGGACGAGGTCTTCCTCGGCTCGACGGCCGTGCTCAACACCCTGCTCGGCCTGCTCAACGACCGGGTGTTCCGGCGTGGCCGGACGGTACTCGCCAGCCCGCTGCGGGTCTGCGTCGGAGCCGCCAACCAGCTGCCCGAGGACCCGGCCCTGGCCGCGTTCGCGGACCGCTTCGTCGCCCGGGTCTTCGTCGAACCCGTCTCCGACACCCGGCTGGAGGACCTGCTGGTGGCGGGCCGTCGTGCCGTCTCCCCTCCGGTGTCCCCGGGAGGCCCGGCCCAGTTGCTCGGCGCCCTCGACCGGCTCGCCGCCGCCGCGCGGGCCTGCGACCTGCACTCCGTCACCCCGCTGCTGGGCATCGCGCTGCGGCGCCTGCGGGCGGCCGGCGTGCCGATCAGCGACCGCCGGGCCGTCCGCTCGCAGAACCTCGTTGCGGCCGCCGCCGTGCTCGACGGGCGCGCCGCCGCCTCCGCGCGCGACCTCTGGGTGCTGCCGCTGATCGCACCCACCGCCGACACCCAGGAGCTCGCCCGCGGCACCCTCGCGGACCTGATCGACCAGGCGGCGAACCGGAGCCTGGTCCGCACCGCCGAGGAACTCTCCCGCAGCACCGCCGCCCGCGCCGAGCGTCTCGTGCGCACCGGCACGGTTCTGCTCGCCGAGCACGCTGAGCTCGCCGAGCACGCTGAGCTCGCCGGGCATGCCCGGAACGCCGGGCTGCCCGGCGGCCGGGACGCGCGGCTGCGGCTGGAAGCCGTCCTGCGCGAGATCGACGCCGGCTTCGACCCGGCCGACCTGCCCGCCCCACTGGCCGACATACGCGCCGGGCTGGTCGCGGCGGTCGCACCCGCGTGACCACCGTCCAGCTCCGTTGGGAACGACGCGAACCGCCGCTGCCCACCACGGCCGTGCTCGCCCTCGGCGACGGCGTCCCCGCGCTTGCCGCCGCCACCCGTGACCGCCTCCGTGCCGGCGCCCGCCTGGGCGTCGTGGCGGACGACACCGCTCTGCTCGTGCTCGGCGCGGCCGAGGACCTGCCGTGGGCCGACGGCGCCCGCTACCTGGGGCGCGACGGCGAGCTGCTGGTCCCCACCACGGCCCGGTTGAGGCCCGCCGCCGGCCTGTGGCGGGCCGCGCTCGGTGCGGTGGACGGGCAGGTGTGCGTGCTGGTGCCGGGCCATGCGCTGGTCGCCGACGTGCCGCGGGCGGGGGCCGATCCGGAGGCGCTGGAGCCGTACGTTCGGGGGTTGGCGTGATGACCGCAGGTGTGTCTGCCACGACTCTCCGGAGGGTGTCGCGATGACCGCCGGACTGCCTGCCCCGCTCACGCCGTGGGCGGCTGCCCTCGCCGTCCTCGCGCCCGAACTCGCCGATGCCCTCGGCCCGTTGGTGCGACGCCTGGACACCCTCGTCGGCGCGCGCGAACCCATCGCCGACGCCATGGGTACCCCGGACGGCTTCGGCGGCCTCGCCCGCACTGGGCGCCCCGACCAGCTGCTGCCTTCCGAATGGCTGCTCGCCGAGGAGTTCCCGGACGAGTTCCTGCGCCGCCATGCGGAGCGCGAACTGCTGTACGCCGCCCCCGAGTTGCGGGCCGCGACCACCCGCGGCCGGGTCGTCGCCCTGGTCGACGCGGGCCCCGCCCAGGCCGGTGCCGGCCGGCTCGTCCAACTCGCCGCGCTGCTGGTGCTGCACAGTCGCGCCACCGCCCGCGGCACCGAGCTGCTGGTCGGCGTCCTCGGCGACCCGCCTGGTCGCCTGCTCGACGGGAGCATCGCCCAGTTGCTGCCGCGCTGGCTCTCCGCGCGCCGGTCGGTCGACCCCACCCCCGAGGACGTCCGGAGCGCCGAGGAGGCGCTCGACGAGGGCGACCGGGCGTGGCTGCTCACCTCCCGGCGCCTCGGCGACCTGCTCCCCGCCCGCGGGCGGGTGGTGACCAGCGAGGAGACGGGCTGGGGCCCCGACGGCGCGGCTCGGGTCACGATCCGGCTGGACGGCGGCGCCGGCGCCGAACTGCCGCTGCCCACCGGCCGGATCGCCGTCCGGGCGCTGCGCGGCGCCGCGTTCCGGCAGCCCACCACGGTCGCCGCGCCGCTGCCCGCCAGCGGGGGAGCGCTGCCCGCGTTCACCACGGACTCCACGACGCTGCTCGCGCGCGGCCACCAGTCGTCCGTCCTACTCGCGGTGAGGCTGTCGCCCCGCATGGTGCACATGGTGGGGAGCGTCCGGCCGCGGCGGCACGAACTCCCCGGGCAGGTGGTCGCCGCCGGACGCACCGGCCGGCGGCTGCTCGCGCTCTACGCTCAGTACGACCGGCTGTCGCTCTACGTCAGCGGCCGAGAGATCCATGAACGCCGCCAGTACAACGTCGAGTTGGGCGACCTGGGGCTCGACCGCCCGGCGCTCGCCGACCTCGCGAACCACCCGGTCCTGCCGTTGCTGCGGGACGGCGACGACCTGCTCGTCCCGGTGGCCGGGCACTGGCGGCGGATCGCGCCCGGCGGTCGGGTCACCATCGACGGTCCGGTGGTGTCGACCCGGGGCGGCGAGCCGTTCCTCCGCGCGCGCGAGCCACGGCTGTTCGGCGGCGAGATCCCGCCCGGGGTGGAGGAGTGCGAGCACCTCGTGCACGGCGCCGGGATCCTCGCGTGGTCCGAGGACGGGCACGGGTGGGACATCCGCATGCCGGCGGGCGAACGCCGATTCCTCGAACTGCCGGATGGCGGTGATGTGATCGCGGTCGCCGAGGAGAACGGAGCACCCGTCCTCATCACGTGCACCCGTAGCGCCCGCCTTGTCCGCAGCGTCCGCCAGGGCCTCGTCCGCACGCTCACCAGCTTCTCCGGCGGTGTCGCCCCGCCCGCCGTCCACCCGATCTGGCCGATGATCGCTGCCGAGCCCCGGCCGGGCCGGTTGAAGACGGGGAACGCCCTGACCGGAAAGGTCCTTCTCGCGATCAGGAGCAGCGAGTGAGCCTCGTCGTCAACGCCGCAGGGTTCGTCCTGGACGTGCCCGTCATCGGCACGGCCGAGGCCGCCGACCGTGTCCTCGCGGGCTGGCGGGACGGCGCCGAGCTGCGCGAACTGCCCGACGGGCGTTGGCTGTTCACGCTGCCCGAGCCGGTGGAGACGCCGGCCGACCGGGCGTCGGGGCAGCCGCTTCGGTCGGTGGGGGGCGGCCTGACGGCCGTAGGCCTGGATCAAGCGGCCGGCCTGGGTGAACTCCTGATCACTGCTGGTGGATTGACTATCCGTCATGTCATTACCGAGCTACGCCTGTTGAACCCGTCCGACTGGCTCGACCTGTCCGGGATCACCCTGCACCGCCTCGGCGCCGTCGGCACCCCGGTGGTGTCCGAGCCCGTCCGGGAGGACGTGCCGCGGCCGCCCGCCGTGGACCTTCGCGCCGCGGCCCGCATCCCCGAAAGCACCGTCCGCGCCCGTCGACTCAACCGGGATGCGAGCTTGTCGGACGAACCGTCCGTCGGGAGCGCGGCCTGGGGTCTGATCGCCGCAGTGGTGCTCCTGGTGGTCGTGGTCTGGGCGGTCCTGATGGCCGGTCTCGTCGCCCGGCGGGGCTTCCACCTCGGGGCGTTCCTCCTGTCGGTCGGTGCCGGCTGCGCCGTGCTCCTGGGCTTCGGCCTCCGCGACCGTCGCGTCCGGCGTGTAGGCGGAACGGTCGGTGGGCGGTCCAACGCCCGGCCGAGCGCCCGGCGCACCCCCACCGGCAGCCCGCTCAGCCGCCGCCACCTCCGCTACCTGCGCGACCTCACCCGGGCGTTCGAGGAGCGCCGCTGGGAGGACGCCCTGCGCGACGCCATCCGGCTGGACGGCGGAGACACCGGCGGGCGGCCGTACTGGTTCAGCCGCCGCCTGCCCCGCCGGTTCGCCGGCCCGCTGCGGCCCACCCCGGACCTCGGCGACCGCCCGCGCGTCGTCGGCCCGATCAGCGGGCCCACCGTCCACCGGCACCTGACCGACCTCTACCGGCAGGCCGCCGAGACCCTCGACCGCGAGGGCCGGATCGACGAGGCCGCGTTCGTCCTCGCCGACCTGCTCGGCACACCCGCCGAGGCCGTCGCCCTGCTCGACCGGCACGGCCGCACCGCCCAGGCCGCCGAACTCGCCGAAGGGCGGCGGCTCGCCCCCGACCTGGTCGTCCGCCTGTGGTGGCGGGCCGGCGAGCGCGAACGGGCCGTCCGCATCGCCCACCACCACGCCGCCTTCGCCCCCGCCGTCGAACGGCTCACCGACACCGACCCCCGGGCCGCCCGCGACCTGCGCGCCGCCTGGGTCGAACACTGCCGCACCCTCGGCGACCGGCTCGGCGCGGTCGAGGCCGCCTGGCCCGACGAGACGTTGCGCCCGACCGTCGCAGCCGACCTGCGCGACGCCGTCGCCCTCGGCGGACCGGTCCGCGGGCGCGCCCTCGCCCACCTGCTCGCCCTCGGCGCGGGCGACGCGACGCGGGGGCTTGCCCGGACCGTCCTCGACGGGGGCGGGGAGGCCTCCGGCTGCCTCGCCCTCGCCACGGCGCTGGCCGACCTGCCCGCTGCGGACCCGGCCGCCGACCGTGAGCTGACCACCGCGGCCCTCCGTGCCGCTGTCCGGGCGGGCGGGTTCGACGGCTCGCATGACGTGCGCACCGAACGTGCCCTCTACGAGCGGCTGTTGAAGCGTGCCGACCCGCTCGCCGGAGCCGATCTGCTGCGCCCGCGTCGCAGCGCGCGCCCCGTCGGCGAGGGCCCCGTCGGCGAGGCGCCGGTCATCACCGCCGCCGACCGGCCCGGCACGCTCCCCGTGCGGGACGCCGCGCGGCTCGACTCGGGCGCGGTCCTGGTCGCCTGCGGCCAGGCCGGGGTGCGGTTGCTCGCCCCGGACGGCCGGACCCGCGTGCGCTGGGACGTGCCCGCCGACCAGCTGGTCCTCGCCGACCACGGGGGCACGGCGCTCCTGGTCGCCCGCTACGGCGAGGTCCACGAGATCGTGCACCTGGACCTTGCGACCCGGGCCGTCCGCCCCTGGACAGCGTTGCGGGTGCGGGAGATCGTCCCGTCCTTCGACGGGCGCCTCCTGATCACCGTCGACGAGGACGGCATCACCGTGCTGGATACCCACACCCCGCGACCCACCGCCGTCTGGCGCGAACTCGGCGGCGGGCAACGGACCTTGGGTCGCATCGCCCGCTCGTCGGCCGGCTGCACGGCCGTCGTGCAGACCCGGGCGGAGGGGCGGATGGCGGGGATGACGGAGCTGTGGCACTGGGACCAGCCCGGCTGGGAACTGCGCTCCCGCCACGCCCTGAACCCGGCGGATGCCGCCGACGCGGTGACACTCGCCGACGGCCGCCTGCTCGGCAGCGGGCCGGCAGGGCTCCGCTGGACGGGCGAGAAGTCGGCCGCCGACCTGCCCGTCGACGGTGAGGGCGCGCTGCACAGCGACGCCGCCTGGTGGGCATTCACGCACCACGAAGCCGGCGCCCAGGTGACCGCCGGTACCGGCACCACCCCGGCCTTCACCGCCCTCTTCCCGGGCGCCGACGCCGGGCCGGTCGGCATCCGCCACCACGGCGGCGCCGTCACCCTGTGGCACCACAGCGGCCGAGTCCTCGCCGCCGCCCCCGACGGCGCCACCGTCCTCGCCAACCTGCGGGTGACGGCGAGCTGAGGAGGCAAGCATGTGGCCGGTAGTGTCCTCGGCGAGGGAGATGCCGAGACCGGGGCGGTCCTGGCGGAATGCGGCGAGGGCGGTGGCGAGGCCGACCACCCCTGGCGCCCGCCGGTCGGCGGGCGGATCGCGGGCCTGGCCCACGACGTCGTCCACGGCCTCGACATCACCGTGGCCCTGCCGCCCCGCCTCCCGCTCCCGCGCGCGACCGCGCTCCTCGGCTTGATCAGCGGCTGCAGCCTGCGCTTCTTCGGCGCGCGCCTCGACGGCGTCCGCCTCCGCGTGACCGATGCCGACTGGGGCTACGGCGAGGGCCCGGACCTCGTCGAGGCCCGGGCCCAGGTCCTGCTGCTCCTCGCCTACGGCCGCCGCGTCCCGCCCGGACTCCTCGCCGGCCCGGCTGCGGCCCGCTTCACGGCGTAAGGAGCCGGAGCCGCCTAGAAGTTGAGGATCTGGAGGTACCCCATGCTGACGACCCGCCCGCCCGCGTAGAGGGTGTGGCCGTCGGGGCCGAGGACCATGCCGTCGACGGACTCCTCGTTGAGCGCGAGCGCCTCCTCCGGGACGACGGTGCCGGTCGCGGTGTCGACGGTGATCACCGAGGGGCCCTTCTCCATGGAGTTGTCGACGACGTAGAGGCGACGGCCGTCTGGGCTGACCCGGGGGTGGAGGAGGGAGGCGCTGCCGGGGGTGAGGGTGAGGCGGCGGGTGACGGTGTCGGTGGCGGGGTCGATCTCGTCCCCGGTGCCCGCGCCCGCGCCGTTGACGGCGAACAGGTGGCCGTTCGGGCTGAGCGTCAGGTGCGAGTCCTTCGTGGTCTCGGTGCCGGGGACCACGCGCGTCACACTGGGCGCACCGCCGCTGGTGTCGAGGTGGAGGACGCCCGCCTCGCTGCCGATGTACAGGTCGCGGCCGTCCGGACGGACCGCCAGGTCCTCGGGGATCGCGGCGGGCAGGGGGACGGACGCGGTGAACGCTCGCTGCGCGGGGGCGAAGGCGAGCACCCGGCCGGGGGCGATGCGGCCGGCGGTCTGCGGGCCGAACTGCGACACGTAGGCGGTGCTCCCGTCCGGGCTGAGCGCGAGGCCGCCGGGCGCCCCCACGCGCCAGTCGGCCGGGCGCGGCTGGTCGGGGAGCGCGGTGGTGCCGAGGAGCGTGAGCGTGGGGACGTCGACGATGCTCAGGCTGAGGTAGTTGAGGACGTACAGGCGTGAGCCGTCGGCGCTGAGCGCGGTGTAGACGGTCCATCGGTTGGCGCCGAGCGCGAGTTGCCCGGTGATCGCGCCGCTGCGGGTGTCGACCACCGCCAGGACGAGGTTGTCCTTGGCGTCGGCCGTGACGACGTACGCGGTGGTGCCGTCCGGGCTGACCGTCGGGGTGGCCTGGCGGTTGCCGACGGTGATGACCGCCTCGGTGCCGCTGACCGGCCCGGCGGCCTGGGCGGTGCCGGCGGTGGCCGCGAGCAGCGTCCCGGCGGCGACGAGCGCGGCGCCCCAGCGCGCAGTGCGCGCGAGGAGCCCGTGAGCGGTGTTGACGGACATGGTGTCCCCCCATTCTCCGTACCGCGGGTGCGGTGCGAGGGCAGACTAGTCGACGGGGCTTGATGGAGACATGGCGTGTTTCCCGGCGAGGAGGACGGTGCGGTGCTGATCACGGACCTGGTCCGGCGTGCCGAGGAGGCGCGGCGGCCGGACTCCCTGATGGGGGCGGGTGCGTGGGGTTAGGGTGCAGAAACCTGCACAAATCAAGAAGGAAGTGGCCATGAATCAGCAGGAGTTCGTCAGCGCCCCCGAATTGATCCTTCGAGCCCTCGCCGCCGACCCCGCCCGCCGGGCGCTGACCACCGCCGACGGGGAGGACATCACCGCGGGCGACTTCGCCGCCGCCACCTACCGCCTCGCCCGCGAACTCGCCGACCGGGGCGCGGCGCGCGGGGTCACCGTGACCCTGCTCACCGGCAACACCGCCGAGGCGCTGAGCGCCCGGTACGCCGCGAGCCTCGCGGGCGCGCGCCTGGTGAGCCTCTACGACGGCATGAGCGCCCCGACGATGGCCGAGATCGTGGCGAGCGTCGACACCGGCATTCTGCTCGTGGACGCCGAACGGCAGGCGGTGGAAGCCGAGTTGGTCCCCCTGATCGACGTGCCCACGGTCCTCTCCCTCGGGCCCGTTACTGACGGCTCGGACACCGTCGGCGAGGGCACCGTCGGCGAGGACGTCATCGCCGCCTCCGCCGGACAGCCGGTCGAGCCGCCGGCCGTCCAGATCCGGCCGGACGACGACTGGGGCATCCGCCACACCGGCGGAACCACCGGCATCCCCAAGGGCATTCGCAGCCTGCACGGCCCCTACCGGAGCGTCTTCGACGTCCCGTACGCCGGCAGCGCCCCGCCCCGCTACCTCGCGTGCACCTCGCTCGCCCACCTCGCCGGCGTCTTCACCGACCTCGCGCTCTACCACGGCGGTTCCGTCGTCCTCCAGCGTGGCTTCGACGCCGGGGACGTGCTGGCCGCGATCGAGCGCGAGCGCATCACCGACACCTGGGTGCTGCCGCCCCTGCTCTACCAGCTGCTCGACCACCCGGCGATCGCCGCCACCGACCTGTCCAGCCTGGCCCGCGTCTCCTACGGAGGCTGCGCCGCCTCCCCGACCCGGGTGCGCGAGGCGCTCAAGGTGTTCGGCCCGGTCCTGGTGAGCGGCTACGGGCAGTCCGAGGCACAGAACATCTGCATCCTCGGCCCGCACGAGCACGACCGCGTCGGGCACGGCGGCCAGATCTCCGTCGGCCGCCCGCTGCCGGGCGTCGAGCTGGCCGTCCGCGCCGCCGACGGCACGGAGCTGCCGGTGGGGGAGCAGGGCGAGATCCACGTCCGCTCGGCCACCGTGATGGCCGGGTACTGGAAGCGGCCCGACCTCACCGCCGAGGTGCTGCACGACGGCTGGCTGAACACCGGGGACATCGGCTACCTCGACGAGGACGGCTACCTCTACCTCGCCGACCGGCTCAGGGACGTGATCATCGTGGTCGGCGGGCACGTCTACCCGTCCGAGGTGGAGGATCTCCTCCTCACCCACCCGGCGATCGCCCAGTGCGCGGTCTTCGGCGTCCGCGACCAGGAGGAGGTGGAGCACGTCCACGTCGCGGTCGTCGCCGCGCCGGGGCACCGGCCGGAGCTCGCGGAGGTCCGCGAGTTCGTCACGGCGCGCAAGGGCCGGATGTACGCGCCGGAGGCCCTGCACCTGGTGCCGGAGATCCCACTGACGGCGGTGGGCAAGCCGGACAAGAAGCGGCTGCGCGACGCGCTGGCGTAGCTCTCGGTTGCGCCGTACCACACCGACACCACATCGAGGTGACTGAGCGTCAATATTCCGCAGGAACCGGCCAAGTTGAGCCCATCCGTCCGGTGGCTGGAAAGTGTGTGTCCGTATATCGGACGGAGGTGTGGACGCGCCGCGCCGGCGGCGGCCGACCGCCCGGAGGGTCGGTCTCCCCTGGACAGCGGGCCGCCGGCGCGGTTTCGGGGTGTGTAAGCGGGGCGTCAACGCCGGTCCGGGGAGTGGCGGGATCGGTTCGGCGCTCGGTTCGTCCGGAAACGGACCCGGCGTTTGCCCGGTATCGAAGCGGTGGCCGAGAGTCGTACTGATGAACGAAATCACCGAGACGCCCTCCTCCGCCCGGAGCCGCCTCCTCGGTCACCGTGACTTCCGGCTCCTGCTCTCGGGCGCCGCCGCGGCCCAGACGGGCAGTCAGGTGACCCTGGTCGCCCTCCCGTTGGCCGCGGTGGTGGTGCTGGACGCCGACCCCTTCCAGGTCGGCCTGCTGACCGCCGCCGAGACCGCCGCCTTCCTGCTGGTCGGCCTGCCCGCCGGGGCCTGGCTGGACCGGATGCGCAAACTGCCCGTGCTGATCCGCGCCGACGTGGTGCGCTGCCTGGCCGTCGGGTCGATCCCGCCGGCCGCCGCGCTCGGCGTGCTGACGATGGCCCAGCTCTACCTGGTGGCGCTGGTCACCGGGGTGGCGACGGTCTTCTTCGACGTCGCCCACCAGTCCTTCCTCCCGTCCGTCCTGCCGCGCGAGCACCTGGTCGGCGGGAACGGGGCGCTGGAGACCGTCCGCTCCTCGGCCCAGATCGCCGGGCCGGGGCTCGGCGGCGGGCTCGTCCAGTTGCTCGGCGCGCCGCTCGCCATCGTCGCCGACGCCTGCGGGTACCTGGCCTCGGCGCTGCTGCTCGCCCGGATCCGGATCGAGGAGCCGCGGCCGGAACCGGAACCCGGACGGTCGCTGCGCGCCGAGGTGGGGGAGGGCGTGAGGTTCGTGCTCCGGCACCCGCTGCTGCGGGTGATCGCCGCCGCCACCGCCGTCTCCAACCTGTTCGCCGCCGTGCTGATGGCCGTGCAGACGGTCTTCTGGGTGCGCGTGCTGGACCTCCCGCCGGGCGCCATCGGCGTTCTGCTGTCGGCCTCCGCCGTCGGCGGCCTGGCCGGCGCGCTCTGCGCGGGGTGGCTGGCCCGGGCGGTCGGGCAGGCCCGGCTGATCTGGCTCGCCCCGCTCGTGACCGGGCCGTTCACCGTGCTGTGGCCGCTGTCCGGCGGCGGCGTCGGCGTGCTGCTGTTCGGGGTGGGCTCGGCGGTGGTGCTGTTCGGCGCGGTGGCCTACAACGTCGCGCAGGTGAGCTTCCGGCAGACCGTCTGCCCACCCGAGCTGCTCGGGCGGATGAACGCCACCATGCGCTTCCTGGTCTGGGGCACGCTGCCGCTCGGCGCACTGGCCGGGGGCGTCGTCGCGGACGCGGCCGGCCCGCGGACCGCGCTGTGGCTCTGCGCGGCGGGCTTCCTGGTCGTGCCGGTGCCGCTGCTGCTGTCGCCGCTGCGCCGGCTGCGCGAACTGCCGGTGGAGGACGTGCCCCGGGCGGCCGGGAGCCCCGCGCCCTGAACCGAACCGCCACGAACCGCCACCGAGACGAGACCGGAGACCGTTCCGTGCACGCCAGCAGCACAACCAGTAGCACAAGCAGCAGCACCGCCGGCACTACCGCTCGCAGCTCCGCCGGCATCACCGCCGCCTACCTCGCCCGGTACCGCGCCGTCGCGGCCGACGCACCCGACTCCGTCCTCCCGCTGACCGGCGCCCAGCGGCGCTTCCTGATCACCCGCCGGCTCACGCCCGGCGGCCGCCCGGAGATCGTGCCGGTCTTCTTCGCCTACCCGCGCGGCACCGTCGACCTGCCCCGGCTGCGCCGCGCCGCGACCGCCGTCGCCGCCCGGCACCCGGCACTGTGCGGCGGCTTCGTGACCGTCCGCGCCACACCCGTGCTGCGCGTCGGCGGGCCGTCGGCGGAGGCGGTCCGGGTGGCCGTCGCGCCCGGCGGCACGGCCCGGCAGGCGCTGCGCGAGGCCCTGCTGGACTGGCCGGCGAACGGGCCGGCGCTGCGCCTGCTGATGGCCGAAGAGCCGGACGTCGACGAGGAGTTGCTCGCCGTCGCGCTGGACCACGCGGCCTGTGACGAGCAGGCGCTGGGCACCGTCACGGCCGAGCTCTCCGAGGCGTACGCGCAGGACGAGGAGCCCGGCGCGGGCCTCGACCCGGCCGCCCTGGCGGCCTACCGCGTGGCCGTCGAGTGCCAGCTCGCCGCCGAGGACGCCGCGTCCACCCCCGCCGCGGCCGCCCACTGGGGCCGGCGGCTCGGCGGTCTGGCCGGAGCCGGCGGAAGCCCGGTGCAGTCCACCGGCATGCTCAGCCACCGGCTGCCCGCCGCCACTGGCGCCGCCCGCAGCGCAGTCTTCCCCGCCCTGTTGGACGCGGTCTCGGTGGCCGGCCACCGGCTGTACGGGACGGACGCGCCGCTCGCCCTCGGCTACCCGTGGGGCGGCCGCCCGCCCGGCGCGCCCGCCGCGCTCGGCTGCTTCCTCAACACCCTCGTCCACGCGGGCACACTCGGCCCAACCGACGACCTGGACGCACTCGCCGACGCCTGGTGGGACGACCTCGACCACGCCGACACGCCCTTCGACGAGGTGGTCCGCGCCGCCCGCGGGGCCGGCGCCGCCTGGACGGGCGCCCTGGACGGGCTGCTCACCCTGGAGGACCTGCACCGCCGCCCGCCGCTCGCGCTCGCCGGCGTCCCCGGCCGGGAGACCCACCTGGCCGGGCGTCCCCTGCCCGTGCCGCTCGCCGTCTCCGCCTCACACGGCGACGACCTGCTGGTCCGCCTCGCCTGGGACCGCGAACGCTTCCCGGACGCCACCGCCGAGGCGGCCTTCGACGGCCTGCTCGGCACGCTGCGCCACCACCTAAAACCGGCCGCCTGACCGCGCGCCGCCGTACAGATCCCCAAGAACCCCAAGACCTCCGAAGACCCCCAAGACCCCCAAGACCCCCACGCCGTACCGCCGTTCGCGCCACCACCCTTGGCGCGCCCGGCACCGGCCGGGGCGGGACCACCCCACACCCGCTCCGCCACCGCAGGACGAACACGCCCGCCACCACATGGGAGTCGCCATGTTCGCTCTCTCCTCCTCGCAGGAGATCGTCTGGCTGCACGAGCAGATGCTGCCCGGCAGCCGTGCCTACAACTTCACCGCCGTCCTCGACCTCTGGGGCACGCTCGACGAGGACGCCCTGCGGGTCGGCCTGGCCGCCGTGCTCGCCCATCATCCGGGCCTGCGGCTGGAGTTGGTCGCCAGTCCGGAGGGCCTGCCCGGCCAGCGGGTCGCGCAGAACTGCCAGCCCCGGCTGCGCACCAGCGACTTCTCCGCCGAGGCCGACCCGGAGGCCGCATTCCGCACCCTGCTCGCCGCCGAGGCCGAGGAGCCGCTGGACACCGGGCAGGCGCCGCTGCTGCGCTGGCACCTGGTCCAACTGGCGGACGACCACCACCGGTTGATCCACGTCGAGCACCATCTGATCCACGACGGCCACTCCTTCGCGCTCCTGTTGCGCGACCTGTTCACCGTCTACCGCGCCCACCTCCTCGCCGAGCGGTACGAGCTGCCGCAGGCGCCGTCGTACGAGCGGCACGTCCGCACCGCCACCGGCCCGAGCGAGGACGGACTCGCCTTCTGGGTGCGGGAGTTGGCCGACGCGCCGCGCGAGGTCACGCTGCCCGGGATGGCCCGGCCGGGAGCCGTCCGCCGCCATCGCGGCGGGCAGCTGCGCCAGGCGATCGGCGCCGACCTGGCCGAGCGGCTGCGCGAGCGCAGCAAGGCGGACGGCCACACCCCGTTCAGCACGCTGCTCGCGCTGCTCGCCGAACTGCTGCGTCGCCACAGCGGCCGCGACGAGCTCGTCGTCGGCACCGCCGTCGGCAACCGCCCGGCCGGTTTCGAGGGCACCGTCGGCATGTTCGTGAACACGGTGCCGCTGCGCCTGCGGCTGGACCCGGAGGCGCCCGGCACCGAGGCCGTCGACGAGGTGACGGACGTCCTGCTGCGCGCCCTGCCGCACCAGGACCTCCCGGTCCAGGAGCTGACGCGCCGCCTCGGGCTGCACACCACCGGCGCGGACAACCCGCTGTTCAACGTCATGTTCAGCGCGCACGACGCGGCGCTGCCGGACGTGCGGGTGCCGGGCCTGGAGGTCCTGCTGTACGAGGGCTTCAACACCGGCACCACCCGGTTCGACCTCGACCTCGTCCTGATCCCGGACGACCGCCGGGTGGTCGGCGAGAAGCACGGCGCCGCCGGAATGACCCTGGTCTGGGACTACGACGCGGACCTGTTCGGCGAGGCCGAGGCGGCCCTGCTGTCCGAGCGGCTGCTGGAGCTGCTGCGCGCCTACCTCGACCGGCCGGAGACGGCGCTCGCCTCGCTGGCGGCGGCGGAGACCGTCACCCCTGCGGTGGCAGGCGTCGAGCCCGCTACCGCCGACGCGGCCGCCACCCTCGACCCGGCCGCCGTCCACGACCCCACCGCCCTCGCCCTGATCGCCGGCACCGAGCGGATCACCTACGGCGAGCTGGACCGCCGGGTGGCCGAGCTCGCCGAGCGGCTGCGCGCCGCCGGGGTGGTGCCCGGCCAGCCGGTGGCCGCCGTCCTGCCGCGCGGCGTGGACAGCGTGGTCGCCCTGCTCGCCTGCCTGCGCCACGGCGCCGTGTACGCGCCGCTGTCCGCCGAGGACCCGGCCGCCCGCCTCGGGCTGCTGCTCGACCGGCTGACCCCGGCCCTGGTGCTCGCCACCAGGCAGAGCGCGCTCGCCCTGCCTGTCGACGGCGTCACGCCCGCGCTCCTGGACGGACCGGCCTTCCCCAAGGCCGACCCGGCCGCGGTGCTCGACGGCGCCGCCTACGTGATCCACACCTCCGGCTCGACGGGCGTGCCCAAGCCCGTCCTGGTCGGCCGCGCGGCGCTGGCCGGGTACGTCGCCGCGCTTGCCGGACGGTACGAGCTGACCGCCGCCGACCGGGTGCTGCTGTTCGCCCGCCCGTCCTTCGACGTGGCGCTGGAGGAGGTGCTGCCCGCGCTGGCCGCCGGCGCCGCCCTCGTCGTGCCGCAGCGCGAGGTGCCCACCGGGCCCGAGCTGGTCGCCGTCCTGGCCGCCCGCGCCGTGACCGTCGCCAACCTGCCCACCAGCTACCTGCTCGCCGTCCGCGAGGACCTGCGCGAGGCCATGGGCGACGGCCGCTGGACGCCGCGGCTGCTCGTCCTCGGCGGCGAGCGGCTGCCCGCCCGCGCGCTGGCGGGCCTGACCGGGGCCACCACGGTGCTCAACGCCTACGGCGTCACCGAGGCCACCGTCACCTCCACCGTGCACGAGGTCGCCCCGGCCGACCTGGACAGCGACGGCGAGGTGCCGCTCGGCGTCGAGCTGCCCGGCGTGCGGATGCACGTCCTGGACGCGGCGCTGCGCCCGCTCCCGGCCGGCTGCGTCGGCGAACTCGCCGTGGGCGGCGCCATGGTGGCCGACGGCTACCTCGGCCTGCCCGAGCCGACCGCGGAGCGCTTCCGCGACCTCCCCGGCCTCGAGCGGGTCTACCGCACCGGCGACCGCGGCTACCGCGACCTGGACGGGAGGTTGCGCTTCCTCGGCCGTACCGACAACCAGGTCAAGCTGCGCGGCCACCGGATCGAACTGGAGGAGATCGAGGCCGCAGCCTCCGCCGAACTCGGCGGCCGCTCCTGCGCGGTGGTCCTGCACACCGACCCGGAGGCCGGTCCCCGCCTGGTAGGCTTCCTGGAGGGCGCCGAGCGGCCCGACCAGGCCGCCCTGCACACCGCCCTCGCGCAGCGGCTGCCCGGCGGGCTCGTCCCGGCCACCTGGACGGCCCTGCCCGCGATGCCCACCCTGCCCGGCGGCAAGCCCGACCGCGCCGCCCTCGCCCGGCTCGCCGCCGAGGCGCCCGAGCCGGCCGAGGCCCCCGTCGAGCCGGCCGCCTTCGACGGCCCCGGGGAGGAACTGGTCGCCGCCGCCTGGCGCGAGGTGCTCGGCCACGACCGGTTCACCGCCGAGTCGCACTTCTTCGAGGTCGGCGGCCACTCGCTGCTCGCCGCCCAACTCGCCGCCTGGCTGGAACCGCACCTCGGCGGCCGGCCGCCGCTGCGCACCCTCTTCCGCCACCCCGTCCTGGCCGACCAGGCCCGCGAACTGACCGGAGGTGCCGCGTGAGCGAGCGCAGCGAGCGAACCATCAAGAGGTGCGCGTTTCGCGAAGCGGCCACCGAGCGCAGCGAGGTGGGCGCATGAGCGAGCGCAGCGAGCGAACCATCAAGAGGTGCACGTTGGCGAATGCCCCTGCCGAGCGAAGCGAGGTGGGTGCATGAGCGCCACTCCGTCCTCCGTTTTGGAGAGCGACCACAGCGAGATCGTCGAGGCGTTCGAGAGCTTCATCCGCCGCGAACTCGTCCCGCTGGCGGCCGAGTTGCCCGAGACCGCCGACCAGCCGCCGGCCGACCTGCGCACCTACGTCCGCAAGCGCTCCGCCGCGCTCGGCTTCTACGCCGGCGACTACCCCGAGGAACTCGGCGGCGCCGGCATGCCGTTCACCGCCGTCGTGCTGCTGCACCACGCCGCCGGCCGCAGCGGCTGTCTGCTCGCGCCGTACGCCCTGGCCGGCTCGGACGGCCCGAGCCCGCTGCTGCGCAACGGCACCCCCGAGCAGGTCGAGCGCCACCTCGTGCCGCTGGTGCGCGGCGAGCAGACCCGCTGCCTCGCGCTCACCGAGCCGCACGCCGGCTCCGACGCGTTCCGGCTCACCACCACCGCCGTCCGCACCGGCGACACCTGGGAGTTGAACGGCCGCAAGACCTTCGTCAGCAACGCCGACCGGGCCGGCCTCGCGCTCGTCGTCGCCGCCACCGACCTCGGCGACGGCCGCACGGTGGGCGCCACGGCGTTCGTCCTCCCGATGGACCAGCCAGGCCTGCGGATCGGCCAGCGCTACGAGGGCATGTCCGGCGAGCCGCTGTTCGAGCTGCTGCTCGACCGGGTCACCGTCGGGCCGGAGGCCGTCATCGGCGGCGAGGAGGGCATCGGCGCGGCCACCGCCCTCGCCATCGACAGCCTCTCCCGCGGCCGGCTCGTCGTCGCCGCGATGTGCAACGGCATCGCCGAGTACGCGCTGCGCATCGGCGTCGAGTACGCCCGCGAGCGGCAGGCGTTCGGGCGGCCGATCGGCGACTACCAGCACGTCCAGGAGCACCTGGTGAGCACCCGGGCCGAGGTGGAGGCGTCCAAGCTGCTCACCCTCGCCTGCGCTCGGCTGGTCGACGCGGGCACCGAGGCGCCCGAGAACGCGGCCCTCGCCAAGCTCACCGCCTCCGAGACCGCCGTCCGCGCGGTGGACCGCTCGCTCCAGGTGCACGGCGCCACCGGCTGGGTGCGCGGGCACCCGCTGGAGTTCCTGTACCGGTACGTCCGGATGATGACGATCATCGAGGGGACCTCCGAGGTCCAAAAGGTGATCGTCGCCCGGGCCATGGGCCTGAACTGATGCCGGCCCTTTCTGACGGACAGTCAACTCCCTGGAGACGATGATGGAATCCCCCAGCATCGGGTACGGCCGTTCGCACCACGACGGCGCCGTGCTCGACCTGTTCACCACCTGGGCGCACCGCACCCCGGACGCGCCCGCGCTCGTCGACGGCGCCCGCACCTGGAGCTACGCCGAACTCGACCGCCTCGCCGACACCGTCGCCGACGCCCTGCGCGAGCGGGTGCGGCCGGGCGACCTGGTCGGCGTCTGCCTCGACCACTCGGCGGCCCTGGTCGCCGTCACCCTCGCCACCGCCAAGCTCCGCGCCGTCCACCTGCCGCTCGGCCCGCGCCCCGGCGAGCGCCGGCTCCAGGCCGTCGCCGAGCAGCTGCGGCCCTCCTGTCTGGTCGGCGACCCCGTCCTGCTGCCGCCCGGGCACCGGGCCGGCGAACACCTCCCGCTGGCCGTGCCCGCGGAGGGGGCCAACGCGGCGGCCACCGTGGTCGCCGCCTTCGCCCCCGGCGGTGCCGTGAGCGTGCCCAAGGGCACCCACTACGCGGTGCTCACCTCCGGTTCCACCGGCACGCCCAAGGCCGTCGCGGTCGGCGAGCCCGCGCTCGGCGCCATGCTGCACTGGTATCGCGGCCTGACCGGGCTCGGCCCCGGCGACCGGCACAGCCTGCTGATCGGGGTGGCCTTCGACCCGCACCTGAAGGAGCTGTGGGGCACCCTCACGTCCGGCGCCGCGCTCAGCGTCGCCCCCGACGCGGTCCGCTGGGACTCGGGCGCCCTGACCGACTGGTGGCGCGAGGCCGGGATCACCGTTGCGGTGCTGCCCACCCCGCTCGCCGAGCCCGTCCTCGACCGCCCCTGGCCGGCCGGGCTCGCGGTGCGGCACCTGTCCGTCGGCGGCGACCGGCTGCGGCGTGCTCCCGGCCGCGACGTCACCGCCACCGTCCACAACGCGTACGGCCCGGCCGAGGCCACCGTCGTGACCACCGTGCACACCATGGCCCCCGGCGTCGACCACGGCGCCGACGCGCCGCCGATCGGCCTGCCGATCCCCGGCGCGGTCGTCGTGGTCACCGACGAGGACGGGCGGCCGGTGCCGCGCGGGCAGGCCGGCGAACTGCGGATCGGCGGCCGGGGCCTGGCCGCCGGCTACCTCGACCCCGAGCTCACCGCCCGCCGGTTCGTCGGCGCGCCCGACGGCGTCGAGGGCGCCGACCGGGTCTACCGCACCGGCGACCGGGTGCTGATGCGGGCCGACGGCGTGCTGGAGTTCCACGGGCGGCTCGACGACCAGGTGAAGGTCAGCGGCGTGCGGATCGAGCCGGCCGAGGTCGAGGCCGCGTTCGAGCGCGACGCCCGGGTGCGCCGCGCGGTCGTCGCCGCCGAACCCTCGCCCGCGGGCGGCACGCGGCTGCTCGCCTTCGTCCAGGCGGCGCCGGCGGAGCTGCCGACCGGTCCGGAGCTGCTCGCGGCCGTGCGTCCCTGGCTGCCAGAGCAGGCCGTGCCATCGGTCGTCCGGCTGGTCGACACCTTCCCGCTCGACGCCAACGGCAAGGTCGACCGGGCCGCCCTGCTCGCCGCCCCGGTGGAGGAGGGCCCGGACGACGACGGCGCCACACCCACCGAGCGCACCGTCCTGAAGCTCTGCCGCGACCTGCTCGGCCGCGCCGACCTCGGCCCGCTCGACAACTTCCTGGACGCGGGCGGCAATTCACTCGCCGCCGCCCGCCTGCTGGCCACGCTGGAGGAGGAGTTCGGCGTGCGCCTGCGCGCCGCCCAGCTGCTGCGCCAGCCCGACCTTCGCGCTGTCGGACGACTGGTGGACGAGCGGCGCGTCGGCGCCGCCGCCACCGCCTGACCGCGTCCTCAAGGCCTTGACCAGGGCGCCCCGGCCATCTCCGGGGCGCCCGGAAGGGAACCACGCCATGTCCGCTGCGGACACCGTCCCCGCCCTGATCGCCCGGCACGCCGAGGAGCGCCCGCAGGCGCTCGCCGTGACCGACGGCACCACCGTCCTGACCTATCGCGAACTCGCCGACGCCACAGAGCGGTTGGCTACCGTGCTGACCGCCCGCGGGATCGGCCCGGGCAGTGCCGTCGGCCTGCTCTGCGCCCGCTCGACCCGCCTGGTCGTCGCCCAGCTCGCCGTCTGGCGCGCGGGCGGCCACGTCGTACCGCTCGACCCGGCCTACCCGCGTCCGCGCATCGCCGAGATGACCGAGGACGCCGGCGTCCGGCTCACCCTCGGTGACAAGGCCCTGCTCGCCGAGGCCGGCCTGCCGGAGGAGCAGACCCTCGTCCTCGCCGAGCGCGGCGCCGACGACGACCTCGAAGACGTCGTAGCGGGCGCCGTCGGCGTCGGACCGGCCGCGACCGCCCTGGTGCTCTACACCTCCGGCTCCACCGGCCGCCCCAAGGGCGTCCGGATCCCGCACGGCGCCATCGTCGACCTCACCACGGCCCCGGGCGGGATCACCCTCGGCCCCCGCGACCGCGTGCTGTTCCACTCCACCGTCACCTTCGACGCCTCCACGTTCGAGCTGTGGGCCCCGCTGGCGCGCGGAGCCGCGGTGGCCGTCTCACCCGCCGACCGGCCCACGGCCGAGGAACTCGCCGCCGACGTCGAGCGGTTCGGCGTCACCACGCTCGTCCTCACCACCGCCCTCTTCCATCACCTCGCCGCCCGCCAGTCCCGGATCTTCGGCGTCCTGCGCACCCTGATCGTCGGCGGCGAGGCGCTCTCGCCCGACCACGCCGGGGCCGTGCTGCGCGCCTTCCCGTGGCTGGAGCTCGTCAACGGCTACGGACCGACCGAGGGCACCACCTTCACCTCCCTGCACCGCGTCGACCCGGCCGACTGCACCGGCCCGATCCCGATCGGCCGCCCGGCCGGCGGTGCCCGCACGCTCGTCCTGGACGAGCACCTCGCGCCCGTACGGCCCGGCACCGTCGGCGAGTTGTGGATCGCCGGTGCGCGGATCGCCGACGGCTACCTCAACCGGCCCGAGCTGACCGCGGAGCGCTTCCGCGAGGTCCCGGGCGTCGGGCGGGCCTACCGCAGCGGTGACCTCGCGCTCGAACGCCCGGACGGCGTCCTGGAGTTCCACGGTCGCGTCGACGACCAGGTCAAGGTGCGCGGCTTCCGGATCGAGCCCGGCGAGGTGGAGCACGCGCTGCTGCAGTTCCCCGAGATCGCCGAGGCGGCCGTGGTCGTCCGCCGGCCCGGCCTCGCCGACGCCGCCCTGACCGCCTGCGTCGTCCCCGCCGAGGGCACCCGCCCGCACGCCGACACCCTGCGCGCCCGGCTCGCCGAACGGCTGCCGGCCCACCTGGTGCCCACCTCCTGGACCGTCCTGGCCGCCCTGCCGCTCACCACCAGCGGGAAGGTCGACCGCCGGGCGCTCGCCACGGACACCGACCCGGACGCCGGTCCGGCGGCCCGCGACGCGGAGTTGACGCCGATCCAGCAGGCCGTCGCCGACGCCTGGTCCCGCGCCCTCGGGCGCCCGGTGACCACCCCGGCCGCCGACTTCCTCGCCGAGGGCGGCCACTCGCTGCTCGCCATGTGGGTCGTCGACGACCTCCGCGAGGATCTCGGCGTCGAGCTCTCGCTCGCCGACTTCCTCGGCCACCCCACCGTCGCGGCCCAGGCCGACCTGCTCGAACGGTCCCTGCGCGACGCGGACGCCCAGCCCCAGGGAGCCGCCCGATGACCACCGTCGACCAGGCCGACCTGCTGCTCCGCGCCCGGCGGCGCGCACGCCCTGCCGCTCCCACTCCTATGGCATCCACCGGCCCCGCCCCGCTGTCGCACGCCCAGCAGCGGATGTGGCTGATGGACCACCTCGGCCAGGGCGGCGCCCTCTACAACGTCCCGCTCGCCACCCGGTTGCACGGTCCGCTCGACGCCGACGCCCTCGCCACCGCGCTCACCGCCCTCACCGAGCGGCACGCCGTCCTGCGCACCCACTACGGCCGGCGGGGCGACGAGCCCTACCAGGAGGCCGCCCCGGTCACCCCGGTGCCCCTCCCGGTCGTCGACGCCACCGCGTCGGACGCGCCCGCGCTGCTCGCCGCCGAGGCGGCCCGCCCGTTCGACCTCGCCACCGGCCCGGTCCTGCGTGCGCTGCTGCTCCGGCACGCCCCGGACGACCACACGTTCCTGTTGACGATCCATCACATTGCCGTGGACGGCGGGTCCCTGCCGATCCTCGGGGCCGACCTCGCCGCCCTCTACCGGGCTTCGCGCGACGGCATGCCCGCCCAACTCCCGCCGCCCGGAATGCCGTACGCCGACCACGCCCGCCGCGAGCGCGCCCGCGACGCCGAACTCACCGCCGCCGCCGACACCCGCGCCGCCCAACTGGCCGGTGCCCGCCCGCTCCCGCTGTTGCGTCCCGTCCCGCCCGGCGCCCGCGAGCGCCGCGCCGCCCTGCACAGCGCCCCGCTCGACCCCGGCACCCTCGACGGCCTGCGCCGCCTCGGCACCCGGCACGGCGCCACCCTGTTCGCCGTCGTCCTGGCGGCCGCCTTCGCGACCCTGCGCATCGCCTCCGGCGAGGCCGACCTCACCCTCGGCTGCGCCAGCGGCCACCGCGCCGGGCCCGAGCTGCGCCGGACGGTCGGCCTGAGCGTCAACACCCTCGCCGTCCGGGCGGACGTGGCAGGGGACTTGGCGTTCGCAGAGGTCCTGGCCCGGGTCAAGGCCGCCCTGCTGGACGCGCAGCAGCACCACGAGGTCCCGTTCGACCTGGTCCTCGAACGCCTCGGCGCCGACGCGCGCGGAGCGGACGGCAGCCCGCTGCTCGCCGTGAGCTGCGACGTCGTCCACCCGGCCGAACCCCTGGCGCTGCCCGGGCTGCGCGCGGAGAACGTCGAACTCGACCTCGGGCTGGCCAAGTTCGGCCTCGCCCTGCTGGTCGAGGACGGCCCAAAGCCGCGCTGTCTCGTCCAGCACGACCGGGACGCCCTCGACGAGCCGACGGCCGGCCGGCTGCTCACCGCGTTCGCCGAACTGCTCGCCGCCGGCGCCGCCGACGAGAACCGCCGCCTCGACGCACTTCCCGGCGAGCGGCTCACCGCGGCCGAACATCCCGCCGTGAGCGCTCTGTTGGCGGATCCCCGGGTCGTCGAGGCCACGGTCGCGCAGCCGGCGGACGGTCCGCTGCTCGCCTACGCCGTCGTGCGCGGCCCGGTCGCACCCAGTGGCGGCGAACTTCGGTCGGGCCTTCGCCGCGTCGTGCGTGCTGCCGAACTTCCGGTAGCCGTCGTCCTGTTGGACCGGCTGCCCCGCCACAAGGACGGCACCCCCGACCACACCCGCCTGCCCGGCGCGACGCGGCCGGGCACCGACGAACGCGGCCCGCTGGCGGCCGTCCGCGAGGCCTTCGGCGAACTGCTCGGCAGCATCCCGGCCACGGACGGCGACTTCTTCCACCTCGGTGGCCACTCCCTGGTCGCCGTCCAACTCGCCGAACGCCTGCGCACCAGGACCGGCCTCCCGCTGACCGGCCTCGACATCCTCGAACAGCGCACTCCCCGCGCTCTGGCCGCGCTCCTGGCCACCCGCGCCGACGAGCGCCGCACCGCCCTCGTCCGCACCGGCGCGCCGGTCAACCGCGCCCGCGCCGGCACCGTGCTGGTCACCGGCGCCACCGGAGGGGTCGGCGCGGCCGTCCTCCAGGAACTGATCGCCCTGGGCCGCCCGGTCCGGGCCCTGGTCCGCCCCGAATCGGCCCACCTGGCGGCCCTGAACGGCGTCGAGGTGGCCGAGGGCGACCTCGCCGACCTCGACAGCCTGCGCCGTGCCGTGGAGGGCGCCGACGCCGTCATCCACGCGGCCTGCACCTTCACCGAGCACGCCACCGACGTGGCTGCGATGCGGGCCCTCGTGGACGGCTGGCGCGGCGGCCCGTTCGTCTTCGTCAGCAGCATCGACGCCTACGGCCGCCCCGCCGGCGCCGACGTCCCCGAGGGCGCCCCGCCCGGCCCGTCGCTCAGCCCGTACGGCCAGGCCAAACTGGACTGCGAACGCATCCTCCTGGAAGCCGGCCGGGACCCCGCGAGCATCGTGCGCGCCCCGATCGTCTGGGGCCCGCACCAGCGCCTGCGCGACCAGCTCCGCTGGGGCTCCACCGGCGCGCTGTACCAGGCCGCGCTGGCCGGCCGGCCCATCACCCTTCCTGACGGCCCGGGTTGGACCGGCGCCTCCTGGGTGCACTCCGCCGCCCTCGCCCGGGCCCTCGCCGCCTGCACGGCCGAGCACCCGCCCGCCGCCGGGCGGATCGTCAACGCCGTGACGGGCCACGTCTCGTGGCCTGACTTCACCACCGAACTCGTTCGCCTGCTCGGCTCCACCAGCACCATCGAGACCGGCCCCGAAGCCGACCAGGAGCTCCAACGTCCCTGGCAGTACCGGGCGGAGGCCCTCGCCGCACCCCTCCGCCCGGAGCCGGGGGAGGACTGGCGCAGCGTCCTCGCCGCGATGGTCGGCTGACCGGTTGAGACCGAGGCCCCCGGCGGATCCCGCCGGGGGCCTCGGTGCCTTCCGACCGACTATTCGACGTACTTCCGCAAAACCTGCTGGTAGTCCGCGAATTCGGGCTCGGAGTGCAGCTTGTCGATGCCCTTCTTGAGGTAGACCATGCTCGGGCAGTTCGCCTTCGCGCTGCCCGCCACCCGCTCGTTGCCCAACTTCTTGCCCGTCCGGGCCTCGTACACGGTGACGTTGTACACGCCGCGGTAGAGCTTGAGGGAGTCCGACGTGAACTTGCAGTCGGTGATGAACTCGCCGTCGTCCGGCTCGTCCAGGCAGGCGATGAGCTGCACGCGGTGCGGGTCGAGCTTGTTCCCGCTCCACTGCTCCGGCGTCCCGGAGGGCGGATAGACGGCGTGGGACGCGCCGGACTCCCAGATGCCGAACATCGCGACCGGGTGCGGACCGGGTCCCGTGTGCTCGGCGGTCTGGGTGAAGTACTTCCGGGCGAGGGCGCCCCCGCAGCCGTCCTCCAGGTCCGAGATCCGGCTCAGCGCCTTGTCGCTGGCCTTCGGCTCGAAGACCACCCAGTAGACGCCGTACCCGACCACCCCCACCATCGCGAGGGCGACCACCCGCAGCACCAGCGTCCGCCGCCTCCGCTGCTCCGGCGTCACCGGCCGCCCGTCCCGCGGCCCGCGCTTCTTGGTGACCACGGCGTACACCAGGAACGCGATCGGCGAGACCGCCACGACGGCGAACAGCACACCGATCGGCACATTGCCGCCCTGGAACCCGAACACCGAGAACAAGACTGCGAGAGCCATGAGCAGAACTGTCAACTTGGCCATGAACAACGCCTTCCAACGGATCAAGAGCAGCCGTGAGACTACCGGCGGCGGGTGGGCACAGGGGTGGCCGTGTGCCGGACCGGGACAGGCTTGATGCAGACCTGTCACGGAAGGCGACCTGACCCCCCTTCAACATGCCAGTGCCCGCCCGGTGGTTTCCGGGCGGGCACTGGCATGTTGAAGGGCCTTCGGCTAACGGCCCTGGAGGGACTTGACGTTGTTGGCGAAGGTCCAGTCGCGGGAGCCGTCCCAGTTGAGGGACCAGGTCATGAGGCCCTTGAGGCGGTTGCCGGCACCGGAGCCGTAGGTGTTCCAGGCCTGGGCGACCTGGGACGGGTCCATGTAGCCGCCGCCGGCGCCGGGTTGGGCGGGGAGGCCGGGAACCTGCTGGTCGTAGGGGATCTGGACCGTGGTGCCCTGGACGGTGAGGCCGTTGGCGAGGCAGTCGGTCTGCGCGGTGAAGCCCTGGACGGTGCCGGCCTGGTACGAGTCGCCGGAGCAGCCGTACATGCTGCCGTTGTAGTACTGCATGTTCAGCCACCACAGGCGGCCGTTGTCGACGTACTTCTTGATCACGGGCAGGTAGGCGCCCCAGATGGAGCCGTAGGTGACGCTGGCGCCGGTGACGTAGGCGGTCTCGGGGGCCATGGTGAGGCCGAAGCCGGGGGGCATGGCGGCGAGGATGCCGTCGATGATGCGGATGAGGTTGGCCTGGGAGGGGGAGAGGCTGGTGATGCTGCCGCTGCCGACGAGGCCGGTCTCGATGTCGATGTCGATGCCGTCGAAGTTGTTGGCCCTGAGGATCGGCACGATGGTGGCGACGAAGCGGTCGGCGACGTCGCTGTTGGAGAGGTCGATGCCGGCGGCGGCGCCGCCGATGGACATCAGGACGGTCAGGCCGCTCGCCTTGGCCTGGCAGACCTCGTCGGGGGTGGGGACCTTGACGCCGGTGTCCATGCCGTCCTGCCACAGCGCCGTGCCGTCGGAGAGGATGACGGGGAAGGCGGTGGTGACGACGTTGTAGCCGTTGCCGGTGATGCGGGAGTCGGTGAGCGGGATCCAGCCGAGCGGCGGGTGGACGCCGTTGGCGGCGCCGTCCCAGTTCTCCCAGTAGCCCTGGAGGACCTTGCCGGCGGGGCGCTGCTGCTGGGCGCAGGACGCCTGATCGGCAGGAGAGGCGCCGTGGGCGGCGGTGGCGGGCAGCGCGGTGGTCGCGAGTGCGAGGGCGAGCGCGCCGAGGAGGCGCGCGGTGCGGTGGGCCATGGCGGAGTAGCTCCCTTCCGGCCATGGCGTCGGCCCGCGCGGCAGGGGGCGGCGGGGTGTGGGGGAGGCCATGGCGAGGTGACGTGGGGGTGGGCGGCGGGAAGCGGGAAGCCCGGGCGGCTGGGTACGTGTCGCGGCCCTGACACGTCCGGCACCCGCAGGGGATCGTAGGGCGGCCCCGAAGGGGCGTCAATAGGTCTGGACCACGGCCGGAACCCGGGCCCGGCGGCGGAGCGCCGGACTATCGCTCGCCGCGTGGCCGCAGTTCCAGGAGCAGGCCGGCTGCTTCCGCTCGGACGGTCTCGTCCGGGTCCGACGTCAGGTGCGAGCAGAGCAGTTGGAGGTGTGCCCGGTCCTCGTCGGACTGGAGGCAGCTGCAGATGATCGCGTCATTGAGGTGATCACTGGAGTCGTGGTCGGCGTCCGCGAATGCCGCGAGTACCAGCCGCAGCCCGCAGGTGTCCCGGCGTTCGAGCAGGGCTTCGGCCGTTTCCTGGGTGACGGCGGTGTCCTGGCCGTCCAGCAGGAGCCGGCGCAGGACGTCGGTGGCGGCGGGGAGGTGCGCATAGGCGGCGAGGTGACGTCCGGCGGCCGCCCTGACGGACCAGGACGGCGAGTCGGAGGCTCGAATGGCCGCGTTCAGCTCGTCGTCGATCTCGGAATTCCCCATGGCGTCATCCTGGCATGGGGCCTGGGACCGGCCGAACGGTTGCTTGACGAACCATCGGCTGCAACCACCCGCAGCGACGCGCGTCGCATCAGGTCCGCAACACGCCGGGAACGCGTCGGAGACGTGCCGGCGTGTCGGCGGCCCGGGCCCGTGCGGGGTGCCGTACCGCGTTACCCCTCGGCCTCCGTCCCGGCTGCTTCCCCGGCTGCTTCCTCGTTGGCTTCGTCCAGCTTCCGCAGCCCTGCCAGGGTCCGGTCCAGGACCTTTGCCCGGAAGGGGTGCCCGGGTGCGAGCACCTGCAGGGCCGCCAGCGCCTCGTGGAGCAGTGCGCGCCGTACCTGCGGCAGGTGCGCGACCTCGGGAGAGCGGCTCGCCTCCACCAGGACGTACGCCAGCTTGGAGGCGTACACCTGCGGGCTCACCGCGTACAGGAGCCGGTACACCCCCAGTCCGGCCGGCGCGTGCAGCACCCGCCCGTCGTGGCTCATCAGCCGCATCCGCGCCTTCAGCACGAGATCCCGATCCATCCTCACGCCCCCTGTTCGCTTCGCCCACCTGTCCCCGGCCCGGCGGCAGCACGACGCGCGCGCCGGCCCCGCGAGGCGGGTGCCGGCACGTGGCCGAGGGAGTGGATGCGGACGAGTCTGCGGGGCCCGCCCGGGTCCGGGCAAGGCGAAAGCGGCGTGCGCTGCGTCCTACCGCAACCTCCCGCCGGCCTGGCAGGATTGGGGTCGGCACACACCTGGGTCGGGTTCACGCCCGCGCGCGTTCGATCCGCGCACTCTCAGCGCGCTCTCCGTGCACCGCAGGCACGTTGAGAGAACACCGTCCGAGGGCGAGCTGGCATCGGCGAGCCCAAAGGCCTGTAAAGCCCCTCGTGTGTCGGCGTCTGCTGCCGGTGGTTGCCAGCCCGAGTCCGTCCGTTCGGGTCCTTCGTGTGCGCGTGGTCCGGGGCGGTGTGGTGTGTCGGGTTCCGGTGGTGGTTGCGGGTGGGGAGTTTGTGTTCTGGCTACGATCGGCTGTGCGGGGTATGGACACACCGGTTTGTGGCGGGAGTGGGACGGATGGTGCACGTACGGGCTGGTCGGCCGGCCGAGTCGGGTGATCTGGTGGATGTGGCACGGTTGGTGACGGCGTATTACGCGTTGCGTCCGGATCCGCTGGAGGCGGGTCAGCGGGTGGTGTTCGGGACGTCGGGGCATCGGGGTTCGTCGTTGGACGGGGCGTTCAACGAGGATCACATCGCAGCGACGACGCAGGCGATTTGTGAGTACCGGGAGCGGCAGGGTGTCGGGGGGCCGTTGTTCCTGGGGGTGGATACGCATGCGTTGTCGGAGCCGGCGCGGGTGACGGCGGTGGAGGTGCTGGCAGCGAACGGGGTGCAGGTGCTGCTGGACGAGGCCGATGGTTATACGCCGACGCCGGCGGTGTCGCATGCGGTGTTGGCGCACAATCGGCGCAGTCCGCGGGCGTTGGCGGACGGGATCGTGGTGACGCCGTCGCACAACCCGCCGCGGGACGGGGGTTTCAAGTACAACCCGCCCAGTGGGGGGCCCGCGGGGTCGGAGGCGACGGGGTGGATCCAGGACCGGGCGAACGAGTTGATCCGGGAGGGGCTGCGGGGGGTCCGGAGGGTCCCGTGGGCGCGGGCGCTGGCGGCGGCGACGACCGGGCGCTACGACTTCCTGGGCGCCTATGTGGACGATCTGCCGCACGTGCTGGACCTGGATGCGGTGCGGGCGGCGGGGGTTCGGATCGGTGCGGATCCGCTGGGCGGGGCGTCGGTGGCGTACTGGGGGCGGATCGCGGAGGTGCACCGGCTGGATCTGACGGTCGTCAACCCGGAGGTCGACCCGACGTGGCGGTTCATGACGCTGGACTGGGACGGGAAGATCCGGATGGACTGCTCGTCGCCGGCGGCGATGGCCTCGCTGATCGGGCGCCGCGACCAGTACGCGATCGCCACCGGGAACGACGCGGATGCCGACCGGCACGGCATCGTCACCCCGGACGGCGGGCTGATGAACCCGAACCACTACCTGGCGGTGGCGGTGGACTACCTGTACCGCAACCGCCGGGACTGGCCGGCGGATGCGGCGGTCGGCAAGACGCTGGTGTCGTCGTCGATGCTGGACCGGGTCGCGTCCGATCTGGGACGGGAGCTGGTGGAGGTGCCGGTCGGTTTCAAGTGGTTCGTCGACGGGCTGCTGGAGGGTTCGATCGGCTTTGGCGGGGAGGAGTCGGCGGGGGCGTCGTTCCTGCGGCGTGACGGCGGGGTGTGGACCACGGACAAGGACGGGATCCTGCTGGCGCTGCTGGCGTCGGAGATCACGGCGGTGACCGGGGGCACGCCGAGTGCGTACTACCGGGAGCTGACCGCGCGTCACGGCGAGCCCGCGTACGCCCGAATCGACGCGCCGGCGGACCGGGAGCAGAAGGCGCTTCTCTCCCGGCTGTCGCCGGAGCGGGTGAGGGCGCGCGAGCTGGCGGGGGAGCCGGTGACGGCGGTGCTGGCGAAGGCGCCGGGCAACGGGGCGGCGATCGGCGGGATCAAGGTGTGTACGGACAACGCCTGGTTCGCGGCGCGGCCCTCGGGGACGGAGGACGTGTACAAGATCTACGCGGAGTCCTTCCACGGCCCGGAGCACCTGGCCCGGGTGCAGGAGGAGGCGCGCGCGCTGGTGGGGGAGGTCCTCGGGGCCTGACGGTGCGTTCGTGTGCCCCGGAGCGTGTACGCGCTCCGGGGCACACGCATGTCGGGGGTGCGCGCCTGCCGGGGTGTGGGTCAGGGGATGTTGAAGGGTCCGTGTTCGGTGAAGCGCTGCAGCCCGCGGGCGAAGGCCTCGGCCTCGCCGGCGGGCCAGGGGGCGAGCGCTTCCTCGATGGCGGCGGCCAGGCGTCGGCGCATCTCGGCGACCGTCTGTTCGCCGGCCGGGGTGAGGGCGAGCAGGGTGGCGCGCTGGTCGCGGGGGTCGGTCTCGCGGTGCAGCAGGCCGGCGGCCTGGAGGCGGGTGGCGCGGCGGCTGACGCCGGAGCGGTCCAGGCCGATCTCGGTGGCGAGGTCGGCGGCGCTGCGTGCCCCGGTGCGGGCCAGGGCGCTGAGGACGGGGTAGGTGACCTCGTCCACGGCCTCGCCCAGGCCCTCGGTGAGGCGCCGGTGGAGCGCGGCGCGGGCGGGGCGGCGCAGGAGGGTGGCGAGGGCGTCGGCGACGGTGTCCCCGAGACCGGGGACGGGGGCGGGGCTTGCGGAGGAGTTCACCCCCCGATCGTAGCGTGCGCGGCGCACGCATTCCTGGGGTAGAGTCGTCCCCCAGGAAGCGTGCGCCGCGCACGCTTATTCATTCCTCGAAGGAGCTCCGCCATGTCTGCGACCATCGCCCCCAGGACCACGATCGCCGCCGCCCTCGACGACCTGCTGTTCACTCCCGGCCTTGCCCTGGAGGAGGCGCTGGATCGGCACTTCGCCCCTGACTACCGCCAGCGCACCGACGGCCGCTGGGACGATCGCGCCGGCTTCGCCGCCCACATCCGCCACCTGCGCGCCGTCGTCGCCTCCGGGCGCGTCGAGGTTCACGAGGAACTCACCGCCGGCGACCGCACGGCCGACCGGCACACCGTCGAGGTCGTCAAGACCGACGGCACCCGGGTGCGAATGGAGGTCTACCTCTTCGGCGAGTACGCCCCCTGCGGGCGCTTCCGCCGCATCGAGGAGACCACCCTGCTGCTGGACGGGCCCGAGGGCGAGCGCGACCTCGGCTCCGCCCGCTGACCCTGCCGCCGCCCCCCGGCCACCCGACGTGCCGGGCTTTCCCAGCTGCTGACAACCCCCTGGGCATTTCGCGCAGATCCGGGCAGAGTCGGAGTCAACGAGCCCCATCGGCCGTCCAGGGGGCGGTTCACGGCCGCGCCGTCGTCGTCGCTGTTGCCGAAGCCGAAGCCGAAGCCGAAGCCGAAGCCGAAGCCGAAGCCGAAGCCGAAGCCGTTGCCGGGGCCGGCGCCGGCGCGGTGTCCGGCGTCTTCTCCCGTGTGGTGGCCGCCGCGATGGTGGCGGCCACCAGGCCGAGCGCGGCCGCCGCGAGGGGGAACCAGCGCCCGCCCAGCAGCGCGATAGCCCAGCTGCCCGCGACTCCGCCCGCGGCCGTTCCCAGGTACAGCGCGCTGGAGTTGAGCGAGATCAGCAGTGGCGCGCTTGCCGGGTCGATCGACGCCAGCCGGTGCGGCAGCGCCACCGACACCGCCCACCCCACCAGCGGCACCACCGCCGCGTACACCAGCGCCCCCGCCATGCTGCGCCCCAGCCACGGCAGTGCGGCGAAGCCGCCCGCCGCGATCGTGGAGCCGGCCAGCAGGACCCGCCGCACCCCGACCCGGTCCACGAGGCGCCCGCCCAGCCAGCTGCCCGCGACCGAGGCCGCGCCGGTGGTCAGCAGGATCGCGCTCAGCCGGTTCGCGTCGCCGCCGGTGGCGCCCGAGACGGCGGTGGCCAGGTAGATGTAGACGCTCTGGAAGGCGAGGAAGAACGCGAGTGTGGTGGCCGCCGCCCCGAGCACCCGCGGGCGGCGCAGCGGCGCCAGGCGTGCCTTGAGGCCGGGTGCGGCGGCGGGCGCGGGCAGGTCGCGCAGCAGGAGGGCGAGTCCCGCGAGGGCCGCCAGGCCCAGCGCGGTGACCAGCCACATGGTCATCCGCCAGTCGGTGCGTCCGACCCAGGTGCCCAGCGGGACGCCGAGGGCGGTGGCGACCGTCATCCCGCCGAGCACGGTGGCGAGTGCCCGGCCGCGTCGCTCGGGGGCGACGAGGGTGGTGGCTACCGCGTTGGCGGTCGGTGTGTAGAGGGCCGCCCCGGCCGCGGCGAGCACCCGGGTGGCCAGCAGGAGGGTGAAGGTGGGGGCGAGCGCGCTGAGCGCGTTGGCGGCGCTGAACACTGCGAGCGCGGTCAGCAGCAGGCGCCGGCGCGGCCAGCGGGCGGTGAGCGCGGCCAATATCGGGGCCAGCAGCGCGTAGCCGAGCGCGAAGACGGTGACCAGCTGGCCCGCGGCCGGCGTGGACACCCCCAGGTCCGCGGAGACGGGGCCGAGGATGCCGGCGACGACCATCGAGTCGGTGCCCACGGCGAAGGTGCCGAGGGCGAGCAGGAGCAGGCGGACGGGCACGGACGGACCCCCGGAGCGGATTGTTGGACGAACGGGCAACAGTTTGACGCTCGTCAAACACTATGGATTGGTGGATGATTGTCAAACCAACGTCCGAATGCCGCGACCCCGACCCGCGGCCCCTGCCCCCGACTTGTGACCCCGACCTGCGAGGACCGAGCGCCATGCCCGAAGACGAGCGGCTTCCCCAGCCCGCGACCCCCGACATCGACCTCGTCACGGTGCTGCACGCCCTCGGCGACCCGGTCCGCATGCGCCTGCTCCTCAGCTACGCCGACGGCGCCGAGCACTCCTGCGCCCCCCGCGACCTGGGCCTGGAGCACCTCCACAAGTCGACCGTCTCCCACCACATGCGCGTCCTGCGCGAGGCCGGCGTCACCACCACCCGCGTCGCCGGACGCAACCGCTTCGTCAGCCTGCGCCGCACCGACCTCGACACCCGCTTCCCCGGCCTGCTCGACGCCCTCCTGACCGCCGCCCCGCAGCAGGCCCGCACCGGCCCCGGGGCGTAGGCCCGCGGTCGCACCCGGACCGGGAGCGGGGAAGACGACGCTGGCGCGGGCGCCGGCCGCCGAGCTGGGCCTGCCGCTGTTCAGCAAGGGCGCGGTCAAGGAGACCCTGGCCGACACCCTGGCCGGCCTGCGCCCGGCGGGGTGCCCGGACGGCGACTGGAGCCGAGCCCTGGGGGCCGCAGCCGGGGAGACCCTGTGGACGCTGCTGCGCGCCGCGGGCGGCGCGGCGGTGATGGAGAGCCCGTGGCTGGCCCACACTCGCCCGATCGTGGTCGCGGGGCTGCGGCGCGCGGGCGTGGCGAGGGTGCGCGAGGTTTGGTGCGACGTCCCGCCGGAGGTGGCACGCAGCCGCTTCGCCGCGCGCATGGCCCAACGCCACCCCGTGCATCCCGAGCGCGTCGGCGGCCTAGGCGGGGACTGGGAGTTGTGGTCGCGCGGCGCCGAACCGCTCGCCCTGGGAACCGTCCACCGCGTGGACACAACCCGCCCCGTCGACGTCCCCGCCCTGGCGGCCTCGCTCACTGCGGCGGCCCGCTGACGGGCGCCCGACGGCCGCCCGGGGGGCCCGAACCTGGCGGGCTCCCTGCCGACTTCCCCCGTGGGCAAGGTTCTCCCGGCCTGCCCGGCTTCGCCCGTCGTTCCTGACGGAACCGGCGCCTGCCCGACGTCCCGCAACATGTCCACCGTCCGGTTCGGTGCGCCTGCTCGGCAGGGGGCCGCCGAGCCTGCTGTGTCCGAACTCGGCTGCCACCAGGCCTGGTTGCCTGCCGGGCGGCAGCCGTTGCGTCCGGCGTGCGTGAACTCGTCGGCGGCCCGAGTCCGGTTCTCGTGCCGCGTAGTTGGCACTGATGTGCGTGGCGTTGCCCTCGTGCGGGATGCCGCGCACCTGCTGGTCGTACGCGGCGGCCGGGGTCGGGTAGTCGCCCTCGGTGATGGCGGGCATGTTCACCGCGAGGCGGTTGCGGTCGACGCCGGGCAGGGCGGGTTCCAGGGCTTGGGCTGTGGCGATCTGCAGGTTCAGGACGCGTTCAGCGGGCAGCGAGTCCGGGGCGGGCAGGTCGTTGGAGTGGTGCCGGCGGGCGTGGCGAGTCCACCACGAACGCGCCCATGCCCTATGTGAGTTCGGCGGCCACGGACCTCCTGCCGATGCCGGATGCCCCACCTGGCACCAGCACCTCTCAGGCGCGTCGTGGCGCCACGGCCGGGGTCTGTTGCGCAGTGCCGGTCACGGTCGCTCGTCGCGCGACTTCGGCTGGGCGCTCGCGAGCTCGGCATTGGCCCGGGCCGTGACAAGGGTCAGCACGCGGGCCGCGGCTGCCAGGTCGTCGGCCGGGAGGTCGCCGTACAGCCGGGCGGTGAGCTCGTCGACCGCGGTGCGGATGTCGCGGTTCAGCGCCCGGCCCGCATCGGTGAGCAGGAGGTGGTTGTCCTCGTCGGGCAGGTGCTCGATCAGGTGG
The DNA here is from genome assembly GCF_019192735.1 of Kitasatospora aureofaciens. GTDB lineage: Bacteria > Actinomycetota > Actinomycetes > Streptomycetales > Streptomycetaceae > Kitasatospora > Kitasatospora aureofaciens_A. The sequence goes on from NZ_JAHTKP010000016.1 coordinate 133,951, forward strand.
GAGGCGGTCAGTTCGGCGATCGTCGCCAGAGCCGTCGAGTCGTCGAGCTTCAAGGTGGCGGTCATCCGGGCGATCAGTTGGCCGCGGTCCATGGCCGCACCGTTGCCCGCGATGGCGTTGAGGGCGACCGACTGCTGGAACGAGGTGTCGGTGCGGGCCAGCAGCCGCTCCAGGACGGCCCGGGTGGCGTAGTGGGCCTGGCCGATGATCTGGCCGTTGACGGTCGGTGTTGCGGACATCGCTACTCCTTGGTCGGGGGATCGAGCGGTACGTCGAGAAGGGCTGTCAGCTCGTGGGCGAACGCCTCGGTCCGCGGGCCGTCCAGGCCGCCCAGGGGGGTCAGGAGCCGGTCGAGCAGCTGCTGGACGATCACGACCGCGTTGCGGGAGACCTCCCGCCCGTGATCGGTGAGCGACAGTCGGACCGCGCGGGTGTCGGCGGGGTCCGGGGCGCGCTCGATCAGGCCGGCCGCCTCCAGTGTGCGGGCCAGCTTCGAGACGTAGAGCGGTTCGAGCCCGGTGTGGTCGGCGAGTTGGCGCTGGCTGGGACTCAGCCCCGACCGCTGCATGCCGAGCAGCGACGCGAGCAGCGAGTACTGCGCGTGGGTCAGGCCCAGCGGCGCGACGGCCCGGTCGACCGCCACCCGCCACTTCATCGACAGGCGCCAGACCAGGAAGCCGGGCGTCGGACTCGGGGGTGCTCCGCTCATGGCAGATACAATACATGGATATTAAGTACATGGCTACTATTGTGGTCGTGGTCGTGGTCGTGGTCGTGGCCGCGGTCGTGGCCGCGGCGGTGGCCGGGACGGGCGCCGGGGCGGCCTTCGCGGCGGTGGCGCCGTCGTCCTGCCCGGGCTGGACGATCCGCACCACCGCGAACCCGAGCGCCGCCGCGACACCCGTGGAAGCGGGTTGCAGCGCGCTCGTCCGCGGTCGCGCCTGTGCCCGCCTGTGCCGACGTGGCGCGGGTGGTGACGGGAAGTCCGGGCACGGTCCTGGTCGTGCTACGTGGCACCAGCGGCTCGGGCAGGTTGGGCATCGCGGCCGGGCTGCGGGCCGCCGCGGTCGGTGGACCAACAACCTGCGCCGCACCGTGCTGCGTGAGCGCGGCGTGCCGGGAGCCGCGGCCGTCCGCCTCGACGAGGCGGCCGCCCGCTGCGCCCTCGACCACGGGTTCCACGTCGTCGTTGAGGGCATCCTGGCGGCCGTCCGCCACGGGCCGATGCCGGCGCGGTCGGCGGCCCGGCACCAGGGCCTGACGCGGCTGTACTGCCCGGACGGCCGCTCCCGCAGGCGATGCGCCGCCATGCGACCCGTCCGCAGGCGGCGCGGTTCACGCCCGCGGACATGGCGGGCTGGTGCTGCCCGCCATGGACGTGCTGCTCGCGGGGGTAATCAGGGCGGAGCACGCGCAGGCGGCGAGTGTGCGGCCGGTGCCGGCCCCGGTGCCGTGGGCGCGGCGGGTCAGTCGGTGTCCCGCAGGGGGCGGCGCACCGCCCACGGCAGGACGAACCACAGGCCGGCGAAGACCAGCGCGATGACGGAGGTGAGGACGAGGGCCGTCGGGGTGCCGAGGACGACGTCCAGGACCAGCAGCACGGCGCCGGTCAGGGCGGAGGCGAGCAGGACCAGGCCGAGCTGGGCGACGCGCACCGACACCCGGACGATCCGCTCCTTGCCCGGGTGGTGGAACAGCCCACGGTGCAGGGCCACCGGCGTGGCGAACACGGCGGAGGCGAGGACGGCCAGCAGCAGGGTGGTGACGTAGATGTCCTGCTGGGCGTCGCCGAGTTCGGCGAAGCGCGGGGTGAAGGCGACCCCGAGCAGGAACGCGAACACGATCTGCACACCGGTCTGCAGCACCCGCAGTTCCTGCAGCAGCTCGATCAGCCGGCGGTCCGCCCGCGCCGCCGGGCTCTCGGGGTAGGGCGGCGTGGGGTCGGGCTGGGGTGGCGGGGTGATGGTCATGCGTCACATTGTGCTGGCCCGCTGCCGGTACGAGCGGATGCCGTCCGGGCGAAGGTCGAGTCCCGGCAGGGGCAGGGGCAGGGGCGCGCCCGGCGGTGCGGTGGGCGGGGGCGGTCCTGCGGGCGCCGACCCGGCCGAGCCCTACGGCACCGCGGCTGGGCGGGCCGGTCAGACGGCGTCAGGCCCGGCGCCGTCCAGGCGGTGCTGCCAGGTGGTGAGGAGGGATTCCAGGGCGGCGGCCTCGTCGGGAGCGAGGAGCGAGAGCAGGCGGTGCTCGTTGCGCATGTGGGCGGTGAACGCCTCGTCGATCAGGCGCAGCCCGGCGTCGGTGAGGGCGACGACGCGGCCGCGCCGGTCGTCCTCGGCGTGGCGGCGGGTGACCAGGCCGGCCCGTTCCAGGCGGTCGATGCGCTTGGTCATCGCGCCGGTGGTGACCATGGTGTGCGCGGCCAGTTCGCCGGGGGCGCGCTCGAAGGGGGCGCCGGCGCGGCGCAGCGCGGCCAGCACGTCGAACTCGCCCTCGCCGAGGCCGTAGCGGGAGTAGACGAGGCACAGTTCGCCGGTGAGGCGGGCGGCCAGGCGGTGCAGGCGCCCGATCACGGCCTGCGGGGAGACGTCGAGGTCGGGGCGTTCGCGGCGCCACTCGGCCTGGATCAGGGCCACGTGGTCGGGCCCGGGGCCGGTTCCCGAGCCGGTGCCGGTTGCGTGATCGTGCTGCTGGGGCTCCATGGCACCCATCCTACCTCCTATAGCTTCCCAAGAAGCTATATTGTCTTCCATGGAAGCCAATCTCCGATGGGTGCTGCTGACCGCCCTCGCCCCGCTCGCCTGGGGCGCCAACTACTACGTCACCCGCGCCTGGCTGCCCGCCGACCAGCCCCTGTGGGGCGCCGCGCTGCGGGCCTTGCCCGCCGGACTGGTCCTGTTGGCCCTGGCCCGCCGCCGCCCGTACGGCCCCTGGTGGTGGCGCTCGGCGCTCCTCGGACTGCTCAACACCGCCGTCTTCTTCGTCCTGCTCTACCTCGCCTCCCAGCAGCTGCCCACCAGCGTCGCCGCCACCGTCATGGCCGCCTCCCCGCTGGCCATGCTGCTCACAGCGTGGGCGCTGGCGGGGCAGCACCCGCAGCGCGCCCACCTGGCGGGCGCGGTGGTGGGCCTGGGCGGGGTGGCGCTGATGCTGCTCGGCTCGGGCGGTGCGGTCAGCGGGACGGGGCTGGTGGCGTCGTCGGCGGCGATGCTGGTCTCCTCCGTCGGCTACGTCCTGGCCGCGCGCTGGCGCGAGGGCGCGGACCCGCTGGCCGCCACCTCCTGGCAACTCACCGCCGGCGGCCTGCTCCTGCTGCCGGTCGCCGCCGTGGCCGAGGGCGCCCCGCCCGCCATGGACGCCACGGTGCTGCTCGCGTTCGGCTACGTCACCCTGGTGGCCACCGCGCTAGCGTTCGCGCTCTGGTTCGCGGGCCTGCGCCACCTGCCGGCCGGCACCGTCGGGCTGCTCGGCCTGCTCAACCCGCTCGCCGGCGTCCTGCTGGGCACGGCGGTGGCGGGGGAGGACCTGGGGCCGCGCCAGGGGGCGGGGCTGGCGCTGGTCCTGGCCGGCGTCCTCCTCGGCCGCCCCCGCACCCCGGCCCGCCCCGACCCCGCCGAGCCGGCCCCGGCCGTCGCCTCGCTGCGCACGCGCCGCTGACGGCCGCTGACGGACCTGTCGGCGGTGCCCGCTAGCCTGCCGGCCATGCCCCTGGACCCCGCCCTGGCCGCCCGCATGGCCGATGCCGACTTCTGGCCCCGCTACCTGCTGGAGGACGACGACACCTACGACGAGGGCGACGGCGAGGGCGGCGAGGACGAGTTCCAGGCCCGCTTCGCCCTCGACGACGGCCACGCCCTCCTCCTCGACATCTCCCTGCCCTACACCACCTACGACCTCCAACTCACCGCCCCCGGCCTGCCCGAACCCGTCCAGCTCGGCTGGGACGACCAGGCCCACTTCCACCCCCACGTCCTGCGCTGGGCCGAACTCGACCGCCTCGCCCGCGCCTTCGCCCTCACCGACCCCCAACTTCCCCACCCCGGCCCCGTCCTCGCCCTGCTCGCCCGCTTCACCGTCCTCGACGAACACGACGACCCCGACACGATCACCCCGCTCCTCGACGCCGCCTTCCACCACGTGCGCCCCGGCGCCGGAGGCGGCCCGCGCCCGGAGACCCGCGACTGGTGGGAACTGCGCAATCTCGCCGCCACCGGCCTGACCTGGGTCACCCGCGAGGACGGCCACCCGGCCTGCGACCAGCCCGACGACCTGCGCACCGACCTGCCGCTGTACTCCCTGCGCACCGTCGACGGCGAGGACTTCCCCTTCGCCGCCTTCGCCGCTCTGACCGCCCGTGCCGACCGCATCCTCGCCGACGCCGCCGCCCACCCCGCCCTCACCGACCCGGCCGTACGCGCCGCACTCGGACGCTGCACCGCCCCCGACGGCCACACCCACCTGCCCGCCCTCGGCACCGCCCTCGACGCGGCCGGCCACACCCACCCCGTCCTGCGGCGCGCCCTGCGCTCACCCCACTCGCGCGCCGAGGCCTGCTGGGCGGTGGAGACCCTCGCCGCCCTCACCCCGGGCGAGCTGGTGCGGCGCTGGTTCGGCCCCAGCCCCCTGAACGGCGCCCGCCACTGGGACCTCACCCTCGAACTGCCCACCCTCGCCCGCCCCTTTCGCTACGCCCGCCACCTCGCGGACGACCTCACCGGGCGCCTCAAGGCCGCCGCCCGCGGCCACGCCGACCTCAACGGCGGCACCACCAGCTACGGCCCCGACGGCGCGCGGGTCGCCGAGACGTCCCGCGTGCAGATCCGCATCCGCGACGACCTCGCCGCCGGCCTCGCCGTGATCGCCGCCACCCTCACGGCCCACACCGCCGACCCGGCCGCCGTTCTCAAGCACGCGAAGTACCCGTACGAGGTGGTGGAGTTGCCGTAGATCCCTGATTGCCGACCCCACCGCCCCCTGGCCGCGAGCCGCCCGTATGCAGTGGCGGAGATGCGGTCGATTCTTCGCCCGACTCGGGGCAGGAGGCGCCGGTGGTGGTGTCGTGCGATGTGCTCGCGCGTAGATCCCCTTTGGCGCTGGGGAGTTGGCGCCGGGTGGTGGCAGGATCCTGGTCATGGTGACGGATCCGTTGGTGGGCAGGGCCCGTGGGGTGTGGGAGGAACTGGCCGGTGTACCGGTGGCGTTCACGGCGACCGGGGGTGGGGTGGAGGTGGTGGTCTCGCCGGGGTCGCGGTGGTGTCCTGGGGGATGGGTGGGGGTGGTGTCGCTGGGGGAGCGGCGATGGTGACCGCGCCCACCGAGGACGCCGCGGCGCGGGTGCGCAGGGCGTTGCGGGTGGTGCCGGCGTAGGAGCCTGCCACGCCCAGGGCGCAGGCCGGAGGGTCAGAGGGCACGGTCGAGCACGGACTCGTGCCCCTGGGGCGGGAGGGTGAGGACGGCCTTGCCGCGGACCTCGCCGCGGGCGAGGGCGGTGAGGGCGTTGGGGGTGCGGGTCCAGTCGGCGGTGAGGGTGGTGTGGGGGGTGAGACGGCCGTCCGCGACCAGGCGGGCGAGCGTGGCGAGGTCGTCGGCCATCGTGGGACCGCCCCCGGCACCGACACCGGGGTCGGCGCTGATCAGGCCGACGAGGCGGGCGTTCCAGCCCTGGGCGTAGAAGTCGGCGACGGACAGTTGGGACGGCCCGCCGAGGTTGCCGTACAGGACGGCGGTGGCGCCGGGGGCGAGGAGGCGGACGGCGTCGGCGAGGGCGGGGCCGCCGATGCCGTCGAGGACGAGGTGGTAGGGGCCGTGGGCGGCGGCGTCGGCCAGGCGGGTGACGACGTGGCGGGCGCCGAGGGCGCGGGCGGTGGCGGCGCGTTCGGGCCGGCTGACGTGGGCGGTGACGCGGGCGCCGGCGGCGGTGGCGAGTTGGACGGCGAACTGGCCGACGCCGCCGGTGGCGCCGGTGACCAGGACGTCGGCGCCCAGGAGCAGGCCGCCGTGGCGCAGAGCGCGCAGGGAGGTGACGCCGGCGATGGGCAGGGTGGCGGCCTGTTCGAAGCTGACGCCGGGTTCGAGAAGGGCGGCGCTGTGGACGGGGACGGCCGCGCGTTCGGCCCACCCGTGCTGGTCGAGGCGGGCCAGGACGCGGGCGCCCTCGACGGGGCCGGTGCCGTCGGCGGCGGCGCGCAGCACGGTGCCGGCGACGTCCTGCCCGGGGCGCCAGCCGTCGGGGCGGCGGCGCAGGAGGTTGAGCTCGTCGCGGTTGAGGGCGTAGGCGTGGACGGCGAGGAGGAACTCGCCGGGGGCGGGCTCGGGTTCGGGCAGGTCGTCGGCGAGCCGCAGGCCGGCCGGGGCGGTGGGGTCGGTGAGGAAGCCGCGCATCGCAGAACGTCCTTTGAGGGTCAGGCGGAGACGGAGGTCTTGGCGCCCGCGGCCGGAGCGGGGGCTGCGGAGCCGGGCCGGGGGAGCAGCGTGACCAGGCCGGTGGCCGCCGCGTAGAGCAGGGCGGCGAGCCAGGCGGTGAGTTCGGCGGCGCCCGCGTAGCCGGCCGGGGCGGGGTGGTGGCCGAGCGCGGTGAAGAAGACGGCGCCGAGGACGGCGACGCCAGTGGCGGTGGAGAACTGCTGGGTGGTGGCGAGGACACCGGAGGCGGCGCCGGCCCGCTCGGGGCGCACGCCGGAAAGGACGGCGCCGGTGAGGGCGGGCATGGTCAGGCCGCTGCCGAGGCCGACGAGGGCGAGGGGGAGGGTGAGCAGCGGGGCGCTGATCGCGGCGCCGGCCAGGTGCAGTTCGAGGGCGAGCAGGATCAGGCCGAGGGTACCGAGCGCGTTGCCGGTGGGCAGGGTGCGGGCGCCCAGGCGGGCGGTGAGAGGGCGGCCGAGCAGGGAGGCGGCCATGGTGGCGGCGCCCATGGGTACGAACGCGAGTCCGGCGTGGGCGGCGTCCAGGCCCAGTCCGGCCTGCAGGAGCAGGGTGGTGGTGAGCATCAGGCCGCCGAAGGCGAGCATGACGGCGACGTTGACGAGCAGGCCGACGCGGAAGGAGCGGGCACGGAACAGGGCGAGGTCGAGCAGGGGTTCGCCACCACGCCGGGCCCGGCGGCGCATCCAGGCCAGGGCCGCGGCCAGTGCAGGCGGGGCGGCGGAGAGCGAGAGCAGGCTCCACAGCGGCCAGCCCTGTTCGCGGCCGACGACCAGCGGCACCAGGGCGAGCGCGAGGGCGAGGGTCAGGGCGAGTGCGCCGACGGGGTCCAGACCTGGGCGGGCGGCGGGGGCACGGCGGGGCAGCAGACGGGCGGCCGAGACGACGGCGGCCACCCCGACGGGCCCGTTGACCAGGAAGATCACCCGCCAGCCGAGGCCGAACGGGTCGGCCTGGAGCAGCAGTCCGCCCAGCACCTGCCCGGCGATGGCGCCGACGCTGATGGTCAGGCCGAACCAGGACAGTGCACGCGGCCGTTCGCCGGCGGGGAAGGAGGCGGTGATCAGGGCGAGCACCTGCGGGGCCATCGCGGCGGCCGCGAGACCCTGGAGGAGCCGGGCGGCGATCAGTTCGGGGGTGGTGGCGGCCAGTCCGCACAGCAGGGAGGCGGCGGTGAAGCCGGCCATGCCGAGCAGGAAGAGGCGCCGGTGGCCGAACAGGTCGCCGAGCCTGCCGCCGGTGACCAGGCCGGCCGCGTAGGTGAACCCGTAGCCGCCGACGACGAGTTCGAGCGCGCCCTGGCCGGCGCCCAGGTCACGGGCGAGCGAGGGGGCGGCGACGTTGACGACCATGTAGTCGAACGCGGCCATGAAGGTGGCCAGCAGGATCACCGGCAGGGTGCGCCAGCGGCGCGGATCGGGAAGGGAGGAGTTCACGGTCGAGGGGCCTCTCGTCATCGGGGTGCGGCGGTGATCGCCGAGGCGGTGATCACCGCCTCGACGAGCCTCGCTCTGAACACCCGCCCACCGCATGGGGCGGATTGCCTAGGCACCTCTTCAGATCCGCACCCGCGAAGCCCGCCACGGAGTCTGAGAAGCCCGCCACGGAGTCTGAGTAGGATGCACGCCGATGATCATCCCGTTCGAGCCCTCACCGTTCCTGGCCCGCAGTGCGGAGCTGGACGCCCTCGCCGACGCCTACGCCCACGCGAGCGCCGTCGCCCCGCTGACGGTCCTCGTCGGCGGGGAGGCCGGGATCGGCAAGACCCGCCTGGTCGCCGAGTTCACCGCGCAGCTGGCCACCCGCACCCCCGCCCGCGCCTACCTCGGCGGGTGCCTGGCCCTGGGCGCCGACACCCTCCCGTACGCGCCGTTCACCGCCCTGCTGCGCGCACTGGCCCGGGAGTTCGGGACGGCATGGACGGCGGGCGCGCTGAGCACGGCCGGGCGGCGGGCACTGGCGCCCTGGCTGCCCGAACTCGACCTGCCGGACTCGCCGGACGCGCGGGACAAGCCGGACGCGCCGGACCAGCCCCCGGCCGAACCCGACCCGCACGGGCGCGCCCGCCTGTTCGGCGCCGTCCTCACCCTCGTCGAGGCCGCCGCCCACCACCACCCCCTCGTCCTGGTCGTCGAGGACCTGCACTGGGCCGACGCCTCCAGCCGCGACCTCCTGCTCTACCTCGCCCGCAACCTCACCCGCCCCGGCGTACTCCTCCTGGCCACCCACCGCTCCACCGACCTGCCCGACGACCACCCGCTGCGCCCGCTGCTCACCGCCCTCGCCCGCCTGGGCCCCGTGCGCCGCGTCGACCCCGGCCCGCTGCAACAGGGGGACGTCGCCCGCTGGCTGACCGAACGCCACCTGGACCCGGCGCGCGCCGGCGAGATCCACCGCCGCAGCCAGGGCAACCCGCTGTTCGTCGAGGCCCTCGCCGAGGCCGGCGGGCCCGCCACCCCCGTCCCGCTGCGCGACCTGCTGCTCACCGCACTGCGCGAACTGCCCGAACCGGGGCGGCGCGTGGTGCGCGCCGCCTCCGCGGCCGAGGACAGCGTCGGCCACCGCCTGCTCGCCGCCGTCCTGCCCGAGGAAACGGGGCTGCGCGAGGCGGGGCTGGAGGAGTGGCTGCGCCGGGCCGTCGAACGGCGCCTGCTGGTACCCGCCGGCGACGGCTACCGCTTCCGCCACGCCCTGCTGCGCACGGCCGTCTACGAGGACCTGCTTCCCGGCGAACGCGCCCGCCTGCACACCGCCTACGCCCGGGCACTGGCCGCCGACCCCGCCCTCGCCCCGCCCGGACAGCTCGCCGCGGCCCTCGCCACCCACTGGCACGCCGCCGGCGACCGCCCCCGCGCCCGGTCCGCCGCCTGGCACGCCGCCGGCCAGGCGCGCCGCGCACATGCGCACGCGGAGGAACTCGCGCTCCTCGAACGCGTCCTGGATCTGTGGCCGGGCTGTGATGCGTCTGCCGGGGTGTTGCCCGCTGGCGTACTGCCCGCCGAGGGGCCGTACGTCGGTGGGTTGCGCGTCGAAAGGCTGCCTACCGCTGGGCCCCGGGCCGGTGAGCAACCGGCCGGCGTGCCGGCCCGGGAGGAGGTGGAGGCGGCAGCCGCCCGCGCCGCCCTGGACGCCGGCCAGGCACAGCGCGGGATCACCCTCGCCACCGCAGCCCTCGCCCGCCTGACCGACCCCGCCCGGCGGGCCCTGCTGCTGGAGACCCGCAGCCTGCTCAAACACCGCGCCGGCCAGGACGGCCTGGACGACCTGCGCGAAGCCGTCCGTACCCTCCCGGACGTGCCGGATGCCCCGGACGGCCCGGGTGGGGCCGCCCGTAGTCTGCCGGACGCGCCGGACGCCGTGGGTGTCCTGCGTGATGACCTCCCCGTGCCTCCCGGTGCGCCGTCGCACCCGCACGGCCCGGGTGGGGCTGCCCGTACGCTCCCCGGCGCCCCGGCCACCGGACCCGACACCCCCGCCACCCCCAGCACCCCCGCCACCCTCGCCGTGCGCGCCCGGCTGCTCGCCACCCTCGCCAGCCGCCTGTGGGTGCTTTCCCACCACCGGGAGGCCGTCGAGCACGCCGAAGCCGCCCTGCGCCTGGGCCGCGCGGTCGGCGAGGCGGCCGTCCAGGCCCTCGCCCTGGCCACCCTCGCCGCCCACGCCTCCCACACCGGCCACCCCGAGCGCGCCCGCGCCCGCTGTGCCCGGGCAGCCGCGCTGGCCGCCGAAGCGGGGAACGACGACACCGCCGCCCTGGTCGCCGTCGTCGACTCCCTGGCCTGCAAGGCCGACGGCCGCTACGAGGACGCCGCCACCGCCGCCCGCCGAGGCCTCGACGCCGCCCGCCGGGCCGGGTTGGCGGGCAGCCGCGGCGCCGTCCTGGCCGCGGTCCTCGCCGACGCGCTCGCCTGCCTGGGCCGCCACGACCAGGCCCGCCACACCGCCGAGGCCGCGCTCGCGCTCGAACCCCCGCCGCTCTACCGGGCCGTCCTGCTCACCTGCCTGGGCACCGTCGCCCTCACCGAGGGTGACACCGCCGCCGCCACCGAGGCCGCCGCCACCGCCGCCGGCCTCATCACCCCCCACTACACCGGCCGCGAGTTCCTGCTCCCGCTGTACGACCTCCAGCTGCGCACCGTCCTGGAGGCCGGCGACCACGAGAGCGCCGAACGTCTCCTGCGCACCGCCCTGGCCGACCCGGGCCTCGCGGACCACCCCGTACTCGCCTGGCCGCTCGCCCACACCGGCCTGCTCATCACCGAGGCCCGCCGCCCGGAGGCCGTCGACCTCACCGCCCAACTCGCTGACCTCATAGCAGAGTTGGCCGCACCCGGACCCGTCCAGCAGGCCCAGCGCGCCGCCTGCCTCGCCCGCCTGCGCGACGACGACGCCGCCCAGCGGGCCGCCGTCGCCGCCTGGCGCGCCCTCGGCCACCCCCACCCCCTCGCCGAGGCCCTGCTGCGCGCCGCCGATGCCGCCCTGACCGCCGGCGACCGCCCCGCCGCCGAGGCGTACCTGCGCGAGGCCGGCGCCCTCGCCGGCGCCCTCGGCGCCCCCGCCCTGCACCGCCACAGTGCCCAACTCGCCGCCCGGGGACGCCTGACGCCCGTCGCACCCGAGGGCCCGCAGGGCCTGGGCCTGACGCCCCGCGAGACGGAGGTGCTGCACCTCGTGGCCCAGGGGCGCAGCAACCGGGCCATCGGCGAGGAGCTGTTCATCTCCGCCAAGACCGCGGGTGTGCACGTGTCCAACATCCTCGCCAAACTCGGCGCCGCTTCCCGTACCGAGGCCGCCGCCCTGGCGCACCGCCGCCGCCTCTTCGACTGATCCGCGCCCGAGGGGCAAATGTGCGGCGCAGACTCCTTGCGCGGTGTCGACGCCTTGGGCGTCGGATGCCCCACCGCGATGCGATAGGGGGTGCCGGAGCGGGCCGTTGATGTCGGCCGATCCGGTCCCGCGTCCGTTGTCCCGTCTGCCGCCGCCATGACCCCCTCAACGGCCTCTTCTCCGACGGTTGCCCGTGATGGTGCTGTTCCGTGGATCGGACACCTGGTGGCGGAGGTGCGGGGGCGCCGTCAAAGGGCGGAGCGGCTCAGTTGAGGCAGACGGCCTCGACCTCGCGGCGCGCGTTGGTGAAGTAGAGGACTCCGTCGAGCATCACGGGTGTGCCATGGTCGTCCGGGCTCAGGCTCATGTTGTACGGCGAGCCCAGTGCGCGGCCGGTTGCCGCATTCCGCGCGGTCAGCCCGGTGTGCCCGATGGTGTAGATGGCCCCGTCCGTCACGAGAGGCGCGATGAGCAGAGTCCCGTTGCTCGGCCTGCGGGGCCAGACGTCCTGCCCGGTTGCCGGGTCCACCGCCAGGAGCATGCGCGCGTTCCTGACCAGGAGGACGCGGCCGTCCGCCATGGTCGGGGGACGGCTGATGCCGACGGCGCTCCATCGGGTGCGGCCGCTGTGGGTGTCCACGGCGTGCAGTTGACGTTCCGTGGTGCGCAGGAAGACGGTTTCGCCCGCGGCCGTGAGGTCCGCGGGTGTGCCGTCGAACGAGTCGGACTCCCACCGGCGGGCGCCGGTCGCCGAGTCCAGGGCGACGAGGCGGATGTGCGGCGGAGGCATTTCGATCACGTAGACGGCATCGTCGGTGACCGACCACACCCCGGACAGCGGCGACGCCGTCGGGGACAGCCACCTCCCGGACCCGTCCTCCTCGTGGAGTGCTGCCACGCAGTCAACACCTCGTTCTGAAGCGCGTTTCGTGCACCCCAGACCGAAGACGTCGCCACCTGACACGCGCGGCGCGGAAACGATCTCACAGGCCACGCCCTTCATGGTCCAGCGCCGGTGCCTTCGGAGCAGGTCCAGTGCGGTGACGGATCCGTCCGGGCCGACTGTGAAGGCGGTGCCGCGGGAGACGCTGGTCATGCCTTCATGGAGTCGGTGCCTGGGATCCCAGCGATGTTGCCTTCCGGTGTGAAGATCGAATGTGTTGATTTGCTTGTTCAGGCCGAGGAAACAGACTTGGCCGGAGTCCAGGTGCGGCCTGGCGTCGTTTCCGGCCAGGACAAGAAGCCGTCGGCGTCCGTCGTGGGTGTCGAGGATGTGGAGACGGCAGCCCTCGCCCACCACGAGTGAGCCGTCCAGATGCATTGGCTGGCGGACCGTGGGGAGTGTGGACCGGTCCTTTCCCGAGCCCTGTTGGACGCCGACCGGGACCGGTCCCCACGCCCGCGAGGGAAGGCGGCGGCCTCTGCCACGCTTGCCGCCGACCCCCTTCCGCCTTTCCAGGTCTTCCTCGGGCGATGACGGAGGAGGCGAGTCGTCGCGCCCTTTCGGGTGCGTCGGTTCGGGCTTCTCGGCCGGAACGGCGGGCCCGGGGCCCGGGAGTAGGCCGACCACCGTGACACTGAGGTTCTGTGCCTGGAAGACATGGCCGTGCACGGTCACCGGGCCAGTCACCCGATTGCTGACCCGGGTCGGGTTCGGAGGCGTCTCCGGACGGTCCATCGGTGGATCCTCCCCGTGCCCAGCGTGGTGAGACCATCGGATACCCAGACTTACTCGATCCTCCTCGGCTCCCACCAATCCGCAGGCGGCCCACCTGTCCTCGCCCTGCGGCAAGGGGTGCCGGCCGACCGGCCGTCGTCCGGTGAAACTGCAGGTCGGAACGGGTGGGGCGGCATCGTGACGGCTGGCCGGGATTCGAAACCCCACTCGATCAATCGTGCGTCAGTCCGTTCGCCCGAGCTGCGGGCGCCAGCGGTCGTACGTTGCCGAGGCGGGCCGCCGAGGTGGAGGTGCCATTACGCCGTTCTCCTCGGCGGGGGTGTCCGTCTGACTGGTAATCAGTGGTCCGATACGGGTCGGGGGGCGAGCCGCTGATGTCGGCCCCGATCCGGATCCTGAGGCGATCGGGCGGAAGCGCCGGACCTGCTCGTCCTGGCGGAGTGAGCCCGAGGAGTCGGGCCCGTTTCGGACCGCGGATGCCGACGTCCACAGTGGCCTTCCATGCCGAGGCCGCCGCCTCTTCGCCCGGAAAACCCGGTGCCGTCCCCGGCCGGGCGTGTCTAGACTCGCCCGGCAGACGCGTGCCGCCGCCCCCGAAAGCCGGGTGCCGGTGCGTACCCGTGACGCCGGAGTGAGCAGAAGAGGAGGGGGAGTGGCCGTGACCGCGCAGCGCACCGCCGTTCCCTCTCCCGCGTCCCGGTACGAGGTGATCCTGGTGTCCCCGGTCTTCCGGTGCCCGCTGCGCGGCCGGCACCGGAGGAGCGCGACGACCGCCTGAGCCTCGATGGCCTCGATGCGCGGCATGTCCGATACGTGCCCGCACCAACAAGTGTCTGACGTGCCGTCAGGCATCAGTCGGTCAGTCGCTGACAGCAATCGCGCGCCCACCCCTTTGACTGCGGATCACTTCCGAAAGGCACCCCGGGCCATGCGCACCGACACCACCACCAGCACCACCACCAGCACCACCAGCACCACCAGCACCGACGGCATCGCCGCGGTCCGTAACCTCGGCATTCTCGCTCACGTCGATGCCGGCAAGACCACCGTCACCGAGCGGATCCTCTACCTCACCGGTACCACCCACAGGCGGGGCGAGGTCCACGACGGCACCACCGTGACCGATTTCGACCCGCAGGAACGCGACCGCGGCATCACCATCTTCGCCGCCGCGGTCAGCTGCGCGTGGGCCGGGCACCGGATCAACCTGATCGACACCCCGGGCCACGTCGACTTCGCCGGCGAGGTCGAGCGCTCGCTGCGCGTGCTGGACGGCGCGGTCGCGGTGTTCGATGCGGTCGCGGGCGTCGAGCCGCAGAGCGAATCGGTGTGGCGGCAGGCCGAGCGTCACGGCGTGCCGAGGATCGCGTTCGTGAACAAGCTGGACCGCGCCGGCGCCGACCTGGACGCGGCACTCGCCTCCATCCGCGAGCGCCTGCACCTGCACCCGCTGGCGGTGCAGCTGCCGATCGGCGCCGAGGGCGCGTTCACCGGTGTCGTCGACCTGCTGCACCTGCGCGCGCTCACCTGGACCAACGAGGGCGACGGCGGCGACGGCGGCGACGGCGGTATGCGCCGGGGTCCGGTGCCCGCGCACCTGGCCGCGGAGGCCGCGGTGCGCCGGCGCGCCCTGGAGGAGGCGGTGGCCGCCCTGCACCCGGGCGCCCTGGAGGAGTTCTGCACGGACGGGACGCTGGGGGCTGCGACCCTCACGGCCGCGCTGCGGGACCTGACACGCACCGGCGAGGCGGTGGTGGTGCTGTGCGGTTCCGCCTACCGCAACCGCGGCATCGAACCGCTCCTCGACGCTGCCGTCGCCTACCTGCCCTCGCCACTGGACGCCCCGGCGGTGCGAGGCGTCACCAGCCTCACCGACGACACCGTGCAGGAACGCGACCCCGACCCCGAACAGCCCTTCACCGCCCTGGCGTTCAAGGTGAACGCCGCCCCCACCGGCCGCCTCACCTACCTGCGCCTGTACGCGGGCCGGCTTCACAAGGGAGACACCGTGCTCGACACCGCCACCGGCCGACTGGAGCGCGTCTCGCGCATCCTGCGCGTACAGGCCGAGCGCCACACCGAGACGGACCACGCCGTCGCCGGGGACATCGTCGCCGTGATCGGCCTCAAGGCCGCCCGCGTCGGCGCCACCCTGTGCGCGCCGCACGCGCCGCTGCTGCTGGAGGCCCCGGTCAGCGCCGAACCGGTCGTCACCGTCGCCGTCGAGGCTCGCCGTAGCGCCGACACCGACAAGCTGGCCGCGGCCCTGGCCCGGGCGGCGCAGGAGGACCCCTCGCTGCGGCTGCGCACCGACCCCGAGACCGGACAGCGCACGCTGTCGGGGCTGGGGGAGCTGCACCTGGAGGTCGCGGTGGAGAGGATCCGCCGCGACCACGGGATCGACGCGGTGGTGGGCCGCCCGCAGGTCGCCCACCGCGAGCGCCTCGTCGCCGGCGTGACCGGCTTCGTCCACCGGCACGTCAAACAGGAGGGCGGCGCCGGCCAGTTCGCGCACCTGGTGCTCGACATCCACCCCCTGGACGACACCTGCGAGGAGGACTTCGTGTTCAGCTCCGCCGTCACCGGCGGGCGGGTGCCGCGCGAGTACGTGCAGGCCGTGGAGGCCGGTCTGCGCGAGGCCCTCACCGAGGGCCCGCTCGGCGGCCACCCGGTCACCGGCGTGCGCGTCACCCTCACCGACGGGGCCACCCACCCCAAGGACTCCTCCGAGCTCGCCTTCCGCACCGCCGCCCGCCAGGGGCTGCGCGAGGCCCTGCGCGCCGGGCGGACGGTGGTGCTGGAACCGCTCGCCGAGGTGACGGTGAGCGTGCCCGAGGACGCGCTCGGCACGGTCCTCGGTGACCTCGCGGCCCGCCGCGGCCACATCCAGTCGACCGCCGCCTCTCAGGTGACGGCGCTGGTGCCGCTGGCCGAACTGTTCGGCTACGCGACCCGCCTGCGCAGCCGCACCCAGGGCCGCGGCACCTTCACCACCCGTCCGGCCGGCTACGCGCCCGCACCCACCGGATGAGTAACGGCCTGCCCCTCCCCGACGGGAGGGGCAGGCACCGCCCGCCGCCGCACCCCCGGGCTGCGCCGTGAGGAGGTCGCCCACCTGGCCGGCCTGTCCGTGGACTACCCCGTAGGCTGGTCCGCCGGGGCCGCGCCACCGAGCGGCACGGACGTACGATGACGATTCAGAGGCGGGCAAGGGCGTGCAGTTCGATGACCAGGGTGACCTCGACACCTCGCAGGTCGACGACCGGCGTGGGTTCCCGGGTGGGAAGGTCGCTGTCGGCGGTGGGGCGGTGGGGCTGATCGCCGTGCTGTTCGCGGTCCTGCTGGGTGTGGATCCCAAGCTGCTGAGCCTGTCGTCCGGTGGTGGCGGCAGCACCGGTTCCACGGGCGGCCGTACCTCCGGCGAGGTGCAGCAGTCGTGTAAGACGGGCGCGGATGCCAACAAGCGTCAGGACTGCCGGATCGTGGCGGTCACCAACAGCGTGCAGGAGTTCTGGCGTACCGAGCTGCCCAGGCGCGGCATCGCCTACAAGAGCGCGGAGACGGTGCTGTTCACCGGCCGGGTCAACACCGCCTGCGGCCCGGCGACCTCCGCGGTGGGTCCGTTCTACTGCTCGGGCGATCTGAGGGCCTACTTCGACCTCGGCTTCTTCGACGAGCTGTCCACCCGCTTCGGTGCCAGGGGCGGCCCCTTCGCCGAGTCCTACGTCGTCGCCCACGAGTTCGGCCACCACGTCCAGACCCTGACCGGCGCCATGCAGAAGGTCGGCGGCGACCGGCAGGGCGCGACCAGCGCCTCCGTCCGCCTGGAACTGCAGGCCGACTGCTACGCCGGGGTGTGGGCGCACCACGCCACCACCACCCCGCAGCCCTCCACCGGGCGCCCGTTGATCGCCTCGATCACCGACCAGGACATCGCCCAGGGCCTGGACGCGGCCTCCGCGGTGGGGGACGACCGGATCCAGAAGCAGGCCACCGGCAAGGTCAACCCGGAGAGCTGGACCCACGGCTCCTCCGACCAGCGCAAGGCCTGGTTCACCACCGGCTACCGCACCGGGGACATGGCCCAGTGCGACACCTTCTCCGCCGCCAAGCTGTAGGCCGTCTGACTCTGGAGACGGGCCTTGGTGGCGGTGTGTGTCCCTGTCAGATGTCAGGGACCGCCGCGGTGGGGTGTGTTCGTAGGCTGCTGACCACTGGCCAGACCAGTGAACCCAGCAAGGGAGAACCATCCATGCGCAGGATCATGCACGCCGCCGCGGCGCTCGCCCTGGCGGCCGCCGCCCTCACCACTCTCGCCACCAGCAGTGCCGGCGCCGCCGACGGTTCGTGGGCGGGCTGCCCGTACGGCGCGGTCTGTATCTACCCGCAGGGCCAGAACCCGGCCGCCACCCCGAGCGACGTGTTCTGGAGCTACGGCGCCCACAACCTCAGCGGCCAGTACGGCAGCCACTGGGTGCTCAACAACCAGTCGGGCGGCGCCCACGCCCGCCTGTGCCGCGGGTCGGGCGGCGCCGACTGCGTCTACGACATCGCCGCCCAGAACGGTGTCTGGTACGACCTCGGCCCGATCAACTCGATCACCCTGGACCGTCCCTGACGGTCCGCCTTTGAAGCGGGGGTGCCCGCCGTCGCGGGGGGACGGCGGGCACCCCCCTTCCGTTGTTTCGTCGTCCTGGTCGGTGTCTGCGGGTGGCTTGTGTTGCCTGGTGGTGGATGGCCCGGGTGGCGGCTGTGGTACGGGATGTCGTCGGCCTGGTGGAGGTGGCCGCGTGCCGGGTCGGTTGGGCCGGTCCGGGTGTGCTTTCGGATGCCTTCGCCCGGCGGTTCGGCGCCGGCGCTCTGTCCCGTAGGCCTTCCCGTACCCCCTTCCGCGTCCCTGTCCCGCACCCGCATGCCCTCCCGTACCTCCGTCCGTGTCCTTTCGGTGTGTGTCGTTCGTGTGGGTGTGTGGTGGGTGGGGGTGGTGTTTGGAGTTTCCTCCAGGTTTCGGTCTCGGGTGTGCGTTCATGAAGATAACGAGTGGGAGAGGGTTGGGGGCATTCTGGGTTTACTTATTGACGTCTTGTGGGTGGGCGGGTTTAACTCCCCGGTATTCCGCCGCAGTGTCGCGGCGACGTCAGGGAAGAGGCACCCCCCCATGAACGCAAACGTGCGTCGCGCCGTCATCGCCACCACCGGCATTGCGCTGGCCGTGTCGATGGCTGCGTGTGGCAAGGCCGGTGGCGGCGCGAAGGACTCCGCGGCCTCCGGCGACACCGGGTCGATCGGCCTGCTGCTGCCGGAGAACGCCTCGTCCACCCGCTACGAGTCCTTCGACCGCCCCTTCATCGAGGCCAAGGTCAAGGCCCTGTGCGTGGACTGCAAGGTCCTCTACAACAATGCCGAGGGCAGTGCGGCCAAGCAGAAGCAGCAGTTCGACACCCTGATAGCCCAGGGCGTCAAGGTGATCGTCCTGGACGCCTACGACGCCACCTCCACCCAGAGCTGGGTCCAGGAGGCCGCTGCCAAGGGCGTCAAGGTCGTCGCCTACGACCGTCTGGCCACGGGTCCGGTGGCGGCTTATGTGTCGTTCGACAACGAGAAGGTCGGTGAGCTCCAGGGTCAGGCCCTGGTGGACGCGCTGGGTCCGCAGGCCGCCGATGCGGGCATCGTGATGATCAACGGTGACGAGGCCGATCCCAATGCGGCGCAGTTCAAGGCCGGTGCGCACAAGGTCCTCGACGCGAAGGTGAAGAAGGTCGTCTACGAGCAGTCCGGTGAGTGGAAGCCGACTGTCGCGGGTCAGAAGATCGGTGCGGCTGTCACGCAGCTCGGCAAGTCGGGTTTCCAGGCCGTCTATTCCGCCAACGACGGTATGGCCGGTGCGATCATCACCCAGCTTCAGTCCAATGGCATCAAGGTTCCGGTGGGCGGGCAGGATGCCGGGCTCGATGCCATCCAGCGCATCGTCACCGGCGATCAGGCCTACACCATCTACAAGGCCTACCGTCCTCTGGCCGACAGTGCCGCGGAGCTCGCCGTCGATCTCCTGAAGGGCAAGGACATCAAGACGGTTGCCACCGCGAGTGCCGACAGTGCGACCGACAAGGGCATCCCGGCCAGGCTCCTGGATGCCAAGGTCGTCACCAAGGCCAGCATCAGCGACACCGTCGTCGCGGACGGTCTCTACAAGGTCGCCGACATCTGCACCGCCGACTACGCCGCCGCCTGCACCGCCGCCGGCCTCAAGTAGCGCCGCCCGGCCTCATGTGGCGCCGCCCGGCCTCATGTGGCGCCTCCTGGCCCCATGGAGCGCCGTCCGGCCTCGTGTGGCGCCTCCTGGCCCCATGGAGCGCCGTCCGGCCTCGTGTGGCGCCGTCCGGCCCTGGGCCGGAGACTCAAGTACCCCACCGTATAAGAAGGTTCATGTGACAGGCGCACCCGTCCTGCAGTTGCGCGCGGTCTCCAAGCGCTTCGGTGCCGTTCAGGCCCTGACCGACGTCGATCTGACGGTCCACGCCGGCGAGGTCCTCGCTCTCGTCGGTGACAACGGCGCCGGGAAATCCACTCTGGTGAAGACGATCGCGGGGGTCCATCCCGTCGACGAGGGCACGATCACCTGGCATGGCGACCCGGTGCGTCTGACCCGTCCCCAGGACGCCCAGGCCCTGGGTATCGCCACCGTCTACCAGGATCTCGCCCTGTGTGACAACCTCGACGTCGTCGCGAATCTGTTCCTCGGCCGTGAGAAACACCTGCGCGGTCTCCTGGACGAGGTTGCCATGGAACAAAAGGCCCGCGAGCTCCTGGACACCCTCGCGATCCGCATCCCCGACGTGCGCACCCCGGTCGCCGCCCTGTCCGGCGGCCAGCGCCAGGTCGTTGCGATCGCCCGTGCCCTGGTGGGCGAGCCCTCCGTCGTCATCCTGGACGAGCCGACCGCCGCCCTGGGTGTCGAGCAGACCGCGCAGGTCCTCGACCTCGTGGAGCGCCTGCGCACCCGGGGCCTGGGCGTCATCCTCATCAGCCACAACATGGCCGACGTGCGGGCCGTCGCCGACACCGTCGCGGTCCTGCGCCTGGGCCGCAACAACGGCGTCTTCCCCGTCGCCGGCACCACCCAGGAACAGATCATCTCCGCCATCACCGGCGCCACCGACAACGCCGTCACCCGCCGCCAGGCCCGCCTCACCCAGGAGGAGGACGCCGCATGACCACCCCCACCGCCCCCACCGAAACCCCCGCCCCCCAGGCGCCCGCCGCGGACCCCCGCCTGCTGGTGCGATCCGGCGGCCTCACCGGCTACCTCGACGACCTGCGCCGACGCCTGGCCGGTGGCGAACTCGGCTCCGCTCCCGTCGTCATCGGCCTCATCCTCATCGCCGTCATCTTCCAGAGTGTCACCGGCCACTTCCTCCAGGCCGACAACCTCACCAACATCACCAAATACATCGCCGGTCCCGGCCTGATCGCCGTCGGCGTCGTCTTCGTCCTCCTCCTCGGCGAGATCGACCTCTCCCTGGGCTCCGTCGCCGGCGTCTGCGCCGCCATCGCCTCCGTCCTGGCGGTGCGCCAGGGCGTCAGCGAATGGCTCGCCGTCGCCGCCGCCCTCGCCGCCGCCGCCGCCATGGGCGCCCTCCACGGCCTCTTCTTCGCGCGCATCGGCGTCCCCGCCCTCGTCGTCACCCTCGCGGGTATGCTCGCCTGGAGCGGCCTGCAGGAATACGTCCTCGGCGATCTCGGCACGATCAACAACCGCCACGACGGCCTCATCGCCACCCTCGACACCCACTTCCTCGGCGACGGCGACATCGCCTACGCCTGGGCCCTGGCGATCCTGGCCCCCGCTCTCTACCTCCTCGCCCAACTGCGCACCGCCCGCCGCCGCCGCCAAGCCGGCCTCACCGCCCGTCCCACCACCGACATCGCCCTGCGTGCCGGCGCCCTCGCCGTCCTGGCCCTGCCCCTGGCGTACGCCCTCAACCAGGACCGCGGCCTGCCGCTGCCCCTGGTCGTCCTGGTCGGCGTCGTCGCCGGCACCGACTTCGTCCTGCGCCGCACCGCCTGGGGCCGGCAGGTCTTCGCCGTCGGCGGCGGCATCGAGGCGGCCCGCCGTGCGGGTATCAACGTCGCCCGGGTACGGATCTCCGTGTACATGACCTCCGCGACGCTGGCGGGCCTGGGCGGCCTGTTCATCGCCTCCCAGCAGGGCTCCGCCGACAAGCAACTCGGCGGCGGCAACGTCCTGATGAGCGCGATCGCCGCCGCCGTCATCGGCGGGACCAGCCTGTTCGGCGGGCGCGGCAAGACGTGGTCGGCGCTGCTGGGCATCCTGGTCATCCAGTCCATCACCACCGGCCTGGACATGGTCCATGCCGCCCAGGCCATCCAGTACATGATCACCGGCGCCGTGCTGCTGGCCGCGGTCGTCCTGGACTCCGTCTCCCGCCGCACCCGCGCCGGTGCCGCCCGCACCTGACCCGGTCCCGCCTTCCCGATGGGCCCGCCCGATCCGCGCGGTCGGGCGGGCCTTTGGGGTGCTCGCCTGCTGCGGGTGCCGGTGGCGCCGTGCTGGCGGCCGGGGTCGTTCTCGGTTCTGTTTCGTACTCGTGCCGGTGCCGCCCGCACCTGACCCGGTCCCGTCTTCCACCTAGTCGTGCGGGGTGAGCACGCTGGGGGCCGCCGGAGACCGGGGCCTCCGCCGCCGAGTCAGCCGCCGACGTGGATAGGGGGAGGCGCTGCGCGCAGTGCTGTCGATGAGCTGGACTGGGTCAGCCTGCCAGACGGGCGAGGGCCAGCGCGTGAGCGCGGTCGAGGGAGTCGCCGGCAGCGCAAGGGAGGTCCGGCTGCACACCGGTGCCCTCCCAGTTCGTGCCGGAGACGGGGTTGATGGCGCGGCCAACGGGGACGGTGGCTTCCAGGTGTGGGTGCACGGTCCAGCCCTTGCACGGATGTGCGCCGCCGCGAGTGCGCTCGCCGACGACTACGGCGCGGCCGAGCTGCTGGAGGTCGTACGCCAGCTCCTCAGCGGCAGAGAAGGTGCTGTCGCTGGACAGCACATACAACGGCTTGCTGCCACCGAAGCGCGCGCCGGGAACATGCGGCAGACTCCAGGACTGCTCGCTGCGCTCGCCGCCGTGCCAGTACATGGTGTTGAGGTGGGTGCGCTCGTCGAGTAGGTAACTGCAGACGAACGCGACCGTGTCCGGGTCGCCGCCCCGGTTGGCGCGAAGGTCCACGATCAGCGCCTGGGCGCGGGAGGCCAGGGTGAGCGCGGCGCTCAGCGGTTCGGCGGCCCACTCCAGCGGAAACAGCATCGGTGCCAGCTCCACCACGGCGACCCCTCCGTCGAGCAACTGAACCCGGGGTGCACCGCCCAGCGAGGTGTCGAAGTCCCGGCGCATGGAGTCCCGGGTGGCTGCCCCCTGCTTCGGGGAGACCGGGTCGGCGTGGTGCTTCAGTCTCAGGTGTCGGTCGCCGTTGACGGACTGCAGGTCCGCGGTGACCAGCCGGGCGAGCTCCTCGGCGCCGTCGACGTCGTAGGCGCCCTCGGTGAGGCGTCGTTGCAGCAGGCCGGCGAGCTGCTCGGCTATCTCGGGGAAAACGTAGTGCTCGGTCAGGAGCCGGGCTGTCTCGTCGATGACAGGGGCAGGCGGAATCTTCGTCAGAGTCGTCATGGCAGGGAGTAGAGCACTGCCCTTGCGAAAGCGTCAAAGAGTTTAGACACTTTCGTATGCGTGATCAGCCTTCCTGCCTGCCGCCTCCTGAGGATGTTCTGGAGATCGGTGCGCCTGAGCAGTTCGCGGCGCTCTCTCACCCGTTGCGTCAGCGGTTGCTCTTCGCCCTGGGCCACCGGCCTGCCACCGTCAGGCAGCTTGCGGCGCAGCTCGACGCGAAGAAGGGCAGCGTGGCCCACCACCTCAGAGTGCTCCGCGATGCCGGGCTGGTCCGCGTCGTCGAGACCCGCCAGGTCCGCGGCGGCACCGAGCAGTACTACCAGCGCACGGCCCGTCACATGGTCGTCACCGAACCTCAAGCGGCAGGCACCGCCGCGATGCTCGCCGCGGTCGCCCAGGAGCTGGACCTCTCTCCCGCCGAGACCCACCTGACACTGCGCCACCTGCATCTCAGCCCCGCGAAGACAAGAGAACTCGGCGAGGCCCTCGCCAAACTGGTCGACGAGGCCGAGGAAGATGCAGAGGACCAGCCCCTGCACGGTGTGTTGGTGGCGCTCTATCAGCAGGCCCTGCCGACCAGCACCACCAGTTCCGCCTAGGGTCTGCTTTAGAAGTGGATCAAGGTCGTGCGATGATCACGTTCCATGGCTCGGGGAGATCTGACAGACGCCCAGTGGGCAGTGCTGGAATCACTCAATCGCTCGTCGAAGTAGGCACCCGGCTATACCCCCGCGGCCTCGCCACGGCTACCCCGCAGCACTTCACCGTGGCCTCCCGGGCCATCTGGTACGCACGACCCGGGAGTTGCCCGCCCTGGAAGAAAGGCGAGCACGCACCGCAACCAGCCCAGATCCGCCAGGTTCGAGCTGATGTCACCTTAGGAGGCTTCAAGCACCGGTTCCTCTCGTATACCTCTCCGTCTCGCTCGCCGGACCCGCGCCATCTGGCAGTGCTGACACATCCCGGCTTTGTCGGGGCCGCTTGCCACCCTCCCCGGCACCTCCCGGGTCAGGCTGCCCCCAGCTTCACCACCCTGCTGCGACAGGACAGTGGCGAAGGTCTCTCACCTCCACTCGATCGATCAGCGCCTCACGGCGCACGCGCCAGAGATGCCATCGGTCGGCGACCTGGAGGGCCTGCGGGGCGCCGGGGGTGGCACCTTCGGCGAAGAAGGGCGCCCGGTCACGGCAGACGATCTCGATGCTGGGCCGCTCGGCGAGCCAGGGCGCGAGCGTGTCCGCCTCCCGATCGGGAAGGAGGTCGACCGGGCGACGTGTCTCGACGTCGACGAGCACGGTTCCGTAGGCACGGCCCTTGCGCATCGCGTACTCGTCCACACCGACCAGGCGGGGTACTGCGGTGGCGGGGTCCGGAAGCGAGGCGATCAGCCTCAGCAGGGTGTTCCGGCTGACCGGAACCTTGAGGGCATCCGTCATCCGGGCGCCGGCCCGGCCCGCGAGCGCAAGACCGACCGACACCAGCGTCGACCGCAGCCGCTCGGTCCGTCGCCCGAACCTGCGGGTGAGACCGGGTACTTGCTCGGCGAAGGTCATGCGCTCGCAGGATTCCTCCTCGCAGACGAACCTCCGCACCCGCAACGACACCACGACGAACTTGCGCGCCGTCGGCAGATCGCGAGGAAATCGCAGGTAGGAGCCGTGTATTCGCCCCGACCAGCACCCGCACCCCGGACAGGCCGCCCGCCCTGCGGTCGTACGGGCCTCGACCCGGACGACCGTGTCGATCACCTCGACCGATTCCACCAACACGCCCTCGACCGAGGAGAACAGCAGCTCGTTCAACTGCGGCAGCACTTCGTTCACGGCGAAGGACTGTCGACCACACCACCGTCCAGCCAGGCGATCTTTGGGCGGACTTCAGTGGTCGTAGGCGGTCAGTGCGCGCATGACTGTCCGGCCGCGCATGAACCTGGCTCCACTCATCAGCCCCCCTTGGAATCGATCATCCAGGGAACCGGGAGGCGCTCTACCGGCGGACCGCCGAGATCAGTCCGCCGGGCCGCTCCTCGCGCTGCGGCGGGGTGCTGATCGGGCGGCCGTAGGCGGCAGCGCGCTCGCGCAGGGTGTGGCTGTCGGCCTCCCAGCCGTGCCCGGCCAGCCAGCCCACCGGGTCGTCGGGCATCTCCGAGATCCACATGGACGCCGCCGATCCCTGCGCGGCGTCCGCGCCGAAGCGCTCGATCACGCCGCGCGAGCCCAATGTCAGCCCCATCCGACTGCCTGCCGCCGACTGCGTGCTGATCCGGGCCAGCAGTAGCTCCACCGCCTCCTCGGGCAGATAGATCAGTAGTCCTTCGGCGATCCACGCGGTCGGCATGGCCGGGTCGTGCCCTGCGGTGGCCAGCGCGCCTGGCCAGTCCTCACGCAGATCCACCGCGACGGTGATCCGCTCGCAGCGTGCGACGGCCCGCTCCTGGCGCAGTACCGAAGCCTTGAAGTCCAGTGGCGCGGCGGTGTCGACCTCGAACAGCCGGGTGCCCTCGGGCCAGTCCATCCGGAAGGCCCGGCTGTCCATGCCGGCGCCGAGCAGCACGACCTGCCGGACCCCGGACGCGGAGGCCTGCTGCAACAGGTCGTCGAGGAACTTCGTCCTGATGACGATGGAGAACGACACGGCCAGCCGTCGGCGTCGCGCGGCCTCGTCATCGGGCAGCGGCGGCGAGGAGGGCCACAGGCCGCCGGCGGTGGCGAAGGCCTGTGCCAGTGGGTCGCGGAACAGCGCGTTCTCCCGCTCGGTCTCCAGCGCCCGCACCCTGGCCACCCCCACCGCCGTGGCCCACACTCCCGACGGCTGCACCCGCTCCTGCTCATCAGTCACCGCGCCAGCCTAGATGATCGATTCCAAGGGGCCTGATGAGGGGAGCCAGCTTCATGCGCGGCCAGCCAGTCATACGCGCACTGAACGCCTATGACCACTAAAACCACCATTAGGCGAAGATCAACAGCCACCCTGTGTTCGCGACCACACGAAGTGGACCAGAGCCGGTTCTCGTGAACAAAGCCGGCTGCGGGTACCGGAGGCGCCGTGCTGTCGGCCGCGGTGGTTCTCGGCTCTGTTTCCTGTCGTACCCGTGCCGGTGCCGCGAGCAGCTGACCCGGCGCTTTCCCCGATGGGCCCGTTTGGTCCGCGGGATGGGGCGGGCCCGTTGTGGCGTGCGGACCGGGGGCCTCAAGGTCTCCGGGATGCTCAAGAACCGTGGGCTCGCCGGCAGGAGCGGGTGGGGCGGTGGCCGGCTCGGCGTTGCCGGCCGCTGGTTGCCCTCCTCGCGTCCTGGTCAGGGCTGGGGCCCTGTGGTGTCCGGTGGTGGCGTTCCCTGGTGCTGTCGGGAGTGCTGTGAAGCATTCCAGTGAGTGGCCGGTGTGTTCGTGGTCGGCGGTGGTGGTGAGGTCGAACAGCAGGCCTCGTAGGACGGCCACGACGAGGGTGGGGGTGGCGGTGTCATCGGGGCCGGTGACGGCGTCGGCGAGGACGTTGCCGGGTGGCGGTGCGGGAGCTGAAGGAACCCGGGAATCCGGTCAGCCCCGGTGCGGGGGTGGGGATTTGCCCCCACCTCCCGCTCCGGGGGTGGTCGGTGTGGCGTCGGGTTGTCGAAGTCACCGGGCGTGTACGGCGGTGGTGAAGGCCTGCCGGCGGGGACGTTGCCGGGTGGTGGTGCGGGAGCTGAAGGAACCCGGGGAGTTCTGCCAACCCCCTTGCGGGGGTGGTGATTTCTTCGCTTCCGCTCCGGGGGTGATCGGTGTGGCATTGGGTCGTCGAAGTCCCCGGGCGCGTACGGCGGTGACGAAGGCGCGCCATGCGGGGGAGGGGAGGTGTAGGGCGGGTCCGCGGGGTTCTTCCGGGGTGGTCAGTGTGGCGTCGGGTTGTCGAACTCTCCGGCGTGTATGGCGGTGATGAAGGCCTGCCAGGCGGGGGAGGGGAAGTGCAGGACGGGCCCGTTGGGGTCTTTGGAGTCGCGTACGGGCAGTATGCCGGTGACGGCGGTGGTGCCGTCGGCGACCTCGATGCAGCCGTCGGAGCCGCCGCTGTGGGTGCTCTTGCGCCACACGGCACCGCCCGCCGCGGTGCCGCCCGCCGTGGCGCCGGTCGTGGTGGTGCCGGTGGTGGTGGTGCCGGTGGTGGTGCCGTCCATCGCAGACTCCTTCTGATCGGACACGGTCAACCCGTCACCACGGTACGGGCGGTGCGGGACGTCGGCGAGGTGACGTTGCGCACGGTCCGGGATGCACGGCATCCGGGGGGACCCGCACCCGGCGGGGTTCAGGAGGAGGCGGTGGCGGCCTTCTGTATGTGGGCGGCGAACGTCCCGGCCGGCGCCGGGCCTCGCCCGCATCCGGTGCGCCGCGCTCCGGGGTGGTGGTGGCGACGGCCGGGGCCGGGCGCATCGTCAGGTAGAGGCCGTCCAGCCTGCCGGCGTTGCGGTAGCAGGCGTGGCTGCCCGCGGTGCCCGCGGTGCCCGCGTCCGCCGCGGCGTCCGTCTTCCGGTACGTGGCCGACCGTGCGACCTCCCGGCGGCACGCCTCCTGGGCGCCCGCCGGGTCGGCGAACGCTCCCGGGCGGAAGGTGGGGGCTCTCCCCGTCGGTCTTGAACCGGGCTCGCCCGGCCGCGACGGCGGTGCAGTCCCAGGACGCGTCCGTGCCGCAGTCGGCCGCGCTCTTCGCCTTGTCGGCGACGTGGGTGTTCCCGCTCCTGGGTGTCCGCCGGGTCGGCGAACGCTCCCGGGCGGAAGGTGGGGGCTCTCCCCGTCGGTCTTGAACCGGGCTCGCCCGGCCGCGACGGCGGTGCAGTCCCAGGACGCGTCCGTGCCGCAGTCGGCCGCGCTCT
>NZ_JAHTKP010000170.1 GCF_019192735.1 Kitasatospora aureofaciens
GGTGATCGGACCGCCGCCCGCGGACGGCGTGACCCCGGTCCCGTGGGAGCTCGCACCCGCGGCGATCGGTTTCCAGCTGCCCGCGGACTACCGGGCGTTCGCCGACCGGTACGGGTCGGTCAGCATCAGCAACGAGCTGCACATTTTCACACCAACGGAAGTCCCCAGTCCCCACGCCGCGGTGCCGTCCGGCTTCGAGGGGTTCCTGTACAACACGACGGAGCCCTACGGATACTGTGCCTGGCTAGCCGAGTGCTACCGGGACGGGGACTACAGGGAGTGCCCGTATCCGCTGTTCCCGGCCGAGGGCGGCCTGCTGAAGTGGGGCAACAACTACAATTCCGACCACTTCTTCTGGCTGACGCGGGGCCCGGATCCGGACCGATGGCCGGTGGCCGCCAAGTTCCACTCGATGTGGGAGTGGGACGTGTTCGCGGGCGGCTTCCTGGAGTTCCTGCTGGCGGCGGTGACCGAGCAGTATCCGTACCACGGGGACGTCGTTCCCGGCGGGACGAAGCAGGTCGGTGACAGCCGTGCCTATCGCCCTCGGGGTGACTGGTCGAAGAACCATCGGGAATGAGTCCGCGGACACGGTCAACGGCCGGGCTCCGAGCGGCTCCGGCTTGGTGACCTGGCCAGCCGTTGTCGTCCCCAGCTTGGTGGGCACGAGTTCGAGTGGATCAGCTCGGTCGGGTGAACTTCGCTACCCATGAAAGCCCAGCAAGACAGCGCCGACAGGCCCGGCCCGACCCAGTAGCCGTTGGCCCCCGCTCAGGAGCTCGGGAAACGCACGACATTGTCGCGGGTACCGGACCGATCCCCGATGTCGTTCAGGCGCTCGGTGAGTACGGCACTGGCGAGGGTGAGCTGGGTGATCTGCCGACGGAGTTCGAGGATCTCGGCGTTCTTGTCGGCGACGGTCTGCTTGAGCTTGACGACGGTCTCCCGCAGGCGCTTCTCGCTCTCCGGGATCTGACTGGTCTCGTTGCGGACGCGTTCGTAGAACTCGTTCTTCAGATCGGCGTGCCGCTTCATCAGGGCCATGCGGTGGACGCCGGCTTCGACCGCGAGGGCGGCGGCGGTGAGGCTGCCGTTGGATGCTGTGGCCTGCCCGTTCAGGAGCCGGTCCATGGCCTGGCGGATGCGGGTGCGTTCGTCCTGGTGGTCCGGGTTCATCGCAGGGCCTCGGCGGTCTGGGCGGTGGAGTCGTGGTTGTCGGCGGTTGCGCGGAGCCGGTCGGCGTGGGTGTGCAGGCGGCGGGCGACCGGTGTCGGCGCCCGGCCGGCGAGGTGGTCGAGTTCGTCGGCGCGTTGGCGGAGCAGGCGGGCGTGGGTGTCGGTGCGGACGGTGTTCGCGCAGCCGGGGCGGCAGTC
>NZ_JAHTKP010000171.1 GCF_019192735.1 Kitasatospora aureofaciens
GCGAAGACGGGCTCCGCGTAGTCGACGAGGTCCATCTTGTTGACGGCCAGGACGACGTGTGGCACGCGTAGCAGTGCGGTGACGGCGGCGTGGCGGCGGGTCTGCTCGACGACGCCGTTGCGGGCGTCGACGAGGACGACGGCGAGTTCGGCGGTGGAGGCGCCGGTGACCATATTGCGGGTGTACTGCACGTGCCCCGGGGTGTCGGCGAGGATGAACCGGCGTCTGGGGGTGGCGAAGTAGCGGTAGGCGACGTCGATGGTGATGCCCTGCTCGCGTTCGGCGCGCAGGCCGTCGGTGAGCAGTGCGAGGTCGGGGGTGTCCTGGCCGCGGCCCAGGGAGACGCGCTCGACGGCCTCCAGCTGGTCGGCGAGCACGGACTTGGAGTCGTGCAGGAGCCGGCCGACCAGGGTGGACTTGCCGTCGTCGACGGATCCGGCGGTGGCGAAGCGCAGCAGCGAGGTGGCGGTGGTTTCCTGGACGGTGCTCATTAGAAGTATCCCTCGCGCTTGCGGTCTTCCATCGCTGCCTCGGACATCTTGTCGTCGGCCCGCGTCGCGCCGCGCTCGGTGAGGCGGCTGGCGGCGATCTCGGTGATCACGGCCTGGATGTCGGTGGCGTCGGAGTCGACGGCGCCGGTGCAGGACATGTCGCCGACGGTGCGGTAGCGGATGAGGCGCCGCTCGACGGGTTCGTTCTCCTTCGGGCCGCCCCACTCGCCGGCGGTCAGCCACATGCCGCCCCGGGAGAAGACGTCCCGCTCGTGGGCGTAGTAGATCTCGGGGAGGTCGATGCCCTCGCGCTCGATGTACTGCCAGACGTCCAGCTCGGTCCAGTTGGAGAGCGGGAAGACGCGCACGTGCTCGCCGACGGCGTGCCGGCCGTTGTAGAGCGACCACAGCTCGGGGCGCTGGCGGCGCGGGTCCCAGGCGCCGAACTCGTCGCGCAGGGAGAAGACGCGCTCCTTGGCGCGGGCCTTCTCCTCGTCGCGGCGGCCGCCGCCGAAGACGGCGTCGAAGCGGTTCGACTCGATGGCGTCCAGCAGCGGGACGGTCTGCAGCGGGTTGCGGGTGCCGTCCGGGCGCTCGCGCAGCCGGCCGTCGTCGATGAAGTCCTGGACGTGGGCGACGTGCAGGCGCAGGCCGTGCTCGGCCACCACGCGGTCGCGGTAGGCGATGACCTCGGGGAAGTTGTGCCCGGTGTCGACGTGCAGCAGCGAGAACGGGACGGCGGCGGGCCGGAAGGCCTTGAGCGCCAGGTGCAGCATGACGATGGAGTCCTTGCCGCCGGAGAACAGGATCACCGGGCGCTCGAACTCCCCCGCGACCTCGCGGAAGATGTGCACCGACTCGGCCTCCAGCGCCTCCAG
>NZ_JAHTKP010000172.1 GCF_019192735.1 Kitasatospora aureofaciens
GGTCGTGTCCCATGAGGTGGTGTAGTGGTCGTGCGCCAACAGTCATGAAGTAGGCGGGAGTTCGTCGCGACCGGGGTCGGCGGGGTAGATCCTTTCCATGCTGGCCTCGGGCAGGTAGCGGCGGGGGAAGGCGATCCATTCGTCGTGCATCTCGAACAGCACGGCGGTGACCAGCCGCAGAAGTGCGTCGTCGTTCGGGAAGACCTGGACGACGTCGGTGCGGCGTTTGATCTCGCGGTTGATCCGCTCCAGCGGATTGGTGGACTGGATCTTCTTCCAATGTCGCTCGGGGAAGGCGGCGAAGGCGGTCAGGTCGTCCTTGGCCTCCAGCAGCATCTGGCTGACCTTGGGGAACTGCTTGCCGAGCATCTCGGCGACAGTGTCGAGCTGAGCCCGGACCGCGGCCTCGGCGGGCTGGGCGAAGATCGTGCGGATCGTCGCGGCCACCATCTCGGCTGCCTCCTTCGGGATCACCGCGAAGACGTTCCTCAGGAAGTGAACGCGACAGCGCTGGTAGGCGGCACCCAGCATGACCTTGCGGATCGCCTTGACCAGGCCCGTGTGGTGGTCGCCGATGACCAGGCGGACGCCGGCCAGGCCGCGTTCGCGCAGGGAGCGCAGGAACTCGGCCCAGAACACCTCGGTCTCGCTGTCGCCCACCATCAGTCCGAGCACCTCGCGGCCGCCGTCCTCGGTAATGCCGGTGGCGACGACGACAGCCCGCGAGACGATCTGGTGGTTCACCCGCGCCTTGCAGTAGGTCGCGTCCAGATAGATGTAGGGGAACCGGGTGTGGTCGAGTGCGCGGGTGCGGAAGGCGGTGAGCTGGTCGTCGAGGTCCGCGCAGATCCGGGAGACCTCGCTCTTGGAGATGCCGGTGTCCGCGCCGAGGGCCTTGACCAGGTCGTCGACCGAGCGGGTGGACACGCCCAGGACGTAGGCCTCCATGATGACCGCGTAGAGGGCCTGGTCGATGCGCCGCCGGCGTTCGAGCAGGCTGGGGAAGAAGCTGCCAGTGCGGACCTTGGGAATGGCCAGTTCCAGGTCGCCGGCCTGCGTGGTCAGGGTCTTGTCGCGGTGCCCGTTGCGCCACGTGGTGCGGGCATCGCTGTGCTCGCCGGGTTCGGCGCCGATCCGGGCGGTGGCCTCGGCCTCGATCAGCTCCTGCAGCATCCGCTGGGCGAGGGCCCTGATCAACTCGATTCCGTCCGCCGTACGCAGTGACTCCATGAGGCGGAGTAGGTCAGACTGGGACAAGGCCATCGCGCACCTCTCACTCAACGAGCCTTCCTACTCGGAGAGTTGCGCGATGGCTCCTTCATGACCAGGGG
>NZ_JAHTKP010000173.1 GCF_019192735.1 Kitasatospora aureofaciens
GACGACGCGGCCACCGAAGTCTGGCTCCCCCTGCTGCGCCGAGGCCGCGACGAACCCCGCGCGCTGCTCACCGCGCTCGCGAAGGTGTTCGTGCGAGGCGTGGCCGTGGGCTGGGACAAGATCTACGGGAACACCGGCGCCCAGCGCGTCGACCTGCCCACCTACGCCTTCCAGCGGCAGCGCTACTGGCTGCCGACCGGTTCCGTCGCGGTGGACGCGGCCGGGCTGGGCCAGACTCCGGCGCGCCACCCGCTGCTGGGTGCAGCGGTGATGCTGCCGGCGAGTGGCGGCCTGGTACTGACCGGGCGGTTGTCGTTGGCCAGGCAGCCGTGGCTGGCCGATCACGTGGTCGCCGGCCAGGTGGTCGTGCCCGGAGCTGCGCTGATCGAGATGGTGGTGCGCGCGGCCGATGAGGCCGGCTGCGGGCGGGTCGAAGAGCTGCTGATCGAGTCGCCGTTGGTGCTCCGGGCCCAGGGTGCGGTGCGGGTGCAGGTCACGGTGGACGAGCCGGACGAGTCCGGTCGCCGTGCGGTGGCCGTCTACGCGCAGGCCGAGGACGCGACGTTCGCGGAGGAGTGGACCCGTCATGCGACGGGCTCGCTGGCGCCGGCCGGTTCGACTGCCGACACTGCTCTGACCGAGTGGCCCCCGGCCGGCGCCGAGGCCGTGGATCTGGACGGGTTCTACCCGGCACTGGCCGAGTGCGGCCTCGCCTACGGTCCGGTGTTCCAGGGTATGCGTGCGGCCTGGCGGCGTGGCGAGGAACTGTTCGCCGAGGTGGCGCTGCCCGAGGGCCTGGCGGTGTCCGGGTTCGGGGTGCACCCTGCCCTGCTGGACAGCGCGCTGCACGTGGCGGGTCTGAGTGCCGACGGCGATGGCTTGACGTTGCCGTTCGCGTGGAGTGACGTGGTGGTGCACGCGTCGGGTGCGGTGGCGGCGCGGGTGCGGGTGGCGCCGACGGCCTCGGGTGACGGCGTGTCGGTGACGCTGGCCGACGCTGCGGGCGAGTTGGTGGCGTCCGTGGGGTCGTTGGTGTTGAGGGCTGCGTCGGCCCAGGACCTGGCGGGTGGTGCGGGTTCCGCAAGTGAGTCGATGTTCGGGGTGGAGTGGGTCCCTGCTGTCGTCACCGAGTCCGAGGTGCCGGACGGTCGGTGGGCCGTGCTCGGGGAGGAGTTGCCGGGCGCGGTGTCGTACCCGGATGTGGCGGCGTTGCTTGCGTC
>NZ_JAHTKP010000174.1 GCF_019192735.1 Kitasatospora aureofaciens
CTCGTCGTAGACGTTGCCGTGCGGGTCGACGTACTCGGTCTTGCCGCCGTGCTCGAACTTGACGGTGCCGGGCGGGAGTTCCTTGGTACCGGCGGGCAGCTTGATGGTGTCGTCGGCGCCCTTGATCGCGCCCTCGGGGATCTCGGTGCCGGGCGGGAGCTTGAACGAGCCGTCGGGGAGCTTGACGGCGCCCTCGGGGAGGGAGATCGCCTTGTCGAGGTTGATGCTGGGCATCTTGAAGTCGGTGATGCCCTTGAGGCCCTTGACGACGTCGCTGACCTTGGAGATGCCGAAGCCGGCGCCCTTGAAGACGTACGTCATCGGGTCGATGACCTTGCCGGCCTTGCCCGCGACGGACAGCGCCTTGGAGATCGCGCCGGCCTTGCCCGCGCCCTCCGCCGCCGCGCCCTCGCCGCCGGTGAAGACGGTGGTGAGCACGTTGAACGTGACGGCGCCGGCGGCGCGGGAGGGGTTCGAGCCCCACTGGTCCCACGCGAGGAGGGCCTTGCCGGTCTCCTTCATCGCGGTGCGCGACTCGCGGATCCAGGGCGGCAGGTCCTTGTCCGGGATGGCGAAGAACAGCGGGCCCACGCCGGGGATGGACATGATGGCGAGACCCGTTCCCAGCTTGGCGAGGCCGGTCCAGGCCTGCTTGCAGGCGTCCCAGCCCTGGAAGCCGACCAGGGTGCCCAGGCCCTTGATGGTGCCCCAGACGCCGTCGACGAAGACGCCCTTGCCGAACTCGATCACCTGGTCCGGCAGGTCCCACCAGGGGATGTCACGGTCGACGGCGCTGCCCCAGGGCAGGTCCTTGGAGTCCTTGAGGTCCTTGGCGTTGTAGCCGTACATGTCGTCGGCGTTGGAGCCGTCGTTGACACGCAGCGGCTTGCCGCCGACCAGGGCGACGATCTTGGCGTACGCGTCCCGCTCGACCGTCTGGAACTGGGTCCAGGCGTCGGCGATGTCGTTGCGCCGGTTGTTGTTCTCCTTGACCTTGTCGTCGTCCTGGCGCCAGTCGTGGTTCTTGTCGGCCATCGCCTTGAACGTCTCGGCCTGGGCCTTGAGGTTCTTGAGCTTGTCGGCGATCGGCGCGGCGTCCTTGGAGTACTGCCCCAGCGCGCCCGAGATCGTGCAGATGTCCTGGCTGAGCTTCAGCCCGAGGTCGGACACCGGCTTCGTCGTCGCGAACAGCTGGTCGGCCTCGGGCGCCTTGTAGAA
>NZ_JAHTKP010000175.1 GCF_019192735.1 Kitasatospora aureofaciens
GACTTCGATCTCTTCCGTATCTCCGAGGAGCACGAGATGCTCCGTGAGGCGGTGCGTGGGCTGGCCGAGGCGAAGATCGCTCCGTTCGCGGCGGAGGTGGACGAGCAGGGGCGGTTCCCGCAGGAGGCGTTGGACGCGTTGCAGGGCAATGACCTGCATGCGGTGCACGTGCCGGAGGAGTACGGGGGTGCGGGGGCGGACGCGCTGGCGACGGTGATCGTGATCGAGGAGGTCGCGCGGGTGTGTGCGTCGTCCTCGTTGATTCCGGCGGTGAACAAGCTGGGGTCGCTGCCGGTGCAGCTGTCGGGTTCGGAGGAGCTGAAGGCGAAGTACCTGGGGGCGCTGGCGCGGGGCGAGGGGATGTTCTCGTACTGCCTGTCGGAGCCGGAGGCGGGTTCGGACGCGGCGGGGATGAAGACCCGGGCGGTCCGGGACGGGGACTTCTGGGTGCTGAACGGGGTGAAGCGCTGGATCACCAACGCGGGTGTCTCGGAGTTCTACACGGTGATGGCGGTGACGGATCCGGAGCTGCGGTCGAAGGGCATCTCGGCGTTCGTGGTGGAGAAGGGCGACGAGGGTGTGTCGTTCGGTGCGCCGGAGAAGAAGCTGGGGATCAAGGGTTCGCCGACGCGTGAGGTGTACTTCGACAACGTGCGGATCCCGGCGGAGCGGATGATCGGCGCGGAGGGCACCGGGTTCGCGACGGCGATGAAGACGCTGGACCACACCCGGGTGACGATCGCTGCGCAGGCGATCGGGATCGCGCAGGGTGCGCTGGACTACGCGAAGGGGTATGTGAAGGAGCGCCGGCAGTTCGGGAAGGCGATCGCGGAGTTCCAGGGGGTCCAGTTCATGCTGGCGGACATGGCGATGAAGCTGGAGGCGGCGCGTCAGCTGACGTATGCGGCGGCGGCGAAGTCGCAGCGTGGGGATGCGGATCTGACGTTCTTCGGTGCGGCGGCGAAGTGTTTCGCGTCGGACGCGGCGATGGAGATCACGACGGACGCGGTGCAGTTGCTGGGTGGGTACGGGTACACGCGGGACTACCCGGTGGAGCGGATGATGCGGGACGCGAAGATCACGCAGATCTACGAGGGCACCAACCAGGTCCAGCGCATCGTCATGGCCCGCAACCTGCCGTAACGGC
>NZ_JAHTKP010000176.1 GCF_019192735.1 Kitasatospora aureofaciens
GGCTGATGTCGTCGATGCCGGCGGAGGCCGAGGTCATGACGGCTTCGGTGCGCAGGGGGTTGATCTCGGAGACGGCGCCGACGAGCGTGGTCTTGCCGACACCGAAGCCGCCCGCGACGACGATCTTCGCGGAGGTGGTGGCGCGGGTGGGGGCGGCCGCGTTAGAGCTTGCGAAGTCCACTGAGGACCCTTTCGAGCAGCGTGACGTCGGGCTGGTTTCCGGATTCGCCGCCGGAAGCGGGCTGGTGGATGGCGACCAGGCCGGCCTCGGCCAGGTCGGCCACGAGGATGCGGGCCACTCCCAGCGGAAGGGAGAGCAGCGCCGAGACCTCAGCGACGGATTTGACCTCCGTGCACAGCGTGCAGATCCGCTGGTGCTCGGGGAGCAGGGTGGCCAGGCGCTGCGGGTCGACGTCGGCGGAGACGAGGGCCTCCAGGGCGAGTTCGTAGCGCGGCCGGGTGCGCCCGCCGGTCATCGCGAACGGCCGGATCAGCGGGCCGGCGTCCGGCTCGTCCTCGAACTCCTCGACGTGCCCGGGCTCCTGGTCCCGCCGGTGGCCCGGTGCGGCGCCGGGGTCGGCGGGCGGCACGGGGTAGCCGGGCGGGGGCGCGTCGAACGAGGGCTGCGGCTGGGCGTACTGGCCGTGCCGGCCGTGCCGGCTGTACTGGCCGTACTGCTCCGTCGGCTGGCCGTACGGATGCTGGGCCTGGCCGTACGGCTGCTGACCGTACTCCTGGCCGTGCGGCTGCGGCCTGCCGTACTGCTGACCGGGGCCGACGCCGGGTGCTCCGAAGGCGTCATGGCCTGTGCCAGGGTACGGAACGCCGTACTGGCCGCTGCGGTCGTCGGGCGGTGTCACGGTTCCTCTCCTCACAGGGTGCGGCGGTGCGGTTCGAGCTTCGGCGCAGGTCCGGAGCCGGTGGTGCGAAGGCCGTACAACGTCCGAACCCGAGCCCGCCGAAGCGGGCCCGGGAAGGACGCGGAGGTACTTCGAATACCTGGACGGTATCCGACGAACCGTCAGTGCAGGAGACTGCCCTGGAGTTCCGCGCGAAGTGCGGGGGTGAGGACGGCGCCGGCGCGGTCGACGAGCAGGGCCATCTCGTAGCCGACCAGGCCGATGTCGGAGTCGGGGGCGGCCAGGAC
>NZ_JAHTKP010000177.1 GCF_019192735.1 Kitasatospora aureofaciens
ACGACCTTGGGAGCAATGCTCGTGGTCGCGGTCGGCCCGTGACGTGAGAAGGGCCGCACGGGTTGGGTGAGTTGTGACGCTTACCTGGGCCCGTGCGGCCTGCTCTCATCCTGCCCTGTCCGGGGTCTCTCGCGCACATTTCGGCGAGTTGCTCGAAGAACTCGCCCCGAAGTGGCAGGCGGGACGTGAGTCGGTGCTGCGCGAGCGGCGAGGCGGGGAACGGCGGCGGGCGGCCGGGGCCGGGCGCAAGCAGCGGCTGGTGTTCACCGACCGGCTCCTGGTCACGCTGGTCCACCTGCGGCTAGGCCTGCCGCACGAGGCCCTGGCCGAGTTGTACCGGGTGGACCGCTCCACCGTCTCCGGCGCGATCCGCCAGATCCGCCCGCTGCTGGCGGCCCGGGGCTTCGCTGTCCCGGATCGTCCCGGTCTGCGGCTGCGGACGCTGGAGGACGTATTCGCCTACGCCGACGCCGAGGGGGTGGAACTGCGGATCGACGGAACGGAGGTGCAGGTCCGCCGCCCGCGTGCGGGCCGCCCAGGCCGCAAGGCGTTCGTATCCGGCAAGAAGAAGCAGAACACCGTCAAGACCACCACGTTCAGCGACGCCCAGGGGCGCACGCTGTTCAGCGGGGTCGTGCGGCCAGGGCGGATGCACGACCAGACCGCCGTACGCACCGAGGGCATCGCCGAACAGTTCAGGCAGTATCCAAAGGTGAAGGCCGAGGTCGACGAGGGCTACCGGGGACTGGCCAACGAGTTCCCCGATCAGGTCAGCGCCCCGCCCAAGAAGCCGAAGGACGACACGCCGCTGGGCGACCACCACGCCTGGCGCGAGCAGCGACGCCGCCAGTCCTCCGCCCGGATCTGCGTGGAGCACGCGAACGCCGAGTACAAGCAGTGGCGCCCGCTTCAACGCTTCACCGGTCGCCGCGAGACCTACGCCGAGAGCCACCTCGCGATCGCCGGCCTGGTCTCCGACCGCTCCGCCCGACGGATGACCCGGCGCAAGTCGAGCACCGAACTGGTGCTCGCCCGACAGGCCGCCTGCTGATCACCCACCAGCCGACCCACCAGGCCAGCACACCCCGACGTCAATTTCTCCCAACGCCGT
>NZ_JAHTKP010000178.1 GCF_019192735.1 Kitasatospora aureofaciens
TAGGGAGCGTATTTGGTCGTGATCAAGGAGCAGTTTTGGTGAGGTCCTTGATCCAGATCATTGCGCCGCGGAGGTGGAGGCCGGCGAGGTAGCTGCCGGGTGTCTTGTCGTAGCGAGTGGCGATGCCTCGCCAGGCCTTCAGCTTGTTGATCAGGCGCTCGACCGTGTTCCGCTCTTTGTAGAGGTCGGCGTCGTGGCTGACGGGCCGGCCGCCTGCGCTGCCCTTCTTCTTTCGGTTGGCGGCCTGGTCCCTCTTCTCCGGGATGACGGCCTTGATCCTGCGTCGACGCAGGTGGGCGCGGTTGCCGCGGGATGAGTAGGCCTTGTCCCCGGCGACCGCGTCAGGTCGGGTGCGGGGACGACCGACCGGCCCGCGGACCCGCAATTTCTTGAGCACGGGGACGAACTGCGGACTGTCGGCGGCCTGCCCCTCGGTCAGCACGAACACCAGCGGGCGGCACTTCCGCTCGCCGGCAACATGGATCTTGCTGGTCTGCCCGCCTCTGGAGCGCCCGAGCAGCGCGGTCTTCAGGCGGAGCTTGCGCCGCCGCCGGGCACGTCGTCGCTCTTCGCGTTCTGGATCATCTGCGGCGTCCTGTCCGTCTTGTTCCTTCGGTCCGCCCCTTTTTGCCGGGCCTTCTCCGCCTCGTCGGCGGCCTTCTCCAGGGCCGCCAGAGCGTCGGGGCCCAGGTGCATCCCGGCGGCGTCGTGGTGGGCCCGAACGGTGGTGGAATCCACGCTGACCAGCGACAAGTCCACCTCGCCCCGCCTCGCGGCCTCCGCGATCGCGCCCTCCATCAGGGCTTCGAAGACGCCCGCGTCACGCCACTGCCGGAAGCGATTGGAGACGGTCGACCACGCACCGAACTCCGACGGCATCTCCCGCCACTGCCCTCCGGTCTTGAACCGCCAGATCACGCCCTCGAACTGCTGCCGCAGCCGCTCCGGGTATGGGCCGTACTCGCCGACCGGCAGGTACGGCTCGATGAACTCCCACTCCGCATCAGTCAGTTGCGCTCGCGTCACGCGACATGGTCTACCCGATCAGGCCTCGCCATGAGGGCGAATCCCACAGATTGATCACGACCAAATACGCTCCCTAGTG
>NZ_JAHTKP010000179.1 GCF_019192735.1 Kitasatospora aureofaciens
AGTGGGCATTTTGATAGCGATCATCCACTATACGGCCTTCGTCCATGTCATGATTTGCCCCGATCTACGGAGAAGACGAGGTATGCCCTCACAGGGGCAGCGAAGGCCAGAGTCCGTCTCATCCGCTTCTGGGCTCTGGGATCCGTCTGGTTTGAAGAAGTCATAGAAACGCCCAACAGGCAGCGGAACGGGATCCTCCGCGCCATCCGTGCTGACGCTGTGTCATGACCGAGCGCAAGCCGTACCCGAGCGATCTGTCCGACGCCCGATGGGCCCTGATCGAGCCGATTCTGACGGCATGGAGAAAGGCTCGGCTCGACCGGCGGCCGACCGGTCAGCCGGCGAAGGTCGACTTGCGCGACGTCTTCAATGCGATCATCTACGTCAACCGCACGGGAATCCCCTGGAAGTATCTCCCGCACGACTTCCCCAACCACGGCACCGTCTATGCCTACTACGCCGCCTGGCGTGACGAGGGAATATTCGCCCAACTCAACTACGACCTCACCGGACTGGCCCGAGTAAAGGAAGGCCGCAAACCCGAGCCGACCGCCTCGGTGATCGACACCCAGAGCGTGAAGACCTCCACCAACGTGC
Organism: Kitasatospora aureofaciens; assembly: GCF_019192735.1. Taxonomy (GTDB): domain Bacteria; phylum Actinomycetota; class Actinomycetes; order Streptomycetales; family Streptomycetaceae; genus Kitasatospora; species Kitasatospora aureofaciens_A. The sequence continues at coordinate 598 of NZ_JAHTKP010000179.1, forward strand.
CCCTGACCAGCCAGGGAACCGACGCCGCGAAGAAAATCGTCGGCCGGAAGAGGGGCATCCTCACCGACACCATCGGACTCATCCTCGCCGTCGCCGTCACCGCCGCGAGCCTGTCCGAGAACGCCCTGGGAATACGCCTCCTCAACCAGGCCAAGAAGACCTACCCGAGCATCTCCAAGAGCTGGGTCGACACCGGCTTCAAGAACGCCATGATCGAGCACGGCGCAAGCCTCGGAATCGACGTCGAGGTCGTCCACCGGAAGTCCGACGTCCCTGGATTTCACGTGGTGAAAAGGCGGTGGGTGGTCGAACGAAGCTTGGGGTGGATCATGCAACGCCGCCGTCTCGCCCGCGACTACGAGACCCTCCCGGCCAGCTCCGAAGCCATGATTCACATCGCCTCGATCGACAACCTCACCAAGCGCATAACGGACGAGACCACACCAACCTGGCGAGGAACTTACTAGAACATAAAGGGCAAACTACTCTCACCAAATGCCCTCT
>NZ_JAHTKP010000017.1 GCF_019192735.1 Kitasatospora aureofaciens
CCGCCGCCGCGCCACCTCGGCCGCCGGCGCCCCGACCGCCGAGGCCGCTGCCCCGGCCGCCGCCGAGCCCGCCGCCGTCGTCGTGGCCGAGGCCAAGCAGGCGGAGGCCCGCCCGGCCGAGACCCGCGCCTTCGAGGGCCGCGAGGAGGGCCGCACCGACTCGCGCCGCGACCGCCGGGACCGTCGTGACCGCCGCGAGGCGGGGGAGCGCCCCGAGCGCCAGGAGGGCGGCGAGGCCCAGGCCGGCCAGGACGGCGAGACCCGCGAGTCGCGCCGCGACCGCCGCAACCGCCGTGACCGGGCCGACCGTACCGACCGCCAGGCCCCGCAGGGCGGCCAGCAGCAGGCTGCCCAGGGCGACGGCCAGCAGGCCCGCCAGGGTGGCGGCCAGCAGCAGGCGCAGCCGCAGGCCCAGCAGGGCGGTTACGAGGACGACGAGTTCGGCGACGGCCGCCGTGGCCGCCGCGGCCGCTACCGCGACCGCCGGGGCCGTGGCCGCCGCGAGGGCTTCGAGCCGGCCGGCACCGTCGAGCCGCAGATCGGCGAGGACGACGTCCTGATCCCGGTCGCGGGCATCCTCGACATCCTCGACAACTACGCGTTCGTGCGCACCTCCGGCTACCTGCCGGGCCAGAACGACGTCTACGTCTCGCTCGCCCAGGTCCGCAAGAACGGCCTGCGCAAGGGTGACGCCATCACCGGTGCGGTGCGCCAGCCGCGCGAGGGCGAGCGCCGCGAGAAGTTCAACGCCATGGTGCGGCTGGACTCCGTCAACGGCATGGACCCGGACAGCGGCCGCGGCCGCCCCGAGTTCAACAAGCTGACCCCGCTGTACCCGCAGGATCGGCTGCGCCTGGAGAGCGACCCGGGTGTGCTGACCACCCGGATCATCGACCTGGTGTCGCCGATCGGCAAGGGCCAGCGCGGTCTGATCGTCGCGCCGCCGAAGACCGGTAAGACGATGGTGCTGCAGGCGGTCGCCAACGCGATCACCCACAACAACCCCGAGTGCCACCTGATGGTCGTCCTCGTCGACGAGCGTCCGGAAGAGGTCACCGACATGCAGCGGTCGGTGAAGGGCGAGGTCATCTCCTCGACCTTCGACCGCCCGGCGGAGGACCACACCACCGTCGCCGAGCTGGCCATCGAGCGCGCCAAGCGCCTGGTCGAGCTGGGCCACGACGTGGTGATCCTGCTGGACTCGATCACCCGCCTCGGCCGCGCCTACAACCTGGCGGCGCCGGCCTCCGGCCGCATCCTGTCCGGTGGTGTCGACTCGACCGCGCTGTACCCGCCGAAGAAGTTCTTCGGTGCCGCGCGCAACATCGAGAACGGCGGCTCGCTGACCATCCTGGCCACCGCGCTGGTCGAGACCGGCTCGCGCATGGACGAGGTGATCTTCGAGGAGTTCAAGGGCACCGGCAACATGGAGCTCAAGCTCGACCGGAAGCTCTCGGACAAGCGCATCTTCCCGGCCGTCGACGTGGACGCCTCCAGCACCCGCAAGGAGGAGATCCTGCTCGGCAGCGAGGAGTTGGGGATCGTCTGGAAGCTGCGCCGGGTGCTGCACGCGCTCGACTCGCAGCAGGCGATCGAGCTCCTGCTGGACAAGATGAAGCAGACCAAGAGCAACGCCGAGTTCCTGATGCAGATCGCCAAGACGACCCCCGGGTCCGGCGACTGACCGTAACGGGACGCCCTCGGCGTACTGAACGGCACCGAACAGCACGGAACCCCGGACCGCGCGAGCGGTCCGGGGTTCCGTGCTGTCCGGACGCGTTTGCCCGGACGCGTTTGTTCCAGAGTTGCGACATCTCAACCCCTTTGGATCATCTTGTCCGATTTACTCTGGTGCGTATGGCCGAGCACAAGAGGGTCCCGACCAGCCGCCGCAAGGTTCTGCGGGTAGCCGCCTGCGCGTTCGCCGCGCTCGTCGTCCTGGGCGCCGGAGTCGCCGTCTACGCGTACGTCAAGCTCAACGGCAACATCAAGAGCGTCGACATCAACGCCCGCCTGGGCGACGCCCGGCCGCCGGCCGCCACCAACGGCTCGTTCAACATCCTCGTCCTGGGCTCGGATTCGCGGGCCGGCGCGAACGGCGACCTGGCCGGCGGGGACACCGGCGACAGCGCCCGCTCCGACACCGCGATGGTGGTGCACGTCAACCAGGACCACTCGCACGCCGAGATCGTCTCGATCCCGCGCGACACCCTGGTCAACCGGCCCGACTGCACCGACGCGAACGGCAAGCCCGCGCCGGGCGCCAAGCGCGCGATGTACAACAGCGCCTTCGAGACCGGCGGCGCGGCCTGCGCGGTCAAGACCACCGAGCAGCTGACCGGTCTGCGGATGGACCACTTCGTCCAGGTCGACTTCGCCGGCTTCGCCCGGGTCGTGGACGCGATAGGCGGGGCCACCGTGACCACCACGGTGGCCATCCACGACAAGGACAGCGGGCTCGACCTCCCGGCCGGCGAGCACCACCTGGACGGCACGCAGGCGCTCGCCTTCGTCCGCACCCGGCACGGCGTCGGCGACGGCAGCGACCTCGGCCGGATCGAGCTGCAGAAGCAGATGGTGAAGTCGCTGCTCCAGCAGGCCGGCGGGATGGGCCTGTTCTCCAATCCGGTCAAGCTGTGGTCGATCGGCGACACCGTGACGAAGAGCATCACCACCGACTCGGCGCTCGGTTCGGTGAGCGCGCTGGTCGGGCTGGTCCAGGAGCTCAAGGGGATCGGGCCGGACCAGCTCGGCATGGTGACCCTGCCGGTGGTCACCGCCCCCAGCGACCCCAACCGCGTGGTCGAGCAGCAGCCGCAGGCGGACCAGGTCTGGGCGGCGCTCAAGGCCGACCACGCGATCCCGCAGGCCGTCGTCGCGGCCCAGCCCCAGAACCCCGCCCAGGCGTCCCCCACGGCCACCCCGACGGCCACCCCGACGGCCACCCCCACGGCCACCCCGACGGCCGTCCCTACGGCCGCCGCGAAGCGCTAGTCCGCGGGGCGCCCGCCGGCGGTCCGGGGGCGGTCCGGGGGCGCCCGGAATATCCCGGAACACGACCCGGTTTGGGAAGATGCGGCCGGTCCTGGCAGACTGGTCCGTCGGTCCCGGTTCACGTGCGGCACTCCAGCCGCCGACCCGGTGCCCTCCCGAACACTAGGAGAACCCCTTGAAGCCCAACGTTCACCCCGAGTACGTGGTCACCCGTGTGACCTGCACCTGCGGCGCCGAGTTCACGACCCGCTCGACCGAGACCAGCGGCGAGATCCGCGCCGAGGTCTGCTCGCAGTGCCACCCGTTCTACACCGGCAAGCAGAAGATCCTCGACACCGGTGGCCGCGTGGCCCGCTTCGAGGCCCGCTTCGGCAAGCAGCACAGCGCGAAGGCCTAGCGCTCCCTCGGCGCCGGTTCCCGGTGCCCCCGTACTCGTTCCGGGGGCGCTGGGGGCCGGCGCCGTTCGCGTCCCCCGGCGTTTGCGCGCTCTCGTCCACCGGTTCGCACCACCGACCGGTACCCCAACGGTTCTCACGGGAAGAAGGCCCACTCCATGTTCGAGGCAGTCGAAGAGCTCCTGGTCGAGCACGCCGACCTCGAGAAGAGGCTGGCCGACCCGTCCGTCCACGCCGACCAGGCCAACGCCCGCAAGCTGGCCAAGCGGTACGCCGAGCTGACCCCGATCACCCGGGTCTACCGGGAGTGGCGGCAGGCCGGCGAGGACATCGAGGCCGCACGTGAACTCGCCGCCGAGGAACCGGAGTTCCTCGCCGAGGTGAAGGACTCCGAGCGCCGCCGCGAGGAGCTGACGGAGGAGCTGCGCCTGCTGCTCGTCCCGCGCGACCCGAGCGACGAGAAGGACGTCATCCTGGAGATCAAGGCGGGCGAGGGCGGCGAGGAGTCCGCGCTGTTCGCCGGCGACCTGCTCCGGATGTACCTGCGCTTCGCCGAGCGGATCGGCTGGAAGACCGAGATCATCGACTTCAACGAGTCGGACCTCGGCGGCTACAAGGACGTCTCCGTCGCCGTGAAGACCAAGGGCAACAGCGAGCCCGGCCAGGGCGTCTGGGCCCGCCTGAAGTACGAGGGCGGCGTGCACCGCGTGCAGCGTGTCCCCGCCACCGAGTCCCAGGGCCGCATCCACACCTCCGCGGCGGGCGTGCTGGTCACCCCCGAGGCGGAGGAGGTCGAGGTCGAGATCCTCGCCAACGACCTGCGGATCGACGTCTACCGCTCCTCCGGCCCCGGCGGCCAGTCGGTCAACACCACCGACTCCGCTGTCCGGATCACCCACCTGCCGACCGGTATCGTGGCGTCCTGCCAGAACGAGAAGAGCCAGCTGCAGAACAAGGAGCAGGCGATGCGCATCCTGCGTTCGCGGCTGCTCGCCGCCGCGCAGGAGGAGGCCGAGCGGGAGGCGTCGGACGCCCGCCGCAGCCAGGTCCGCACGGTGGACCGCTCCGAGCGGATCCGGACGTACAACTACCCCGAGAACCGCATCTCGGACCACCGCACGGGCTTCAAGTCGTACAACCTGGACCAGGTCCTGGACGGCGACCTGAACGCGGTGATCCAGTCCTGCGTCGACGCGGACGCGACGGCCAAGCTCGCCGCGGCCCAACAGAACTGAGACCGGCGCCCCAGCACCGGTACAACCCCGCAGCCGGAGCGCAGAAACAAGAGGTCGTACGGATGAACCTGCTGCTCGCCGAGGTGGCCCAGGCCACCCAGCGGTTGGCCGCGGCCGGCGTGCCGTCGCCGCGTTTCGACGCGGAGGAACTCGCCGCCTACGTCCACAACGTCAAGCGCAGCCAGCTGCACACGGTGAAGGACGCCGACTTCGACGCCCGCTACTGGGAGGCCGTCTCCCGCCGCGAGGCGCGCGAACCGCTCCAGCACATCACCGGGCGGGCGTTCTTCCGCTACCTGGAGCTGGAGGTCGGCCCCGGGGTGTTCGTGCCCCGGCCGGAGACCGAGACGGTGGTCGAGTGGGCCATAGACGCCGTCCGCGACATGGACGTGGCCGAGCCGCTGGTCGTCGACCTCTGCTCCGGCTCCGGCGCCATCGCGCTCGCGCTCGCCCAGGAACTGCCGCGCTCGACCGTGCACGCCTTCGAGCTCGACGAGGGCGCGCTGGAGTACACCCGGCGCAACATCGCCGCCAGCCCGGACCGGGCCCGGGTCACCCTGCACGCCGGCGACGCCACCAAGGCCTTCGCCGACGACCGCTCCTGGGACGGCCGCTTCGACCTGGTGATCTCCAACCCGCCGTACATCCCGCTCACCGAGTGGGAGTACGTCGCGCCGGAGGCCCGCGACCACGACCCGCAGATGTCGCTGTTCTCCGGCGAGGACGGGCTGGACACCATCCGCGGCATCGAGCGGGTGGCTGCCCGGCTGCTGCGCCCGGGCGGCGCGGTGGTGATCGAGCACGCCGACCAGCAGGGCGGGCAGGTGCCGTGGATCTTCAACGAGGAACGCGGTTGGACGGACACCGCCGACCACCGCGATCTGAACAACCGGCCGCGCTTCACAACAGCCCGAAGGGCGTCGTTGTGAACAATCGAGCACAGCACAACAGCCCGAAGGGCTGCGCTGTGAACAATCGAGCGCAGTACGACCGCCCGGAGGGCGTCGTTGTGACCGGTCAGCGCAGCATCACGGCGGGCAAGGCCGCGCTGTGAACGTCATGAGCCATTCCGGAAGGGGACCGCACCGATGAGCCGCCGCTACGACTGTGCCGACGCCGGGGACCGCGCCACCGGCCTGCGCGAGGCCGCCTCGGCCATCCGCCGCGGCGAACTCGTCGTGCTGCCCACCGACACCCTGTACGGCGTCGGCGCGGACGCCTTCTCGCCCGAGGCCGTGGCCGCCCTGCTGGCCGCCAAGGGCCGCGGCCGCGACATGCCCTCGCCGGTCCTGGTCGGCTCGCCGACCACCCTGCACGGGCTGGTCACCGACTTCTCCGAGCAGGCCTGGGAGCTGGTCGACGCGTTCTGGCCCGGCGGGCTCACCCTGGTCGCCCGGCACCAGCCCTCGCTGCGCTGGGACCTCGGCGAGACCCGCGGCACCGTCGCGGTCCGGATGCCGCTGCACCCGGTCGCCATCGAGCTGCTGAACGCCACCGGCCCGCTCGCCGTCTCCAGCGCCAACAAGACCGGCGGCCCGTCCCCGGCCACCTGCGACGAGGCGCAGGCGCAGCTCGGCGACGCCATCTCGGTCTACCTGGACGGCGGACAGGCCGACCACGCGACCGCCTCGTCCATCGTCGACGTCACGGGCAAGGTCCCGGTCCTGCTGCGGGCCGGCGCGATCAGCGTCGAGCAGCTGAGGGAGGTCGTCCCCGACCTGGAGGCCGGCAGTTGACGCCCACCGCCTCGCTCCATGCCGGGCCCGGCATAGCGCCGTACCTGAGCGTGGGCCCCAGGCCGCTGGACCACTTCCGGATCCTGTTCGTCTGCACCGGCAACATCTGCCGCTCGCCGATCGCCGAGCGGCTGACCCGGCGTGAGCTGGACACCCGGCTCAGCCCCCGGGTGGCCGGACGGATCCTGGTGGAGAGCGCCGGCACCTGGGGCCACGAGGGCGCGCCGATGGAGGACCACGCCGCGACCGTGCTCAACGAGTACGGCGCCGACAGCGGCGGCTTCGCCGGCCGGGAACTGCTCGACGAGCACGTGGTCGAGGCCGACCTGGTGCTCACCGCGACCCTGGACCACCGCGCCCAGGTGATCTCGATGGGCCACGAGGCGGGGCTGCGCACCTTCACGCTGAAGGAGTTCACCCGCCTGGTGCGGACGATAGACCCGGGCACGCTGCCCGACCCGCGCCGCGGCGCGGACGTCACCGAGCGTGCCCGTGCGCTGGTCCGGTCGGCCGCCGCGCTGCGCGGCTGGCTGCTCGCCGCCACCCCGGAGTCCGACGAGGTCGATGACCCGTACGGCGCGCCAATCGGCATGTTCCGCAACTGCGGCGAGGAGATATTCCACGCGGTCGACCCCGTCGTCACCGCGCTCACCGGGGTACCCGCGCACGTTTAGGCATGTCCCTGCGCGCCCGCCCGGGTGCACCGGCCCCGCGTCGGCGAGCCGCCCGCGGGGCCCGGTCCTACGCTGGAGGAATCGACCCCGAAGCGCCCGGGAGCCCCGCCATGACCGTCACCGATGCCGCGACCGGCCCTACCGCGACGAGGGGGCGCCCCTGGGCGTCCGAGGCGTTGCACCGGGCGGATCCGCAGCTCGCCGACCTGCTCGCCGCGGAGGCCGAGCGGCGGGCCGAGACGATCCAGCTGCTGGCGGGGGAGAACCTGACCAGCCCGGCCGTTCTGGCGGCCCTGAGCGGCCCGCTGATCGACAAGTACGCCGAGGGCTACCCCGGACGCCGCCATCACACCGGTTGCGCCCTCGCGGACGCCGCCGAGCTGCTGGCGATCGACCGGGCCCGCGAGCTGTTCATCGCCCCGCACGCCAACGTCCAGCCCCGGTCGGCCACTTCGGCGATGCTGGCGGCGTACGCGGCGCTGCTGCGGCCCGGCGACGGCGTGCTGGCGATGTCGCTGGAGCACGGCGGCCACCTCAGTTGCGGCTCGCGGGCGAACTTCTCCGGCCGCTGGTTCGCCTTCACCGGCTACGGCGTGCGCGAGGGCGACGGCCTGATCGACCTCGACCAGGTGCGCGAACTGGCCCGGCTGCACCGCCCGAAGGCCATCGTCGCGGGCTCCATCTCCTACCCCCGGCACCCGGACTGGGCCGCCTTCCGGGAGATTGCCGACGAGGTGGACGCGTACCTGATCGCCTCCGCCGCGCAGACGACCGGCCTGATCGCGGCCGGTGCGGCGCCCTCCCCGGTGCCGTATGCCGACGTCACCGTGATGGCCACCCACAAGCTGCTGCGCGGCCCGCGCGGCGGCCTGCTGCTGTCCACTGCCGAGCTGGCCGAGCGGATCGACCGGGCGGTGTTCCCGTTCAGCCAGGGCGGGGCGGCGATGAACGAGGTGGCCGGCAAGGCCGTCGCGCTGGCGGAGGCGGCGACGCCCGCCTACCGGGCGTACGCGCTGCGGACAGTCGCCGGGGCGCGGACGCTCGCCGAGGGGCTCGCGCAGGCCGGAATGCGCCCGCTGACCGGCGGTACCGACACCCACCTGGTGACGGCGGACGTGAGCCCGCTCGGCGTCACCGGCGCCGAGGCCGAGCGGCGCTGCGCGGTGGCCGGGCTGCTGCTCGGCAAGTGCGCGCTGCCGTACGACCCGGCGCCGCCGTCCGAGGCCTCCGGGATCCGGCTCGGCACCGGTACGGTGACCACGCAGGGGATGGGGGAGCCGGAGCTGGCGGAGATCGCCGGACTGGTCGGACGGCTGCTCGCCGGGGGCGCGGTGGCGGAGGTCGGCGAGCGGGTCCGGGAGCTGGCCCTTGCCTTCGCGGACCGCGGATGAGTGAGCGAAGCATGGGGGTCCCCCCGGCCGAAGGCTGGGGGAGAATCATCGAAAGGTGCGGGTGGGCGAATGCCCCTGCCGAGCGCAGCGAGGCGGGCGCATGAGCCGGGAAGCGTCACGGGCATCCGGATCTCCTACCCGGTAGGGCGAACCGCGATGCGCGCCCCGGGCGTCCGACTCAATAAGGTGTGTGCCGTGGCCACGCACCTCGAACCCCGGACAGACGCGGGAGTACCTTCGGTACCTTCCCGTTGGACAGTGATGCAGGAGGCCAGTGGTGCGTGAGTATCTGCTGGTGCTGTTCTGCACCGCGGCCGTCACCTACCTGCTGACCGGCCCGGTCCGGAAGTTCGCGATCGCGGCCGGCGCCATGCCGCCGGTCCGGGCCCGTGACGTGCACCGCGAGCCCACGCCGCGGCTCGGCGGCATCGCCATGTTCGGCGGGCTGTGCGCGGGCATCCTGGTCGCCTCGCAGCTGGACAACCTGAGCAAGGTGTTCAGCCAGGGCACCGACATCCGCGCGCTGCTCTCCGGCGCCGGGATCATGTGGCTGCTCGGCGTGCTCGACGACAAGTGGGGCGTGGACGCCCTGGTGAAGCTCGGCGGCCAGATGATCGCCGCCGGTGTGATGGTCTGGCAGGGCGTCACGGTGATCACCCTGCCGGTGCCGGGCGTCGGCACGGTCGCCGTCAGCCCCACCCAGGGCATGGTCATCTCGGTCACCCTGGTCGTCGTCATGGTCAACGCGGTGAACTTCATCGACGGCCTGGACGGCCTGGCCGGCGGCATGGTCTGCATCGCCGCGATGGCCTTCTTCCTGTACTCGTACCGGCTCTGGTACGGCTACACGATCACCGACGCGGCGCCCGCCGTGCTGTTCAGCGTGCTGCTGATCGGCATGTGCCTGGGCTTCCTGGCGCACAACATGCACCCTGCGCGGATCTTCATGGGTGACTCCGGCTCGATGATGCTGGGCCTGATGCTGGCCGTCGCCGCGATCTCCATCACCGGGCGCGTCGACCCCGACCTGATCACCAGCGAGACCGGTTCGCAGACCGCGACCGTGCACGCCTTGGTGCCGATCTACATCCCGCTGCTGCTGCCGCTGACGGTCATCGCGCTGCCGCTGGCGGACCTGCTGCTCGCCGTCGTCCGCCGCACCTGGGCCGGCCAGTCGCCGTTCGCCGCGGACAAGCGGCACCTGCACCACCGGCTCCTGCAGGTCGGCCACTCGCACAGCCGGGCCGTGCTGATCATGTACTTCTGGGCCGCTTTGATCGCCTTCGGCACGGTGGCCTTCTCGATCACCAACACCGGCCGCACGGTGGTGCTGACGCTGGCCGGGCTCTGCCTGGTCGGTCTGGTGGTGCTGCTGACCCCGCGGTTCCGGCCGCGCGCCCCGCGGGCGGTGCAGTCCTTCGTCCCGCCGCGGTACCGCCGGCAGCCCTCGGCGCCGATGGCTGAACTGTCGGCGAAGGACAAGCAACTTCTCGGTGAAGCCGGCCGGGGCTCCTCCGCGCTCGACGACCACCGTCGCGCCACCGGCCGCCGCTAGCAGGGCACTTGACGGTGCTTGACGGTACGTCAGATCTGTTCACTCGTTCGGAGGCACTGTTGGGCCGTCAGTGTGACAGGCACCACACATTCATGGTAAAGCTCTCATCAAATAGTTTGTGATACCGTTCACGAGTACCGAGAACACGCCGAAAGACCTGACAGGTGGAGGACTTCCGTCCCCGGTCGGTCTCCCTCGACGGGCCCGCCGCTCCAGCGGGCGGCCCGGCGGCGGCTGCTCGGTCCGGTGTCACCACCATGCTTTGCGACCCGTCCCCCGCCACATCGACATGCCGCCGGAGCTGCCGACATGCCGTCCAACGACGCCCGGATCCTCCGAGGCGCCGCGATTCCCACTGCGGTCGCCGGGATCCTCGCCATGGCGATCTCGTTCGCCGTCGCCGGTGGGAAGGGGCTGCTCGGCGCCCTCTTCGGCGCACTGCTGGTGATGGCCTTCTTCAGCTTCGGCCAGGTCGCGCTCGACCGGCTGACCAGGTCGAACCCGCACATCATGATGGCCGCGGCGCTGCTCGTGTACACCACGCAGATCCTGCTGGTCGGCATCGTCCTCGCGGTCTTCAAGAACACCGAGCTCTTCAACCGGCAGGCGTTCGCCTTCACCTTGCTCGGCTGCGCACTGATCTGGACGGGCTTCCAGGTGCGCGGCGCGCTCAAGGCGAAGACCTTCTACGTCGACCCCGACGCCTCCGAAAACAAGGACGACAAGCCCTCCGACTCGGGGCGTCAACAGTGACGAGGCCCAACTGTCCCCCCAACGAGGGGGGCGGTGTTTATGCCGCACTGACGGGCTGCTATCGTCCGTCGCAACAACGGAGTACGGGAAGAGGCCAGGTCTGTCCGGACATTGGACGGATCGCCCCCCGGATCCGCGCAGTCTTCGATGATCCCGCCGTGGTGCAGCGCACTGCCGGGCGGGGTCGGCGAGAAACCCATCAAGTTCCAGTGCCGCTCCGTGGCCGCAGGCCGCGCCGACACACCGAGGTTGCCGTAACCATGCGTCACGACGAAGGAGTCCGTGGTGAGTGCTGAACTCCCCCTCGCCAGCAGTTGCCACTTCGGGGACGCTGGCTGCGGCTTCCCGGCGCCGGGTCTGAACGAATTCTCGTTCAAGCCGATCTTCACGATCGGCGGCGTCGACTTCAACAAGCCGATGCTGCTGTCGATGATCGTCGCCGTGCTGGTGGTCGTCTTCTTCTGGGCCGCCTTCGCCAAGCCGCGCCTGGTCCCCGGCAAGCTGCAGCTCGTCGGTGAGATCGGCTACGACTTCGTCAAGCGCTCCATCGTGATGGAGACGATCGGCAAGAAGGGCGAGAAGTACGTCCCGATGCTGGTCTCGATGTTCTTCTTCATCTGGTTGATGAACATCATGTCGATCATCCCGTTCGCCCAGTTCCCGGTGACGGCCGCGATCGCGTTCCCGGCCGGCCTCGCGGCGGTCGTGTGGATCGTCTACATGACGCTGACCTTCAAGAAGCACGGCTTCGTCGGCGGTCTGAAGAACCTCTGCTGGCCCTCGGGCATCCCCGGCTGGGTCATGTTCATCCTGGTGCCGATCGAGTTCTTCTCGAACATCTTCGTGCGCCCCTTCACGCTCGCGGTCCGAGCCTTCGCGAACATGTTCGCCGGCCACCTGCTGATCGTGATGTTCTCCATCGCCTCCTGGTACCTGCTCAGCCCGACCCTGGGCGCGCTCTACGGCTCGGCCTCGTTCATCGTCGCCGTCGCGCTGACCGCCTTCGAGCTGCTGGTCCAGTTCCTGCAGGCCTACATCTTCGTGATGCTGGCCAGCAGCTACATCGCCGGTGCCCTCGAAGAGTCGCACTGAGCCCGGGGCCTCGGCCCTCCCTGAACCAACCTCCCGGACCGCCCGGTGGCCAATCACCACCGGATCACCACCCCTGCAAAGGACAACGTCAATGAGCATGCTCGCTGAGGGCAACGTCTACGGTTCCGTCGCCTCCATCGGCTACGGCCTCGCCGCCATCGGCCCCGGCATCGGCGTCGGTCTCATCTTCGGTAACGGTGTCCAGGCCATGGCCCGTCAGCCCGAGGCCGCCGGTCTCATCCGCTCCAACATGTTCATCGGCTTCGCGCTGACCGAGGCGCTCGCCCTCATCGGCATCGTCATGCCGTTCGTCTTCGGCAACAAGTAATCCTGCCGCAGACCCTTTCGAGGAAGGTCCAGATATGAGCATCGCGGTTACGCTCGCGGCCGAGGAGAAGATGAACCCTCTCCTCCCCGCGTGGCCCGAGATCATCATCGGCCTGCTCTGCTTCTTCATCGTCTTCGGTCTCCTCGGCAAGAAGCTCCTCCCCAGCATCGAGAAGGTGCTGTCGGAGCGTCGGGACGCCATCGAGGGCGGCATGGAGCGCGCCGAGGCCGCTCAGGCGGAGGCCCAGGCCCTGCTTGAGCAGTACCGCGCCGAGCTCGCCGAGGCGCGTCACGAGGCTGCTCGCATCGTCGAGCAGGCTCGCGAGCAGGGTGCCGCCCAGCTCGCGGAGATGCGCGAGGAGGGCCAGCGTCAGCGCGAGGCCATCGTCGCGGCCGGTCACGCCCAGATCGACGCCGACAAGAAGCAGGCGACTGCCGCCCTGCGCCAGGACGTGGGTTCGCTGGCCTCCCAGCTGGCCTCCCGCATCGTGGGTGAGTCCCTTGAGGACCACGCCCGGCAGAGCGGCGTGATCGACCGCTTCCTGGACGAGCTGGAGGCCAAGGCCGCCGTTGCTCAGGGTGCGGCCAAGTGATCGGCGCCAGCCGCGAGGCCCTCGCCGCCGGGCGGCAGAACCTGGAGAGCCTGACCGACTCCACCTCGGTGGACGCGGCCAAGCTCGCCGAGGAGCTCACCGCCGTCACGGTCCTGCTGGACCGTGAGGTGTCGCTGCGCCGTGTCCTCACCGACCCGTCCCGGTCGGGCCAGGACAAGGCCCAGCTGGTCTCCTCGCTGCTGACCGGTCAGGTCTCCGGCGAGACCGCCGACCTGGTGTCCGGCCTGGTCCGCTCCCGCTGGTCGGGCTCGCGCGACCTGGTCGACGCGACCGAGGAACTCGCCGCGTACGCCGAGGTCATCGGCGCGGACAAGACCGGTGCGCTGGACGACGTCGAGGACGAGCTGTTCCGGTTCGGCCGGGTGGTGAGCGGCTCGCACGAGCTGCGCGCCGCGCTGACCGAGCCGAAGGCCGGCGCCGCCGCCAAGGCGGAGCTGATCAGGAAGCTGCTCGGCGGCCGCGCCCACGCGGGCACCGTCCGCCTGGTCACGGCCCTCGTCAACGCCCCGCGTGGCCGTAGCCTGGAGCAGGGCCTGGAGTCCTACTCGAAGCTCGCCGCCGCGCGTCGTGGCCGCGTGGTGGCCCTGGTCACCACCGCGGTGCTGCTGTCGGACACCCAGAAGGAGCGCCTGTCCGGTGCTCTGGGCCGGATGTACGGCCGCCAGGTCCACCTGAACATCGACATCGACCCCGAGGTCGTCGGCGGTGTCCGGGTGCAGATCGGCGACGAGGTCATCGAAGGCACCGTGTCGAGCCGCCTCGAAGGCGCTCGCCAGACGCTCGAAGGCTGAGCACCGAAGCAGCACATCCGACCCTCGGTCGGGAAACCGGCTCCCCCAAGAGCCGGCAAATCGTACGGCCGGTTCGGCAGACCCGGCCGAGAGTCGAATACTTGCGGCCCTCAATGGCGGGCCGAGGATCGCAAACTAGGAGAGCAGGGAAGCCTGATGGCGGAGCTTACGATCCGTCCGGAGGAGATCCGGGACGCGCTGGCCGACTTTGTCCAGTCGTACCAGCCGGACGCCGCCTCTGTGGAAGAGGTCGGCAAGGTCACTGACGCAGCGGACGGCATCGCGCATGTCGAGGGCCTGCCCTCGGTCATGGCGAACGAGCTGCTGAAGTTCGAGGACGGCACGCTCGGCCTCGCGCTGAACCTCGACACCCGCGAGATCGGTGTCGTCATCCTCGGCGAGTTCGGCGGCATCGAGGAGGGTCAGACGGTGCGCCGCACCGGCGAGGTCCTCTCGGTTCCGGTCGGCGACGGCTACCTCGGCCGCGTCGTGGACCCGCTGGGCAACCCGATCGACGGCCTGGGCGACATCGCCGCCACCGGCCGCCGCGCCCTGGAGCTGCAGGCCCCCGGCGTCATGGCCCGCAAGTCGGTCAAGCAGCCGCTGCAGACCGGCATCAAGGCCATCGACGCCATGACCCCGATCGGCCGTGGCCAGCGTCAGCTGATCATCGGTGACCGCCAGACCGGCAAGACCGCGGTGGCCGTCGACACGATCATCAACCAGCGCGACAACTGGCGCTCGGGCGACCCGGAGAAGCAGGTCCGCTGCATCTACGTCGCCGTGGGTCAGAAGGGCTCCACCATCGCGTCCGTCCGCGGCGCCCTGGAGGAGGCCGGCGCGCTGGAGTACACCACCATCGTGGCCGCTCCCGCCTCCGACCCGGCCGGCTTCAAGTACCTCGCCCCGTACACCGGTTCGGCCATCGGCCAGGAGTGGATGTACGACGGCAAGCACGTCCTGATCGTCTTCGACGACCTGTCGAAGCAGGCCGAGGCCTACCGCTCCGTCTCCCTGCTGCTGCGCCGCCCGCCGGGCCGCGAGGCCTACCCGGGTGACGTCTTCTACCTGCACTCCCGCCTGCTGGAGCGCTGCGCGAAGCTGAACGACGCCCTGGGCGGCGGCTCGATGACCGGTCTGCCGATCATCGAGACCAAGGCCAACGACGTCTCGGCGTACATCCCGACCAACGTCATCTCCATCACCGACGGCCAGTGCTTCCTGGAGTCCGACCTGTTCAACGCCGGCATCCGCCCGGCCGTGAACGTCGGTATCTCGGTCTCCCGCGTCGGTGGCTCGGCCCAGATCAAGGCCATGAAGTCGGTCGCCGGCCGCCTGCGCCTGGACCTCGCCCAGTACCGCGAGCTGGAGGCGTTCGCCGCCTTCGGTTCCGACCTGGACGCGGCCTCCAAGGCCCAGCTGGAGCGCGGTGCGCGCATGGTCGAGCTGCTGAAGCAGGGTCAGTACCAGCCGTTCCCGGTCGAGGAGCAGGTCGTCTCCATCTGGGCCGGCACCACCGGCAAGCTGGACGACATCCCGGTCGCCGAGATCCGCCGCTTCGAGCGCGAGTTCCTCGACCACCTGCGTCTGCAGCACAAGAACCTGCTGGCCGGCATCGTCGAGACCAGCAAGCTGGAGGACGGCACCATCGACGCGCTGACCGGCGCGATCGACGCCTTCAAGCAGGGTTACCAGACCGCCGACGGCAAGCTGCTCTCCGAGCAGGCCTGAGTCCGGTAGCGAGGGAAAGGACGTAACGACCCATGGGAGCACAGCTTCGGGTCTACAAGCGCCGGATCCGCTCTGTCACCGCGACGAAGAAGATCACCAAGGCGATGGAGATGATCTCCGCGGCGCGCATCGTCAAGGCGCAGCGCGCGGTGGCCGCCTCCACTCCGTACGCCGATGAGCTCACCCGGGCGGTGACGGCGGTGGCCACCCGGTCCAACGCCAAGCACCCGCTCACCACTGAGAACCCGAACGCCACCCGTGCCGCGATCCTGCTGGTGGCGGCGGACCGCGGTCTGGCCGGCGGTTACTCGACCAACGCCATCAAGGCCGCGCTGTCGCTCTCCGAGCGCCTGCGCGCCGAGGGCAAGGACGTGGTGACCTACATCGTCGGTCGGAAGGGTGTCTCGTACTACACCTTCCGCAACCTGGCGGTGGGGAACTCGTGGACGGGCTTCTCGGACAAGCCGACCTACGGCGACGCGAAGATGGTGGCGGCCGACCTGATCGAGGCCTTCACGGCCGAGACCGGCGGCGTGGACGAACTCCACCTGATCTCGACCGAGTTCGTGTCGATGCTGACGCAGAACGCGGTGGAGGCCCGGCTGCTGCCGCTGAAGCTGGACGACGTCCAGCTCAGTGACCAGACGCCGGCCAAGACGGAGATCTTCCCGCTGTACGACTTCGAGCCGTCGGCGGAGGGCGTGCTGGACGCGCTGCTGCCGCGGTACGTCGAGAGTCGGATCTACAACGCGCTGCTGCAGTCGGCCGCCTCCGAGCACGCCGCCCGCCGTCGTGCGATGAAGAGCGCGACGGACAATGCCGGCGAGCTCATCAAGTCGCTCACGCGGCTTGCCAACTCGGCCCGTCAGGCCGAGATCACCCAGGAAATCAGCGAGATCGTCGGCGGCGCCAACGCCCTCGCCGACGCTAGCCGCGGGAGCGAATGAGAATGACCACCACTGTTGAGCCGACCACGGCGACGGGCCGCGTCGCGCGGGTCATCGGCCCGGTCGTCGACGTGGAGTTCCCCGTCGACGCTATTCCGAACATGTTCAACGCCCTGCACGTCGAGGTGGACAACCCCGACGGCTCGGGCCGCAAGACCCTGACCCTTGAGGTCGCCCAGCACCTGGGCGACGGCATGGTCCGCGGCATCTCGATGCAGCCGACCGACGGTCTGGTCCGTGGCACCCAGGTCAGCGACACCGGTGCCGCCATCTCGGTGCCGGTCGGCCAGATCACCAAGGGCAAGGTGTTCAACGCCCTCGGTGACGTGCTGAACGTCGACCAGAAGGAGTTCGACCAGCAGGTCGAGGTCCGCTGGCCGATCCACCGCAAGGCCCCGGAGTTCAAGGACCTCGAGTCCAAGACCGAGATGTTCGAGACCGGCATCAAGGTCATCGACCTCCTCACCCCGTACGTGCAGGGTGGCAAGATCGGTCTGTTCGGTGGTGCCGGTGTCGGCAAGACCGTTCTGATCCAGGAGATGATCTACCGCGTCGCCGAGAACTTCGGTGGTGTCTCGGTGTTCGCCGGCGTCGGCGAGCGCACCCGTGAGGGCAACGACCTCATCGACGAGATGGTGGACTCGGGCGTTCTGGACAAGACCGCGCTGGTCTTCGGCCAGATGGACGAACCGCCGGGCACCCGTCTGCGCGTCGCGCTCTCCGCGCTGACCATGGCGGAGTACTTCCGCGACGTCGAGAAGCAGGACGTGCTCCTCTTCATCGACAACATCTTCCGGTTCACCCAGGCCGGTTCCGAGGTGTCGACCCTGCTCGGCCGGATGCCCTCCGCGGTGGGTTACCAGCCGAACCTGGCCGACGAGATGGGCCTCCTGCAGGAGCGCATCACCTCGACCCGCGGTCACTCGATCACCTCGATGCAGGCGATCTACGTCCCCGCGGACGACCTGACCGACCCGGCGCCGGCCACCACCTTCGCCCACCTGGACGCGACCACCGTTCTGTCGCGTCCGATCTCGGAGAAGGGTATCTACCCGGCCGTCGACCCGCTGGACTCCACGTCCCGCATCCTCGACCCGCGGTACATCGCGCAGACCCACTACGACACGGCCGTCCGTATCAAGGGGATCCTGCAGAAGTACAAGGACCTCCAGGACATCATCGCGATCCTCGGTATCGACGAGCTGTCCGAAGAGGACAAGATCACGGTGCACCGTGCTCGCCGCATCGAGCGCTTCCTCTCGCAGAACACCTACGTGGCGAAGCAGTTCACCGGTGTCGAGGGCTCGACCGTGCCGCTGTCGGAGACCATCGAGGCCTTCAACTCGATCGCGGACGGCAAGTACGACGCCATCCCGGAGCAGGCCTTCTTCATGTGCGGTGGCATCGAGGACCTGGAGAAGAACGCCGCCGAGCTGGCGAAGAAGTAATCGCGGCCGGTAGCAGCTGAGTGAGCGTGAGGGGTGGGCCCCAGCCCTGGGACCCACCCCTCACGTCGCATCGGCTGTGATTCCGGTCAAATCCGTGCCGCCGGTTTCATGCCGGAGGCGCGGGGCCGTTATTCTTACCGAAACTCCCGAGTAATCGGGGGTTGCATGAGCCTAGGAGCCCACGTTGGCTGAGCTGCACGTCGAGCTGGTCGCAGCCGACCGCAAGGTGTGGTCCGGTGCGGCCACCATCGTCGTCGCCCGTACGGCCTCCGGTGACACCGGCATCATGCCGGGTCACACCCCGGTGCTGAGTGTGCTGGAGACCGGCCCGGTCACCATCCGCACGGTGGACGGCGGCACCGTGATCGCCGCGGTGCACGGCGGCTTTATCTCCTTCGCCGACAACAAGCTGTCTCTGCTCGCGGAGATCGCCGAGCTGGCGGACGAGATCGATGTCGCGCGTGCCGAGCGCGCACTGGAGCAGGCCAAGGCGGACCTGGACGCGCACGCCGAGCGGCGCGCCGAGGTGCGTCTGTTCGCGGCGCGCGGCCTCAAGGCCCACGCCTGAGTGTGCCGGACCCTGGCTTAGCGGGGTCGAGCGACGGTCCCGGGGACGCGTGAGCGTGACCCCGGGACTGTCGTCTCAGTTGGTAGGTCAACGCGGTCGCTTGATACGACCGATACGGGGAACGCGGGTAGCGAGGAGGTCGGTGAGCATGGTCCTCGCCCTTGTGGTGTGCGCGGCGGTCGTGGCGCTGGGAGTGATCGGCCTGGTGGCGTTCGCGGTCCGCCGGCGCCTCATCCAGCGGGTCGGCGGCACCTTCGACTGCAGCTACCGGCTCAAAATGCCCGCCGACGCCTCGACGCAGCCCGACCTCGACGAGAACGGCAAACCCACCTCGGCCCCGGTCCCCCAGACCGACGGCAAGGGGTGGGTTTTTGGTATCGGCCGCTACAGCGGTGACTCGATCGAGTGGTTCCGGGTCTTCTCGTACGCCCCGCGCCCCCGCAAGGTGCTGCCGCGCCGGGAGATCGAGGTGCTCGGCCGGCGCTACCCGGAGGGCCAGGAGGAGCTGGCGCTGC
Organism: Kitasatospora aureofaciens; assembly: GCF_019192735.1. Classification (GTDB taxonomy): domain Bacteria; phylum Actinomycetota; class Actinomycetes; order Streptomycetales; family Streptomycetaceae; genus Kitasatospora; species Kitasatospora aureofaciens_A. Next base: position 18,767 of record NZ_JAHTKP010000017.1, read on the forward strand.
TCTCCGGCTCGGTGGTGCTGCGCTGCCTGCACAACGGCGCGCCGCTGGAGCTGGCGATGAGCGAGGACGCGCTCACCGGGTTCCTCGCCTGGCTGGAGGCGGCGCCGCCCGGGCAGAGGGTCAACGTCGCGTAGGAGCAACGGCGCGCAGGGCCAACGGCGACTGGGGTTAACGTCGCTTAACCTGCCCGCTAGTCTGGCCGCATGGTCAATCTGACGCGCATCTACACCCGCACCGGTGACGACGGCACCACCGCTCTCGGCGACATGAGCCGGACCACCAAGACCGACCCGCGGCTGATGGCGTACGCCGACGCCAACGAGGCGAACGCGGCGATCGGGGTGGCCCTGGCGGTCGGCGCGCTGCCCGAGGACGTGGCGGCCGTGCTCACCCGGGTCCAGAACGACCTGTTCGACGTCGGCGCCGACCTGTCCACGCCCGTGGTCGAGGACCCGAAGTACCCGCCGCTGCGGGTGCTCCAGTCCTACATCGACCGGCTGGAGGGGGACTGCGACCACTACCTGGCGCAGGTGGAGAAGCTGCGCAGCTTCATCCTGCCCGGCGGCACGCCCGGTGCGGCCCACCTGCACCTGGCCTGCACGGTGGTGCGGCGGGCCGAGCGCTCGACCTGGGCGGCGATCGCCGAGTACGGGGACTCCGTCAACCCGCTGACCGCGAAGTACCTCAACCGGCTGTCCGACCTGCTGTTCATCCTGGCCCGGGTGGCCAACAAGGAGCGCGGCGACGTGCTCTGGGTGCCGGGGGAGAACCGCTAGGAGACCTTCTCCGGGTCCTTCTGCTCGACCACCCGGCCGTCCACCACGGTGACGCCGGCCGGCGGCTCCTTGGGCCAGATCGAGAAGCAGCCGGCCACGACCACGTTGACGACGGCCGCGATGCCGAGCTTCCAGTACCACTGGGCGAAGGTGCCGAAGTGGGCGGCGCCCGCGGAGAGCGGCACCAGCAGGGTGATCAGGGGCAGGGTGATCGCGGCCGAGACGACGGTGCGGCCCGCGACCTGCCATTCGTACCTGGTCCGCTCCGGGCCGTACTTGGGGGAGGGCAACGGCTTGGGGCCGCCGGCGAAGCGGTGCAGGAAGTGCCGGTCGGCCCAGGCGACCAGGGACGGGCCGTAGCCGACCGAGAAGCCGGCGTAGCTCGCGGCGAGGGCGTGCATCCAGCCCGCCTCGGCGCCGCCCCGCAGGTTCAGCACGGTGAGGGCGTACAGCGCGAGGTCCACCACCGGGAGGCCGACCAGCAGCGCGGTGCTGGTCCGGCGCCACCGCAGCAGGTAGCGGGCGGAGAGGCCGAGGCCGAGCAGGATCCACCAGGAGATCTCGGCGGCGACGATGAGGGTGACGATCACGTTCTGCTCCCGGACGGTCGGCGGTGCTTCCAGCCTCGTGCGCGGGCGCGCCGGTGTCGTCGTCGTGCGGTGCCGTCCGGGGCTGCATCTTTCGATGTAGCGGGCCTCGTCCCCGGTCCGGAGCCCGCTGCCCGACCGGGGTGATGTGATGGGTCCCGTGCGCAGACCGACCCTCTCCCCGCGGCAGCTGGACCGAGCGATCGCCCTCAGCGGGGTGCTCGGCGGCTCCGTGCTGATCGCCTTCCGGGTTTACGACAACTCCTCGAACGTGCCGCCGTGGGCCGTCCTGCCGCCGATGCTGGTGATGGCGACGCTGGAACTGTTCCGGCGCACCCGGCCGATCGTGACGGTGACCGTCGGCGGGCTGGTCTTCGTGGCGAGCATCTTCTCCGGCGCGGTGCTGGCCACCACGATCATGTACACCGATCTGCTGTACGCCGCGGTGATCTACGGCAGCCCGCGGATGTCGCGGATCCTGCACCTGACCGGCGCCGCCTCGGTGCTGGGGCTGAGCACGCTGGTGCTGATCGCCGGGGACGCCCCGTCGGCGCTGGCGGTGGTGGTGATCACCGCGCTGGTGTTCCTGGCCCCGGTCTGGACCGGCGACATCGTGCGTAAGCACCGGAAGGAAGCCGAGACCGAGCGGCTGCGCGCCGAACAGACCGCGCTGCTCTCGGAGATGGACCGGCGCGAGGCCATCGTCGCCGAACGGGCGAGGATGGCACGGGAGTTGCACGACGTGGTGGCCAACCACCTGTCGGCGATCGCGATCCACGCCACCGGCGCGCAGTCCGTCGCCCGGCGGCAGCTGCGGGCCGAGGACGACCCGCTGGTGGAGGTGCTGGCGGTGATCCGGGAGAACAGCGTCCAGGGTTTGGCCGAAATGCGTCGCATGATCGGACTGCTCCGGGACAGCGGCGGGGGAGAGGCCGACGAGTCGTACGCGGCGCCCGACCTCGCCGCGGTGGACGCCCTGCTGGCCAAGGCCCGGGCGGCCGGTCGGGACGTCGGGCTGGACTTCGAACTCACCGAGCTGGGCGAGCGCGGCGAGGTGCCGGTGCCGGTCGGGCTGGCCGCCTACCGGATCGTGCAGGAGTCGCTGACCAACGTGCTCAAGCACGCCGGTCCCGGGCTGGTGACGCTGCGGCTGGACTTCGGGCCCGAGGAGCTGCGGATCGCCGTCGACAGCCCGTACCGGGGCGAGGCGGGCCGCGAACTGCCCGGCGCGCGGGCCGGACTGGTGGGCATGTCGGAACGGACCGGGCTGCTCGGCGGCAGCTTCGAGGCCGGGCCGCTGAACGGGAACTGGAGCGTGCGCGCGGTGCTGCCGCGCACGCAGGGGAGTGAGGGACGGGCATGACGATCCGGGTGCTGGTGGCCGAGGACCAGGCGGCGGTACGGGCGGCGCTGGTGATGATCCTGCGGGCCGAGCCGGACGTCGAGGTGGTCGGGCAGGCCGCCGACGGCGAGGAGGCCGTCCGGTTGGCGCTGGAGCTGCGGCCGGACGTGGTGCTGATGGACGTCCAGATGCCGCGGCTGGACGGCGTCTCGGCGACCCGCGAGGTGGTGGCCGCGGGTGCCGCCCAGGTGCTCGTGCTGACCACCTTCGACCTGGACGAGTACGTCTACGGCGCGCTGCGGGCCGGCGCGGCCGGGTTCCTGCTCAAGGACCTGGAGGCGGACGCCCTGGTCGAGGGCATCCGGACGGTGGCGCGCGGCGACGGCATGCTGGCGCCCTCGGTGACCAGGCGGCTGATCGGCACCTTCGCCCGGCCGGAGCGGAGGGTCGGACCGGAGGCCCGCGCGGCGGTGGCGGGCCTGACCGGGCGCGAGCGGGAGGTGCTGGCCTGCCTCGGGGCCGGGATGTCCAACGGGGAGATCGCGGCCCGGCTGGAGATGGCGGAGGCGACCACCAAGACCCACGTCAGCCGGATCCTGGCGAAGCTGCGACTGCGCAGCCGGGTGCAGGCGGCGATCCTGGCCCAGGACCTCGGTCTGACCATCTGACGAGCATCATGGGCAACTGACCAGGTCGGTTGCAGATCACACTCCCGATTGCTATTGCGTGCGGGATTTGGGCACTAAAGTCCGCCGTGAGTGACGCGGCTCAACGGCGGTGACCCCTGCCCTGAGCCGCCTTCAGGGCCCGCCCGCAGGGCGGCGACGGCATCGGGAGACCCAGCCATGAGCAATGCGTCCAGCAAGCAGATCGCCGTGATCGGTGCCGGCCTGATGGGCGCCGGCATCGCCCAGGTGTCCGCGCAGGCCGGCCACCCGGTGGTGCTGCGGGACGTCACCGAGGAGGCGCTGCAGCGCGGTCTCGCGGGCATCCGCGCCTCGTGCGAGAAGTTCGTCGCGAAGGGCCGGCTGAGCGCCGAGGACGCCGAGGCCGCGCTCGGCCGGATCACCACCACCACCGACCTGGGCGCCGTCGCCGAGGCCGACATCGTGGTCGAGGCGGTGTTCGAGAAGCTGGAGGTCAAGGAGGGCGTCTTCCGGGAGCTCGACAAGCTCGCCAAGGATGGCGCCGTGCTCGCCTCCAACACCTCCGCCATCCCGATCACCCGGATCGCCGCCGTCACCCAGCGCCCGGAGTCCGTCGTCGGCGTGCACTTCTTCTCGCCGGTGCCGCTGATGAAGCTGGTCGAGCTGGTCCGCGGCTACAAGACCAGCGACGAGACGCTGGCCGCCGCCCGAGCCTTCGCCGAGGGCGTCGGCAAGGAGGTCGTGGTGGTCAACCGCGACGTGGCCGGGTTCGTCACCACCCGCCTGATCACCGCGCTGGTCGTCGAGGCCGCCAAGCTGTACGAGACGGGCGTCGCCTCCGCCGAGGACATCGACACCGCCTGCCGGCTCGGCTTCGGCCACCCGATGGGCCCGCTGGAGACCGCCGACCTGACCGGCGTGGACATCCTGCTGCACGCCGCCCGCAACATCTACGCCGAGACCCAGGACGAGAAGTTCGCCGCGCCGGAGATCATGGCGCGCATGGTCACCGCCGGCGACTTCGGCCGCAAGAGCGGCCGCGGCTTCTACCCGTACGCGGGCAAGTAGGTCCGTACGCAGGCGGATCACCGGGCGGGCCGTGCGATCGGAGCATCGTACGGCCCGCTCCGCCGGGGCGGGTGAGTTTCCTCACGCCGGGTGCCGCAGACGGGTGATTTGGGCGGTAATCGAGCGTAGGTGTGGAGAGTTCCTGCGTATATTCCCTCGGGCGAGTGAAGTTGCTTCAGATGTGGCCGGAACCAGCAACCTGCGGTACTGGTTCGCCGTCAGATGAGGGGGAACCCGGCCCAGGCTGATGATGCTGCGTCCCGGGCCCGGGCGAGGGGCCACGGCCCGCCCGGATGACACCCCGCCCCCGGGCCCGGCACGGCCGGGGCGGACCGAACCCCCCCCGTACCGGCCGACCAGGCGAAGGAGGAGAGCATGCGCATCACCGGCGACCACACGGCGCTGGCGATCGAGGGCCGCCTCGACGTGCGCACCGCCGCCGACGCGCGGGCCCGGCTGCACCAGGCCGTCGACGGCGGCTTCGGCGACCTCGTGCTCGACCTCGCCCGGCTGGAGTTCTGGGACGCCACCGGCCTCGGCGTCATCATGGGCACCCACCGCCGGGCCGGCCGGATCGGCCGCCGGCTGGTGCTGCGCTCCGTCCCGGCCCAGCTCCAGCGCCTGCTGGTGGCCACCAAGCTGCACCGCATCCTCGCGGTCGACGGCGGCATCGCCGAGGCGCACGGGGTCATCCTCTAGGGCGTGTCTGTCAGGCACGCCCTAGCGTTCACCCTGGGACCCGGCTACACGTGTGGGGCCGGATGTGCGAGAGTCTGCCGCGTCAGAAGACGGCCGCCCGGGTCGGGCTGAATCCTGCCCGAACGCGGCCGCATCCAGTCGTCAGCCGGCCGGCGCGGGGCGCCGGCGGCCGAACATGGGCGGAGCAGAACGTGGCACAGCCATCCGGTGACTTCCGGCAGGAGGCCGTCCGCACCCGCGGTGGCGAGCTGGTCTCCGGCGGCCTGCTGGTCGGTGTCGGCGCCCCGGACGGCTCCGAGGCCCGCCCCTGCCCCGAGGAGTGGCGCCCCCGCCCCCGCCGGATCGAGCGCAGCGAGCCCGCCCGTGGCCCGGTCGGCGGCGCCGAGCGCGCGGTCGGCCCGCTCGCCCTCGGCGCCGGGCCCGCCGACCTGCCGCTGCTCGACCGCGAGGCCGACATCGCCGTACTCCTCGGCCTGCTCGCCGAGGGCCGCTCGATACGCCTGGTCGGCCAGGCCGGCTCGGGCCGCAGCGCTCTGCTGTCGGCCGTTGCCGAGGCCGCCGCCGACCTCGCCCCGGGCGGCGTCGTCCAGCTGTGCGGCCACCGCCGCACCACCGCCGACCTGCTCCAGGAACTCTTCGCGGCCACCCACCACGCCCCCGGCTACCGCCCCGACCCGGGCCAGCTGGCCGCGCACCTCGCCGACGTCGGCGCGATCGTCGTCATCGACGGCGCCGAGCCGGCCGGGGCCGGACTGGAGGAGCTGCTCGCCGCCGCCCCCCGCTGCGCGTTCCTGATCTCCGTCGAGCCCAGCAGCTCGGTGCTGCCGGCCGGCTCCCGGCTCCAGGACCACCCGGTCGCCGGGCTCTCGCGCGGCGCCTGCCTCGCGCTCGCCGCCCGGCTCGCCGGACGGCCCCTGGACGTCGCCGAGAAGGCCTGGGCGGTCGACCTCTGGTTCGAGTCCGAGGGCCTGCCGCTGCGGTTCGTCCAGGCCGCCGCGCTGCTGCGCCAGCGGGACGTTTCGGTGGACGCGCTGGTCGCCGCCGAGGAGGACCGGCTGGACGTCTTCGGCGCGATCGCCGAACCTGCCCACGACCCCGACCCGGCCGTCCGGGAGAACGCGCTGCGCCGGACCGTCCCGCTGCCGTCCGTCGCCGAGACCGCCTCGCCCGCCGTCCGGCTCGCCGAGGGGCTCAGCGAGCCCGCGCAGGCCGTGCTGCGGCTCGCGGTGGCGCTCGGCGGCGAGTGCCCGACCGCACCGCACCTGCCCGCGCTGATCGACGTCGGCCAGGGCGAGAGCGCGCTCGCCGAGCTCGCCGACGCCGGGCTCGCGGTGTCCATCGGCGGCCACCACCGGCTCACCGCCGGCGCGCTCGAACTCCTCGCCCCGCACTGGCCGGCCCGCGGCTGCGTCGACGGCGCCGCGCAGCACTTCGCCTGGTGGGTCGGGCACAGCTCGGTGTCGCTGCCGCAGATCGCGGCCGAGGCGGAGGTGCTGATCGGCGTCCTGCTGGCCGACCGCACCGCCGGGCGGCACGAGGCCGTCGTCCGGCTGGCCCGGGCGGCCGGGCCGGCGCTGGCGCTGTCGCTGCGCTGGGGGGCCTGGGAGCGGGTGCTGCAGCTCGGGCTGGAGGCCGCCCGGCGGACCGGCGCGAAGGCCGACGAGGCCTGGTTCCACCACGAGCTGGGCGTCTACGCGATCTGCGTCCGGGAGCCGTCCCGGGCGGTCGCCGAGCTGGAGACCGCGCTCACCCTGCGGGCCGCCGTCGGGGAGCAGCGCGGGGTCGCCGCCGCGGGCAGGATGCTCGACCTGCTGCGCGCGGACGGCCGTCAGCTGCCGGGCGCCGAGCCCGCCGCGGCCGCGCCTGCTCGTGGGCCGGTCATTCGCAAGATCGCCGCCAAGGTGCCGTCGAGCCTGAAGTCCGGGCGAAGGAGGCGGATCGTCGTCGCGTCCGCGGTCCTGCTCACCCTCGGGGTGCTCGGTACGGCGGTGGGGATGAGCGTTGCCGGGCCGGGGGAGCACAAGGCCAACGACCCGCACGGGCAGCTCGACGACGGCAGCGGCACCACCGGTGGGCAGCTCCCGCTGCCGCACCCCAGCACCAGCCCGTCCTCGACGGCCGGCAGCGGCGCCGACGGCCCGGGCAGCAGCCCGGCGGCGGGCGGGACCAGCCCGGAGCCCTCGGCGAGCGGCAGTGGGACGCACTCGCCGTCCGCGTCGGCGTCGGCCTCGAAGAAGCCGAGCCGCTCGCCCGGCGCGACCGGGACGGACACCCCGCAGCAGCCGCAGCCCCAGCAGCCCGCGCCGGGCCAGCCGCAGCCGCCCGTCCAGCAGCCGGGGCCGGGGCCGACTCAGGCCCCTCCGCCGCCGGTGACGAACCCGACGACGTCGGCTCCCGCGCCGAACCCGACCACGACTACGCCGGCTCCGAGTCCTTCGTCCACCTCGCCGACTTCGTCGCCGACGCCGTCGGCGACGAAGTCGGGGCAGTGACCCGTCAGAACAGCTTCAGCTTGTCGTCGTCGATGCCGCGCAGCTCGTCGTAGTCCAGCACCACGCAGCCGATGCCCCGGTCGGTGGCCAGCACGCGGGCCTGGGGCTTGATCTCCTGTGCGGCGAAGACGCCCTTCACCGGGGCCAACAGCGGGTCCCGGTTGAGGAGTTCGAGGTAGCGGGTGAGCTGCTCGACGCCGTCGATCTCGCCGCGCCGCTTGATCTCGACGGCGACCGTGGCCCCGTCGGCGTCGCGGCAGAGGATGTCGACCGGGCCGATCGCGGTCATGTACTCGCGGCGGATCAGCGACCAGCCGGCGCCGAGCACCTCCATCCGGTCCGCCAGCAGCTCCTGGAGGTGCGCCTCGACGCCGTCCTTGATCAGGCCCGGGTCCACCCCGAGCTCGTGGGAGGAGTCGTGCAGCACCTCCTCCAGCGTGATGATGAGCTTCTCGCCGGCCTTGTTCACCACCGTCCAGACCCCGTCGGCCTCCTTGAGGGCGCACGGCGGGGACATCCAGTTCAGCGGCTTGTAGGCGCGGTCGTCGGCGTGGATGCTGACGCTGCCGTCGGCCTTGACCAGGATGAGCCTGGTGGCGGAGGGCAGATGGGCGGAGAGCCGACCGGCATAGTCGACTGAGCAGCGGGCAATTACGAGACGCACGGTCGACCACGCTAGCCCACTGGGGCCAGTTGATGCGATTCCGCGACGACCGGGTGAAGAATCCGCGAACCCCGCGAACATGGAGGTTCGGCGGTCCCGGGGGATGCCTCCCGCGGTCTGGCGCCCCTACCCCGGGGTCGCTACCGTGTGTGACGGCATGCGTGCGGGAGCGCTGTCAACGGGGATGGAGACTTCAGATGAACGATCCGACAGGATCCGGCCATTCTGGTGCACCGCAGCGTATTTCCCAAGCAATCCGCAGGAACCACCGGCCTGGTCCGCCGTTGACTGCCACGCTGTTCTGAGCGGTCGGTGTCCGGGACGTCACGTCCAGTGGCGCCACCGCCCCTCGCACGATGCCGGAAACAGCCGTACCGGGCTGCTCCGGACATCACGCGCGTTTACACCCACCTCACTGTGAGCTTTGGACTACGCACCACCACCCGGGCGCCGCGCGGGTGGACCGCGAGAGGAGAATCCATGTCGCTCGACGTCTCACCGGCCCTGCTGGAAAAGGCCGAGCGGGGCGAGGTCGACGAGCGGGAATTCGTCGACTGCGTCCGCGTCTCCCTGCCGTACGCCTGGGACCTGATCAGCTCGCTGGTCGCCCAGGCGAAGGTCGACGGCACCGACTTCGCCGACAACCAGGTACCGCCGCCCAGCGAGCAGGCCCGCGGCCAGCTCCTTCGGGCACTCGCCAGCGACGCCATCCGGGGGGCCCTGCAGCGGCACTTCGGGGTGCAGCTGGCGTTCCAGAACTGTCACCGGGTGGCGGTCTTCCTGCCCTCGGCGGCCAACGAGGCGCGGATCCAGCGCTTCACCTCCGTCCGGGAGCAGTTGCTCAACCAGTCCGAGGAACTGCGGGACTGCTGAGGTCCGCCCGTGCGGCGGCGGCCGGAATGCCGCCGGGCCGCCCCGGCCCCCGGTGCGGGGGGAGGGGGCGGCCCGGGCCTGCTCAGCTCAGCTGCGGGAGCACCTCGGAACCGAGCCGGGCGATGTTGTGCAGGGTCGCCTCGCGGTCGCCGCTGCCCTCGGCGAGCAGCGCGAAGCGGCGGATGCCGGTCCGTTCGGCGGTGGCCAGCAGCCGGTCGGCGCACTGCTTCGGGGTGCCCACCGCGTGCAGGTCGCAGAGGAGTTCGGTGTACTGGTGCGGGTCACGCATCTTGCGCTCCCGGCCGTCCACGGTGCGGTGGGCGCCGAGCCCGTACTCGAACCAGCCCGGCATGGCGCTCAGCAGCGTGGCCCGGGCCTCCGAGGCGCGGTCGTCGACCTGGGCGACCCCGGCCGCGACGTGCCGGCGGGTGATCCGGCGCAGTTGCTCCTCGCTGCGGCCGGAGGCCAGCCAGGCGCTCCGGTACAGCTCCAGCATCTTCAGCTTGTCGTCGTCGCCGGAGTGCATGCCCAGCAGCATCGGCAGGCCGCGTTCGGCGGCGAGCTTCACCCCGCCCGGCGACGTGCACGCCACGACCACCGGCGGGCCGGCCACCGGCCGTCCGGCGGCGGTCAGTTCCTCGCCGAGGCCCCCGACTCCCCCGACACCGCCGATGCCCCCGACGGGCCCGACGCCCTCGACGTCCTGGCGCTGACGCGGGAAGCGCAGCCGGCCGGCGGGCTCGCCGAGGCCGAGCCAGGCGCCCAGCCCGGGCCGGCGGACCGGTTCGGTCGCCCGCGGCACCACCGCCACCTCGGGGAACGCGAACTGCGGCCCGTCCGCGCCGACCCGGGAGCCGCGCAGCCACCGCATCAGCAGGTCCAGCCGCTCCGGGAAGCCGTTCTCGAAGGCGTCCACGCCGCTGCCGAACACGTCCAGGTCGATCCACGGGCCGCCGCGGCCCACCCCGAGCGTGAAGCGTCCGCCGGAGGTGAGGTGCAGCAGCGCGGCCTGTTCGCCGAGCGCCACCGGGTGGGTGGTGGAGAGCACGCTGACCGCGGTGCCGATGCCGATCCGGCGGGTCCGGCCGAGCAGCAGCGCGGCCAGGGTGGCGGCGTTCGGGCAGACCCCGTACGGGACGAAGTGGTGCTCGGCCAGCCAGACGCTGTCCAGGCCCGCGCGTTCGGCCTCGACGGCGGCCCGGACGGTGCGGTCCAGCACCTCGCCGTGGGTCTGCCCGGGGAACTGCGCGGAGAGCAGGAAGGCGCCGACCCGGACCGGCGCGGTGTCCGCCGGGAGCACGCCGGCCCGTTGGGTGGCGGGCAGCGCGTCGCCCGCGGCGGCCGTCACCGGGGGGACGGAGCTCAACGCCGGTCCGGGGGCGGGCGGCCGGACGCCGACGGGCCGACGGGTCTCGGCGCGGGCGCTGGTCTTGGTCATCGTTGGGCCTCCTCGGGTGCGCGCAGGGTTCGCGGGCCCCGCCTGTTCCCCTTGTGGGTATCCGATGTCATGTGCCAATGGCACGCTGAACGACGAATTTCCCGGAAGATCGGGTGGATCTCGGCGGAAACACCGAACCGCCGCACGATGCCGTGATAGTGGCCTTCGGGGGCTGGTGCCCGGCCGTAGTCTGGAACGGTCCCGAGCCCCCTGAAGAGAGGCAGTCCGCCGTGTCGCCCCGCCGCAACCGGATCAAGAGCGCCGCTGAGCGCGAGGCCGAACGGCCCGCCCCGCTGGGCGGTTCGCTGCGCCGCACCGAGAGCTACCAGGGCGACGATTGGGTGGTCCAGACGGTCGCCGGGACGGCCGGGCGGCACTACCGCTGCCCGGGCTGCGACCAGGAGATCCCGTCCGGGGTCGGCCATGTGGTGGCCTGGCCGGTGCACGGCGCGGGGGTGGACGACCGGCGGCACTGGCACCGCGCGTGCTGGGGAGCGCGGGAGCGCCGGGCCTCCAACGTCCTGCGAGGCCGCGGCGCTCCGCGCTACTGAGTCCCGAACTTCCTTACGCGTCACGGCTCTTGAGCACCAGTGCGCCGCCGACCAGGGCGGCCAGGGTCCAGGCGAGGCAGATCGCGAAGCCGGCCCACGGCCCGTACGGCTGGCCCTGCTCCTCGAACACGAGCAGCATGCGGGAGCCCGCGTAGTCGGGGAAGTAGTGGGCCAGCGTCTTCACCTTCGGCACCACCGACAGGATCGGTGAGAGCAGGAAGAAGAACGGCACCAGCACGCCCAGCGCCAGTGTCTGGTTGCGCAGCATCGCGGTGACTCCGGCCGAGAACAGGCAGAGCATCGTCAGGTACAGCGCCGCGCCGAACACCGCGCGCAGCACGTGCGGTTCGCCGAGGGTGGTGGAGTGCGAGCCGAGCAGCGCCTGGCCGGTGAAGAAGGTGATGAACGCCGTCACCACCGAGACGACCAGGGCCAGGGCGCCGAGCACCACCGCCTTGCCGGTGAGCAGCGTGCCGCGCTGCGGGACGGCGGCCAGGGTGACCCGGATCAGCCCGCTGCTGTACTCGTTGCCGATCGCCAGCACGCCGAAGACGATGATCGCGAGCTCGCCGAGCCGGATGCCGGCGAAGGCGGTGCTGGTGGCGTCGAACGGGGTCTGCACGTTGCGGCGGAACTCGGTGAAGTTGTTGTTGGTGAGCAGGGACAGCAGCGCGCCGAGGCCGACCGTGACGACGAAGGTCAGGGCCAGGGTCCAGATCGTCGAGCGGACGCTGCGGATCTTCGTCCACTCGGAGCGCAGGATCGCCGGGAAGGACGCCATCTCAGTTCTCCTCCTGTCTTGCCGCCGCGGCCGGCTGGGCGTTGCTGTGCTGCTGCCGGCCGGCGGCCCAGGTGCCGGGTGCGCCGGCCGCGTCGCGGCCCGGTCCGTCGCCGGCGTGGTACTCCACCGAGTCGGCCGTCATCTGCATGAACGCCTCCTCCAACGAGGCCTGCTGGGGGCTGAGTTCGTGCAGGACGACGCCGTGTGCGGCGGCCAGGTCGCCGAGTGCGGCGAGGTCGCCGCCGACCACCTCGTAGGAGCCGTCGGGGCCGGGCTCGTGGCGGAGCCCGGCGACGGCCAGGACGTCGAGCAGGCGCTCGGGCTGCGGGGTCCGCATCCGGACGGCGGAGCGGGAGTTGCGCTTGATGAACTCGGGCATCGGCAGGTCGGCGAGCAGCCGGCCCCGGCCGATGACCACCAGGTGGTCGGCGGTGACGGCCATCTCGCTCATCAGGTGCGAGGAGACGAAGACGGTGCGGCCCTCGGCGGCGAGCCGCTTCATGAGGTTGCGGATCCAGAGGATGCCCTCCGGGTCCAGGCCGTTGACCGGCTCGTCGAACATGACGATCTCCGGGTCGCCGAGCAGCGCGGAGGCGATGCCCAGGCGCTGGCCCATGCCGAGCGAGAAGCCGCGGGCCCGCTTGCGGGCGACCGGGGTGAGGCCGACCAGCGCGAGCGCCTCGTCGACCCGGCGCTCCGGGATGCGGTTGCTCTGGGCGAGCCAGAGCAGGTGGTCGCGGGCGGTGCGGCCGGGGTGGACGGCCTTGGCCTCCAGCAGCGCGCCGATGTACTTGAGCGGCTCGCTGAGCTGCCCGTATCTCCTGCCGTCGATGGTGACCCGGCCTCCGGTGGGGCGGTCGAGGTCGAGGATCATGCGCATCGTGGTGGACTTGCCCGCGCCGTTGGGGCCGAGGAAGCCGGTGACGACCCCCTGTGGGACCCGGAAGCTGAGCCGGTCCACCGCGAGAGTCCTGCCGTGACGTTTTGTCAGGTCGTGCAACTCGATCATTCGCGCTCCCTTACTCTCTGTCAGGTTAGGACAAAGCGGATATCGCGGCCCGCTGAGTGGGCCCGCCGGGCGGACCGCAATACGGTGGGCCCATGACCCAGCTCCCTTCAGCATTGTCGGTGCGCGAGAGCGGCACCGGAACGCCCCTACTGCTGTTGCACGCCTTCCCGCTGAACGCCGCGATGTGGTCCGCCCAACTGGACGCGCTGCCCGGCCTGACCGGGGACGAGGCCCGGGTGCTCGCCCCCGACCAGCGGGGCTTCGGCGGCACCGCGCTGGGCACCGACGAGCCCTCGCTGGACCTGGTCGCCGACGACCTCGCGCTGCTGCTGGACGCGGCCGGGATCGAGCGCGCGGTGGTCGGCGGGCTCTCCATGGGCGGCTACGTGGCGCTGGCTTTCGCCCGCCGCCACCCGGACCGGCTGGCGGGCCTGCTGCTGGCCAACACCCGGGCCACCGCCGACACCGACGCCGTCCGCGCCAACCGGGAGCGGATCGCTGCCGCCGTCCTCGCCCGCGACAGCGTGCAGTTGCTGCTCGACGAGCAGGTGGCGGCCGGCCAGCTCGGGCCGGACTCGCAGCACCTGGTGGAGCGGGTGCAGTCGCTGGTCGCCGCCGCGCCGCCGGCCGCCGTCGCGTGGGCACAGCGGGCCATGGCGGCCCGGCCGGATGCCCAGGAGGTACTGGCCGGTCTGCGGGTGCCGGCGGCGATCGTCGCGGGCGCCGAGGACGCCTTGGTGGCCGTCGAGGAGGCCGAGCTGATGGCGCGGCTGCGGCCGGACGCCGAACTGACCGTCATCCCCGGCGTGGGCCATCTGAGCGCCCTGGAGGCGCCCGAGGCGTTCGACACCGCCGTCCGCAAGCTGCTCGCCCGGGTGGCGGCCGGATGACGGAGGACACGGCCGGCTGGGACTTCTCGACCCTGGAGGTGACCGGCCGGATGCCCGTGACCAACCGCGGCGAGGGGCTGGTCGAACTGACCCTGGAACCGCTCGGCGAGGACTACTGGATGCGCCCGGGGGAGACCTTCATCGTCACCTCGTACGGCGACCACGGCTCCGGCCACCCCTTCGAGGTGCAGTACTGGCCGGACTCCGTCTCGGTCTGGTGCACCTCGTGGTTCGGCACCGTCTCGGACGACGAGGGCAACCAGCTCAGCAGCGGCCACCAGCGGCCCGACGGGGCCTATCCGAGGTGAGGCCAGGTCATCCGAGATGATGACGGCGTGAAACGCGGCAGGCCCTCACCCGGGCGGGTGAGGGCCTGCCGGCTGCGGCGTCAGCGCGACTGCTGGGCGGGCACGCCCATGGTGTCGTCGTTCGGCAGCGACGCGGCGGCCACGGCCGCGCCGGTCAGCGTCGCCAGCATCTCGCGGACGTTGGTCAGCTGGGCGTTGATGCTGTCGCGGCGGTTGGTGAGCGCCGCCAGCTCGCGCTCGGACTCGCTGCGGATCCGGTCGGCCTTGGCGTTCGCGTCCGCCACGATGTCCTCGGACTGGCGCTGGGCCGTCTCGACGGTCTGGCGGGCCCGGCGCTCGGCGTCGGTGCGCAGCTTCTCGGCCTCCAGGCGCAGCTGCTCGGCCCGGTGCTCGATCTCGGCCAGGCGCTTCTCGGCCTTGGCCTGACGGGCGGCCAGGTCCCGCTCGGACTGCTCGCGGCGCTTGGCCAGATTGGTCTCGAACTCCAGCGCGGCCTGGGCGGCCTTGGTGCGGGTCTCCTCGAAGAGGGCGTCCGCCTCCTCGCGCTTGTTCTGGGCGTCCTTGTTGGCCTCGGCGCGCAGCTGGGCGCTGTCGCTCTTGGCCTTGTCGACGATCCGCAGACCCTCGTCCTCCGCCTTGGCCTTGCGGTCCTTGGCGTAGTTCTCGGCCTCGGTGCGGACCTGCTGCGCGGCGGCCTCGGCCAGCTCGCGGTGCTGCTCGGCGGCGCGGTGCGCCTCGTCGCGCAGGTCCTTGGCCTCCTCCTCGGCGAGGCGCAGGATCTTCTCGACCCGGGCGCCGAGACCGGCGTACGAGGGCTCCGCCTCGGTGACCGCCGCCTGGGCGGTCTGGGTCTCCAGGTGGAGCTCCTCGATCCGCTTCTCCAGCGCGCTGATCCGGGTCAAGGCACTGTCACGGTCGGCCACCAGCTTGGTGATCCGCTCGTCGACCTGGGCACGCTCGTACCCACGGCGCACCAGGTCGAAGCCGTGAGGGGAGTGACTGTCGCTCATGGGGTTCTGGGCTTCCTGTCGTCAAACCGCTGAGGTGGTTGAGGGAATCCTGACACGGTACCGGAGTGTCGACGGCGAAGTGCCGTTGTCTCGCGGACAATGTCCGCTCAATCGGGTGGTGCGCTCTTGGAGCGATTGCCACCCGACCGGGGGGAGCCAACTCCGGCACCGGCCTTGGCACCCCCGTCCTTCTTGCTGTTTCCCCCGCTTGCCTGTGTCACCGGTGACGGTGCCTCGAAAGCCTCCAGTGCGGACAGCACGTCCTGGACCCTGGAGATCTCGGTGTTGATGTCCTTGCGACGGCGCACCAGTTCGTCCAGCTCGCGCCGGCCCTCGGCGGTGACCCGCTCCGCCTCGGTGCGCGCCTCGCCGAGCAGCCGCTCGGCCTCGGCCCTGGCCAGCTCGATCTGCTCGTCCGCCGCGCGCTCGGCGGCCAGCAGCCGCTTCTCCGCCTCGGCGGAGGCGCTCTCCAGCTGCTCCTCGGCCTCGTCCTGTGCCGACTGCAGCTTGGCCTCGGCCTTGACGATCAGCGCCTCGGCGCGCTCGGTGGAGTTGGCGAGCTTGGTCTCCGCCTCCTTCAGCAGGTTCTCGGCCTTGCGGACGGCCGAGAGCCGGACCTTGCTGGCCTCCGCGGACGCCTCCGAGGTCAGCTCGTTGGCCCGCTCGTCGGCGGCGGCGACCAGGGCCGCCGCGCGCTCCTCGGCCTCGGTGACGGTGGCCACCGCCTGCTCCTCGGCCTCGGTGAGCTGCTCCTGAGCGGCCGTCACCAGGGCGTCCACCCGCTCGCCGGCCGACTTCATGGCCGCCGCGTTCTCCTTGCGGGCCCGCTCGTGCAGCGCCTCCACCTCGGCGTCGGTGCGCTCGCGCAGCTCCTCGGCGCGCTCGCGGATCGCGGTGGCGTCCCGGCGGGCCTCGGCGAGCAGCGTGTCCGCGTCGGCGCGGCCCTTCTCCACCTCGGCCTGGCCGGCCGCCTCGCCGGCGCCGACCAGCCGGTCGGCCTCCTTGCGGGCGGCGGCGACCATCGCGTCCGCCTGCTCCTCGGCGGCGGCGGTGGTGGCCAGGGCGGTGGTCTGGGCGTCCTCGCCGAGCGACTCGGCGTCCGCGAAGGCCTTCTCCAGGACGGACTTGGCCTGGTCCCGGGTGGCCTTGTCGAACTGCTCGGCGGCCTCCCGGGTCTTCGCGTCGTAGGCGTCGGCGCGGGCGTGGGTGGCGGTGTCGTAGTCGTCCGCGAGGGTGCGGGTGGCGAGCGCGTACTCCTCGGCCTCGGCGCGCAGCGCGGCGGCCAGCTCCTCGGCGTCGGCGACCAGGCCGGCCGCGTGCTCATCGGCGGCGGCCACCGTGCGGGCGGCCTGCGCCTCGGCGTCGGCGCGCAACTGGTCGGCGGCCTCCTGGGCGGTGCGCAGTTCGGCGTCGGCCTCGGCGCGCAGCTGCTCGTCGTAGGCCTGGGCCTCGGCGCGCTGCCGGGCGAGTTCGGCCTCGGCGGCCTCGCGCTCGGTGGCCAGCTCCAGCTCGGTCTGCTCGCGCAGGGCGGCCGTCTCGGCGGCGGTGCGGGCGCGCAGGTCCGCGGTCTCGCGGTCGGCCAGCTCGCGCTGTTCGGCGGTCTCCCGGTTGGCCAGCTCGCGCTGTTCGGCGGTCTCCCGGTTGGCCAGCTCGCGCTGTTCGATGGTCTCGCGGTCGGCGAGGGCCCGCTGGTCGCTGGTCTCGCGGTCGGCGAGTTCGCGCTGCTCGGTGGTCTCCCGCTCGGCGTCGGCCCGCAGGTCGGCGGCGGCCTGCTCGGCCTGCTCGCGGACCTCGGCGGCTTCGCGCTCGGCGGCGGCCCGCAGCTCGGCGATCTGCTGGGAGGCGGCCTCGTGCATGCCCGCCACCGACTGGCGGACCTCGGCGGCCTCGTCCTCGGCGGCCTCGACCAGGCCGGCGCCCTCGGACCTGGCGGCGGCGATCAGCTCGTCGCCGTCGGCGTGGGCCTGCTCCAGGACGGCGGTGGCCTCGGCGCGGATGGTGTCGGCGGTGGCCCGGGCCTCGGACAGCTCGCGGCCGGCCTCGGCGCGGACCGTCTCGGCCTGCTCGTTGGCCAGGGCCAGTTCGGCGGCGGCCTTCTCGCGGACCTCGTCGGCGGCCTGCGCGGCCTCGGCCCGGCGCTGCTCGGCGGCGGTCCGGGCGGACTCCAGCTGCTCCTCGGCCTCCGCGTGCAGGGCGGCGGTTTCGGCGGCGGTGCGTTCGGTGAGCTCGGTGGCGGTCTGCTCGGCCTCGGTGCGGACGCGGTCGGCGTACGTCTCGGCGGCCTCGCGGACGGCGGCCGTCTCGTTCGCCGTGCGCTGGGTGAGTTCGGCGGCGGCCTGTTCGGTCTCGGCGCGCAGGGCGGCGGTTTCGGCGGCGGTGCGTTCGGTGAGCTCGGTGGCGGTCTGCTCGGCCTCGGTGCGGACGCGGTCGGCGTACGTCTCGGCGGCCTCGCGGACGGCGGCCGTCTCGTTCGCCGTGTGCTCGGTCAGCTCCGCGGCGGCCTGCTCGGCCTGCTCGCGGGCGGCCCGGGCGGCGGCCAGCTGCTCGGCGGTCTCCTCGCGCTCGCGCAGCAGCCCGGCGGCGGCCTCCTCGTGCTCGCGCCGGCTCTCCTCGCGCAGGGCGGTGGCGACGGCCTCGGCCTCGCCCCGGGTGCGGGCGGCCTCGGTGTCGGCCTCGGTGCGCACCCGCTCGGCGTCGGCCACCGCGGCGTCCCGGACGGCGCTCGCCTCGGCCTGGGCGTCGGCCCGCACGGCGTCCGCGGCGGCGCTCGCCCCGTCGCGCACCCGCTGGTCGAACTCGGCTGCGTCGCGCCGGAGTTCGGCGGTCTCGCGCTCGGCAGCGGTGCGGTTCTCGGCGGCCGCGGCCTTCGCGGCGGCGAGCGCGTCCTGGCCCCGCTGCTCGGCGGCGGAGGTGATCTTCTCCGCCTCGGCGCGGGCCCGGGCCAGGGTCTGCTCGGCCCGGCCCTGGGTCTCGGCGGCCTGCTCCTGGGCCTGCTCGCGCAGCCGCTCGATCTCCCCGGCGGCGCCGGCCCGCAGCTCGTCCGCGTCGGCCTTGGCCCGGGTGAGCAGCTCCTCGGCGTTCTTCGCCGACTCCTCGATCTGCACGACGGCCTGGCGGCGGGCCTCGCCACGCACCCGGTCGGCCTCGGCAGCGGCCTGGGCGCGCAGCTCCTCGGCCTCGGCGCGCAGCCGGGCGGCCTCGTCCTGCATCTGCTCGATCCGCTCGCGGATCGCGGCGGCGTCGTCCAGGGCGGCGTTCTGCGCCTGCTCGACGGCGGCCTGGGCCTGCTCGCGCAGGCGCTGCGCCTCGGCGGCGGCCTCGGTGCGGATCCGCTCGGCCTCGGTGGCGGCCGCGCTCCGGGCGGTCTCGGCGTCCTGGTTGGCCCGGTCGAGCACCTCCTCCGCGGTCTTGGCGGCCTTGGCGAGGTGGACGGTGGCGTCCTTGGCGCCGGCCGCCCGGCCCTCCTCCTCGGCCTCGCTGCGCAGCCGCTGGGCCTCGGCCTCGGCGTGCGCGCGCAGGTCGGCGAGCTCGCGCTCGGCCTGGGCGCGCAGGTCGGCGATCGCCGCCTCGGCCTCGGCCCGCAGCTGACCGGCGACGGACTCGGCGGTGGCCCGCAGCCGCTCGCTCTCCTCGGCCGCGGCGGCCTTGGCGGCGTCCGCCTGGGCCTGCCTGGTGGCGGCCGCGGTACGGATCGCCTCGGCCTCGGCGCGGATGGCCTCGGCCTCCTTGGTGGCCTGGCCGACCATGCGGGCAACCTCGGCCCGGGCGGTCTGCGAGCGCTGCTCGCTGGCGGCCTCGCCGTCGGCGACCTTGCGCTCGGCGGCGGCCTCGGCGTCGGCCTGGAGCTGTTCGGCGGCCTCCTCGGCCTGGGCGCGCAGCTCGGCGGCCTCCCGGCGGGTGCGCTCGGCCTCGGCGATCGCCTCGGCGCGCAGCCGCTCTATCTCCGCCTGGGCGTGCGCGAGCTGCTGCTCGGCGCGGGCCTGCTCGGCGGCGGCCTGCTCCTTGAGCCGGCCGATCTCGGCCTGCGCGACGGCGAGCTGCTGTTCGGCGGCGACGTGGGCGGCGGCGAGCTGCTGCTGGGCCTCGCCGCGGGCGGCGTCGACGTCGGCGGCGGCCTGGGCGCCGGCCTGCTGGGCCTGCTCGGAGGCGGCGCGCAGCAGACGTTCGGCGTCGTTCTGGGCCCGCTGGAGGGCGGCCTCGGCGGCGGCATGGGCTTCGCCGCGGGCGGCGTCGACATCGGCGGCGGTCTGGGCGCGGGCCTGGTCGGCGAGGGCGACGGCCTCGGCGCGGGCGGCGGCGACCATCCGCTCGGCCTCGACGCGGGCCTCCTGGAGCAGGCGCTGGGCCTCCTGCTCGCTGCCGGCCCGGGTCTGCTCGGCCCAGCCACTGACGTGCTGCTCGGCGTTGCGGCGCAGTTCGGCGAGCTCGTCCTCAAGCTGGCGGCGGCGGGCGGTGAGCTCGGCCTCCAGGCGGGCGGTGCGCTCGGCGGCCTCGGCCATGATCCGCTGGGTGGCGGCCTGGGAGTCGCGCAGCTGGCGCTCGGCGTCCGCGCGCAGCTGCTGGGCCTGCATCTCGGCGGTGCGGAGCATCTGCTCGGCCTGGCCGGAGACGGCGTCGAAGGCGCGCGGCTGGGCGAGCATGCGGCGGGACTCGTGCAGCTTCGCCCGGAGCACCTCCACCTGGTAGGCGAGGTCCTCGGCATGCTCGACTGCCTTGTCCCGCTCCTTCCGAGTCCGACCCATCTCGGCCTCGAACTGGGAGAGGTGATCGTCAGCCTCGTAGCGGTCGTTGCCCCGCACTCCGCGGTCCCATCCATCTCCTGGTCGCGTCCTCGACCCGGCCGGTGCCGGGCTCCCGTTGTCCGGGGGCCGGTCCGACTGGTCCTTGCATCCGCGGCCGGTGGTGGCCCCCCGTCATGCCGGGGCCGCCCGTCGCGGTTGTCGGAGTCCTGGGCGCGGAAGCGCGGTGGTACCGCGTTCCCCCGTCCGGGTGGACTCCTGGGCGAACTCTTGCCTTGTGGAGAATGGTGACAGATCCGTGTAGCGACTGTTCAGCCGTGCCCGCGTAGTGGACTCCCCTGCGACGGGCCGCCGCCAGAGGGCGGACAGGCCTGTCATCGGCCGTGCCCGTCGCCTCCGTCAACCCGGAGTCTTCGCGCACCTGGGCATTGTAGTGGGAGCGCACTGCGGGGGAATGGCCGCGTGGCGGTTTTCCGGGTTGCCCGGCGAGGTTACTGACGGGTCATGAGCGGTATTGAGGGGTGCCACCCTCTGTGAGCGGCACCCGTCGGGGGCCTCAGTGGTCCTCGTGGCCGCCCGGTTCGGCGGAGGTGACCAGCTCGGTCAGCACGCCGCCGCAGTCCTTGGGGTGCAGGAAGGTGATCCGCGAGCCCATCGAGCCGATCCGCGGCTGCTCGTACAGGACCCGGATGCCCTTGGCCCGGATCGCCTCCGAATCGCCGTCCACGTCGGCGGTGCCGAAGGCGATGTGGTGGACGCCCTCGCCGTTCTTCTCCAGCCACTTCGCGACGGTCGAGTCGGGCCGGGTGGGCTCCAGCAGCTGGAGGTAGGAGGCGCCGCCGTCCCCGGTGTCGTTGATCTTGAGCATGGCCTCGCGGACGCCCTGCTCCTCGTTGACCTCGCTGTGGAACACCTCGAAGCCGTAGGTGGCGCGGTAGAACTCGACCGTCTTGTCGAGGTCTCGGCAGGCGATGCCGATGTGGTCGATACGGGTCAGCACGGCGACCTCCGGTGAGCGGGTTGGGGACGTCGGGGTAAACGTGGCACCAGTGCAGCGCATCGGGCTTGACGGGCGCCAGCGCCGGACGTGCGAGCCTGCTCACACGGCGGGCTTCACCCGGACCCCGTTGACACGGTGTTGACTGGATGGTGCCAGTGCGCTCGATCACACCGTAGGTCCGGTGACGGGCGGGTAACAGGTCAGTACATTGAGCGGCATCCTCACCTGGCCACGACGTGCGAAGGGGCCCGTCCCATGACCAACACCACCTCTGTGATCGTCGCGGGAGCGCGGACCCCGATGGGGCGCCTGCTCGGCTCCCTCAAGGGCTTCTCCGGCGCCGACCTCGGCGGCTTCGCGATCAAGGGCGCCCTGGAGCGGGCCGGGATCACGGGCGAGCAGGTCCAGTACGTGATCATGGGCCAGGTGCTCCAGGCCGGCGCCGGCCAGATCCCGGCCCGTCAGGCGGCCGTCAAGGCCGGCATCCCGATGAACGTCCCGGCGCTGACCATCAACAAGGTCTGCCTCTCCGGCCTGGACGCCATCGCGCTGGCCGACCAGCTGATCCGGGCCGGCGAGTTCGACATCGTCGTGGCCGGCGGCCAGGAGTCGATGACCAACGCCCCGCACCTGCTGCCGAAGTCCCGCGAGGGCTACAAGTACGGCGCGATCGAGCTGCTGGACGCCATGGCGCACGACGGCCTCACCGACGCCTACGAGAACATCCCGATGGGCGAGTCCACCGAGAAGCACAACACCCGCCTCGGCATCGCCCGCGACGTCCAGGACGAGATCGCCGCCGCCTCCCACCAGCGGGCCGCCAAGGCCCAGGCCGACGGCATCTTCGACGCCGAGATCGTCCCGGTGGCGATCCCGCAGCGCAAGGGCGAGCCGGTCCTGTTCGGCCAGGACGAGGGCATCCGCGCGGACACCACCGTCGAGAGCCTGGCCAAGCTGCGCCCCGCTTTCGCCAAGGCCGGCACGATCACCGCCGGCACCTCCTCGCAGATCTCCGACGGCGCCGCCGCGGTGGTCGTGATGAGCAAGGCCAAGGCCGAGGAGCTGGGCCTGACCTGGATCGCCGAGATCGGCGCCCACGGCAACGTGGCCGGCCCGGACAACTCGCTGCAGTCCCAGCCGTCCAACGCGATCAAGCACGCGCTGGCCAAGGAGGGCCTGGAGGTCTCCGACCTCGACCTGATCGAGATCAACGAGGCGTTCGCGGCCGTCGCCCACCAGTCGATGAAGGACCTGGGCGTCACCTCGGACATCGTCAACGTCAACGGCGGCGCGATCGCGCTCGGCCACCCGATCGGCATGTCCGGCGCCCGCGTGGTGCTGCACCTGGCGCTGGAGCTCCAGCGGCGCGGCGGCGGCGTCGGCGCGGCGGCCCTGTGCGGCGGCGGCGGCCAGGGCGACGCCCTGATCGTTCGGGTTTCCAAGGATCACAGCCCGAAGGCCTGATCATCTGACATACCTTCGGGGCTGCGGACCGCCACAAGCGGATCCGCAGCCCCGTCGGCATCCCCGCAAGGAGCACCCGATGATCGATGTCGCCACGCTGGTCGAACAGGCCCGGCAAGGCCGTCCGCGCGCCGTCGCCCGGCTGATCACGCTGGTCGAGAACGCGGCCCCGGAGCTGCGCGAGGTGATGGCCGCCCTCGCCCCGTACACCGGGCAGGCCTACACGGTGGGCCTCACCGGCTCGCCCGGGGTCGGCAAGTCCACCTCCACCTCGGCGCTGGTCTCCGCGTACCGCCGGCTGGGCAAGCGAGTCGGGGTGCTGGCCGTCGACCCGTCCTCGCCGTTCTCCGGCGGCGCCCTGCTCGGCGACCGGGTCCGGATGCAGGAGCACGCCACCGACCCCGAGGTGTTCATCCGCTCGATGGCCACCCGCGGCCACCTCGGCGGGCTCTCCTGGTCGGCGCCGCAGGCGCTGCGGGTGCTGGACGCGGCCGGCTGCGAGGTGATCCTGGTCGAGACCGTCGGCGTCGGCCAGTCCGAGGTGGAGATCGCCGCCCAGGCCGACACCACCGTGGTGCTGCTCGCCCCCGGGATGGGCGACGGCATCCAGGCCGCCAAGGCCGGGATCCTGGAGATCGGCGACCTGTTCGTGGTCAACAAGGCCGACCGGGACGGCGCCGACGCCACCGCCCGGGAGCTGAACCACATGCTCGGCCTCGGCGAGGCCCGCGAGCCGGGGGACTGGCGCCCGCCGATCGTCAAGACCGTCGCGGCCCGCGGCGAGGGCGTGGACGAGGTGGTCGAGGCGCTGGAGAAGCACCGCGCCTGGCTGGAGGAGCACGGCGAGCTGGCGGTGCGCCGCCGGCGCCGGGCCGCCGACGAGATCGAGGCGATCGCGCTGGCCGAGCTGCGCGCCCGGATCGGCGACCTGCACGGGGACCGGCACCTGGCCGGACTGGCCGAGCGGGTGGTGACGGGCGACCTGGACCCGTACGGCGCCGCCGACGCGCTGGTGGCGGGGCTGACCCAGGGCTGAGCACGACGGCTGAGCACGTAGGAAGGGCCGACCCGCGGGGGTCGGCCCTTCGGCTTTCGGTCGTTACGCGCGGCCGCGCAGGCCGCGCAGGTGCTCGGCGATCGGCGCCAGCGCCTCGAACATCGCGTCCAGCTGCTCCGGGGTGAAGCGGTCGATGAAGTGCGCCCGGACGCTGCGGACGTGGTCGGGGGCGACCCGCTGCATGGTCTCCCAGCCCTGCTCGGTGAGGTTGGCGTAGAGGCCGCGGCGGTCGCCCGGACACTCCTGGCGGAGCACCAGCCCGGCGTTCTCCATCCGGGTGATCTGGTGCGAGAGCCGGCTCTTGGACTGCAGGGTGGCGGTGGCGAGGTCGGTCATCCGCATCCGGCGCTCGGGCGCCTCGGAGAGCACGACCAGGATCTCGTAGTCGTTGATCGCCAGGTTGTGCGGCTGGAGCTCGCGGCCGAGCTGGTAGTCCAGCAGCTTGGCGACCTCCAGATGGGCGCGCCACATCCGCTGCTCCCTGGCGGTCAGCCAGGGAGTCTCCTCCTCGGCCGGCGACGGAAGGGTGTCCGCAGTGTCGGTGGTCTGCATATCCATGCGGTCAGCATACCCGATTTAGTTCAATCTTGTACGAGTTTACAGACCGAAACGCCGTCCGAGGTCGCCCAGGTTACCGAGTCCGGGTACCTGGGGGCTGCCCCCGCCCGGTCCGCCGCCGTGGCCCGCGCCCGGCTGGGGCGGCACGCCGCCCACCGGGACGCCCGCCTCGGCGTCCACCTGGCCCACCGGGCGCTCGGCCATCAGCACCTCGGTGGACTGCAGCAGCACCTGGCCGGCGCCGATGAACTCGAACTGGTGCTCCTCGCCGGACGCCCCGCCCAGCCCGGTCAGCCGGCGCAGGCCGCCGATCACCCCGTGCAGGTACTCGTGGTCGTAGTGGTGGCAGGGCGCCGGGCAGTCGGCCCAGCCGACCAGGGCCTGCGGGTCCACCCGGACCGGCGGCTCGACGAAGTGCACCGGGCCGTTGGAGGCGGCGACGAACTTCCCGGTGCCGAGCAGGGTCAGGAACCCCGGGATGATCGACTGCTTGAGCCGCAGCGCCGGGTCGAAGGCGAGCAGGTTGCCCGAGCGGACGGTCAGGTTGCCGTCGTCCAGGTCGTAGGAGTTGAGGTCGAAGGCGCGGTCGGCCAGCAGCAGCTTGCCGCGGCCCTGGGCGACCACCCAATCCGCCGCGTGCATGGGGGAGTTGAAGTGCTGCCCGAGCACCCGGTCGAGCACGCCGGCGCCGACGCCCTGGAAGGTGATGTCGCCGTAGTAGGCGATCATCTTGCCCTTCTGCAGGAAGTACGAGCCGTTCAGGTCGACCGAGAAGGCGTACGGGTTGACGTTGTCGTCGACCGGCAGGCTGTGGGCGTCGTACACCGCCGGGCCGGAGCTGTCGGGTGCGGCCGGGAGCGGCACGGTGAAGTCGAGTTGGGTGGGCATCGGCACGGCGAAGCCCGGCTGGGTCGGCTGGTCGTGCGGCGACTGCCCGTACGGGGCCTGCCCGTACGGCTGCTGGTCGTGCGGCGGCTGCGGCGGGTGGGACATCAGAGCTTCTCCTCGCTCGCCTGGACGTACACCGCGCCATGCCCGGACAGCTCCAGCTGGAACGCCTCGCCGGAGCCGCGGCCGATCATCTCGCGCCAACCCAGCGCGCTGGACAGCCTGTTCTGCACCTGGCCGCGGTGCGCGACGTAGGCCTGCGGGTCGACGTGCACCGGCTGCCCGGGGGCGATCGGCAGCTCGAAGACGCCGCCGTGCGCCATCACGGCGACCGCGCCGTGCCCGTCCAGCCGGGTGGTGAACAGCCCCTGGCCGGTGACCTGGCCACGGACGATGCCCATCACCCCGCCCTGCGAGCCCATGAACATGGTGGACTGCTGGAGCGAGCCCTCGAAGGCCAGCAGCCGGTCCGCCTCGACGTACAGGGTGTCCCCGGTCAGGTCGATCACGTGCACGTGGTGGCCGCCGTGGCCGAACAGCACGCTGCCCCGGCCCTCGACGGTCATCAGCGGGGTGTCCTCGTTCGCCACCCGGCGGCCGATCATCGACATCACGCCGCCCTGCCCGCCGGTGATGTTCGGCGTGAAGCGGACGTCCCCGGTGTACGCGAGCATCGCGCCGCGCTGGCTGAACAGCCGCTGCCCGGGCACCACCCGGGCCTCGACCATCTTGCCGTTGATCTTCGTGAAGCCCATCAGACGTCACCCCCGGGGGTGCGCTTCTCCGACGGCTGCACGTACACCAGGCCCTCACCGGTGAACTCCACCTGGACGGCCTCGCCGCCGCCCTCGCCGATCACCGTGGTCCAGCCGGCCCCGGACTTCAGGCTGCGGTGCAGGCTGCCGGTGTGCGCCACGTACGCGCCCGGGTCCACCCGCAGCGGCATGTCCTTGCCGACCCGCAGGACGATGGCGGGCCCGTTCGAGGTGACGGCGGCCCAGCCGTGGCCCTCGACCTTGGTGGTGAACAGGCCGTTGCCGGAGGAGACGCCGTTGAGCCCGGTGAAGGTGGTGCCGGTGCGCAGGCCGGCCTCGGTGCAGAGCAGGTTGTCGGCCTCGACGTACAGCGTCTCGCCGGTCAGCCGGACCAGGTTGATCTCGGTGGCCTTGTCGGCGAAGTAGCAGGTGCCCTGCCCCTTCACCTCCATCACCGCCATCTGCTCGCCGGTCAGGCGGCGGGTGACCATGCCGCGCAGGCCGTCGCCGCCGCCGGTCAGCTTCTTGAAGGCCATCTGGCCCGTGTACGCGACCATCGAGCCGTTTCTGGCCTTCACGGCGTCGCCCGCCAGTTCGACGGCGAGCACCCGGGACCCCTGGAGTCTGAACTGTGCCACGGCCGCAATGTATCCGGCGCGGCCGTGGCCGGGGGAGGGGCGCAGGCGGACTGGTACGGGCCTGGGACATAAGCGCCGGGCCCGAACCACCCGTTCGTGCTAGGCCTGCGCGTGCGCCTCCGAGGACGGGTGCGGCAGGGTGCCGGCGGCCTGCTCGACCTCCAGCAGCGAGGCCGAGTGGCGCTCCGCCTCGAAGGCCACCACACCGCCGCGCAGCCCGAACAGCCGCTTGGAGACCATGATCCAGACCACCGCGGCGATGTTGAGGAGCAGCGTGCAGATCTTCACCGCGCTCACGTGGTCGTGCAGCTCGTAGCCCTCCAGCGGGAGGAAGGCCGCGGTGGCGACGACGGTCAGGTACTCGGCCCAGCGCTTGCCCAGCCAGAGGCCGACCGCCTCGACGATCTCGATCAGCGCGTAGGCGACCAGCGCGCCCGCCACGATCAGCAGGGTGCTCTTCTTGTAGTTGAAGGTCTTGCGGATCGTGTCGACGATCGGGGAGTGTTCGAGGTCCCAGTGGAAGTGGTCGGTGACCGGCTTGAAGACCGTCAGGTCCTGGTCGAAGACCCGGTGTACGGCGTCCTGGCTGTTGGAGAACTTCCAGACGCCGAAGGCGACGATGAGGATCAGGATCCCGCGCAGGATCCGCTCGACGGCCAGGAAGCGCAGGATGAAGAGGTCGCGCAGCGCCTTGCCGCGGGGCACCAGCGGCGCGTTCGAGGCCGGCCCGGAGCCGTGCGGGGCGCCGAGCGCGAAGTCCCCGCAGCGCAGGCAGCGCCAGGCGTCGCCGACGGCGGTGGCGGTGTGCAGCCGGGCGGCCAGCTCGGGCTCGGTCGGCGCGTAGGTGATGTGGCCGCGCTTGGCGCAGGTCCTGCGGTCCCAGTCCCGTTTGAACATCGGTGGCTTACCCCCGTGGTGCGATGCGTACGGTGCCCGGTTCGCCGGGCATGCGGGCAGCAGGATAGGGGTAGCGGGTGACTCCGTGCGGCGCCGCGCCGGGTTCTGGGGCGCAGCTGTGACATCGGGCACCCCGGCAGCGGGTTCGGACATGTGCTCGGTGATAATGGCCGGGAGGCTTGTGAGCCGGTTCACAAGCGATCTCCGGCCCCCGGATCTCCGACCCCCGCATTGAGGTATCCATCGTGAACAGCAGCGCCGTCCACCGCCTGCGCCTGGTCTCCGGCCCCGAAGGGGTCTCGTTCATCCTGCTGCTGATCTGCTCCGTGCTGAAGCGGACCACCAGCTTCGACGCCGTCCCGGTGATGGGCATGGTCCACGGGATCCTGTTCATCCTGTACGTCGTCTTCTGGATCCAGGCCTGGCAGACGCAGAAGTGGGACGCCAAGCGCGGAATCCTGCTGTTCGTCCTCGCGGTGCTGCCGACCGGAGGCTTCTTCGCGGAGCGGATGCTCGGCAAGGAGGAGCGCGGCGAGCTGCGGCCGGCCACCGCCTGAACCGCCTGCCCCACCGACGGCCGACAGGCTGCCACGGCCTCCTCTCCCAAGGGCCGTGGCAGCCTGTCGCCGTTTCCGGGGATGGCTCCGTCAGAAGCATGACAATTCGTGGCGGGAAAGAACAGGGCGCCTGCGGGATTGGCCGGGAATGGGCCCTGCGGACGCCCTTGCGCCGTACGTGAGTTGAGGTCGAGCGTCAGTTGACGTTGACGCCGCTCCATGCGGCCGCCACCGCGTTGTACTCGGCGCTGCCCGAGCCGTACAGGTCCGCCGCCGCCTTCAGGGTGCCGGTGCGGGCGCCCGCGTAGTTGGTGGTGGACGTGAAGTAGACGGTCAGCGCGCGGTACCAGATCTTCGCGGCCTTGTCCCGGCCGATGCCGGTGAGCGTCGAGCTGTTGGACGTCGGGCTGTTGTAGCTGAAGCCGTTGATCGTCTTCGCGCCGCTGCCCTCGGACAGCAGGTAGAAGAAGTGGTTGGCGACGCCGGACGAGTGGTGGACGTCCAGGTTGCCGACGCTCGGCGACCAGGAGTCGGCCGAGGAGCCGTCCTTGCTGGGCTTGTCCATGTAGCGCAGCGGGGTGCCGTTGCCGTTGATGTTGAGCTGGATGCCGATCAGGTAGTTCGGCGGGGTCGAGGGCAGGTTGGCGTAGAACTCGACCATCTTGCCGAAGATGTCCGAGGTGGCCTCGTTGAGGCCGCCGGACTCGCCGGAGTAGTTGAGGCCGGCGGTGGCGGAGGTGACGCCGTGGGTCATCTCGTGGCCTGCCACGTCCAGCGCGGTGAGCGGGTGGGTGTTGCCGGAGCCGTCACCGTAGGTCATGCAGAAGCAGGTGTCGCTCCAGAAGGCGTTGACGTAGTTCGAGCCGTAGTGGACGCGGCTGGCCGCGCCGACGCCGTTGTTCTTGATGCCGTTGCGGCCGAAGGTGTTCTTGTAGTAGTCCCAGGTGGTCGCGGCGCCGAACTGGGCGTCCACGGCGGCGGATTCGGTGTTGGAGGCGCTGCCGTTGCCGAAGACGTCGGTCGCGTTGGCGTAGAGGGTGCCCGAGCCGGAGGTCCGGCCCTTCAGGTTGCTGGTGGACTGGCCGCCGCGGGTGGCGTCCTTCAGCTGGTACGAGGAGCCGCTCTGGGTGGTCGTCAGCGGCACCTTGCCGACGAAGACGCCGGTGCCGCTGCCGGAGGCGGTCTGCACCTGCTCGTGGGTGGACAGCACCTCGCCGGAGGCCGCGTCGGTGACCAGCAGCTGGCTGCTCGGGGTGCCGTCGGCGCGGACGCCCTCGACGGTGGTCCGGTACGCGAGCCGCGGGTTGCCGTCGGAGGCCCAGATCACCAGCTCGGGCTTGCCGGTCTGGTGGACGGCCGTCAGCGGGGACTCGTCCTCGTCGGCGGCGATGCCGACGGTGGACTGCACGGCGCCGCTCGCCTGCGCGGCGGCCTGGTCGGCGGGGATCTGCGGGGTGAGGCTCGGCACGTCGAGCTGAGCGGATATCGCCTTGTCGACCGACTTCACCGCGCCGCCGGCGCTCTGGTGGACCACCAGGTCGCCGCCGAGCACCGGCAGGCCGGCGAAGGTCCGCTCGAAGCGGAGGTGGCGGGTGCCGTCGGCGTCCACCACCGCGTCCTTGGCGACCAGTTGCTCCTGGCCGCCGAGGGCGAGCGCCTTGGCGAGCGGGCCGGACTGGCCGCTCGCCAGCGCGAGTGCCGCGGCCTGCTGCTGGGCGGCCTGCGCCTGGAGGATGGGCGTCGGGGTCGCCTGGGCGACGGTGCTCACCTGGACGACACCGGTGAGGAGGGCGGTGGCGGAGAGTACGGCGACGGCTGCGAGCTTTCGCTTCACGTACGAGTCCTTCCGGGAAACCGCGGTGCGCGGTCGCGCCTCGTCCCGGGGGCCGGGGTCGGCACCTGAGGGGCGGAACGGGCGCTGACGTGCTGGGCAACCCCGTGCGGTCGTGCGGCGGGTCACCGATGGGTGGGGGTGGTGGCCGCCGAACGGGGTTGGCGGAAAGCATGACAATCGAGCAAACGAAATGACAGGTCTTGTTCATGAGTTGGCCAAGTCCCGCCAGTGCGAGGGAATGTGAACGGGACGACAAAACGGTTGAAATCGCCCCGCCTTTCAGCGGGTTACCGGCCGAACCGAGGCCTGATAGTGGGGTGGACGACCGATTTGCCGTCAATCACCGTGCGGGGGTGGTCTGTTGTCGTGCATTCACACCGCCGCAATGTCCAGGTATGGACCTGGCCGCCCGATTGGCGGGTTCCCGCCACGCGTCGTGCTTGTCCATCATCAGGACAGCTGGTAGCACACGTCCCGTCCGCCGGTACGGTAAGGAGGTGGCCAAGCCCCTCGCACTCGACTTCGACCCGATCGCCCGCGCCGACGAGCTGTGGACCCGCCGCTGGGGCGGGGTCCCCTCGATGGCGGCGATCACCTCGATCATGCGCGCGCACCAGATCCTGCTTTCCCGGGTCGACGCGGTGCTCAAGCCGTACGGGCTGACCTTCGCCCGCTACGAGGCGCTGGTGCTGCTCACCTTCAGCCGGACCGGCGAGCTGTCGCTCTCCAAGATCGGTGAGCGGCTCATGGTCCACCCGACCAGCGTCACCAACACCGTCGACCGGCTGGAGCGGGCCGGCCTGGTCGCCCGCCGCCCCAACCCGCTGGACGGCCGCGGGGTGCTCGCCGCGATCACCGCCCGCGGGCGCGAGGCGGTCGAGGAGGCCACCCGGGAGCTCATGGCGATGGAGTTCGGGTTGGAGGAGTACGACGCCGACCAGTGCCGTCAGGTGTTCGAGCTGCTCAGGCCGCTGCGGATCGCCGCCGGGGATTTCACCGACGAGACGGCGCGCGGGACGGCCGGCGGGACGGCCGGGGAGCGCGGCGAGGGGCGCCGCCAGGGGGCTGCGCGGGAGCGGCCGTGAGGGCGGCTACCCTCGTGTGAGCGGTGCGCAGATCCGGACGTACCGGCCGATCCAGCCGAGCGAGGCGATGAAAGTATGAAGGCGACCCCCCTGCTGGGCTGGTACCGGGCCCTGGCCATTGCGACCGGTGTGGCGCTGCTGGTGTTCTGCGGCTTCATGGTCGCGAAGTACGGCTTCAGCACGGCCGAGGACCTGACCACGTACGTGGCGATGCTGCACGGCTACCTGTACATCGGGTACTTCGTGGTGACCTTCCTGCTGGGGCAGAAGCTGAAGTGGCCGCTCGGCCGGATGGTCCTGACCCTGGCGGCCGGCTGCATCCCGTTCGCCTCCTTCGTCTTCGAGCGCCGGGTGGCCCGCGAGGCCGCCGAGCAGCTCACGGCCGGCACCGCAGCCCGCCAGCCCGCCGGCGTCTGATCACCGAGCGCACACGAACAGTCCGTACGAGCGCCCCTTCCCCGGCCGGGGGGAGGGGCGCTCCGCGTTTGGGCCCCGTCATCCGTCGACAACTGCTAGGACGTCCGAGTAAATTAGTAGGACGTCCTAATAGCTGTGCCGCCCCGGTGCCGTGGCGGCCGTACGGAGCGGAGATCGGGGTCATGGACGCCGAGGAGATCGAGCGCGGACGGCAGCGCTGGCAGCAGCGTTACGACACCGCCCGCAAGCGCGACGCGGACTTCACCACCCTCTCCGGCGACGAGGTCGCGCCGGTGTACGGCCCGCCGGCCGGGCAGCCGTACGAGGGCTTCGAGCGGATCGGCTGGCCGGGCGAGTACCCGTTCACCCGCGGGCTGCACCCCACCGGCTACCGGGGCCGTACCTGGACCATCCGCCAGTTCGCCGGGTTCGGCAACGCGCAGCAGACCAACGAGCGCTACCGGATGATCCTGGCGGCGGGCGGCGGCGGCCTCTCGGTCGCCTTCGACATGCCCACCCTGATGGGCTACGACTCGGACGACCCCCGCTCGCTGGGCGAGGTCGGCCACTGCGGCGTGGCCATCGACTCGGCCGCCGACATGGAGGTCCTGTTCCAGGGCATCCCGCTCGGCGAGGTCACCACCTCGATGACGATCAGCGGCCCGGCCGTCCCGATCTTCTGCATGTACCTGGTCGCCGCCGAGCGCCAGGGCGTCGACCCGGCGGTGCTCAACGGCACCCTGCAGACGGACATCTTCAAGGAGTACATCGCCCAGAAGGAGTGGCTCTTCGCGCCCGAGCCGCACCTGCGCCTGATCGGCGACCTGATGGCGTACTGCGCGCAGGGCATCCCCGCGTACAAGCCGCTGTCCGTCTCCGGCTATCACATCCGCGAGGCGGGGGCGACGGCCGCGCAGGAGCTCGCGTACACGCTCGCCGACGGCTTCGCCTACGTCGAGCTGGGCCTGTCCCGCGGCCTGGACGTGGACGTCTTCGCGCCGGGCCTGTCCTTCTTCTTCGACGCACACCTGGACTTCTTCGAGGAGATCGCCAAGTTCCGTGCCGCGCGCCGGATCTGGGCCCGCTGGATGCGCGACCGCTTCGGCGCGAAGACCGACAAGGCGCAGTGGCTGCGCTTCCACACCCAGACCGCCGGCGTCTCGCTGACCGCGCAGCAGCCGTACAACAACGTGGTCCGTACCGCCGTGGAGGCGCTCTCCGCGGTCCTCGGCGGCACCAACTCGCTGCACACCAACGCCCTGGACGAGACGCTCGCGCTGCCCTCCGAGCAGGCCGCCGAGATCGCCCTGCGCACCCAGCAGGTGCTGATGGAGGAGACCGGCGTCGCCAACGTGGCCGACCCGCTGGGCGGTTCGTGGTACGTCGAGGCGCTGACCGACCGGATCGAGCAGCAGGCCGAGGCGATCTTCCAGCAGATCTTGAACAAGAGCCGTCTGGACAAGGGCCGCGAGGACCACGAGATCGGCCCGATCACCTCGGGCATCCTGCGCGGGATCGAGGACGGCTGGTTCACCGGCGAGATCGCCGAGGCGGCCTTCCAGTACCAGCAGGCGGTGGAGAAGGGCGAGAAGCGCGTGGTCGGCGTCAACTGCCACCCGCGCAGCGTCACCCCCGAGCTGGAGATCCTGCGGGTCAGCCACGAGGTCGAGCGCGAGCAGGTGCGCGTCCTGGGCGACCGCAAGGCGGCCCGGGACGAGGCGGCGGTGCGGGCCGGGCTGGACGCCATGCTGGCGGCGGCGCGCTCGGGTACGTCGATGATCCCGCCGATGCTGGACGCGGTGCGCGCCGAGGCGACGCTGGGCGAGATCTGCAACGCGCTGCGCCAGGAGTGGGGCACGTACCGCGAGACGGCGACCTTCTAGCGCCCAGCCCATACGAGAGCTGTCCCCTACCCGCCCCGAGGCGAGTGGGCGAGTAACTGAAGCCGCCCCGCACGATTCGTGCGGGGCGGCTTCGGCGTGCCGTCGGTCAGTCGGTGGCGAGACTGGGGAACGGTTCGAGCAGCAGGCCGGTGAAGCGGCGGGTCCACTCGGGGGTGATCGGCTCGCCGCTGACCAGGACGCGGTGCTCGACCGTCCCGGCGATGGTGTCGAAGATGATGTCGATCTCCTCGACGGCCGCCACCGGGTCGGTGTCCGGGGCGAGTTCGCCGCGCGCCTGGGCCGCCGACCGGCCCTGCCGGACCAGCCGCTTCTGCGGGTCGACGATGGCCTCCCGGATCCGTCGGTGCAGCTGCCGGTCGCGGGTGCCCTCGGCGAACAGGGCGAGCAGCGCGGCCTGGCTCTCCGGCCGGGCCAACAGGTCGGCGAACTGGGCCACGACGGCCTCGATGTCGGCGCGCAGGCTGCCGAGGTCGGGCATCACGAGCTCGTCGAAGAGGCTGGCGACGGCGTCCACCACGAGCTCGTTCTTGGACGGCCAGCGGCGGTAGAGGGTGGTCTTGGCGACCTTGGCCCGGGTTGCGACGTGGCCCATGGTGAGCCCGCCCCAGCCGAGTTCGGCGAGCGCCTCGCGGGTGGCGTCGAGGATCGCGCGGTCGGCGGCGGCGCTGCGCGGGCGCCCCTTGGCCCTGGGAGCGGTGCTGTCCGCCGGGGCGGCGCCGTCCGCGGCCGCGGCGGTTTCGGCGGTCTCCGGGGTCATGGGGGGCTGGGCGGCCGGCACCGGGCCTCCTTGCACGTTTTACTGGTAAGTAACTTGGGTGGGGCTGGTAACGGTAGCGAGTGTCCGGCGCTTCGGACAGCCGTGCCACCTGGGAAAGTGGGGCAGGTCACGTCCCGGAACGGCCGGTGGGGCTTGCGGCCGGGGCACCGGCTCCAGTTACGCTACGACTCGTAGCGAAAGCAGTGACAACCAGGCGCCGCAACCCGTGGGACGGGAGCGGCGCGGGCGCGGGTGGGGATCCGCGCCGAACGGTTCAGGGGCTACCGGGAAACTCTGGAAGAGGGCGGCAGGGAGAGGGCGCACCGCCCGGAAACCGGCGCCGCGCAGCCCGCGCGGGGCGACTTTCCGGAGGTTGGTGCCCGCAGGCGGCGCGGACGGGGGAGGATGGTGCCATGCAGCCACGGAATTCGCGTCAGAACAGCTCCGCCCTGCGTGGTGCGGTCGACCTCGCCGCCGTGAAGGCGGCCGGTGAGGCAGCCCAGAAGGCCGAGCAGGCGCGGGCCGAGCGGGCCCGCCAGGCCGCCGCCGCCGAGGCGGCCGGTATCGCCCCCGCCGAGCCCGCCTACCGGCTCGTCATCGATGTCACCGAGGACACCTTCGAGGCCGAGGTCGTCCAGCGCTCCACCGAGGTGCCGGTCGTCATCGACTTCTGGGCCGAGTGGTGCGGCCCCTGCAAGCAGCTCAGCCCGATCCTGGAGAGCCTGGCCGAGGAGTACGCCGGCCAGTTCGTGCTCGCCAAGATCGACGTCGACGCCAACCCGCTGCTGTCCCAGCAGTTCGGCATCCAGGGCATCCCGGCCGTGATGGCCGTCGTGGCCGGCCAGCTGGTGCCGCTGTTCCAGGGCGCCGAGAGCGCGGCCAACGTCCGCAAGGTGCTGGACCAGCTGATCCTGGTCGCCGAGCAGCGCTTCGGCATCGCCGGCGGCGCGGCGGCCCCCGGTGGCGAGCCGGGCGGCGCCCCGCAGGGCTTCGAGGACCCGGCGCTGGCCGCCGCGCACGACGCACTGGACCGCGGCGACCTGGGCGGCGCGGTCCAGGCCTACAAGAACGTGCTGGCCGACCAGCCGGGCAACACCGAGGCGAAGCTGGGCCTGGCCCAGGCCGAACTGCTGAGCCGGATCGAGGGGCTGGACCTGCAGACCGTCCGGGCGGCGGCCGCGGCCGACCCGAAGAACGTCGAGGTGCAGCTCCAGGCGGCCGACCTGGACCTGGTGGGCGGCCACGTCGAGGACGCCTTCGGGCGCCTGGTGGACACCGTCGGCCGGACCGCGGGCGAGGACCGGGACGCCGCCCGGCTGCGCCTGCTGGAGCTGTTCGAGGTGATCGGGGCGGAGGACCCGCGCGTGGTGGTGGCCCGGGCGGCGCTGGCGCGCGTGCTGTTCTGAGTCGGACAGGTCCGGTGATCCGTCCGACCTGACCGTGCGTCTGGCACGGCGGATGACCTGCGGTGTCGTGGGTGATTTGGCGACAATCCGGTCAACCGGACAGACGTTTACCAAATCTTGATTTCACCCGTGGGTGGTCACGCCTGGTGACCGCCCACGGGTGTTTCGCTGGTGTTTCCGGGGGATTTCGCCGTCACGATTCCTGCGCGACGTCACGCACGGTGCATATCGGGTCGATTCCATGATCGACGTCACCGGGTGTTGGATTACCCGTCAGTAAGGAACCTCTTGTGCTTCGCCCGGGATTCAAGCACGATCGGCCACGCCCGGTCCCAGACTCCAACCCCCGGCAGCCGGTCGGCGACGTGGAGCGCGGGATCCCCACCGGGTGATCCGTCGGCCCCGGCCGGCGGTAGGGAGGGCAGGGGGGTATCCGCGGTCCCACGGCGGTTCCTGTCCTTCGACACGGTCGCGCACCCCTGCGCGGTCGCTGGTTGTCGCTCGGGGGTGATCGCCGATGTCGTCGGTCCTGCCCGCCGCCCCACAAGGACGGCCGGTCCAGGGTCGGGAGTGCCGCAGTACGCAGGCCGCTCCCGCGTCCGACGACGCCCAAGGCGCTCTCCGCTACCGAGGACGTAGCTCTCTCCCATCCCAGGCCCCCACCGGCGCGGGAGTCGCCGCCGGGAGGCCGGAGATGTACGTCCCAGAAGGAGGACTCGCATGTCCAAGACCTACGGCAAGACCCGCTGGAAGCGCTTCGCCCTGGTGATGGTGCCGAGCATCGCGGCCACCGCCGCCGTCGGCTTCTCCATTGCCAACAGCGCGCTCGCCGCCTCGTTCAGCATCTCCGGCCAGCAGTTCAAGGTGAGCACCGACCACCTGTCGGGCAAGAACTTCGCCCAGTTCGGCACCGTCGACATCGAGGCCAACGGCACGCCGCACCCGGTCGCCGTCTCGGCCTTCGACTCGGCCGACATCACCAACCTGTGCCAGTCCGTGGTGACCGACCTGTCCGCGTTCGGCCTGGGCAAGATCACCCTCCAACTGCACGCTGGTGGTGCAGGCAGCAAGCCGGTGCACGCCGACAACCTGCTCATCGACCTGGAGCAGCTGAAGGCCGACGCGACCTTCACCAACATCAACATCGGCCAGGACGCGTCCACCCTCAAGGGCACCGCGACCCAGGGCTGGAAGACCCACCCCGGGGTCCAGAAGGCGGGCGGCGGTGCGGGTCTGCCGACCGGCGCCATGGGCTTCGCCCAGGCCGCCGACGGGGCCGACCTGAGCGGCGTCCAGCAGACCGCGCGCGCCACCTCGGCCGGCAACTTCGTGCTCAACGGCCTGAACCTCTCGCTCAAGCACGGCGACGGCCCGGGCAACGAGTGCTTCTGAGCCCCGCCTGACGGCGCGCCGGTTGGCACGCCCGAGTGACGGGTCCTTCGCAGGCCGGGGGCGGCGCGCTTTTCGCCGTTCCCGGCCTCACGCCAATGTTCTTCCCCTCGTAGAGACATCGAGGAGCTGCACCATGTCCAGCGCAACGGTCGAAACCCGGACCGGCCACCAGAATCCGATCGGGTGGCTCTGGCGGCACTTCCGCGTGTTCCGCCGCACCAGGCCCTTCTGGGGCGGCCTGCTGGCCATGATCGCCGGCGTCCCGATCCTGTACTTCCCGTACGCGCACCTCGCGCTCGGGAGCGTGACCATCGCGATGTCGACGACGGCGGGCGCCGGCTCGATGATCATCGGCATTCTGATGATCATCCTCGGGCTCACCGGGTGGTTCCAGCCGGCCGTGCGGTTCTTTGCGGGCATAGCGACCATCCTGCTGACGCTGGTCTCGATCCCGGTCTCCAACCTGGCCGGGTTCGGGATGGCGCTGCTGCCGGGCCTGATCGGTGGCGGGCTGCTGGTCTCGTGGGCGCCGCTGCCGGAGCCGGAGGTTGCGGTGGCCAAGAGCACCGTTGCCGCTGCGGCCGAGCCCGCCGTCGCCGAGACCGCCGCCACCGAGGCACCCACCGCCAAGCTGCCCGCGCAGGGCGAGCCGAAGGAGCAGGCGCCGGCCGCCGAGGCTGCCATCCCGCAGCAGGCCGCTGCCGCAGACCCCGAGGAGGCGCGGTGAGCACGTCGGACGAGCAACCACAGCGCTCCGGCCGCCACGCGGCGCCGCGCACGCCCGTCCGGGTCCGGCTGAGAGGCCGCGCGCTGGCGATGGCCGCCGTGCCGACCGCGCTGCTGATGGCCGCCGCCTACACGCCGAACCCGGCGCTGGCCGACTCCACGGCGGGCAAGCCGTGCGGCACCGCCCCGGCGGCCGTCCCGGACGTCGCGTCGGTGGTGGAGACGCCGGTGCCCAAGAGCGAGCTGCCGGTGCCGCCGCCCGGGCCGTCCGCGACGCCCACCACGGGTCCGACCACGGCCCCCACGAGCGTGCCGACGCAGGCGCCGACCATCGCGCCCGCCCCGCAGCCGTCCGCGCCGACCAAGACGCCGACCGCCGCCCCGACGGCCACCGTCACCACCCAGCCGCCCGCCGTCCGCTCCTCCGTGACCGGCACGGGCGCGGGGAGCGCGGTCTACCAGGGCAACGCGAGCGGGACCCCGAACGGGACCGCCAAGGCGTCGCAGGCCGGGCTGATCGACGACATCCTCGGCGGCATCAACAACCTGCTGAACCCCGGCAGTTCGCCCTCTGCGACGCCGTCCGCGACGTCGAGTGCCACCCCCGCCCCGGCGCCCGCCGCCCCCGCCCCGCGGGCGGGCACCCCGGCCCAGCCCGCGCAGCCGCAGGCCCCGGCCGCCGGTCAGCCCCAGGCGCAGCCCTCCGCGCGGCCGTCCGCGCAGCCGAACAGCGGCGACACCGTGACCCAGGCCCCGAAGCCGTCCGCGACGGGCAAGGCGACCCCGAAGCCGACGCCCTCCGCGAGCGCCTCCACCTCCGGGACGGCCACGCCGTCTGCCTCCGCGTCCCCGACCGCCTCACCGACCGCCAACCCGAACTGCGCGGTGGACACCCGCAACCTGACCGCCGCCGCGGCCGGCGAGCACGTCGTCCCGGAGCAGAACTGGACGCTGCTGACCAGCCGCCTCGGCCTGCACGGCTCGGAGTTCTACGGCGTCTACGACGTGAAGACCCCGACCGGCACCAAGCGGGTCCTGAAGTTCGTGGTGGCGAGCGTCGACATCGAGAACCTCGACATGTCGACTCTGGAGGGCAACGGCGTGACCTTCCACGTCCAGGGCGCCCCCGGCTCGACCTCGACCATGCGCAACGGCCCGGTCACCATGTACGTGGAGCGCCTGTCCGGCCACCTGTCCAAGGTGCTCGGCCTGCCGATCCCGATCGACCTGGGCGAGATCACCCTCACCCCGGACACCCTGCCGCGCTGGCTGTACGACCTGATCGGCTCCGTCCCGATCCCGCTGGACCTGGAGCTGACCGGCGTCACCGCCAAGCAGGCCGGCCAGTTCGGCGGCACGCTGACGATCCCCGGCATGCACCTCTTCAACGACAACGCGCCCTACAGCAACAAGTAGGCGCCGGAACGCCCGTGGGGCGGCCCCTCTGCAAAGGAGGAGCCGCCCCACGGGCGTTGGGCGCGTGGTACTACTCGCTGCGGGTGCCCAGGTGGTGCACCTGGACCATGTTGGTGTTGCCGGGGATGCCGGGCGGGGAGCCGGCGGTGACGATGACGGTGTCGCCCTCGCTCAGCCGGCCCATGCGCAGCAGCTCGCGGTCGACCTGCGCGACCATCTCGTCGGTGGTGTCGACCTGCTCGGTGACGTGCGCCTCGACGCCCCAGCTCAGCGAGAGCTGGCTGCGGGTGGCGGCGTCCGGGGTGAACGCGATCACGGGGATCGGCGAACGGTAGCGGGACAGGCGGCGGGCGGTGTCACCGGACTTGGTGAACGCGACCAGCGCCTTGCCGTTCAGGAAGTCGCCCAGCTCGCACGCGGCGCGGGCGATCGAGCCGCCCTGGGTGCGCGGCTTGCGGCCCGGGTTGAGCGGCTGGAGGCCCTGGGAGAGCAGTTCCTCCTCGGCCTTCTCGCAGATCCGGCTCATGGTGCGGACGGTCTCGACCGGGTACTTGCCGACGCTGGACTCGGCCGACAGCATGACCGCGTCGGTGCCGTCCAGGATGGCGTTGGCGACGTCGGAGACCTCGGCGCGGGTCGGGCGCGAGGCGTGGATCATCGACTCCATCATCTGGGTGGCGACGATGACCGGCTTGGCGTTGCGGCGGGCCAGTGTGATGAGCTGCTTCTGGACCAGCGGCACCCGCTCCAGCGGGTACTCGACGGCCAGGTCGCCGCGGGCGACCATGATGGCGTCGAAGGCGAGGACGATCTCCTCCATGGCCTCGACGGCCTGCGGCTTCTCGATCTTGGCGATGACCGGCATGCGGATGCCGACCTCGTCCATGACCGCGTGGACGTCCTTGATGTCGTCCGCGTTGCGGACGAAGGACAGGGCGATCATGTCGACGCCCAGGCGGAGCGCGAAGCGCAGGTCCTCCTTGTCCTTCTCGGACAGGGCGGGCACGTTCACGGCCGCGCCGGGCAGGTTGATGCCCTTGTTGTTCGAGAGCACGCCGCCCTCGACCACCACGGTCTTCACCCGCGGGCCGTCGACGCTGACGACCTCCAGGGCGATGACGCCGTCGTTGATCAGGATCGGGTCGCCGGGCTTCACGTCGCCGGGCAGGCCCTTGTAGGTGGTGCCGCAGATGTGCTGGTCACCGGGGACGTCCTCGGTGGTGATGGTGAACTCGTCGCCGTTGTCGACGGTCACCGGGCCGTTGGCGAAGGTCGCCAGACGGATCTTGGGACCCTGGAGGTCGGCCAGGACGCCGATGGCCTTGCCGGTGTCCTCCGAGACCTGGCGGACCTTTCGGTACCGCTCCTCGTGGTCCGCGTGGGTGCCGTGGCTCATGTTCAGTCGGGCGACGTTCATGCCCGCCTCGACGATGGCCTTCAGCTGTTCGTAGGAGTCCGTGGCCGGACCCAGGGTGCAGACAATTTTCGCTCGGCGCATATGGATCAGTCTATCCGTTCGTGTTATGGGTGCATTCGGCACGAATCGTGAGGAATCGCCGACGAAGGATTCCGCGGAGCGAGACAAAACAGTGTCAGTCCTCGGACTCCTGGTACTCCTGGTGCTCCCGGGGCTGCCGGTGCACAAGGGCGAAGGCCTGCTGCGCGATCTCCAGTTCCTCGTCGGTGGGCACCACCGCGACCGCCACCCGGGCGTACGCGGGCGAGATGATCCGGGGCTCGCCGGAGCGCACCGAGTTCAGCTCGGGATCCACCGCGATGCCCAGCTCCTCCAGTCCGGCCGTGGCCGCCGCGCGCACCGGCGCCGCGTTCTCGCCGACGCCCGCGGTGAACGCGATCGCGTCCACCCGGCCGAGCACCGCGTAGTAGCCGCCGATGTACTTGCGCAGCCGGTGGATGTAGGAGTCGAAGGCCAGCCTCGCGTCCGCGTCCCCCTCCTCGGCGCGGCGCATGATCTCGCGCATGTCGTTGTCCCCGCACAGGCCGCGCAGGCCGCTGCGGCGGTTGAGCAGGTCGTCGATCTCGTCGATCGACAGCCCGCCGACCCGGTGCAGGTGGAACACCACGCCCGCGTCGATGTCGCCCGAGCGGGTGCCCATGACCAGGCCCTCCAGCGGGGTCAGGCCCATCGAGGTGTCCACGCACCGGCCGCCGCTGACCGCCGAGGCTGAGGCGCCGTTGCCCAGGTGCAGCACGATCACGTTCACCTCGGCCGGGTCCTTGCCGAGCAGCCGTGCGGTGGCCCGCGAGACGTACTGGTGCGAGGTGCCGTGGAAGCCGTAGCGGCGCACCCGGTGCTCGTCCGCGACGGCCTTGTCGATCGCGTACCGGGCCGCGTACTCGGGCATCGAGGCGTGGAAGGCGGTGTCGAAGACGGCCACCTGCGGCAGGTCGGGGCGCAGCGCGCGGGCCACCTCGATGCCGGTGATGTTGGCCGGGTTGTGCAGCGGCGCGACCGGGACCAGCCGGCGGATCTCCCTGAGCACCTCGTCGGTGATCACGGTCGGCTCGGTGAACCGCTTGCCGCCGTGCACCACCCGATGGCCGATCGCGGCCAGCTCGGGGGAGTCC
Source organism: Kitasatospora aureofaciens (assembly GCF_019192735.1). Taxonomy (GTDB): domain Bacteria; phylum Actinomycetota; class Actinomycetes; order Streptomycetales; family Streptomycetaceae; genus Kitasatospora; species Kitasatospora aureofaciens_A. Next base: position 59,981 of record NZ_JAHTKP010000017.1, read on the forward strand.
AGCCCGAGGCCGTCGGCGGACAGCTCCTCGGCGACGGCCTTCAGCGCGGCCGAGTGGTCCGGGAAGGTCTGCAGCGTCTCGCGCCGCTCGCCCGAGCGCGGGGTGTGCATCAGCCGCCCGCTCGGCTCGCCGATCCGCTCGACCAGCCCGGAGGCCAGCCGGGCGCCGTCGAGCATGTCGATCAGCTGGTACTTGACGGACGAGGAGCCGGCGTTCAGGACAAGAACGCGCGTACCTTCACTCACTGCTCGGCTCCCTTGCGGTCCTGGGACTGGATGGCGGTGATCGCGACGGTGTTGACGATGTCCTGCACCAGCGCGCCGCGCGAGAGGTCGTTGACGGGCTTGCGCAGACCCTGGAGGACCGGGCCGACCGCCACCGCGCCGGCCGAGCGCTGGACCGCCTTGTAGGTGTTGTTGCCGGTGTTGAGGTCCGGGAAGATCAGCACGGTCGCCCGGCCGGCCACCGCCGAGCCCGGCAGCTTGGTGGCCGCGACGTGCTCGTCCACCGCCGCGTCGTACTGGATCGGGCCCTCGACCAGGATGTCCGGGCGCAGCTCGCGCACCAGCTCGGTGGCCTTGCGGACCTTGTCGACGTCCGCGCCGGAGCCGGAGGTGCCGGTCGAGTACGAGAGCATCGCGACCCGCGGCTCCACGCCGAACTGGGCTGCGGTGGCGGCGGACTGGATCGCGATGTCGGCCAGCTGCTGGGCGTCCGGGTCCGGGTTGACCGCGCAGTCGCCGTAGACCAGCACCTTGTCGGCCAGGCACATGAAGAACACCGAGGAGACGATCGAGGCGCCCGGCGAGGTCTTGATCACCTCGAAGGCGGGCCGGATGGTCGCGGCGGTGGAGTGCACTGCGCCGGAGACCATGCCGTCGGCGATGCCCTCCTGGACCATCAGGGTGCCGAAGTACGAGACGTCGGTGACGACGTCCAGCGCCAGCTCGACGGTCATGCCCTTGTGGGCGCGCAACTGCGCGTACAGCTCGGCGAACTGGCGGCGCAGCGGGCTGGTGGTCGGGTCGACGATTCGCACCTGGGTGCGGTCGGCGCCCGGGGCCTCCTGCGGGAGGTCGATGCCGAGGCTCGCGGCCTTGCGGCGCACCGCGTCGGCCTCGCCGAGCAGGGTGAGGTCGCAGATGTTGCGGCGCAACAGGATCTCGGCCGCGCGCAGCACCCGCTCCTCGGCGCCCTCGGGCAGCACGACGTGCCGGCGCTCGGCCCGGGCCCGCTCCAGCAGCGCGTGCTCGAACATCATCGGGGTGACCCGTTCGGACCGGCCGACCTCGATCAGGGTCGTCAACTCGGCGGTGTCGACGTTCAGTTCGAACAGGCCGAGGGCGACCTCGGCCTTCCGCGGGCTGGCCGAGGTGAGCTTGCCCTCCAGGTGGGTCAGGGTAGCGGCGGTCGGCCAGCTGCCCTCCGGGACGACCGCGACCGGGGTGCCGGGTGCGAGCCGGGCGGCCAGCGCCATCACGTTCGGGCCCGGGTGCTGACCGAGCGTCAGCAGAACGCCGGCGATCGGCGGGGCGCCGGCGGCGTGCGCGGCGAGCGCGCCGATCACCAGGTCGGCGCGGTCCCCGGGGGTGACGACGAGGGCGCCCTCGGTCAGCGCGTCCAGGAAGGTCGGCACCATGGCGCCGCCGAAGACGAAGCCGCGGACGTCCCGGGCGAGGCCGGCCGCGTCCCCGAGCAGCACCTCGGCGCCGGTCGCCTCGACCAGCTGCGCGACGGTCGGCGCGGCCAGCGCCGGCTCCTCCGGGATGACGTAGGCGGGGATCGGCAGCTTCTCGGTGAGCTTGCGCTGGATCTGCTGCTTGGCGCCGGGGGCGACCCGGTTGGCGATCATCGCCAGGGTCTCGCAGCCGAGGTCGGTGTACGCCCGGTGGGCGTTGCGGACCTCGGCGATCACGGCCTCCGGGTCCTCGGCGTGCCCGCCGACCACCGGCAGCACGGCGGCGCCGAACTCGTTCGCCAGACGGGCGTTGAAGGCCAGCTCGTCCGGGATGTTGGTGTCCGCGAAGTCGGTGCCGAGCACCAGCACCACCTGGCAGCGCCGCTCCAGCGCCCGGAACCGGTCCACCAGGGCGGACACCAGCTCGTCCTGCCCCTGCGCGGCCTGCAGGGCGGCGGCCTCCTCGTACGTGAGCCCGTACAGCTCGGAGGCCGGCAGGTCGATCCGGTACCGCCCGCGCAGCAGCTCCACCACGTGGTCCGACCCCGGTCCCCCGGGCGCGTGCGAGTGCACCAGTGGACGGAACACCCCGACCCGGTCCACCTGGCGGGTGAGCAGTTCCATGACCCCGAGCTCGACCGCCTGCCGGCCGTCCCCCCGGTCGATCCCGGTCACGTACACGCTGCGCGCCACGTGGGTGTCTCCGTCCCGTCGTCTCGGAAAGTGGTCATATCGACCATACATTCGGGCGGAGCTCACCGAGTTCATCACCTACGACCACGAACTGGCCAAGGCGGCCGAGGAACTCGGCTTCCCCGTGGCGGCACCGCTGTAATCGGCCGGGCCGGCCGGCGCGGCGGCCTCCACCTCGGAGGCCGCCGCTGAGCCGCCGTTCGGTTCCCGTGCGGAGGGGCGGGTCAGGCCGGGCGGAGCCAGATGGTGGCGAGTGGGGGGAGGATCAGGTCGGCGGAGCGGGGCTGGCCGTTCCACTCGGCCGGGTCGGCCTTGATGGGGTGGGAGTTGCCGATGCCGCTGCCGCCGTAGGTCTCGGCGTCGGTGTTGAGCACTTCCTCCCAGAGCTGGTCGCGGCCTTCGAGGGCGGGCAGGCCGATGCGGTGGCCGTGCCGGACGACGGGGGAGAAGTTGCAGACGGCGACGAGCGGGCTGCCGTCGGCGGCGTAGCGGACGTAGGAGAGCAGGTTGTCCTCGGCGGCGCCGCCGTCGAGCCAGCGGAAGCCGTCGGGGGTGGTGTCGAGCTCCCAGAGGGCGGGGGTGTCGCGGTAGTGGCGGTTGAGGTCGCGGACGAGCCGGCGGACGCCGAGGTGCTCCCGGTGGGCGGGCCACTGCTCGTCGAGCACCCACCACTGCGGGCCCTGCTCGTGGTGCCATTCCGCGCCCTGGGCGAACTCCTGTCCCATGAACAGGAGTTGCTTGCCGGGGTGGGACCACATGAAGCCGAGGTAGGCGCGGTGGTTGGCGCGCTGCTGCCACCAGTCGCCGGGCATCTTGGAGACGAGCGCCTGCTTGCCGTGGACGACCTCGTCGTGCGAGATCGGCAGGATGTAGTTCTCGGAGTAGGCGTACACCATCGAGAAGGTGATCTCGTTGTGGTGGTACTTGCGGTGCACCGGCTCCTTGGACATGTAGACCAGCGAGTCGTGCATCCAGCCCATGTTCCACTTGAGCCCGAAGCCGAGGCCGCCGCTGTCGGTGGGGCGGGTGACGCCGTCCCAGGCGGTGGACTCCTCGGCGACGGTGACGACGCCGGGGCAGCGGCGGTAGACGGTGGCGTTCATCTCCTGCAGGAACGCGGCGGCGTCGAGGTTCTCCCGGCCGCCGTACTGGTTGGGCGTCCAGGCGCCGCCCTCGCGGGAGTAGTCGAGGTAGAGCATGGAGGCGACGGCGTCCACCCGCAGCCCGTCGATGTGGAACTCCTCGCACCAGTAGACCGCGTTGGCGACCAGGAAGTTCCGGACCTCCGTGCGCCCGTAGTCGAACTCCAGCGTGCCCCAGTCGGGGTGCTCGGCGCGCAGCGGGTCGGCGGGCTCGTAGAGCGGCTCGCCGTCGAAGCGGGCGAGGGCGAAGTCGTCCTTGGGGAAGTGGGCGGGCACCCAGTCGACGATCACGCCGATGCCGTGCCGGTGCAGGGTGTCCACCAGGTACCGGAAGTCGTCAGGGCTGCCGAGCCGCGCGGTGGGGGCGTAGTAGCCGGACACCTGGTAGCCCCAGGAGCCGCCGAAGGGGTGCTCCATGACCGGCATGAACTCCACGTGGGTGAAGTTCAACTCCTTGAGGTATCCGGGCAGTTCCTCGGCGATCGCGCGGTAGGTGGTGAGGTCGGGCCGCCAGGACGGCAGGTGCAGCTCGTACACCGACATCGGCGCCCGGTGGTGTGCGGCGCGCGCCCGGCGGGCCATCCACTCGCCGTCCTCCCACCGGTACGCGGAGGAGGTGACCACCGAGGCGGTGCCGGGCGGGCACTGGGCGGCGCGGGCCAGCGGGTCGGCCTTGTCGAGCACCCAGCCCTGCCGGGTGTGGATCTCGTACTTGTACGTGGTGCCCTCGGCGAGGCCGGGGACGAACAGCTCCCAGATGCCGGAGGAGCCGAGCGAGCGCATCGGGTGCCCGGTGCCGTCCCAGTGGTTGAAGTCCCCGATCAGCCGGACCCCGGCGGCGTTCGGCGCCCAGACCGCGAAGGCGGTGCCGGCCACCCCGTCGACGGTGCGCACGTGCGAGCCGAGCGCCCGCCACAGCTGCTCGTGCCGGCCCTCGGAGATCAGGTGCAGGTCGAGCTCGCCGAGGGTGGGCGGGGTGCGGTAGCCGTCGTGCTGGGCGAGCGGTTCGCCGCCCGGGTAGGTCACCAGCAGCGTGTAGTCGGGGAGTTCGCCGCCGGCCAGCAGACCGGTGAACAACCCGCCCTGCTGGTGGGTGAGTTCGGCCGGGCCCTGGGCGGTCTCGACGATCACCCGCTCGGCGAGCGGCCGCAGCACCCGGATCGCGGTGCCGCCGTGCACCGGGTGGGCGCCGAGCAGGGCGTGCGGGTCGTGGTGCTGCCCGCCGACCAGCCGGTCCACCTCGGCGGGCGGCAGCGGCGCCTCGGGCAGCCGCAGCGGGGCGACGGGAAGGGCTTCGGCCGCCGCGGGCTCGCGCTGGGGGATGGCGGCGGCCCGCCCGTCCGGTTCCTCCGGGCGCTCGTCGCTGTCGGCACCGGCGCGCCCTTCGGCTCCGGGCGGGCCGGCCAGGAAGGTGGCCGGTACGGGGCGGGTGGTGCGGCCGGGCGGGTCGAGCGGCGTCACGGCTGGGTCCTCCTGCGGCGGGGGGTGGGCGAGCTCCGGGCTGGCGGTACGGGTGAAGGGGTGATCAGACGGTCAGGGCGAGCCGGTTGATCGCGGCCAGCGGGATCGGCAGCCAGCTCGGCCGGTGCCGGGCCTCGTACACCACCTCGTAGACCGCCTTGTCGATCTCCAGCGCCCGCATCAGCTCCGGCGAGGCCGCCGGGTCGACGCCGCCCCCGGCGGTGTACCCGGCGCAGAAGGCGGTGCGGTTGCGCTGCGCCCAGGCGGCGGCGAGGTGGGCGAGTTCCGGGTCGACGGGGCCGCCGGCCAGCAGGTGGGCGGCCGCGTAGTCGAAGGAGCGGAGCATCGCGGCGACGTCCCGCAGGGCGGGCTGCGGTTCGCGGCGCTCGTTGACGGACTTGGCCGGTTCGCCCTCGAAGTCGAGCAGGACCCAGCCGTGCGGGGTGCGCATGGCCTGCCCGAGGTGGAGGTCGCCGTGGATGCGCTGGACCGGCAGGCCGTCCGGGTGGGCGTCGGCGAGCTGCTGGAAGGCGGTGCGCAGCGCGGCCCGGTAGCGCAGCAGCCCGGGGACGGCGGCGACCGCGCTGTCGAGCCGGTCGGCCATGGCGGTGGCGAGCTGCCGGGTCTGGGTGCGGTCGAGCCGGGCGACCGGCATCGAGCGGGCGAGCACCCGGTGGACCTCGGCGGTGGCCCGGCCGAGCCGGTGCGCCTCGATGGCGAAGTTGCCGGGGGAGGGGTCGCCCTTGAGCCGGCCGACCTGGTCGAGGGCGAGTTCCCAGCCGTCCTCGGCGTCCGGCAGGTAGCGCTGGAGCAGGCCGAGGGTGGCGGGTTCGGCGCGTTCCATCCGGCTCTCGAACCAGGCGGCGACGCGGGGGATGCGGGTGGAGCCGGCCCGGGAGAGGGCGAGCGAGAGTTCCAGGTCGGGGTTGGTGCCGGGGTGGATGCGGCGGAACAGCTTGAGGATGTAGGAGGTGCCGTAGATGACGGAGCTGTTGGACTGCTCGGCGGTGGAGGCGCGGCCGGGGATGCTGGTGGGCAGCCCGGAGCCGGGCGTGCGGCGGAAGGCGAGCGAGCCGAAGCGGTCGCCGGTGGCCAGGTGCTCCAGCAGCCGCCCGGTGAGCTCGGGGTCGTGGACCGCGTCGTAGAGGGTCGCGCCGTCGTACGGGCCCTGGCTGAGCCGGCCGAGGACGGCGCTGGGCTCGATGTCGGCGGGGCCCTCGGAGCGGATGCCGAGGAGGAGTTGGTAGACGTCCCCGTGCGGGGCGCCGGCCGTGGTGGCGTGCTCGACCCGGAGCAGGAGGTGCAGCAGGGCCGGGTCGCCGACCTGCAGCGGGGTTCCGACCACCGGGGTGAGGCCGGTGATGGGCCGTCCCTTTCCGGCGTACCAGCGCTGGGTGGGGAGCCACTCGGAGATCAGCGGCAGGGCCGCCTGGACGAGTTCGCTGACCCCCAGGGCGGTTCTCCGGACCCCGGTGCTCCGCGCGCCCGCCGGCGCGGCGGGGCCGGCCGGGGTGTCGTGCTGCACATGGGCTTGAGAACGGGAGGTTTCGGACATGACTCCCTTTCCCCGGAAGCGGGCCGACTGCCCGACGGGTCTGGCCGGGTCCGTCAGTCTTCCGGATTTCGGCGGCGCGGCGGCGACGGCACGCGAGCGGGTCTCGGGTGTCACGCCTTCGTGTGGGTGGCCGTTGGGCTGTTCTCCGTACGTCGCGGTGCGGAGAACTCCGGGGGCACGGGGCTTCAACTCGCGCCCCCGGAGGGTCTGGTGGTGCGGTCGGGCCGGCGTCCGGCGGATCGTTACTTCGACCGCCTGGTCCCGCTCAGTCGCGGGGGCTGCCGGAGCTGGAACCAGTAGAAGCCGTGGCCGGCCAGGGTGAGCAGGTACGGCCACTCACCGATCGAGGGGAAGCGCACCCCGCCGATCAGCTCGACCGGGTACCGTCCGCCGTACTGCCGCAGGTCCAGTTCGGTCGGCTGCGCGAACCGCGAGAAGTTGTTCACGCACATGACCAGGTCCCCCTCGTACTCGCGCACGAACGCCAGCACCGCGGGGTTGCTGGAGGGCAGTTCGGTGTACGTGCCGAGGCCGAACGCCAGGTTGAGCTTGCGGATCTCGATCATGCGACGCGTCCAGTGCAGCAGTGAACTCGAACTGCTCTGCTGTGCCTCGACGTTGGTCACCTGATAGCCGTACACCGGGTCCATGATGGGCGGCAGACTGAGCCTGCCCGGGTCGGCGGAGGAGAAACCCGCGTTGCGGTCCGGGGTCCACTGCATCGGCGTGCGGACGCCGTCCCGGTCGCCGAGCCAGATGTTGTCGCCCATGCCGATCTCGTCCCCGTAGTAGAGCACCGGCGAGCCGGGCAGGGAGAGGAGCAGGGCGGTGAACAGCTCGATCTGGTTGCGGTCGTTCTCCAGCAGCGGGGCGAGCCGGCGGCGGATGCCCACGTTGGCGCGCATCCGGGGGTCCTTGGCGTACTCCGCGTACATGTAGTCGCGTTCCTCGTCGGTGACCATCTCCAGGGTCAGCTCGTCGTGGTTGCGCAGGAAGATGCCCCACTGGCAGCCGCTGGGGATGTGCGGGGTCTTGGCGAGGATCTCCGAGACGGGGTAGCGGGACTCCCGCCGCACCGCCATGAAGATCCGCGGCATCACCGGGAAGTGGAACGCCATGTGGCACTCGTCGCCGCCCGCGGTGAAGTCGCCGAAGTAGTCGACGACGTCCTCCGGCCACTGGTTTGCCTCGGCGAGCAGCACGGTGTCGGGGTAGTTGGCGTCGATCTCCTTGCGGACCCGCTGGAGGAACTCGTGCGTCTCCGGCAGGTTCTCGCAGTTGGTGCCCTCGCGGGCGAACAGGTAGGGCACCGCGTCCAGCCGGAAGCCGTCGATGCCGAGGTCGAGCCAGAACCGCAGGCCGGCGATCATCTCCTGCTGGACCCGGGGGTTGTCGTAGTTGAGGTCCGGTTGGTGCGAGAAGAACCGGTGCCAGTAGTACTGCTTGCGGACCGGGTCGTACGTCCAGTTGGAGGTCTCGGTGTCGACGAAGATGATCCGGGCGTCGGGGTACGCCTTGTCGTCGTCGGCCCACATGTAGAAGTCGCCGTACGGCCCGTCCGGGTCCGTCCGGGAGGCCTGGAACCACGGGTGCTGGTCGCTGGTGTGGTTCATGACGAAGTCGATGATCACGCGCATGCCGCGGGCGTGCGCGGCGTCCACGAACTCCATGAAGTCGGCGAGGTCGCCGAACTCCGGCAGCACCGACTTGTAGTCGGCCACGTCGTACCCGCCGTCGCGCAGCGGCGAGGCGAAGAACGGCGGGAGCCAGAGGCAGTCGATCCCGAGCCACTGGAGGTAGTCGAGCTTGGCCGTGAGCCCCTTGAGGTCCCCGACCCCGTCGCCGTTGCTGTCCTGGAAGGACCGCACCAGCACCTCGTAGAAGACCGCACGCTTGAACCACTCGGGGTCCAGGTTCTTCTTCGAGGTCTCGGGGAAGGTGTCGGGGACGGGCTCGTTCACTGTCACGCTGGGTTCCTCCGAACCGTGAGGAGGTGAGCCGGCTCGGCTGAGGGATCGAGCCGGACGTAGTTGTGCCGGCCCCACGTGTAGACGGCGCCGGTGAGCTCGTCGTGCACCGCGTAGGGACCATCGCCGTCGAGCGTGACGGTGGCCTCCTGCACGTGGTGCGGGTCGAGGTTGACGACCGTGATCACCTGGTCGGTCAGGCCCTCGGGGGTGGTCGCGGTCTTGGAGTAGGCGATCACCTGGTCGTTGTCGGTGGGGTGGAAGCGCAGGTCGCGCAGCTGCTGGAGGGCGGGGTGGCGACGGCGCAGCCGGTTCAGCACGGTGAGCAGCGGGGCGAGGGTGTCGGTGCGGTTCCAGTCACGCGGGCGCAGCTCGTACTTCTCCGAGTGCAGGTACTCCTCGGAGCCCGGGCGGGCCGGCTCGTTCTCGAACAGCTCGTAGCCGGCGTAGACGCCGTAGCTGGGGGCGAGGGTGGCGGCGAGCACGGCCCGGACGGCGAACGCGGCCCGGCCGCCGTGCTGGAGGTAGGCGTGCAGGATGTCCGGGGTGTTGGCGAAGAAGTTGGGCCGCATGCAGGCGGCGGCGTCGCCGGTGAGTTCGGTGAGGTACTCGGTGAGTTCCGGTTTGGTGGTGCGCCAGGTGAAATACGTGTACGACTGGTGGAAACCGATCTTCCCGAGGGTGTGCATCATCGCGGGGCGGGTGAAGGCCTCCGCCAGGAACACGACATCCGGGTCGGTGCGGGCGATGTCGGCGAGCACCTTCTCCCAGAACAGCACCGGCTTGGTGTGCGGGTTGTCGACCCGGAAGATCCGCACTCCGTGGGACATCCAGAAACGGAGGATACGGATGGTTTCCTTGACGATTCCTTCCATGTCCTGGTCGAAGTTGATCGGATAGATGTCCTGGTACTTCTTCGGCGGGTTCTCGGCGTACGCGATGGTGCCGTCGGCGCGGTGGCTGAACCATTCCGGATGCTTGTTCACCCACGGGTGGTCGGGGGAGCACTGGAGGGCGAAGTCCAGCGCCACCTCCAGGTGCAGCGCCTGGGCCTCGGCGACGAAGTGGTCGAAGTCCTCGATGGTGCCGAGGTCCGGGTGGATCGCGTCGTGGCCGCCCTCGGGGGAGCCGATCGCCCAGGGCGAGCCGACGTCGTGCGGACCGGCCGTCAGGGTGTTGTCCGGGCCCTTGCGGTAGGCGCGTCCGATCGGGTGGACGGGCGGCAGGTAGACCACGTCGAAGCCCATCGCGGCGACCGCGGGCAACCGCTCGGCGGCGGTGCGCAGGGTGCCCGAGCGCGGCGGCTCGACGCCGCTCGGGTCCACCACGGCGCCCTCCGAGCGGGGGAAGAACTCGTACCAGGAGCCGAACAGGGCGCGCTCGCGGTCCACCTGGAGCGGCAGCGGGCGGGAGGCGCTGACCAGCTCGCGCAGCGGGTAGCGGGCCAGCAGGTCCAGCACCTCGGGCGCGAGCGCGGCGGCCAGCCGGGACAGCGGCGGCAGGCCGGGATCGCGCAGCGCGTCGGCGGCGGCCAGCACGTGCGCGCGGCCCTCCTTCTTCGGCACGCCGTTCGCGGCCTGCTCCAGCAGCCGGGCGCCCTCCTCCAGGACCAGCGCGGTGTCGATCCCGGCGGGCAGCTTCACCGACGCGGTCCTGCGCCAGGTGGCGACCGGGTCGCTCCACGCCTCGACCAGGTACGACCAGCGGCCGGGCGCGGTCGGGGTGACGTGGGCGCCCCAGCGGTCGGTGCCCTCGGCGAGCTCGCGCATCGGGGTCCACGGGCCGCTGCGGCCGCGCGGGTCGCGCAGCACCACGTTGGCGTTGACGGCGTCGTGGCCCTCGCGGAACACGGTGGCGGTCACCAGGAAGGTCTCGCCGGCGACCGCCTTGGCCGGGCGGCGGCCGGCGTCGACGAGGGGGCTGACGTCCAGGACGGGGATGCGGCCGATCACGGTGTCGCTCTCTGTCGTCTTGCGGGCGGAGGGCTTGCGGGCGGGCGTCTTCGCTGCCGTCTTGCTGGTCGCTGTCCTGCTTGCAGCCGTCTTGCTTGCGGCCGTCTTGCGTGGCGCGGCAGCGGACTTCCCGACAGCGGACGTCCCGACAGCGGACGTCCCGGCGCCGGCCTTCGGGGTGACGGCCTGCGCGGTGGACCCGGCGGTGGCGGCGCGGCGCGTGGTGGTGGTGCGCCTGCGCGGTGCCGCGGTCCGGTCCTCCTCGGCCCCGGGTTGTCCGGCCGCTTCGGAGGGTTCGTCACGGACCGCCCCGGACGTCCTGGGCGCCGGCATCGCCGGGTCTGTCCGAGTGTCAGAATCCATCCGTCCGGAGGATTCCGCGACCGCTGCGTCGAGAGTGTCGGCCACCGGTGTGGACTGGTCCCGCGTGTCGCCGTGCATGCCAAGCTCCTGCCCGAGATCGGCGGCAGCTCCCACGGGCGCCGGGGGGCGGGCCAGGGGAGTACCGGGAGGACTGCTGGGTGGGGAGGACGTGCGACCGGAAGCCTGCCCGCGCCGCCGTCCCCGGCAACCTGCCCGGCGCCCGCCGAGCCCGTGGCAGGACGCCCCGGAGCCCGCGCGCGTCCCGGCGCACGCCTCCGGGGGCACGCCCCTGGGTGACCCGGTCCACCCGTGAACGAGCCAACCCGGTACGAGGACACGCGTCGGAGCGCGGTGAGCGCCGATTGAGCTAAGGAGGATGAGGAACGATCAACGCGAAAAGGATTCGGACGTGCTGCTTCGAGGAGGGCGCCACCCGTCGCCGCACTCCCCACAGCATCAACGACCTTGGGTCATCCTCGCACCGAGGACAAGACTTTTGCAGCGGTACGACAGTAGTTTCGGGGTTTGTCCGGAGCGGATGAGCCGCCGGAAATGGATCTGTTCCGCAGTGTTCACGCATTGGTAGCGCGAACCCCCGGAAAAGTGCGCCCTGCGCGCCCCCCGTGCAGACCAATGCGCCGAATGCGATCTCATCAATAGCCCGAACGGATGCCCAATAGGCCACTTGACCCACTGTCATGACGGCCATCGAGGCTACGCTTCACGCCGTGAAGGCAATCCGCAGATTCACCGTCCGCACCGTCCTGCCCGAACAACTCCAGCCGTTGCACGAGCTGGCCCTCAACCTGCGCTGGTCCTGGCACCCCGAGACCAGGGACCTCTTCCGGTCCGTGGACCCGGAGGTCTGGGCCGCGACCGGCGAGGACCCGGTGCGGCTGCTCGGGGAGGTCCCGGCCACCCGGCTCGCCGCGCTCGCCGCCGACCGGCGGTTCCTGCGCAGACTCGGCGACCTCGCCGACGACCTGCGCGAGTACCTGGCCGGCCCGCGCTGGTACCAGTCCCAGGAGACCGGCGGCGCCCCGCTGCCCGCCGCCATCGCCTACTTCTCGCCCGAGTACGGCATCGCCGCCGCACTGCCCCAGTACTCCGGCGGCCTCGGCATCCTGGCCGGCGACCACCTCAAGGCCGCCAGCGACCTCGGCGTGCCGGTGATCGGCGTGGGGCTGTTCTACCGGCACGGCTACTTCCGGCAGTCCCTCGACCGGGACGGCTGGCAGCAGGAGCGCTACCCGCTGCTCGATCCGGACGAACTCGCGGTCAGCCTGCTCCGGGAGAGTGACGGCACCCCCTGCCGGGTCGACCTCGCCCTGCCCGGCGGCCGCACCCTCGCCGCGCACATCTGGAAGGCCCAGGTCGGCCGGGTCCCGCTGCTGCTCCTCGACTCCGACACCGAGGCCAACTCGCCCGCCGAGCGCGACGTCACCGACCGGCTCTACGGCGGCGGCAGCGAGCACCGGCTGCTCCAGGAGATGCTGCTCGGCATCGGCGGCGTCCGCGCCGTCCGCGCCTACTGCCGGCTCACCGGCCACCCCGCCCCCGAGGTCTTCCACACCAACGAGGGCCACGCCGGCTTCCTCGGCGTCGAGCGGATCCGCGAGCTGGTCGCCGCCGGCCCGGCCGACACCGACACGGCCGGCCTCGACTTCGCCGCCGCCCTGGAGTCCGTCCGGGCCGGCACCCTCTTCACCACCCACACGCCCGTCCCGGCCGGCATCGACCGCTTCGACCGCGAGCTGGTCGCCCGGCACTTCGGCGGCGACGCCGCGCTACCAGGCGTCCCGGTCGAACCCGTGCTCGCGCTCGGCGCCGAGACCTGGCGCGGCGGGGACCCGAAGCTCTTCAACATGGCCGCCATGGGCCTGCGGCTCGCCCAGCGCGCCAACGGGGTCTCCACCCTGCACGGCGAGGTCAGCCGCGCCATGTTCAACGGCCTCTGGTCCGGCTTCGACCCGTCCGAGGTGCCGATCACCTCCGTCACCAACGGCGTCCACGCCGCCACCTGGATCGACCCGGCCGTGGTCCGGCTCGGCGCCGCCGAGATCGGCGTCGACCGCGCCGAGGACGCCATGACCACCGGCGACGCCAAGCGCTGGACGGGTCTGGAGCGGATCGCCAACACCGACATCTGGGAGCTGCGCCGCAGCCTGCGCGCCCAGCTCGTCGACGAGGCCCGCCGCCGGCTGCGCGACTCCTGGCGCCAGCGCGGCGCCGGCGAGGCCGAGCTCGGCTGGGTCGCCTCGGTGCTCGACCCGGACGTGCTCACCATCGGCTTCGCCCGCCGGGTGCCCTCGTACAAGCGGCTCACCCTGATGCTGCGCGACCCGGCACGGCTGCGCGCCCTGCTGCTGCACCCCACCCGGCCGGTGCAGATCGTCGTCGCCGGCAAGGCCCACCCGGCCGACGACGGCGGCAAGCGGCTGATCCAGCAGATGGTCGCCTTCGCCGACGACCCGGCCGTCCGGCACCGGATCGTCTTCCTGCCGGACTACGACATGGCGATGGCCCGGCACCTCTACCCGGGCTGCGACGTCTGGCTGAACAACCCGCTGCGCCCGCTGGAGGCCTGCGGCACCTCCGGGATGAAGGCTGCGCTCAACGGCTGCCTCAACCTGTCCGTCCTGGACGGCTGGTGGGACGAGTGGTACGACGGCCAGAACGGCTGGGCGATCCCCACCGCCGACGAGAGCAGCGGCGTGCTCGACCCGGAGAGCCGGGAGGCCGAGCGGCGCGACGACATCGAGGCCGCCGCGCTGTACGACCTGATCGAGGAGCAGGTCGCGGCCCGCTTCTACGACCGGGGCGCGGACGGGCTGCCGCACCGCTGGATCGCCATGGTCCGGCACACCCTGGTCACCCTCGGCCCCAAGGTGCTGGCCGGCCGGATGGTCCGCGAGTACGTCGAGCGGCTGTACGCCCCGGCGGCGCTCGCCCAGCGGGAGCTGGCGGCGGGGCGGAACACCGGGGCCCGCGAGCTGGCGGTGTGGAAGGCGAAGGTCCGGGAGGCCTGGCCGGCCGTCCGGGTCGAGCACGTCGAGGCGGACTGCCCGGACGAGGCGCAGGAGCTGGGCAGCTCGCTGGCGCTGCGGGTGCAGGTCGCGCTCGGCGCGCTGGAGCCGGGCGACGTCGAGGTGCAGGTGGTGTCCGGCCGGGTGGACGAGTCGGACGGCATCTCGGACGCCTGCCTGCTGGCGCTCAAGCCGGTCGGCGGCCCGGACCTGGACGGGCGGACCCGGTACGAGGGCTCGCTGGAGCTGTGCCGGACCGGCCCGTTCGGCTACACCGTCCGGGTGCAGCCGGCCCACCCGCGGCTGGCCTCCCCGGCGGAGCTCGGGCTGGTCGCCCTGCCCGCCGAGTCGGCCGGGATGGACGCGGGGCTGCTCAGATAGTCGCCCGCTCGCCTCCGGGCGCGCCCTTCGGGTACCCGGCGCCGACGCTCATCGCTCCCGCGCTCCCTCCTTCGTCGGTTGCTCCCTCGCTCCCTCGCTTTCGGCACCGGCGCGCCCTTCGGCTCGGGGCGGGTCGGGTCGCCCGCTCGCCTCCGGGCGCGCCCTTCGGGTACCCGGCGCCGACGCTCATCGCTCCCGCGCTCCCTCCTTCGTCGGTTGCTTCCTCGCTCCCTCGCTTTCGGCACCGGCGCGCCCTTCGGCTCGGGGCGGTGCGGGGCAGCCCGTCGCACCGCCCCGGGCGGCGTTCGCCCGGGCAGCGTTCGACTGCTACGGACGGAAGCCGCCCGGTTGCCCTGCGTTGCAGGCGGGGGGAGCGTTGTGGTCATGATACGAACCATGCGTGCGGCGGCTCTGGCCGTGCTGTCCGTTGTCCTCGTGGCGTGGCCGGCCCAGGCGGCCCGTTCCTCGGCGCCCCCGCCGCCGGCGGCGCAGCTGACGATCGAGCTGTGCCCTCCTGAAGCGCCGGTCGTGCCCGGTGAGACGGGGATCCTGGAGGTCCACGTCACCAACCACGGCCCGGCCGCGACCGGCGACGAGACCATGGTGGTCGTCCACTTCCCGCCGCCGGGCGTGGTGAGGGACGCGAACCCGCCGGTGACCCTGACGTACTTCGGGACCGGAAGCTCCTACAAGCTGCCGGCGGGCCTGGCACCGGGGGAGACGTCGGTGGAGCGGCTGTCGCTGTACGTCGCGCCGATCACCTCGCCGTTCACCACGATCAGCGGGGACGTGCAGGCGTTCTACCCGGGCGACCCGGACCAGTCCGGTCACACCACCCCGTACAGCTTCACGACCGCCGACACCCGGGCGCACTTCATGGTCGGGGCGTCGTCGGCGTGGGAGGCCGGCCATCCGGTGCTGCAGCCGGGTGACTTCAAGGGGGCGCCCGGGGCGACGATCGGCCTGCCGCTGTGGGTGTACAACGACGGGCCCTCGTACTCGACCCACCCGATCGACGTCCTGATCACGACTCCGGAGCACACCACGCTGACGGGCAAGACGCCGTACGGCTGCACGGCGACCGGGCCGCGGTCGCTGGCGTGCCACTACGCGACGGGTCCGCGGTACAAGGACGCGACCTTCATCAACCCGAGCGTGGTGATCGACCCGGCGACGGTGTCGGGGCAGGTGCTGCCCGGCGGGACGCTGGACGTGTCCGGGGTGGAGGACTGCCCCAGCCCGGACTGGCACACGGACTACGCGGTGACGGTGACCTGAGCGTTGCCCACCGTCGGCGGCCCGGACCGGGGCGTGTCGAGGACGCGGCCCGGTCCGGGCCTCTGCCATGTGCGGGCGGCGGCTCAGACCAGGCTGTCCCGCCAGGCCTTGTGCAGCTCGGCGAAGCGGCCGGCGCCGTCGATCAGCTCCTGCGGGGTGCCGTCCTCGACGATCCGGCCCTGGTCCATCACCAGGACGCGGTCGGCGATCTCCACGGTGGAGAGCCGGTGGGCGATGATCACGGCCGTCCGGCCGGCCAGCACCGTGCGCATCGCCCGCTGGACGGCCTGCTCGCCGGGGACGTCCAGCGAGCTGGTCGCCTCGTCGAGGATGAGCACCGCCGGGTCGGCCAGCAGGGCCCGGGCGAACGCGACCAACTGGCGCTGCCCGGCGGAGATCCGCCCGCCGCGCTTGCGCACGTCGGTGTCGAAGCCGTCCGGGAGCGCGGCGATGAACTCGTACGCGCCGATGTCCCGGGCGGCCTGCTCGACCTCCTCACGGGTGGCGCCGGGGCGGCCGATCGCGATGTTCTCGGCGACGGTGCCGGAGAACAGGAATGACTCCTGGGTCACCATGACCACCCCGCGCCGCAGTTCGGGCGTGGCGAGGTCACGGAGGTCGACGCCGTCCAGCCGGATCCGGCCGTCGGTCGGGTCGTAGAAGCGGGCCAGCAGCTTGGCGACCGTCGACTTGCCCGCGCCGGTCGCGCCGACCACGGCCACCGTCTGCCCGGCCGGGATCAGCAGGTCGAACGGCGGCAGCACCTCCTTGCCGGTGCGGTACGCGAAGCGGGTCCGCTCGAAGCGGACCTCCCGGCCCTTGCCGGCCGGCTCCGGCAGCCCGGCGGGCTCGGCCGGTTCGGCGACGGTCGGCTCGTGGGCGAGCAGGCCGGCGATCTTCTCCAGTGCGGCGGCGGCCGACTGATAGCTGTTCAGGAACATCGCCAGCTGGTCGATCGGGTCGTACAGCCGACGCAGGTAGAGCACGAAGGCGGTGAGCACGCCCAGCTCCGCCGTGCCGTCGGCGACCAGGTACGCGCCGAGCAGCACCACGCCGGTGGTCCAGATGTTGGCGGTGGTGCGGGAGAGGCCGACGTACCGGGCGAGCTCCAGGAAGCCGTCCGCGGTCGCGGTGGCGGACTGCTGGTTGACGACGGCGAAGGCGGCGTCGTTGGCCCGCTCGCGGCGAAAGGCCTGCACCGGGCGGATGCCGTTCATGGTCTCGGTGAAGCGGACGATCATCGAGGCGGCCGAGGTCCGCGAGCGGCGGTACACCCGGCGCGAGCGGGTCCGGAAGGAGTGGGCGATCAGGGCCAGCGGCAGCAGCGCGGCCAGCGAGGCCAGGCCGAGCCGCCAGTCCAGCACCAGCAGCAGCACCGAGATGTAGCAGACCGACAGGAAGACGGTCAGCAGCTCCTGGAGGCCCTCGGAGAGCAGCTCGCGCAGCGCGTCGATGTCGCTGGTGGCGCGGGAGATGATCCGGCCCGAGGTGTAGCGCTCGTGGAAGTCCAGGCTGAGCCGCTGGGCGTGCCGGAAGATCCGGCCGCGCAGCTCCAGCAGGATGTCCTGGTTGACCCGGGCGCTGATCTTGATGAACGCCCACTGGAGCACCGGGCTGAGCAGCGAGAAGGCCAGGTACGCGGAGATCACCGAGATCAGCGGCCCGGCGTCGTGCTCGCGCAGCGCCGGGATGCCGCGGTCCATCGCGACCGCGACCAGCAGCGGGCCGGACTGCAGGGCGGCCTGCTGGACCAGGATCACCAGCATCGCGACGGCGATCCGGGCCCGGTGCGGGCCGAGCAGCGAGCGCAGCAGCGCCCGGGGCGCGCCGGGCGGGACGGGGATGTCCTCCTCGTCGGCCGGGGGCGGGGGCAGCTCCTCCTCGACCGGCTGCTCCCCGGTGCGGCCGGCGGGCTCGACGGTGGTGGTCATCGGGTGGTGCCCCCCTCGGAGATGAGCGCGGCCTCGGGTGCGAAAGCGGCCTCGCCCGACATCAGTTCGCGGTAGTGCGCCGAGCTGCGCAGCAGCTCCTGGTGGGTGCCGACGGCCTCGATCCGGCCGTCCGCGAGGACCGCGACCCGGTCGGCGAGCAGCACGGTGCTGGGGCGGTGGGCGACCACCAGGGCGGTGGTGGAGCCGAGGACCTCGCGCAGGGCCGCCTCGACCAGCGCCTCGGTGTGCACGTCGAGGGCGGAGAGCGGGTCGTCCAGGACCAGGAAGGCCGGGTCGCCGACCACCGCACGGGCCAGTGCGAGGCGCTGGCGCTGGCCGCCGGACAGGCTGAGGCCCTGCTCGCCGACCTCGGTGTCCACCCCGGCCGGGAGCTTCTCGACGAAGCCGGCCTGGGCGGTGGCGAGCGCGGCGCGCAGCCGGTCGTCGCCCGCGCCCGGGGCGCCCATCAGGACGTTCTCCCGGACGGTGGCGGAGAACAGGGTGGGCTCCTCGAAGGCCACCGCGACCAGCTCGCGCAGCCGTTCCCGGGGCAGCTCGCGGATGTCCCGGCCGTCCAGGGTGATGGTGCCGGCGGTGGCCTCGTACAGCCGGGGGAGCAGCGCGGTGAGCGTGGTCTTGCCGCTGCCAGTGGCGCCGACCAGGGCCATCGTCTCGCCGCTGCGGATGTGCAGGTCGATGCCGCGGAGCAGGTCGGGGGTGCCGTCGGGGGCGTCGGGGTAGCGGAAGTGGACGCCGGTGAAGCGGATGCCGTCGGCGGTCGGGCCGAGGTCGGTGGCGGTGCCCGGGTCGGCCGGTTCGGGCTCGTCCATGACCTCGAAGAAGCGGTCGGTGGCGGTGGCGGCCTCGTTGGCGTAGGCGAGCAGCCAGCCGAGGGACTCGACCGGCCAGCGCAGCGCGAGAGCGGTGGAGAGGAAGGCGACCAGGGTGCCGGCGCTCAGCTCGTCGTGCGCGACCAGGTAGGCGCCGACGGCGAGTGCGCAGCCGAGGGCGAGTTCGGGCAGGCCGACGATGACCGCCCACAGGTTGGCGAGCAGGCCGGCCTTGCGCAGCTCGGTGCGGCGCAGCAGGTGGGACTGTGCCGTGAAGCGCTCGGCCATCGAGCGGTGGCGGCCGAAGGCCTTGAGGATGCGGATGCCGAGGATGGACTCCTCGACGACGGTGGCGAGGTCGCCGTTCTGGTCCTGGGCGCGCCGGGAGGCGCCGGAGTAGCCGGACTCGAAGCGCCGGGTGAGCACGAACAGCGGCGCGGCGGGCAGCACGACGATCAGGGCGAGCCGCCAGTCCTGGGTGAACATCACCGCCGTGCCGGCCAGGAACATCACCGAGTTGACGATCAGGAAGACCAGGGGGAAGGCCAGGAACAGCCGCATGGTGTACATGTCGGCGGTGGCCCGGGAGAGCAACTGGCCGGATCCCCACCGTTCGTGGAAGGAGACCGGCAGCCGCTGGAGCTTGGCGAACAGGTCGCTGCGCATGGCCGTCTCCAGCCCGGCCAGCGGGCGGGCCAGGACCACCCGGCGGGTGTAGAACAGGGCGGCCTCGATCAGGCCGAGGAGCAGCAGCAGGCCGGCGAGCGGCCAGAGCCCGGCCAGGTCGTGGTCGGCGAGCGGGCCGTCGACGATCCGGCCGAGGACGATCGGGACGGCGAGGACGCTCATCATGGCGAGCACGGCGGCCGTCACCGAGACGGCCAGCTTTCGGCGGACGCCCCGGGCGTAGGGCCACAGGCGCAGCAGGGAGCGGACCGTGGAGCGGTGCCCGGTCGCGGAGTCGTCGTGTTGTCGGTTCTCGGCCATCGCCGTGAGGGTAGGCAGAGCTTCCGTCATTTCTCATCAGGTTTTTCGCCCCTGTCGCGGCCGTGGGGCGAGAACCGGCCACCCGTTCGGGCGGGGCGCGCGTGTCCGGTGGGGCGCGCGTTTCCGGTCGTGCAGGGAGGAGCGCGTCGTGCGCCTCTTGCGAGCCCCTGCTCACCGCCTTCGTCGACTACGAACTCAAGCCGCGCGGGACTGACGTTGACCGACGCGCACGTTGACTGACGCGCACGCCGTTCGAGCACGTCATTCGGGTAAGGCGTCCGGGGCGGGCGCCCGCAGCAGGTGCAGCGAGCGCCCGCCCAGGACGACGGCCCCCCGCGGGTACGGCTCGCCCGTGCCCGCGGCGGCCGTGTCGGCGAGCGTCTCGTACGCGGCCTCCGGGGCCGCCCAGGGCTCGCCGGGCAGCGTGAACACGACCGGCTCGTGGCCGGCGTTGAGCAGCAGCAGGAAGCTGTCGTCCCGCAACGGCCGCCCGGCCTCGTCCCGTTCGGACATCGCGGCGCCGGAGAGCAGCATGCCGAGGCAGGCCGTCGGGGCGAACCAGTCGGCCTCGGTCATCTCCTTGCCGAGCGGCGTGAACCAGGCGAGGTCCGGCTGGCCGCCGGGGGTGCTGGCCCGGCCGGAGAAGAACGCCCGCTGCCGCAGCACCGGGTGGGCGCGGCGCAGCCGGACCAGCCGGGCGGTGAGGTCGCACAGCTCCCGCCAGCCGGGCTCCGCCAGCAGCGACCAGTCCAGCCAGCTGACCTCGTTGTCCTGGCAGTAGGCGTTGTTGTTGCCGCCCTGGGTGCGGCCGAACTCGTCCCCGGCGGTGATCATCGGAACGCCGGTGGAGAGCAGCAGGGTGGCCATCAGGTTGCGCAGCTGGCGCAGCCGCAGGGCGGTGATCTTGGGGTCGGCCGTCTCGCCCTCGGTGCCGTGGTTCCAGGAGCGGTTGTCGTCGGTGCCGTCCCGGTTGGCCTCGCCGTTGGCCTCGTTGTGCTTGCGGTCGTACGAGACGAGGTCGCGGAGCGTGAAACCGTCGTGGGCGGTCACGTAGTTGACGGATGCGTACGGGCGGCGGCCGCCGCGCTGGTAGAGGTCGGAGGAGCCGGAGAGCCGGTAGCCCAGCTCGCGGACGTCCGGGCGGGCGCCGCGCCAGAAGTCCCGGACGGTGTCCCGGTACTTGTCGTTCCACTCGGCCCACAGCGGCGGGAAGCCGCCGACCTGGTAGCCGCCCGGGCCGACGTCCCATGGTTCGGCGATCAGCTTCACCCGGCTGAGGAGGGGGTCCTGGGAGACGGCGGCGAGGAACGGGTGGTCCATCTCGACGCCGCCGTCGGCGCCGCGGGCGAGTGCGGCGGCGAGGTCGAAGCGGAAGCCGTCCACGCCCATCTCGGTGACCCAGTACCGGAGCGAGTCCGTGACCAGCCGGATCACCTGCGGGCGGCGGGTGTCCAGGGTGTTGCCGCAGCCGGTGTAGTCGGCGTAGCCGCGCGGGCGGTGCGGGGCGAGGCGGTAGTAGGCGGCGTTGTCGATGCCGCGCAGGGAGAGCATCGGCCCGAGTTCGGCGCCCTCGGCGGTGTGGTTGAACACCACGTCGAGGATCACCTCGATCCCGGCGGCGTGCAGGGCGCGGACCATCCGCTTGAACTCGCCGACCTGGCCGCCGCGCGAGCCGGAGGCGGAGTAGCCGGCGTGCGGGGCGAAGTAGCCGACGGTGTTGTAGCCCCAGTAGTTGACCAGGCCGCGCGCCTGGAGGTGGTCCTCGCTCGCGTACTGGTGGACCGGCAGCAGCTCGACGGCGGTGACGCCGAGGCGGGCCAGGTGGGCGATCGCGGCGGGGTGGGCCAGGCCCGCGTAGGTGCCGCGGAGGTCGGGCGGGACGTCGGGGTGGCGCATGGTGAAGCCGCGGACGTGCAGTTCGTAGAGCACCGTCTCGGCCCACGGGGTCTTCGGGCGGTGGTCGTCGTACCAGTCGTCGTCATCGTGGACGACGACGGATCTGGGCACGTACAGGGACGAGTCGCGGTTGTCCCGGACGGTGTCGGCGACGTTCGCCTCCGGCCAGTTGCGGACGGCGCCGCAGACGGCGTCGTGGGAGGTGTAACAGCCGTCGACGGCGCGGGCGTACGGGTCGAGCAGCAGCTTGGCCGGGTTCCAGCGGGCGCCCGTCCACGGGTCCCAGCGGCCGTGCACGCGGAAGCCGTACCGGGTGCCGGGGCGGACCCCGGGGAGGAAGCCGTGCCAGATCTGGAAGTCCTGCTCGGTGAGGCGGTGGCGGCTCTCCCGGCCGGCCTCGTCGAACAGGCACAGGTCGACGGCCTCGGCGCCGGCCGCCCAGAGCGCGAAGTTGGTGCCGGGGCCGCCGAGTTGGTCGGTCCGGAAGCGGGCGCCGAGCGGTTGCCAGCTGCCGGGCCACGGTGGCTCGGCGGTGTGCGGACCGCCGCCCGGCCGTACCCCGGCTTCCAGCTCCTGCCCTGACGCCATGGCTGTGCCCTCCCTGGACGGGGTGTCCCGGACCCCGTTCACTTCCTCTTTCCCGGTTTGCGCTGATCGGAAGCGGCTGAACGGGGGCTTACCGGCGGATGGACTCCGCGCTGCCCGCCCGACCTTCTGGCAGGGAGCGCGCTCCAGCTGCTTGTCGATCTTGCCGGGCAATCTTCACGGTCGCTTTACCCCCGCTCCACCCACCTCCCCTCGGGATGCACTCGGGCACCCCGGTTATCCTGCTCCGCGGCGCCTGGCCGTGGCGCGAAAGATCGGCGTCCGGTGCAACTCATGGGGGCACTCAACGCGTCAAGAGAGTGGATACCGGGAGGGGAGAAACCGTGAAGACGGGGAAGGCGGCTGACGCCGCGATACGTACCACCAGTCGCTTCGGGGGCAAGGGCTTCGGGCCCAGGGGCTATGGGCGCAGGGGTGCGGTGGCGTTGGCCATGGGCGGGGTGCTGCTGCTCACCGCGGCCTGCAACGACGACAAGGCCAGTAGTGACTCGGCCGGGGGCGGCAGTTCCGCGGCGGCGACGGCGGGAGCGGGGGCGGACGGCAGCGCGGCGCCCGGGGGCGCGCCGGCCACGCCGAAGACCTCGGCCGCCGTGTTGGCCGTCGAGCCGAAGGACGGCGCCCAGGACGTCGCGCCGAACAACGCACTGCAGGTGGCCGTCTCCAACGGCAAGCTCACGACGGTCGAGGTGACCGACAAGAACGGCAAACCGGTCGAGGGCGCGATCACCCCGGACGGCACCGGCTGGAAGCCGGCCGCCGGGCTCGTGGTGGGCATGGCGTACAAGGTGAACGCGCAGGCCAAGGACGCCGAGGGCCTGGTGGCCGCGTCCACGACCTCGTTCACCACGCTGACGCCGGAGAAGAAGGTCTCCACCAACGACAACATCCGCGACGGCGCCACCTACGGCGTCGGGATGATCGTCTCGGTGGAGTTCACCCGGGACATCAAGAACAAGGACGCCGTCGCCAAGGCGATCACCTTCGAAACCAACAACGGCACCGAGGTGAAGGGCCACTGGTTCGGCGATCGCCGGCTCGACTTCCGTCCGGCCGAGTACTGGAAGCCGGGCACCAAGGCCACCATCAAGTACCGGCTGAAGAGCGTCGAGGTCTCCCCGGGCATCTACGGCGACGTGGACAAGGACGAGCCGTTCACCATCGGCCGTTCGATGATCTCCACCGCGGACGCCAAGACGCACCGGATGACCGTCGAGCGGGACGGCAGGAGCACCACCGTGCCGGTCACGCTGGGCGCGGACGCGACGCCGTCCTGGAGCGGCACGATGGTGATCATGTCCAAGGAGAAGGTCACCCGGATGAACTCGCAGACCGTGGGTCTGGGCGGCGAGTACGACATCCAGGACGTGCCGCACGCGATGCGGCTGACCACCTCCGGCACCTTCGTGCACGGCAACTACTGGGCCAGCCCGTTCGGGAAGACCAACGCCAGCCACGGCTGCGTCTCGATGGCGGACGAGAAGGGCGGCAGCGACAGCTCGGTCGCGGGCAAGTTCTTCAACGACTCGATGGTCGGCGACGTCGTCAAGATCGTGAACTCGAAGGAGAAGACCGTCTCGCCCTCCAACGGGCTGGGCGGCTGGAACGTGGCCTGGGCGAACTGGTAGGCCTTACCCGCTGGTAGGCGCCGGTAGTCCCGGTGCCCCGGTGGTTTCTCGTCGATCGGCCCGACCCTCACCCGTTGGGGTCGGGCCGATCGCATTTTCCAAGCGCAAAGCCCTCGAATGGCGCAACCTTTCCGGTGGTCAGCGCGTGTATTGGTCGGGCCCGGTGGGGTTCGAGTGGGGTTCAGAGGGAGGGATCGACGTGAGGTCGATACGCAGAGTGGTGGCCACCGGTCTGGTCGGCGGCATGATGGTGCTGACGGCCGCGTGCAACGGCGACGGTGGCGGGAGCGCGGCCAAGGCCGACCTGGGGGCCGGCGCGGCGGGCAGTACGGCCTCGGCCTCCGCCGCTCCCACGAGCGCGGCGCCGAAGGTGTCGCAGGCCGTGGTGAGCATCGAGCCGAAGACCGGCTCGGTGGACGTGGCACCGGGCGCGCTGAAGGTCGGGGCGACGGGCGGCAAGCTCACCACCGTCAAGGTGAGCGACAAGACCGGCAAGGAGATACCCGGCACGATCGCCGCCGACGGCTCCAGCTGGACTCCATCGACCGGCCTCTCGGTCGGCACCGGCTACCAGGTGAGCGCGATGGCCGCGGATGCCAACGGCGTGGTCGCCGAGGCGGACAGCAACTTCACCACGCTGACGCCGGAGGCCCAGGCAAAGGCGGTCGACAACGTCGACAACAACGCGACGTACGGTGTCGGCATGATCGTCTCGGTGGAGTTCACCAAGGACGTCAAGAACAAGGACGCGGTCGCGAAGGGCGTCACCTTCGAGACCGACAACGGCACCGTGGTCAAGGGCCACTGGTTCGGCGACCGCCGACTGGACTTCCGCCCCGAGGGCTACTGGAAGCCGGGCACCAAGGTGACCGTGCACTACCGCCTGAAGAGCGTAGAGATCGCCCCGGGCGTCTACGGCGGCTCGGACCGGGACGAGCCCTTCACGATCGGGCGATCCCAGATCTCGACGGTTGACGCGGCGGCGCACAAGATGACCGTCGAGCGGGACGGCCAGAGCTCCGACATCGACATCACCTCCGGCTCGGACGACCACCCGACCTGGAACGGCACCATGGTCATCATGTCCAAGGAGGGCACGGTGCGGATGCAGTCCAGCACCCTGCCCGGCATGACCGGCGCGCCCTACGACCTCCAGGTGCCGCACTCGATGCGGCTCACCACCTCCGGCACGTACGTGCACGGCAACTGGTGGGCCAAGAACGGGGTGTTCGGCGGGGACAACGTCAGCCACGGCTGCGTCGGCCTCAAGGACGCCGAGGGCGGCGGCGACTCCACCTCGATGGGCAAGTTCTACGACGGCTCGCTCGTCGGGGACGTGGTGATCGTCAAGAACTCCATCAAGAAGGAGACCCTGGAGCCGGACAACGGTCTGAGCGGCTGGAACCTGGCCTGGAGTGCCTGGTAGAAGCAGGTTTGCGGCAACCCGGGCTTGACGGACGTCGGGCCCGGGTCGCTTTTTGCTTGCACGGGGCATATGCCGACTCGGCGGAGATCGTTTGTTCATTGTCCGTACGCGGCTGCTTGCGTTCCGCAATGATGGGTCGCATGGCGGGTTGGGGCGAAACAGATCAGTCATCAGTTCCCGGGGCCGGTTTGGTCGCCGAGGCGACCTGGATCGACGTCCAGGGAGCGCTCTCGGCGCTTGAGCGGCTCAGCTCCGCGGAGCTGGAGGAGATGTACTTCGGCAGGCTGCGCGATCAGTCCACGCCGAGCGAGGTGCGGCTGCCGTCCCGGCCGGAGTCCGGCCCGGTGGCCCGTCGGCTGGTGCTGTCCGTCCTGGAGTCCTGGGACCTCCACCAGCACCTGGAGGCCGGGGAGTTACTCACCAGCGAGCTGATCTCCAACGCCGTGCGGCACGCCGCCGGCCGCACCATCGGGCTCCAGGTGAGCCGCAAGCCCGGCTGGCTGCGCATCGAAGTCCGAGACTCCTCGCGGGCGTTGCCCTGCGTGATCCTCGCCGAGCCGCTGCCCGTCAACGAGCGGGGGCGGGGCCTGCGGGTCATCGACGACCTCGCCGACCGATGGGGCGCCGACCTGCTGCCGCGGGGCAAGGGCGTCTGGTTCGAGCTGAAGATCCGCGAACGCCACTGAGGCTTTTCTTCCCCGGGCTCTTCTTCCCGGCCCGTAAAACACGCAGGGCCCCCGAGATCGCCGCGGTCCGGCGGATGGGGGCCCCTGCAAGTCATCGCGCCGGCCAAGGGGGTGCGTGCCGCGCGATGGGCGTCGACTGTGCCAGGTCGGGCCAGTCGAAGTCCGATGTGTCAACTATTGCACGGTCTCAGCATGCGGGCAAACCGGGCGTCTTGGATTGAAAGGTTTGTAACCTACTTCACCTTTGGAATTTGCATAGGTTAACGCCGCCACCTGTGAATATTCATGATCAGCGGGCAGAGGTGGGGGTCTTTCTCGGTCGAATCCCAGTCGGGCCTCGGCCGAAGCGAAGCGGCGGGGGCCTACGGCTTGCAGACGTACGGGGTCGTGGTGCTCAGCACGGTGAACCCGAGCCGTTGCAGGATCGGGCGGCTCTGATCACTGGCGTCGACCTGCAGGTAGCGGTAGCCGAGCTCGGCGGCGATCCGGGCGCGATGGGCGATCAGGGCCCGGTAGATCCCCCGCCCCCGCCAGGCCGCCACGGTGCCGCCGCCCCAGAGTCCCGCGAAGTCCGTGCCCGGGCACAGCTCCATGCGCGCCGCGCACACAGGCATGTCCCCGGCCATAGCCACGACCATGCTGGCTGTCTCCGAGCCCTCGGCGAGCTGGTCGAGCAGTCGTTGCCGCAACCGGGCGCTGCTGGTGCCGAAGGCCTGTTCGTGGACGTCCGCCAGGAGATCCACCCCGGCAGGGTCGGTCACCGCGCGCAGGTGGATGCCCTCCGGCAGCGCGACGTCGGTGGGCAGATCCTGGACGGGCGCGACCATCACCGCCTCCTCCGGACCGGCTGTGAACCCGGCCGCCTCCAGCCGCCTCCCGAGGTCGCCCGGCCGGTCGTGGGCGTAGGCCTTCCACTCGAACTCGCGCCCCAGGGCAGTGAAGTACCGCACCTGGGCCGCGATCGCCTCGTCCGCCGTGGTGGTGCTGACGTCCGACCAGACGATGCCGTTCCAGTCGTGATCCGTGCCGACCTGCCGCACGACGTCGCCGTCCCGCTCGACGCGGGCTCCGGGGCTGTCGGGCCGCACGTCGCGCCGCAGCTGGCGGTCGAACAGGGCGAGTACGTCGTCATGGTCCATCCGCCCAGTTCAGCACGGGTGCGGGCCGCTGTGCCACGGGGTTTCCGTCACCCATCGCTCTGCGTACCTCGGCCGCGTGCCGACGGACGACGGCGGGGGAGAGGCGGGGCGGGGGTGGCGGCGTTCGTTGGCCGGTGGTGCCAGTGCGGCAGACGCGGCAGAGGCCCCCGAGGAGGGCGTGGGGGCGGCAAGGGGTGCGGCAGTCGGTGCACTCCAGGATGCGGGTGGCCGGCTCTTGGACGGGGCGTTCCGGGGGCATCTTGTCGATCAGGCGGCGGTGGGTGAAGCCGGCCGGGCTGTGGACGGCCGGTGGGAGGCCCGCGATGAGGGTGGCTGTGAACAGGGCGGGCGGGGTGCCACGGGCCAGCCACTCGGCGGCGAGCGGTTCGAGGGCCTCGCAGTCGGCGGCGGAGAGGGCCAGGCGGGCGTCGGCCAGCCCGAGGCCGGCGAGGGCGGCGTAGGCCGGGGAGGTGGGAGGAGCGGGGGAGGCGCTTCGCTCCTTCGGGGGATCGGGTGCGTTTTCCGTTGACTCGCCCGCCTCGCCGGTGACGAGGAAGCGGGCCCACCAGGCGTCGCTGCGGGGCGTTCGGGAGAAGTAGGTGCGGAACACCCACCGGCATTGGTCGCCGCTCACGCGCTCGCGGACGCGGCGCAGGTGACCGGCGGTGGAGAGGGTGTTGAGGGCTGTGCGGACGGCCATCTGCCCGTAGTGGGGCTGGAGGGCGGCGAGCGTCTTCGCGTCCATGGCGGCGCCGTCGGGGAGGTGGTCGATCAGGGAGGCGAGGTACGCCTCGCGGGCCGGGAGGTGCGTGAAGTCGTTCGCCCCGGCGGGAAGTTGCCCCGGAGCGGACTGCTTGCCGTATCCGGGCGCGGCCATGCGAGTAGAGTCGTGATTAGCCACAGGATCGAGTCCGTTCGATCGTGCCGGTCAGACCCCCGTTCGGTGTTGGCGCACCGGCGGGGGTTGATTTGTTACTGCGCACGCTACACGGCGGAACGGGCTGTGGCGAAGCAGTGACGATTAGTCATATCTGCTGCGCGCAATGGTGGTTGGAAGGTGGTTACCCACCCATTCCACTAGGGGGTCACTCGACCGCAGGCCCTTGAGCTTCGGACGCCCATCCTCTTCGCTACAGCTTCTCCACCTCTCTCCTGATGAACTCCGCGGAGTTCGTGATGCCGAGTGCCTCGGCCTGGAAGATCGCCTGGCGCGCGCTGAGTTGGCCGACGACTTGCGGATCGTTGTGCAGGAGGTTGGTGCTGTGGGTCTCGACGTAGGCGTAGCGTTCGTGGTTCACCGTCTCCACGATGACCAGCGAACCCGAGAGGCTGCAAGGGATTCCTCGTTCGGCCGGCGTCGAAGTTTCCGATGCCAGCCCCGACCTCCCGGTCCCGCGCCACCCCGCCCCCGACGACGAGTCCGGTCGCGGCCTCGAACTCGTCGCCGCCCTCGCCACCTCCTGGGGCGCGCACTCCCGCGGCGAGCGCTACATCGGCAAAACCGTCTGGTTCACACTCGCCCTCTCCTCGCCGGCCTACCCGCCCGCTCCGGATGAAGCCTTTGCGGAAGATGTGGCGTCCACTCGTGATCTGCTCGGCGACAAGGCGACTGAGTGGCCAGCCGACTGAACACGTTCCGTCGCTGCGCAGGAAGTCGGCCCCGTCGACCTCCTGCGCAACCCCGGTACCATCGGGCCTGTGAACTCGTACTGGCACGTCGTTCTGCCACCGCTCTGCGCCTGATCGGGCGCTCGGTGGTGGCTTGACCCCGCTGTCCCGGCCGGCCTTCGTCGCCGCCAGGGGGCTGTTGCGTGCGCCCGTTTCGAAACCAGTTCCCACGACGGTCTTCGACGACGGAAGTTCACCACTGTGCCCAACCGCACCCTCAACCCCGTTAGCGGGCCGCTCCCGATCCTGGCCGCCGCCATACTCTGGGGCACCACCGGGACCGCCAGTTCCCTCGCCCCCGCCGGGGCGCCCCCGGCTGCCATCGGCGCCGCCGGGCTCGTCCTCGGCGGCCTGCTCCTCTTCCTCTCCACCCGCACCGCCCGTTCCCTGCCCCGGGTGTGCACCCGCCGTGAGCGGTGGCTGCTCGCCCTGGGCGCGGTCGCGGTGGCGGGCTACCCGGTCACGTTCTACCCGGCCGTGAGCCGTACCGGTGTGGCCGTGTCCACCGTGATCGCCCTCGGCAGCGCCCCCGTCTTCACCGGCCTCCTCGCCTGGCTCACCCGCCAGGCCCGGCCGACCGCCCGCTGGGTCGTCGCGACCACGACGGCCGTCCTCGGCTGCACGATCCTCGTCCTCGGCCCCGAACTGACGGGTGGCACCACGCCCGTTGACGTCCTCGGCGTGCTGCTGGCCGCGCTCGCCGGCCTCTCGTACGCCGCCTACTCCCTCGTCGGCGGCAAGCTGATCGCCCACGGGCACCCGTCCGGCGGCGTGATGGGCGCGATGTTCGGCGGGGCTGCGCTGCTCGTCCTCCCCGTCCTGCTGCTCAGCGACGGCCACTGGCTGCTCACGCTCCGGGGCGCGGCCGTCGCCCTCCACCTCGCCGTGATCACCACCTTCCTCGCCTACCGCCTCTTCGGCCAGGGCCTCCGCCACACCACCGCCCAGACCGCCACGACGCTGACGCTGGCCGAACCCGCCGTCGCCGCCCTCCTCGGCGTCGCCGTCCTCGCCGAACACCTGCCTGCCGCCTCCTGGTTCGGCCTGGCCGTCCTCGCCACCGGCCTGGCATTCCTCGCCTTCGGGTGATCCGTGAGTAGCGGTCCGGGCCGGGCCGGACCGAGTTCCGGCCCGGGCCCGGGGGTAGCGTGATCCGGTGATCGAACTCGACTTCACGGGCCGGACCTTCGTGAACTTCCGGCACCACCCCTTCCCCGACAGCCGGGGGCACGGCTTTCGCTGGGTCGATCTGAAGTCCTTCCGCTTTCCCCCGGGCACCCGGAACAGGGACTTGCTGACCGCCCTCGTCGCGCACGAGTACTTCCGCGACGACTACGCAGGCGGCGGCATCGATCCGGACGGGCTGCGGCACGGTCCGTACTGGATCCGGTGCGTGCCTTCGGACGCGTACGAGCGGGCGGTGGAGTGCCTCACGAGGCCGAACCCGGTCCCGGACACCGGCCCGCAGTCAGTCGAAGCCGTCGAAGGACCACGGCCGAGCCGGCGAACTCGAACGGCTAAAGTCGGTTGTCGCGCAGGTGTTCTGGCGCCCTCTCCTCACGACGGAACGGAGCTCGCCCATGCCGAACGCCACCCCGCTCGACATCCTCGCCCGCTATCGGCAGGCGATGCTCGACAAGGACGCCGACGCCCTCGCCGACCTCTACGCCGCTGATGCCGTCCACGACTTCCCCTTCCTGTTCCCCGGCATGCCCGAGCGCTACGCAGGCCGCGAGGAGGTGCGGGCGGGCTACCGCGCCGCCTGGGGCGCGAGCCCGGCGCAGCCGAAGGAGATCCACGAGATCGCCGTCCACCAGAGCACGGATGCGGAGGTGATCACGGTGGAACAGGTCGTCACCGGCACGATCGCCCCCACCGGCCGCCCGTTCACCGTCCCGGGCCTCCTGGTGATTCGCATCCGCGACGGCCGCATCGTGCACGTCCGCGACTACATGGACGGCCTCGGCGTAGCCCACACCATGGGCCGCCTGACCGCGATGGCGGCCCGCCTGGAGGGCAGTGCCTGATCGGTGGTGGGGGAGGGGGCGCAGGAAGTCGGCGGGGTCGACTTTCTGTGCGGCGGGGGTCAGCAGTGGGTGGAGAGGCACCATGAAGTCACCAGGGACTGCTGGATGCGCTGGAGGGTTGTGGGCCAGGTTTCGGTGGGGCCGGCTACCAGGAGGGCGTAGGTCTGGCCGTCGGGGGCGGTGAGGATGTGGTCGATGACGTGGCGGGTGGGCTTGCCGGGTGGGGTGTAGGCGTATTCCAACTCGGCGGCGCCGCCTGCGGTTTGTTCGAGGCGGATGCGCTGGTAGCCGGGGAAGCGGGTGGGGTTGCCGGCCAGGCTGCTGTCGGTGGCGGAGGCTTGGGCCAGCGGGGTGCCGGTGCCCATCACGAAGACCTGGATCAGGCTCGTGCCGTCGGGGGAGTCGTAGAAGACCGACGTGCCGTCCGCGCGGCGCTGCCAGCCGTCGGGGACGGGGAGGGTGAATCCGGCCGGGTCCTGGACGAGGGTGAGGCCGGTGGTCGGGGTCGGTGCTGGCGTCGGGGTGGATGGTGTCGGGGTGGGGGTGGGGAAGGGGGAACGGGAGAGTGTGGGGGAGGGGGAATGCGAGGGGGATGACGGGGGAGGCGAGGTCGCTGCGCTCACCGGCTGCTTCCCCTCGCTGCGGAGTGACAGCAGGTACCAGCCGCCGCCCGCGATCCCGCCGATGAGCACGCCGGCCACCGCCGCGAGCACGATCGCCTGCGGGCGCAGCTTGCCTGGCGGTCGCGGCGGTCGCGGCGGTCGCGGCGGCCCTGGCGGTCGTGGTGGCCGCGGAGGCAAGGACGGAGGCGGTGGCGGCGGCGGGACGGGCGGTGGCGCCGGCGCGCCCGGCCCGGCCGGCCGGGTCACCCAACGTTGGCGCTCGGCATCCCATTCCAGATCCATGGCTCAGCCCAGGAACTGCTCGATCGCCTGGACGACGGCGAGCGCCGAGGCGAGCCCGGACACCACGGTCCCCGCGCCCTTGAGCAGGTCGCGCAGCCGCTCCAGCCGGGAGCGACCGGCCGTGCCGGTCTGCTCGATCTCCGTGCCGACGGCCTCCAGCTCGCCCTCCACCTGCGCCACACCGTCCCCCTCCGCCCGTGCCAGCAGCGGGAGTTGCTGCCGCAGCGTACGGACGGAGGTGAGCAACTGCCGGGCCGAGGCGTCGAGGTGCACCGAGGAGTCGACGGCCCGGGCACCCGCCCCGGCCGCCACCGCGCCCCCGCTCATCGCCCCGATCGCGATCCCACTGGGGGAGCCGGCCGGAGGAGCAGCGGGAACGACCGGAGCAGCCTCCCCGACCCGCTGCGACCGGTCCTCCGCCACCGCGTGGTCCCCCGCCGCGACCGCCCCGCCCGACAGGTGCCCGATCGACACCCCGCCCGTCTGTTCCCGCTCTTCGTTGGTCACTGAAAATCCCTCCGTCATGTCGTTCCCTCACCACCGGCGGCCCCGGCCCGCGCCGAGGCGCCCGCCCCGGACGCGACCGCGCCGCCGCTCATCGCGCCGATGTAGACGCCGCCCTCCAGCACCTGCACCACGGTCTGCTCGAACCGGCCGGTCTCGTAGCCCTCGCTGTGCAGCGCCTCGCGCACGCCCGCGATGACCCGCTCCTGGATCGTCCGCACGTACCGGTTGACGTCGAGGTCCTGGAGCAGCGAGACGGTGGACTCGGCGGCGAGTTCGCGCAGCGAGACGGTCGGCCGGGCGGACAGCGCCGTGCCGCCGTCCGCCCCCGCGCCGAGTCCGCCACCGGGCCCGGCGCCGTAGCGCAGCAGCGCCTGGAGTGCGGCCGGCCCGGCGACGAAGGCAGACACCGCCGGTCGTCCGGAGCGCAGCCGCACGCCGCGCAGGGCGACGGCGTCGGCCAGCAGCTCGTAGTCGTGCCGGACCGGCCCCAGGACGTGCGGCACGACCTCCAGCACGAGCAGCCGCCCTTGGGTGTGCACCCGGATCAGCACCGACAGCACCACCTGCTCGTCCCACGCGCCGACCCGGATCCGCAGGAAGTGCCGGCGCCGCTCGGCGCCTTCGTCGACGGCGTCGCGCAGGTGCTGCTCGACGGCCTCGCGGTCGCGCCGGACGGCGGCGCGCTGGGGGCCGTGGGGGAGGAAAACGACCTCCCGGACCTCCATGTCGCGCAGCCGGTCCAGGCTGGTCTCGGCGGCGGCCTGCCGCAGGGCGAGCAGGCGCGGGACGATCAGGTCGAGGACGGCGCGCGCGGTGAGGTCGGGCTGCTCCGGGGGGACGCGCTGCTCGGGGAGGACGCGCCCGGTCGTGCGGCGCTTGAGCTCCAGGACGAACGACCAGGGCTGGAACGGGACCCCGGCGCCGAGGAAGGGCTGCGCGGAGTCGTAGACGACGAGCGGCGAGTACTGCTCGGCCTCGATGGCGGCCGCGAGCGCGCGGTAGCGGCCCCGGCGGGGCAGCTCGACGGGCGGCAGGTCGGGGTAGCGCAGCCGGTTGAGCCGCTCGCGAACGGTGCGGGCGGCGAGCAGCCGGTGCACCCACACCACGGCGGCGAGCGCGAACGGGAAGACCGCGCCGAGGTAGTACGAGTCCCGGAGGGCGTTCACCGCGAGCGCCCAGTAACCGAGTTGGGCGAGGACGGCGACGACCGCGAGGAAGCCGCTGCGCGCGCGCCGGAGCGGGGACGGCGAACCGGCCGGCGGCGCGGGCGCGTAGAGCGCGTGGTCCCGGGCGGCCGGGGTCTTGGCGAACCAGGACAGCAGGCAGACGAGCGCGTAGAGGAAGGCGAAGTTCGCGACGTACGGGGCGGCCGTGCCGACGCCGTCGCCGAACGCTTGGGAGGGCGAGGACCCGTACCCGCCGCCGTATCCGTACCCGGACGAGTGATGGGCGGTCGGCGGGTGGGCGATCAGCGGCTGGTAGGAGGCGGCGAAGAAGCCGAGCCAGAGCACGGCCAGCACGGCGCCGGTGAGCGCCTCCGCCGCCCGGGCCTTGAGCGCGTGCGCGAGGACCTGGACGAGGTCGAAGCCCAGCGACGGCGGGACGGAACGCTCGTCGTGCTCGACCAGCTCGGAGATCACGCGCCGGCGGAACTCCGGGTCGAGGTACACGCCCGCACACAGCAGCCGGGTGGCCTCGGACGTGGCGTACGGCGACGGGGACGACGGCGGTGCTTCGGCGGACGTGGCGTACGGCTGGAACGTCATCCACTCCCCCCTGTGGCGTTAACCAACTCGCGGGGATTATTGCCCGACTGACGCTCCGTCGGCTACGGGTTTACCTCACGAAACGAGCCCCCGGACGGAAAACCCGTCCGGGGGCTCGATCGCACCGCCGCGAAAAGAGCCGAAGAAAGGATCAGCACTCGATGACGTTCACCGCGAGCCCGCCGCGCGACGTCTCCTTGTACTTGATCTTCATGTCGGCGCCGGTCTCCTTCATCGTCTTGATCGCCTTGTCGAGCGAGACGTGGTGCCGCCCGTCGCCGCGCAGCGCCATCCGGGCGGCGGTGACGGCCTTCACGGAGGCCATGCCGTTGCGCTCGATGCAGGGGATCTGGACCAGGCCGCCGACCGGGTCGCAGGTGAGGCCGAGGTTGTGCTCGATGCCGATCTCGGCGGCGTTCTCGACCTGCTCGGGGCTGCCGCCGAGGACCTCGGCGAGGCCGCCGGCGGCCATCGAGCAGGCGGAGCCGACCTCGCCCTGGCAGCCGACCTCGGCGCCGGAGATGGAGGCGTTCTCCTTGAAGAGCATGCCGATGGCGCCGGCCGCGAGCAGGAAGCGGACGATGCCGTCCTCGTCCGCACCCGGGATGAAGTTCAGGTAGTAGTGCAGCACCGCCGGAATGATCCCGGCCGCGCCGTTGGTCGGCGCGGTGACCACCCGGCGGCCGGAGGCGTTCTCCTCGTTGACCGCCATCGCGTAGAGGGTCACCCACTCCATGGCGTTGGCCGGGCCGATGCCCTCGGCGCGCAGCGCGCGGGCCGCGGCGGCCGCACGGCGGCGGACCTTGAGGCCGCCGGGCAGGATGCCCTCGCGGGACATGCCGGCCCGCACGCACTCCTGCATGACCTGCCAGATCTCCAGCAGCCCGGCCCGGATCTCCTCCTCGCTGCGCCAGGCCTTCTCGTTCTCCAGCATCAGGCCGGAGATGGACAGCCCGGTCTCCCGGGTGAGCCGCAGCAGCTCCTCGCCGGTGCGGAAGGGGTAGCGCAGCGCGGTGTCGTCGGGCTTGACCCGGTCCGCGCCGATCGCGTCCTCGTCGACGACGAAGCCGCCGCCGACCGAGTAGTAGGTCTTCTCCAGCAGGGTGGAGCCGTCCGCCGCGTACGCCCAGAGGGTCATGCCGTTGGCGTGGTAGGGCAGCGAGCGGCGGCGGTGCAGGATCAGCTGGGTGTCGGGGTCGAAGTCGATCGGGTGCTCGCCGAGCAGGTTGATCCGCTTCTCGGCGGTGATCCGCTCGACGTCCTTGTCCGCCTGGTCGACGTCGACGGTGCGCGGGGAGTTGTTCTCCAGGCCCAGCAGGACGGCCTTCGGGGTGCCGTGGCCGTGGCCGGTGGCGCCGAGCGAGCCGTACAGCTCGGCGCGCACGCCGGCCACCTGGGCGAGCAGGTCCTCGGACCGCAGCCGGCGGGCGAACATCCGCGCGGCGCGCATCGGGCCGACGGTGTGGGAGCTCGACGGGCCGATGCCGATGGAGAAGAGGTCGAAGACGCTGATGGCCACGGGGGACGTCCTTGTCTGGTCTCGTGGAAGGACTTGCTGGCAGGGGTTTGACACGGGACGGGGCACCGCGCGCACTTCCAGTGTGCGCGGTGCCCCGGAATCCCAGGTGCGCCGGCGGGGTGAGGCCGGTCACCTACCCCTGGACGGTCACAGGCTGGACGGTCACAGGTTCGGGTAGAGCGGGTACTTCTCGGCCAGCGCGGTGACGCGGGCCTTCAGCGCGGTGGCGGTGCCCTCGTCGAAGGCGGGCTTGAGCGCCTCGGCGATGATGTCGGCGACCTCGCGGAAGTCCTCGGCCTGGAAGCCGCGGGTGGCGAGCGCCGGGGTGCCGATGCGCAGGCCGGAGGTGACCATCGGCGGGCGCGGGTCGTTCGGGATGGCGTTGCGGTTGACCGTGATGCCGACCTCGTGGAGGCGGTCCTCGGCCTGCTGGCCGTCGAGCTGGCTGTTGCGCAGGTCGACCAGGACCAGGTGCACGTCGGTGCCGCCGGACAGCACCGAGACTCCGGCCTCGGTGACGTCGTCCTGGAGCAGGCGCTCGGCGAGGATCCTGGCGCCGTCCAGGGTGCGCTGCTGGCGCTCCTTGAACTCCTCCGACGCGGCGACCTTGAAGGCGACGGCCTTGCCGGCGATCACGTGCTCCAGCGGACCGCCCTGCTGGCCGGGGAACACCGCGGAGTTGATCTTCTTGGCCCACTCGGCCTTGCACAGGATGACGCCGCCGCGCGGGCCGCCCAGGGTCTTGTGGGTGGTGGTGGTGACCACGTCCGCGTACGGCACCGGGTTGGGGTGCAGGCCCGCGGCGACCAGGCCGGCGAAGTGCGCCATGTCGACGATGAGCAGCGCGCCGACCTCGTCGGCGATCCGGCGGAACTCGGCGAAGTCCAGCTGGCGCGGGTAGGCGGACCAGCCGGCGATGATCAGCTTCGGCTGGTGCTCCTTGGCGAGGCGCTCGACCTCGGCCATGTCGACCTGGCTGGTCTTCTCGTCGACGTGGTACGCGACCACGTTGTAGAGCTTGCCGGAGAAGTTGATCTTCATGCCGTGGGTCAGGTGACCGCCGTGGGCCAGGTTCAGGCCCAGGATGGTGTCGCCCGGCTGGATCATCGCGAACATCGCGGCGGCGTTGGCCTGCGCACCGGAGTGCGGCTGGACGTTGGCGTGGTCGGCGCCGAACAGGGCCTTGATGCGGTCGATCGCGATCTGCTCGACCACGTCGACGTGCTCGCAGCCACCGTAGTAGCGGCGGCCGGGGTAGCCCTCGGCGTACTTGTTGGTGAGCACCGAGCCCTGGGCCTCCATGACCGCCACCGGGGCGAAGTTCTCGGAGGCGATCATCTCCAGGGTGGTCTGCTGGCGGTGCAGCTCGGCGTCGACCGCGGCGGCGATCTCCGGGTCGAGGGAGTGCAGGGACTGGTTCAGAACCGTCATGGTGTGGTCTTCCCGGGAGGAGGGAGGAGGGGAGGCCGCTGGAGCGGGGCGGCCGCCGCGCTGCGGCCGCCCCGGCCCAGGGATCAGCCCTGGGGGTTGGTGAGGGCGTCGTACTCGTCGGCGCTGAGCAGCTCGTCGGTGGACTCCACCCGGACCTTGAACAGCCAGCCGCCCTCGAACGGAGCGCTGTTGACCAGGGCGTTGTCGTCCAGGACGTCCTGGTTGACCTCGGTGACCTCACCGGTCACCGGGGAGTACAGGTCGCTCACCGACTTGGTGGACTCCAGCTCGCCGCAGGTCTCGCCGGCGGTCACGGTCTCGCCGACCTCGGGCAGCTGCACGTAGACGATGTCACCGAGCGCATCGGCGGCGTGGGCGGTGATACCGACAGTCGAGACACCGTCCACGGCGGCGGTCAGCCACTCGTGCTCCTTGGTGTACTGCAGGTGCTGGGGGTTGCTCATGGCGTCATTCTCCAGGATGGGAAGCGGGTACGACGAAGCGGGCCGCCGCACGGACGGCTTCGACGTGGATCTGACGTGGATCTGTGGAAATTCGACGTGGATCTCTCGGAAGGACAGCGTCAAAGGGCAGCGTCAGCGGGCGCGCTTGTAGAACGGCAGCGCGACGACCTGGACCGGCTCGTGCTTGCCGCGCACGTCCACCGCGACGGTGGTGCCGGGGGCGGCGTGGGCCGCGTCGACGTAGGCGATCGCGATCGGCTTGCCCAGGGTCGGGGAGGGCGCGCCCGAGGTGATCCGGCCGATCGGGGCGCCGTCGGCGGAGACCACGGTGTACTCGGCGCGCGGCACGCGCTTGCCCTCGGAGACCAGGCCGACCAGCACCCGCGGCGGGTGGGCCTCGGCCTCGGCGGCGGCCTTCTCCAGCGCCTTGCGGCCGATGAACGCGCCCTCGTTGGTGGTCTTGTCGAAGCGGACCACCCGGCCGAGGCCGGCGTCGAACGGGGTCAGGTCGGTGGAGAGCTCGTGCCCGTACAGCGGCATGCCCGCCTCCAGACGCAGGGTGTCGCGGCAGGACAGGCCGCACGGCACCAGGCCGTGGCCCTCACCGGCCGCGGTCAGCGCCTGCCAGATCGCCTCGGCGTCGCCCGGGTTGCAGAAGATCTCGAAGCCGTCCTCGCCGGTGTAGCCGGTGCGGGCGAGCAGCACGTCGCGGCCGGCCACCTGGGCCGGGAGGATCGCGTAGTACTTCAGGCCGGGCAGGTCGGCCTCGGTGGTCTTCGCCAGGATCGCGGTGGACTCCGGGCCCTGGACGGCGATCAGGGCGTAGGTGTCGCGGTCGTCGGTGACGACGGCGTCGAAGCCCTTGGCGCGGGCGATCAGCTCGTCCAGCACCAGCTGGGCGTTGGAGGCGTTGGCGACGACCAGGAAGGCGTCCTCGCGCAGGCGGTAGACGATCAGGTCGTCCAGGATGCCGCCGTTCTCGGCGCAGATCATGGTGTAGCGGGCGCGCAGCACGCCCAGCGCGGAGACGAAGCCGACCAGCGCGTGGTCCAGCATCTCGCCGGCCTGCGGGCCGGTGACGGTGATCTCGCCCATGTGGGAGAGGTCGAACAGACCGGCCTTGGTGCGGACGGCGAGGTGCTCCTCGCGCTCGCTGCCGTAGCGCAGCGGCATGTCCCAGCCGGCGAAGTCGGTCATGGTCGCGCCGAGGGCGCGGTGCAGCGCGTCGAGCGCGGTGAGGCGGAGGGACGACATGGCCTGGAACTCCTCGGTCTGGGCACTCAGGGGTGCGCGCACCGGACCGGACCCGCTCGGGGGCCGACCCTGCGCGCGGGCATGCGGCGGCGTGGGTCTCCCCATCTGTCGTCGAACCTGAGAGCTTCACCGCACCGCGGCCCGTGGCTGTTTCCAGCTTTCAGGACAGCATGGCGGCTTGCACCGTGGGTGGGCGCGCGACAGGGCCGTGCGCCGCTTTCCAGATGTGCCTAACCCGTGCGGTAGGGGTGCCTGAGAGATTCCGGGGAGGACTTGCTCCTTCGGCGCCGGCTGTGCCGCCAGACGGGGCACTCCGGGCTCTCCCGCGCGGGTTCGAGCGGCCGGTATGGAGTTGTGGGGCCGACGTCGCACGACGCCGTCGGACGCGCACATCATGGCACGTCCGCGCCGACGACGGGAGGGGGGGACCCGGTCACACGGCGCGCTGCCGAACCATGACCCGAACTGTCACCCGACATGAAGGCGAACACGGGCCCCAGGGCCCGTCTTCGGACTCCCGCCTGCCGGGCGACGCCGGGGCACGCGCCTCGCTGCGTTGTCGTCGGTCGCCGATGCTCCGCATGGACTCCCTCCTCCGCCTTGCGATGCACGCACCCCAACGCCGCCCGGCCCGCCCTGCGGGCGGACGACGGGAGTCCGAAGACGGGCCCTAGACTGCTCCGCGTCGGCGCAGCAGTGGGCGGCCGACCGGCAGAGGGCGGTAGCAGGGGCGCATGGGGTACCCGGTGGAGCAGCAGCAGGGGTGGGGCGGCCCGGAGTCGGCGCCGCCGGGCGGCGCGTGGCCGGCCAACGAGCTGGAGCAGGTGCTCACCGCCGCCCTGGGCGATCCGGGCGCGACCCCGCGGGTGATCGAGGTGCTGGCCCGCAGCCAGGTGTGGATCCCGCTGCCGGCCGGCGGCGACCCGCAGGGGCAGGCGCTGGACCTGCCGACCATCGAGCTGGCCGGCGACCCGTACGTGCCGGTGTTCTCCTCGCAGGAGGTGTTCCTCCAGCAGGCGCCGGGAATGGCGTTCGCGATCGCGCCGGCCTGGGAGTTCGCCCGCGGGCTGCCGCTGGGCGTCGGCATCGCCGTCAACCCGGAGGCCGCGGTGGGCATCCCGGTGCCGCCGCAGGGCGTGGCCGAGCTGCGCCGCGGGCCGCGCGCCGACCGCTGGGGGAGCCCCGAGGACCCCGCCGCCCCGACCGGCGGCCGGGTGGCGCTGCGCGAGCCGGTGCCGGGCGAGGACCCGGAGCACTTCCTGGCCGCCTGCCGGGCCGAACTGTCCGCCCTGCCCGGGGTGTTGACCGCGCGGCGGGCGCTCGCCAGCATCGAGGGCGAG
Organism: Kitasatospora aureofaciens; assembly: GCF_019192735.1. Lineage (GTDB taxonomy): Bacteria > Actinomycetota > Actinomycetes > Streptomycetales > Streptomycetaceae > Kitasatospora > Kitasatospora aureofaciens_A. The sequence continues at coordinate 99,484 of NZ_JAHTKP010000017.1, forward strand.
CCGACCGTGATGTTCGTGGGTGTCCAGCTCGACCCGGCCGCCCCGGCGGACCCGGGTGCGGTGAACGACGCACTCGGCCGTGCGCTGGGAACCGCGCCGCTGCCCGGCGGCGTCCACCTCGTGCTGCTCGACCTCGCCGACGATCCGGTGGTCGAGTGGATGCTCACCCGGGTACTGCCTTTCTACACACGAATGTGACCAGCACACGGATGTGAGTAGCCGGATGTAAGTAGCCGGATGTGACCAGCCGGATGTGAGCACCCGGATCAGGGCTTTGTTCGTAGGCACGTCGCCGTGGCGGTGGCCGGTGCCGCGCCATAGGGTGCGTGCAGACGGCCGACGGACCGGCGGCAGGTGAGGAAAGAGGCGCAGCGAGGTGGGCGCATGAGTGCGGGAGCGGTAGCGGGCGGTGCCCCGGGGCCCTGGGGCCAGGCACCGGCCGGGCGCCCCGGCGCGGATCCGGGGGTGCTGGAGCGCGCGCTGCGCGAGGTCGCGCCGGAGCGCTACGAGGCGTACGAGCAGCTGCTGCACGCGCTGGCCGACGGCCAGGTCTGGATGCTGCTCTGGCACGGCACGCCGGGCAGCCCGGACGCCCAGTACGGGAACATGGAGATCAGCGGCCACGGCTACGCGCCGGCCGTCACCTCGCCCGAGCAGCTGGCCGCCTCCGGCTGGGCGCGGGCCCACGAGGTGATCTCCGGGCGGGAGATCGCCGCCTCGCTGTACCGGACCCGCTGGGGCCTGTGGCTGAACCCGCACGCCCCGGGCGGCGGCGTCGGCGTGCCCTGGGCGGACCTGCGGCGGATCGCGGCGGGCCTGGACCGGCTGCCGGCCGGGCCGCTGAAGCTGAGCGAACCGCAGGTGCCCGCTCAGCAGTTCTTCGCGCTGCTGGAACGCCAGGCGGGCGAGGTGCGCGCGGTCCGGGCGCTGCGCCGGGCCTGGGTGCAGCCGGCCGTGGGTGAACCGTACCTGGCGATCGGCCTGGACCTGTACGAGAGTTCGCCGTCGGCCGTGGAGGCGGTCCGGGCGCTGATGCAGCGGGCGATCGCGGTGGCCCCGGAGGGGCTGGCGGTGTCCACGGTGGCGATGGCGGACGAGTTCGACCCGGTGGCGCTGTGGATGCGCGCCAACACGCGGCCGTTCTACGACCGGGAGGCGGCCGGTCTCGGCCGGCCGACCGGCGCCTACCCGCCGGTGCCGCCGCCGGGCTACCACCCGCCGCAGCAGCCGGGGTACTACGGCACCCAGCCGCCCGCTCCGGGCTGGCACGGGCAGCCCCAGCCGCCGCAGCGGCCGTGGCCCGGATACCCCGGGCGCTGAGTTCCAAAACCCCAAAGCCCCATACCCGAAGCCGACTTGATTTCACATCAGGTCGGCTTCGGTGCTTTCCGGACGAACTTCCGGTCGGGCCAGGCAGGCATCTTGACATGGCTGGTGCGGCCATGTGAAGAGGGATATGCCAACGATCTGGGAGGTGCATGCGCACAGATCACAGTTGGGCATCTGTCGGTTGGCAGGGCTGGCGCAAGCCAGTTCGGATGGCAGAGAGTTCTGCGCAACGCACCGCGCGTACTTGGAACCCCACGAAGGTGAACGCGCAAGCCGACCGCTCGATCCACGCGACGCCCATCCCGCGTGGTGGCAGTACCTGTGCACGACGTACTGCCGCGAACACCTGCTCCAAGCACCTCCGCACGTCCGCAGCCGTACCGCCGAACCGGTGACCGGCACCCGTGGGCCGGCCACCGTCGGCGAGGGGACCAACTGACCATGACCGCACCCATCAAGACCGCCGGGAACGAACCGGGGGCACCCGCCACCGTGAGCCCGGCCAAGAAGATCGAGGGCCGCTCCCTCGGCCAGATCGCCTGGACCCGCTTCAAGCGGGACAAGATCGCCGTCGCCGGCGGCGTCGTGGTGATCCTGCTGATCCTGCTTGCCGTGCTGGCCAAGCCGATCGAGGCCCTCTTCGGGCTCGACCCCGACGCACTCCATCAGGACCCGGACATCCTGGACGCCAACCTCGGCGGCCTGCCGATCGGGAACTGGGGCGGCATGAGCTGGGACCACCCGCTCGGCGTCGACCCCCTCCAGGGCCGTGACCTGCTCTCCCGTGCCATCGAGGGCTCCTGGGTCTCCCTGCTGGTCGCCTTCGGCGCGACCGTGCTGTCCAACACCATCGGCACCGTGCTCGGCGTGATGGCCGGCTACTACGGCGGCTGGGTGGACACCGTGATCAGCCGCATCATGGACGTCTTCCTGGCGTTCCCGCTGCTGCTCTTCGCCATCGCGATCTCGACCTCGCTGCAGGGCGGCGCGTTCGGACTGCACGGCCTCCCGCTGCACATCATGGTGCTGATCTTCGTGATCGGCTTCTTCAACTGGCCCTACATGGGCCGGATCGTGCGCGGCCAGACGCTCTCGCTGCGCGAGCGCGAGTTCGTCCACGCGGCCCGCAGCCTGGGCGCCCGCGGCCCGTTCATCCTGTTCAAGGAACTGCTGCCGAACCTGGTCGGTCCGATCCTGGTCTACTCGACCCTGCTGATCCCGACCAACATCCTCTTCGAGGCCGGCCTCAGCTTCCTCGGCGTCGGCATCCAGCCCCCGCAGGCCTCCTGGGGCGGCATGCTCAACGACGCGATCAAGTACTACCAGGTGGACCCCCAGTACATGGTGGTCCCCGGTCTGGCGATCTTCCTCACCGTGCTCGCCTTCAACCTGCTCGGCGACGGGCTGCGTGACGCCCTCGATCCCAAGAGCAACTGACCCTGCGTCAGGAATCTCCGCCTCCTCCACATCCTCAAGGGGTTGATCTCACCCATGCGTAGGTCCCGTACCGTCGCGCTGACCGCGGCGGCCGCCGCCGCGGTCCTGATCGTGACCGGCTGCTCGTCCGGCACCAAGAGCTCCGACACCTCCTCCAGTGGCACCAGCGCGGCCGGTGGCGCCGACGCGGCCACCAAGAACATCGTCAACGCCTCGGACAAGAAGGGCGGGACGGTCACCTACGAGATGAAGGGCACCCCGGACTCCTTCGACCCGGGCAACACGTACTACGCCTACATCTACAACTTCTCGCGCCTGTACGGGCGTCCGCTGACCACCTTCAACCCGGCCGCGGGCGAGGACGGCAACAAGCTCGTCCCGGACCTCGCCGAGAACATGGGCCAGCCCAGCGCGGACGGCCTGACCTGGACGTACAAGCTGCGCGCGGGCCTCAAGTACGACGACGGCACCCCGATCACCTCCAAGGACGTCAAGTACGCCGTGGAGCGCTCCAACTTCGCGCCGGACGTGAACTCCAACGGCCCGACGTACTTCAAGGAGCTGCTGGTCGACAACCCGACCCCCTACGAGGGCCCGTACAAGGACAAGACCGGCGACCTGAAGTCGATCGAGACGCCGGACGACCTGACCATCGTCTTCCACCTGAAGCACGCCTTCGCGGACTTCGACTACCTGGTCAGCGCCCCGCAGACGGTCCCGGTCCCGCAGGCCAAGGACGACGGTGCCAACTACGTGAAGCACGTGGTCTCCTCGGGCACCTACAAGTTCGAGTCCTACGACGACGGCAAGCAGCTCACCCTGGTGCCGAACACCAACTGGGACAAGAGCACCGACCCGATCCGCAAGCAGCTCGCGGACAAGATCGTGGTCAAGATGGGCATCGAGCAGTCCACCATCGACAAGGACCTCATCGCCGGCAACGCCCAGGTGGACCTGGTCGGCGGCGGCGTCGACCCGCAGACCCAGGCGCAGATCCTGCAGAACCAGAAGCTCAAGGCCAGCACCGACAACGCCTACGGTGGTCGCCTGGTCTACACCGCGATCAACACCAAGGTCGCGCCGTTCGACAACATCGAGTGCCGCAAGGCCGTCCAGTACGCGATCGACAAGACCTCGGTGCAGCTCACGCTCGGCGGCCCGATCCGCGGCGCGATCGCCAACACCGTGCTCCCGCCGGACATCCCGGGCCACCAGGACTTCAACACCTGGGAGACCAAGGACAACAAGGGCGACCTCGACAAGGCCAAGGCCGCGCTCAAGGCCTGCGGCAAGCCGGACGGCTTCAACACCGTGCTGACGGCCCGCACCGAGCGCGACCCCGAGGTCCAGGCGGCGACCGCGATCCAGGCCGCGCTGAAGAAGATCGGCGTCAACGCCGAGATCCAGAAGTTCCCGCAGGGCAAGTACTTCTCGGACAACGCCGGTGTCCCGCAGTTCACCCAGGACCACAACATCGGCCTGATGATGATGCAGTGGGGCGCCGACTGGCCGACCGGCTACGGCTTCCTGCAGCAGATCGTCGACGGCCGCGCGATCAAGGCCTCCGGCAACAGCAACCTGGCCCAGCTGAACGACCCCGACATCAACAAGCTGATCGACGACGCCGCCACCAACACCGACAAGGCGGCCCGCGAGAAGATCTACGCCCAGATCGACAAGAAGGTCATGGACCAGGCGGTGTACGTCCCGCTGACCGACTTCAAGGTCTTCCTGTACCGCCCGGACAGCGCCACCAACCTCGCTTCCACGCCGGCCTTCTCGGGTGAGTACGACTACCTGAACATCGGCACCACCAAGTAAAGAGCCTGGCTCCGCATCCCTGAAGGCAGGTGAAGGCAGCGGCGCCCGCCACCGTCCGGCAGATCCCGGACGGTGGCGGGCCGCCGGAGCCGACCAACTGTGTTTGCCTACATCATTCGCAGGACGTTCGCGGCCCTGTTGCTGATCCTGGTGGTCAGCGCGGTCACCTTCGCGATCTTCTTCCTGCTCCCGCGCATCGCCGGCGAGACCAGTGACCAGCTGGCCGCGCAGTACATCGGGAAGAACCCGTCGCCCGAGGCGATCGCTGCGGTCAAGAAGAACCTCGGGTTCGACCAGCCGCTGTACAGCCAGTACTGGAACTTCCTGAAGGGCCTGGTCGGCGGCGCCGAGTACAAGTTCGGTCCGGACCCGGTCACCTGCCACGTGCCGTGCTTCGGCTACTCGTTCAAGAACCACCTGGAGGTCTGGCCCGAGCTGACCAAGCGCATCCCGGTCACCCTCTCGCTGGCCATCGGTGCGGCCGTGCTGTGGTTGGTCTCCGGCGTCACCACCGGCGTCATCTCCGCCCTCAAGCCGCGCTCGATCTTCGACCGGCTCGCCATGGGCGTCGCCCTCGCCGGCGTCTCGCTCCCGGTCTTCTTCACCGGCGCGCTGCTGCTCACCGTCTTCAGCTACGAGTGGCCGATCCTGGACAACCTCCAGTACGTCAACTTCACCGACGACCCGATCATGTGGGCCCGCAACCTGATCCTCCCGTGGATCTCGCTGGCCTTCCTCTACTCAGCGCTCTACGCCCGGCTCACCCGCGCCGGGATGCTGGAGACCATGAGCGAGGACTACATCCGCACCGCCAGGGCCAAGGGCCTGGTCGAGCGCAAGGTCGTCACCCGGCACGGGCTGCGCGCCGCGCTCACCCCCGTCGTCACCATCTTCGGCATGGACCTCGGCCTGCTGCTCGGCGGTGCGCTGATCACCGAACAGGTCTTCTCGCTCCAGGGCATCGGTGCCTTCGCCGTCCAGGCGATCGCCGACAACGACCTGCCCAAGATCCTCGGCGTCACCCTGCTCGCCGCCTTCTTCATCGTCGTCTGCAACCTCGTGGTCGACCTCCTGTACGCCCTCGTCGACCCCCGGGTGAGGCTCTCGTGACCGAGCTCCAGAACACCACGGCGCCCGCCGCGCAGACCCCGGCCGGAGACCCTTTCCTCTCCGTCCGCGACCTGCGGATCCACTTCGACACCGACGACGGCCTGGTCCGCTCGGTGGACGGGGTCAGCTTCGACCTGCACAAGGGCCGGACCCTCGGCATCGTCGGCGAGTCCGGCTCCGGGAAGTCCGTCACCTCGCTCGGCATCATGGGCCTGCACCGCTCCAAGCGGGCCCGGATCAGCGGCGAGATCCGGCTGAACGGCGAGGACCTGATAGCGGCCGGCCCCGACCGGGTGCGCCAACTGCGCGGCCGCGAGATGGCGATGATCTTCCAGGACCCGCTGACCGCGATGCACCCCTACTACACGGTGGGCCAGCAGATCGTCGAGGCCTACCGGGTGCACCACCCCGACGCGACCAGGAAGCAGGCCCGCACCCGCGCCATCGAGATGCTCGACCGGGTCGGCATCCCGCAGCCCGACCGCCGCGTGGACGACTACCCGCACCAGTTCTCCGGCGGCATGCGCCAGCGCGCGATGATCGCCATGGCGCTGGTCAACGACCCCTCCCTGCTGATCGCCGACGAGCCCACCACCGCCCTGGACGTCACCGTCCAGGCGCAGATCCTGGACCTCATCCGCGACCTCCAGGAGGAGTTCGGCTCGGCCGTCATCATCATCACCCACGACCTCGGGGTGGTCGCCGAGCTCGCCGACGACATCCTGGTCATGTACGGCGGCAAGTGCGTCGAGCGCGGCCCCGCCGACACCCTCTTCGACGCGCCCGAACACCCCTACACCTGGGGTCTGTTGGGCTCCATGCCGCGCCTCGACCGGGAGCTCCAGGACCGGCTCGTGCCGGTCAGGGGCACCCCGCCCAGCCTGATCAACGTGCCGTCCGGCTGCGCCTTCCACCCGCGCTGCCCGTACGCCCAGCTCACCGGCGGGCGCTCCACGACCGAGGTCCCGGTGCTGGCCGAGGCCGTGCCCGGGCACCACGCGGCCTGCCACCTCGCGGCGGCCGAGCGGCACCGCATCTTCACCGAAGAGATCGCGCCCCGGCTGTGAGCCCGGCCTCGTACCAGGCGTCGTACCACCTTTCTGGAGAGAACCGATGACGGACACTCAGGCGACCCAGACGGCGATCCCGTCGCCCGCGACCGCCTCCGACCGCGAGCCGCTGCTCCGGGTGACCGGCCTGACCCGGCACTTCCCGATCCGCAGCGGGCTGCTGCGGCGCCAGACCGGCGCGGTCCGGGCCGTCGACGGCATCGACTTCACGGTCAACGCGGGTGAGACGCTCGGCGTCGTCGGCGAGTCCGGCTGCGGCAAGTCGACCATGGGCCGGCTGGTCACCCGGCTCGACGAACCGACCGGCGGGACGATCGAGTTCGAGGGCACCGACATCACCCACCTGGGGGTCGGCGCGATGCGGCCGCTGCGCCGCGACATCCAGATGATCTTCCAGGACCCGTACTCCTCGCTCAACCCGCGGCACACCGTCGGCACCATCGTCGGCGCGCCGTTCAGGCTCCAGAACGCGGTGCCCGAAGGCGGGATCAAGAAGGCCGTCCAGGAGCTGCTGGAACTGTGCGGGCTCAGCCCCGAGCACTACAACCGCTACCCGCACGAGTTCTCCGGCGGCCAGCGCCAGCGCATCGGCATCGCCCGCGCGCTCGCCCTGCGGCCCAAGATGATCGTCGCGGACGAGCCGGTCTCCGCCCTGGACGTCTCCATCCAGGCGCAGGTGGTCAACCTGCTGGACGACCTCCAGCGCGAACTCGGCCTGACCTACCTGATCATCGCGCACGACCTCTCGGTGGTCCGGCACGTCTCCGACCGGGTCGCGGTGATGTACCTCGGCAAGATCGTCGAGATCGCCGACCGGGACTCGCTCTACCGCAGCCCGATGCACCCGTACACCACCGCGCTGATGTCCGCGGTGCCGGTGCCCGACCCGCGCCGCCGCCAGCGGGCCGGCCGCGAGCGGATCCTGCTCAAGGGCGACGTCCCCTCGCCGATCAACCCGCCCAGCGGCTGCCGCTTCCGCACCCGCTGCTGGAAGGCCCAGGAGGTCTGCGCCACCCAGGAGCCGCCGCTGGTCGCCCTCAAGACCGGCCACCAGGTCGCGTGTCACTTCCCTGAGAACACCGCGGGCGAAGCCCCTGTGGACGCCGTCGCCTAACGGTTCCACGACAAAGGCCGCCCGCCCCGGACGCCCGGGGCGGGCGGCCTTTCGCCGTATCGCCGTCGTAGCGCCGCCGGTTCGTCAGTCGCGGCCGGACAGCACCGGCTCCGCCGCGGACCCGTCCGCGGCGGCCGGCTGGGCCTGGCCGACGATCGCGGGCTGCGGTGCAACGGGCGCCGGGAAGCGGCGGTTGACCGCCTTCATGACCTTGCGGCCGAGGTTCTGGAACGGGATCTCGACCAGGCGGTAACTGAGGTAGCTGACCACCAGCAGCGCGGCCGAGAAGGCGACGAACTGGATGCCCCGGTCCTTCCAGCCGACGATCGGCGCGTGGCCCTCCAGGAGCCAGTCCATGCCGTGGATCAGCGGGTTGTGCAGCAGGTAGACCGAGTAGCTGATCGAGCCGAGCCAGCTGAGCCAGCGCGGGAAGCGGCGCTTGCGCAGCAGCATGCCGATCACGAACACCGCCCACGCGGCCGCGTAGGCGAAGGAGAACGACATCCAGGACTCGGTCCACGTCTTCCCCAGGGCCGGGCCGCGGTTGTAGAGGTAGCCGACCGTGACGCCGGAGACGGCGACGAAGGCGCAGCAGGGGATGGCCGGGACCCGCTCGATCTGGCCGTGTTCCAGCCGGTACAGCACCGTCCCCGCGAACATCGTGGCGAAGATCATCATGGTCTCGAACCCGGCGGACCGGCTGTTGAGCAGGACGAGGGTCAGGCCGAGGCCGCCGAGCAGCAGTCCGCCCCAGCGGACCAGGTCCGGACGGGCGGTGAAGATGCAGGCCATCGCCATGAGGACGACGATGCAGGCGGCGGCGACCAGGTGCCGGATCGAAGCCAGGTCGGTGGAGATCGTGCCCAGCGCCAGCCAGGAACCGAGGACGAGGGCGAACGCGGCGAAGCCGATCGCGATCGGCGCGCTCTTCCGGTGCCACCCCATGACGAATAACGCCGTCACGAAGTAGTAGAAGATCATCTCGTAGGTGAGCGTCCACATGACCCCGACGACGTTGGGCACGCCCAGCATGTCCTGCAGCATCGTCCCGCCGGCCGCGAACGACAGCAGCGGGTGGTCGAAGGCGAAGGCCTGCACCACCGAGTGCTGGCGGGGGAGGATCAGCACGCTCCCGACCACGGTCAGGATCACCACGGGGAAGATCCGGAAGAACCGCCCGGCCCAGAACCCCCGGACGTCACCCCGCCGTTCCAGCGAGGCCGGGATGATGTACCCGCTCACCAGGAAGAACAGCATCACGCCGAAGATGCCCGGGTCCAGGTAGTGCGGGACCTTGGTGCCGCCCGGCACCCAGTGGAACGGCAGTGCGAGGTGGTACACCGCGACCGCCAGGGCGGCCATACCGCGCAGCGCGTCGAGCCAGCCGAGTCTCGACGAGGCGGGGGCGGCGGGGGCGCCCTCGGCGGTTCGGCCAGTGCGTCGCCTGGATGCGCATTCCATCAGCTTCACACGCGGAAGCTAGCGGAAGCAGCGGGGGGTAAGAACCGTTCGAGGGAGTTCGAAGACCCTTCGGAGCGTGGTTCCTGTCCGGACTGTGACCCTTGCTCCGGGGCGGGCACCCGCTGGGCCGGCCGCCCCTGAGCTGCGGGGATGGGTCGAGGTCAGCCGGTGCGCGAGCCCACCCGCGCCGGCTCGTGGACGCCCGGCGGGGCCTGGTCGGCGGGAGTGATCGGCGGGAAGCGGCGGTTGACCGCCTTCATGACCTTGCGGCCGAGGTTCTGGAACGGGATCTCGACCAGGCGGTAGCTGAGGTAGCTCAGCACCACCAGGGCGGCCAGGAAGGCGACGAGTTCCAGGCCCCGGTCCTTCCAGCCGACGAGCGGGGCGTGGCCCGACAGCTGCCAGCCCATGAAGAAGATCAGCGGGCCGTGCAGCAGGTAGACGGAGAAGCTGATCGCGCCCAGCCCGCTGAGCCAGCGCGGGAACCGGCGCTTGCGCAGCAGCATGCCGGCCACGAACACCGCCCAGGCCGCCAGGTAGGCGTAGGAGAACGCCATCCAGGAGTCGGTCCACGTCTTCCACAGCGTCGTGCCGCTGTCGTAGAGGTAGCCGGTCACGAAGCCGCAGACGACGACGAAGGTGCAGCAGAGGACGGCCGGGAGCCGCTCGATCTGGCCGTGTTCGAGGCGGTACAGCACAGTGCCCGCGAACATCGTCGCGAAGATCATCATGGTCTCGAACCCGGCGGACCGGCTGTTGAGCAGGACGAGGGTCAGGCCGAGGCCGCCGAGCAGCAGTCCGCCCCAGCGGATCAAGTCAGGGCGGGCGGTGAAGATGCAGGCCATCGCCATGAGGACGACGATGCAGGCGGCGGCGACCAGGTGCCGGATCGAAGCCAGGTCGGTGGAGATGGTACCCAGCGCCAACCATGAGCCGAGGACGAGGGCGAAGGCCGCGAAGCCGATCGCGATCGGGGCGCTCTTCCGGTGCCACCCCATGACGAACAGGGCCGTCACGAAGTAGTAGAAGATCATCTCGTACGTGAGCGACCACAGGACGCCGATCGCACTGGGCACGCCCAGCAGGTCCTGCAGCATCAACCCGTTGGCCGCGAACGACAGCAGCGGGTGGTCGAAGGCGAAGGCCTGCACGATCGCGAACTTGCGGGGGAGGATCAGCAGACTCGCGACCACGGCCAGGGCCACCGCCGGCGAGATCCGGAAGAACCGCCCCGCCCAGAACCCCCGGACGTCACCGCGCCGTTCCAGCGAGGCCGGGATGATGTACCCGCTCACCAGGAAGAACAGCATCACGCCGAAGAGCCCGAGATCCAGGTAGTACGGCTCTCTCGCGGCATGCGGGATCAGGTTGACCAGGCCGAAGTGGTGCATGGCCACGGCGAGTGCCGCTATGCCGCGCAGCGCGTCGAGCCAGCCGAGTCTCGCCGGGGCGGGGGTGATGGGGCGCAGCTTCACCATGCGGAGGCTAGCCGAGTTCGGTGGATCAGGTACAAAAGGGACGGTGACCTCGCAGATCTTTCCCTCCGACGTGCAGCAGTCGCTCGACCTCGTCGGCATCTTCGTCTTCGCCCTCTCCGGGGGGCTGCTCGCCGTACGCAAGAACATGGACATCTTCGGGATCTGTGTGCTGGCCGAGGTCACCGCGCTCGGCGGCGGGGTGATGCGCGACCTGGTGATCGGTGCGACGCCGGTGGCGGCCTTCAGTAATCTCGGGTACTTTCTGACGCCGCTGGCGGCCGGGCTCGTGGTGTTCTTCCTGCACCCGGAGGTCGAGCGGATCAACCGGGCGGTGCAGACCCTGGACGCGCTCGGGCTCGGGCTGTTCTGCGTCACCGGCACCGCCAAGGCGCACGACTACGGGCTCGGCGCGGTGGCCGCCGTCGCGCTGGGCATGGTGACCGCGGCCGGCGGCGGGGTGATCCGGGACGTGCTGGCCGGGGAGATCCCCGCGCTGCTGCGCTGGGACCGGGAGATCTACGCGGTGCCCGCGCTGGTCGGTGCCGGCCTGGTCGCGGTGCTGATCGGCGCCGACCGGCTGACCGGGGCCACCGGCACCGCCGCCGCGCTCACCGCCTTCGTGCTGCGGATGCTCGCGCTCAAGTACGGCTGGCGCGCGCCGCGGGCCTGGCACCGCAACGGTTCTCGCACCAGCGAGGACTAGGCGAGCCGCCGTACGCGAGCGAGATGGCCTCGGCGGTGCAGAGCAGTTCCGGCACCATGCGGGCCAGTTCGGCCGGCCGCACCCGGTCCGCCGGGGCGCTCACCGCGCAGGCCGCGACCGTCCGGCCGTCGCTGCCGGCCACCGGCGCGGCCACGCAGGTCACCGGCTCCCGGTGCTCGGCCGACTCGGCCGCCCAGCCCCGGCGGCGCACCGCGGCCAGCTCGGCCGGGAGTTCGTCCTCGGGGGTGCCGTCCTCGGGCAGCCCGGCGAGCAGCACCCGGCCGACCGCCGTCCCGGTGACCGGCGCGCGGCGCCCGATCCGGGACGGCCGCCCGGCGCCGTGGCCGCCCACCTCGTCCAGGTAGAGCACCTCGCCGTCCTGGAGCATGGCCAGCTGGACGGTGTAGCCGCAGCGCGCGTTGAGGGCGGCCAGGTACGGCGCGGCCACCTGCCGGACGTCGATGTCCTCCAGCGCCCGGTGGGCCAGCGACAGCAGCCGGCCGCCGAGCCGGTAGCGCAGGTCGGGCTGGCGCTGCGCGAAGCCGTGCGCCTCCAGGGTGCGCAACAGCCGCAGCGCGGTGGACTTGTGGACGCCGATGCTGGTCGCGGCCTGCTCCAGGGTGACCGGCCCGTCGCCGAGCGACCCGAGCAGGGTGAGGGCGCGGTCGACCGACTGCGACATGGCGCCCCCGAGGTTCTGAGAGAAGTGTCCGTCAGGCTAACCGCTGGGCCGTGCAGTGGTACAAACCAGTGCCGGACACCGCCGATCCGGCCGCCGTCCGGCCGGTGGCCGGATCGGTGTGCACGGCGGGAACGGCGCGGGGGAGGGCCCTCTACAATCGGGGGGTTATGCCATACCTGGACCATGCGGCGACCACGCCGATGCTGCCCGAGGCGATCGCCGCGATGACGGCGCACCTCGGAGTCGTCGGCAACGCCTCCTCCCTGCACGCAGCCGGCCGCCGGGCCCGCCGCGTGGTCGAGGAGGCCCGCGAGTCGCTGGCCGACTCCCTCGGCGCCCGGCCGAGCGAGATCGTGCTCACCGGCGGCGGCACCGAGTCGGACAACCTCGCCGTCAAGGGCCTCTACTGGGCCCGGCGGGACGCCGATCCGGCCCGCACCCGGGTGTTGTGCAGCCCGGTCGAGCACCACGCGGTGCTGGACGCGGTGCACTGGCTCTCCGAGCACGAGGGCGCCACCGTCGAGTACCTGCCGGTGGACGGGCTCGGCCGGGTGCATCCGGCGGCGCTGCGCGAGGCGATCGAGCGGGATCCGGCCTCGGTCGCGCTGGTCACCGTGATGTGGGCGAACAACGAGGTCGGCACCGTCCAGCCGGTCACCGAACTGGCCGCCGTGGCGGCCGAGTTCGGCATCCCGATGCACGCCGACGCGGTGCAGGCGCTCGGTCAGGTGCCGGTCTCCTTCGCCGAGTCGGGGCTCACCGCGGTCACCGTCACCGGGCACAAGATCGGCGGCCCGTTCGGCATCGGCGCGCTGCTGCTCTCGCGCGGCGCCGCGCCCGTCCCGCTGCTGCACGGCGGCGGGCAGGAGCGCGACGTCCGCTCCGGCACCCTGGACGCGCCCGCCGCCGCGGGCTTCGCCGCCGCCGCGGCGATCGCGGCCGAGCGGCGGGCCGAGCACGCGGTGGCGCTCGGCGCGCTGCGGGACGAGCTGATCGCCGCGGTGCTGGCCGAGGTGCCGGACGCGGTGCTCAACGGCGACCCGGCGCCCGAGGGCCGGCTGCCCGCCAACGCGCACTTCTCCTTCCCCGGCTGCGAGGGCGACGCGCTGCTGATGCTGCTCGACGCCCAGGGCATCGAGTGCTCCACCGGCTCGGCCTGCTCGGCCGGCGTCCCGCAGCCCAGCCACGTGCTGCTCGCGATGGGCGCCGACCCGCTGCTGGCCCGCGCCTCGCTGCGCTTCTCGCTCGGCCACACCTCCGTCCGGGAGGACGTCACCGCCCTGGCGAAGGCCATCGGCCCGGCCGTCCAGCGCGCCCGCAACGCGGGCCTGATGGCCGTCCGGCGCTGAGGACCGGCCGGGGATCGGCCAGGGGACATCGACTCGGGGAACAGCCGCCGCAGCACGTACGCTTGTCGGCATCATGACTGACTTCCCGGGTGCCCCGACCGCTCCGTCCACTGGCCGTCTGCGTGTGCTCGCGGCGATGTCCGGCGGGGTGGACTCCGCCGTCGCCGCCGCGCGCGCCGCCGAAGCGGGGCACGAGGTGACGGGCGTCCACCTGGCGCTGTCGGCGAACCCGCAGTCCTTCCGGACCGGCGCCCGCGGCTGCTGCACCATCGAGGACTCCCGGGACGCCCGTCGCGCCGCCGACGTGATCGGCATCCCCTTCTACGTGTGGGACCTCGCCGAGCGCTTCCGCGAGGACGTGATCGACGACTTCGTCGCCGAGTACGCGGCCGGCCGCACCCCCAACCCCTGCCTGCGCTGCAACGAGAAGATCAAGTTCGCCGCGCTGCTGGACAAGGCGATCGCGCTCGGCTTCGACGCCGTCTGCACCGGCCACTACGCCCGGATCGTCGACCTGCCCTCCGGGGAGCGCCAGCTCCACCGCGCGGTGGATGCGGCGAAGGACCAGTCCTATGTCCTCGGCGTGCTGGATTCGGACCAGCTCGCCCACTCCCTCTTCCCGCTCGGCGACACCACCAAGGACGTCATCCGCGAGGAGGCCGAGTGCCGCGGCCTGGCCGTCGCCAAGAAGCCCGACAGCCACGACATCTGCTTCATCGCCGACGGCGACACCCAGGGCTTCCTGGCCAGTCACCTCGGCACCGCCACCGGCGACATCCTCGACGTGGACGGCACCAAGCTCGGCGAGCACGACGGCGCGTACGGCTTCACCATCGGCCAGCGCAAGGGCCTGCGGATCGGCCGCCCGGCGCCGGACGGCAAGCCCCGCTACGTGCTCGACATCTCCCCGGTGAACAACACCGTCACGGTCGGCCCGGTCGAGGGCCTGGACGTGACCGGCCTCACCGCGATCCGCCCCCGCTGGTGCGGCGGCGAGCCGGCCGCCGACGGCCGGTACACCGCCCAGCTGCGCGCGCACGGCGAGGAGGTGCCCGTCTCCGCCTCCGTCGTCGACGGTGAGCTGCACGTGCGCCTGGACAGCCCGGTCCGCGGCATCGCCCCCGGCCAGGCCGTGGTGCTGTACGACGGCACCCGGGTGGTCGGCTCGGCCACCATCGCGACCACCGAGCGCCCGGCCGTCAAGGCCTGAGCCGGACGGGCCGGCCAGGCATCGGCCGGGTCGGCCGATGCCTGAGGTTCGTCGCTCCTCACCCTTGCTCCTTTCGACGCGAGGGGGAGAGGCGAGTCGGCGATCCCGCCCGCGCCGCCGGCCCGGCGGCGCGGGCGGGAGTTCAGCGGGAGCCGGGTCGAACACCCCTGGCATACTCGGAGTGCCAGCTGCGCGGCTTCCTCGCACGGGACAACGCGACTGCCCGGGCCTGGGGAGCGGGACTACGGCAACTCGCCGAAGCAGCCGATGCACCCTCCGGAGAGGACGGCATGACCTTCTACGAGCAGCACCGCGATTTCATCGAGGAACTGGAGCGGATCGCCCCGGAAGGCGTTCGGATCGAATGGTCCGGAGACACGCTGATCATGCAGGCGTCGCCGTCCAACATCCATCAGCTCAACGTGGCCCAGGTGCGCAGGCAGTTCGAGCAGCACGCTCCTGACGGCTATCTCCCCAGCGAGCGGAGCGAAATCGTCAGCCCTGATGTCTCCAAGGGACGCGAGCCGGACTTGACGTACCTGCCGGTGGAGGTCCTCTCCGAGCCGGGCAACAAGGCCTCCGCCGCGGAAGCCCTGATCGCTGTGGAGATCGTCTCGCCGTCCAATCCGGGCAACGACTGGATGGACAAGCTGCACGACTACGCCGTGATGCGCATCCCGCTCTATCTGATCGTGGACCCGCGCCAGCAGACGGTGACGCTGTTCTCTGAGCCGAACCACGACCGGTACCACACCCGCAGCGATCGGAAGTTCGGCGACGCGATCAGCATTCCGGAGCCTTTCGGCTTCACGCTGAGCCTGTCGGAGCTCGTTCCGTACAAGGACTGATGCTCCGGCATCGGCGCCGTCGTCGCCGAGCGCCTCGCCGAACGCGGGGACGACCTCACCCCGGCCCGCGGCATCGCCCCCGGCCAGGCCGTGGTGCGGTACGACGGCACCCGCGTCGTCGGCTCGGCGACCATCGCCGCCACCGAGCGCCCGGCCGTCCGGGCGTAGTCCGGTTCTGAGAGCCCGGCCGTCCGCACCGGACGGCCGGGCCGTTCAGCGCTGCGGAACGGGGTTGTCCGGCGAGTCCAGCCAGACGCACTGCCCCTCGGGGGTGACCGTCAGACCGAACCGGTCGGGGCCGGGGCGGCCGTGGTCGAGCCACCAGCGGTAGGTGGCTTCGGTCTCGTCCCACAGCCGCCGAGCACCGTACTGCCAGACGGTGAAGCTCTGAGCGCCCTTGGTGCCGTCCCAGTCGACAGCAGCCCAGGAAGACGCGTCGGTGGTGGCGAGCCACAACCGAACCACGACCCCATCGACGTCCGGGTCATGCTGGCGTGCGTGCCAGACATCCCCGAGCCGAGAGCCGACAGCGAACTGAGCATCGGCGTCCTGGCCGGCCACCGCCCATGGGTCCAGCTCGGTCACCGACTCGTCCGGTACGTGCTCATCGCGTACCACGTCACGGAAGATCCGCAGGTCGGACCGGTGGCCGCGCATCAGCATGAACGAGCCGTACGGCATGAACCGGCCCTCAGCGCGGCCGTCGTGCACCGTCAGGCGGAGCGTTCCCCAGCCGATCCACGGGTTCTCCCACGGTGTGAGGATGACCCCGCTGTCCCGCACCTGATCGAGCCACGCGGTCGGTACCCGGTTCACGGCGCAGGTAGAGATGAGCCGGTCGAAGGGCTGACCCGCAGGCCATCCAGCGCCGCCGTCGGCGCAGATCACCTCGGGGTGGAGTCCGGCCCGGCCGAGCGCGGTCCGGGCAGCGACGGTCACCCGCCCGTCCACTTCGAGCGTGGTCACATTGGCATCGCCCAGGCGGTACGCGAGCAGGCCCGCGTTCCAGCCCGTGCCGCTCCCGATCTCCAGTACGTTCATGCCTGCACGGGCATCGAGGTCTTCGAGCATGCGGACCACGACTGACGGCATCGACGCCGACGACGACGGCCACACCTCACCGTCCACCGGCTCGGCCCCGTCGTTCAGCTGTGTGACCACCGGGGCGTTCGCGTACGCGGCGCTCAGCCAGCCGGCGGGGTCGTCGGCGCGGTTCAGCGGCTCGTTGTCGTCACCGACCCAGATCCGATCCGGGATAAACGCGTGCCGGGGGACCGCGGTGAGCGCCTTGACCCACTGGTCCGGGATCTCTCTCCCGAGGTCATCGGCGATGGAGTGGAGCAGGCCACGCAAGGCGGCCTGCTCCTCATGCTGGGGGCGTGTCACTTCTTGTCGCCGTCCTTGTGCTTCGGCTCCGGGGTCGGCCGCTGGCCGTCCTTCGACGGCTTGTCCTTGCTGAAGTCCTTGTTCCCGCCGTGCTTGCCGCCGCCGGAGCTCCCGCCCTTACCGGTTCCCCATGCCATGGGTGTTCCCCTCTCTCGATTCTGGTGAGTGTGCTTGCTCAGGCCGCCGCGTCGCTGCGGTTCGGGACCATGGGGCCGGGCGGACGCTCGGCCGGCTTCGGCTTCGGCTTCTTCGGCTCAGGGGTGCTCATGATGGTGCTCCTTCTATCGGTCATCCGAGGTGGTGCATGGGCGGTGCCGGCCGACCCTCGGGGAGCGGTGCGACCGGCACCCATCCGTCCGTCCGGTGTGCCTATGACGGTTCGGACGGAGTCTTGGGTGTCAGGCCGAGCGCGCGAGGCGTTCCGCGGCCTGGTTGTGGGCGGCGTGCACGAGGACGGCCAAGCGCCGCTCACCGGTCACGAGTTGGTCGGCCGCGCACTCGAACCAGACGACCTTGCCCGAGCCGGCCGGGTGCCAGCCCCACGAGTGCGCGAGCCCGTCGACCAGGATGAGACCACGGCCACCGGTGACCGCATCCTCCGTGGTGTCCGAGCCGGGCGGACGAAGGCTGTTGTCCGCAACCTCCACCCGCAGCCGCTCACCGGTCCACCGGACCGTGACCTTGCACCGGGCGCGGGCGTGCTCCAGCGCATTCGCGATTACCTCGCTCGCGCACAGCTCCAGGTCCCGCAGCGCGTCATCCGACATCGGAACCTGCCAGTGCCGGGCAATCGCCACGACCAGGCGACGCGCCGGAGGAACAGCCATCGGATCAGGCTCAACGCCGTACTCCAACGGCACCGGGAAGCTCGCGGTGTTGAGCGGACTGATCAGCACGGCATACCCCTTCATGGGTGGGCGTCGGAACCGTGTTCCTGCCGGGCTTGTCCGGCAGGAACACGTAGCTCACACATGAAGAGCTTCGACCGTCGAGCCGTTTCCGGGGATGACCGGCTGGTGTTACCGAAGCGGTAATACGCTGCTGTCAGCGAGATTTGATGATCTGCCAGTGGCTATGCTCTCGTGCAAAGGCTGCCTCATGATGCAATCCGGCCCTACCCATGGCCCGCTGCTCTCCGCCGAACTGCTGGCACGCGAAGACCTCCGCGCCGCTCTGGCGGAACACGACTTCGCCTCAGCGTTCAGCCTGATCAAGAAGTACGGCGGGCTCTCGCAAAACCGCATCGCGGCCGCCTGCCGGCTGACGCCGGGCAAGGTCTCAACGGTCATGTCCCGCGATCAAGAGATCACCTCCTACGAAGTGATCGCACGGATCGCCGACGGCCTGTCGATCCCGGGCCACCTGGTGGGGTTGAGCCCACGCTCATGGGAAGAACAGCCAGCAACACCGCCGCCGCCTGGGCCCGCAGCACTGCTCGTTGATGACTTCCCATGGCAGCCAACCGCCACCACCAAGCTCGCAACTCAGCTGACAAGAACCGATCTCGCCATGGACAGACGCACCGCCACACGACTCATCGCGGCAGCCGCCTTCACCGGCACCGCCCTTTTGGACCCGCTCGAAGGTTGGCTCGTCCCCCCAGCCGACGCCGAAGAACGCCGACGGCCAGGTCGACTCAGTGAGCACGACGTCACCCAGCTCGAACAGGCCGCCATCGCGTTCCGACGCTGGGACCATCAGTTCGGCGGTGGACTCCGGCTCAAGGCCGTCCTCGGCCAGCTCAATGAGACGGCCACCGCCCTCGAAGAGCGCCAACGCCCAGACACCGAGCGCCGCCTCTACTGCGTCATGGCACAGCTCGCAGGGACCGCCGCCACCATGGCATGGGACTCGGGCCACCAACGTCGAGCACAGGACTACTACCGACTTGCTCTCCGCGCTGCCCACGCGGGCAACGACCAGCCGTTCGGAGCCAACGTCCTGGCCGGCATGGCGCGACAGATGCTCTACGCGGACAGGCCAGCCGATGCGCTTGAGCTCATTCGCCTCGCCCAGGACGGCAGCCGCGAAATGAGCGGGACGCGAGTCTGCGCCATGCTGCGCACACGGGAGGCGTGGGCGTATGCGGCCACGGGCCGAATCACGGCCTTCCGCAGAGCAACCAGCCAGGCGGAGGAAGAGCTTGCCTCGGCCGGACGGCTGGACGAGGAGCCCCACTGGATTGCCTACTTCGACCAAGCCGAACTCGCGGGAGTTACCGGTGGCCGCATGCTCGATCTTGCGCGGGCAGACCCGCGCGCACATGCTGATGCCGCAGCCGAGCACATTCGAGCCGCCCTCTCCGTGCGCGGGGCAGAAGCCGGCCGTTCCCACGCACTTGATCGGATCGGCTTGGCAGAGACCCGCTTCCTGGCAGGCGACCTCACCGGCGCCGTTGAGGAGACCCGGTACGTGGTCGAGGCCGCCTCACGGACGCGGTCCAGCCGAGTCCGCAGCCAACTGGGCGCGCTCTACCAGTACACCGTTGGCCGCTCGACGAACGCCGCCGTACGGGACGCCCGCGATAGCATCCGCGAGCTACTGGCGAACTGACCGAAGGGGAACGGCATGGCAGTGATCGCAGTCACCGGGCACATGGACCTGACCGAGGACAGCGTCCAACCGGTCCGCGATGCGCTCCTGAAAGTGCTCTCCGCGTATCCCCGTGACGAGCTGACCGGGCTGTCCTGCATCGCCAAGGGAGCCGACGCCCTGTTCGCCGACGCCGTCCTCTCACTCGGCGGGCGACTCGTCGTCGTGATCCCGTCCGCCGACTACCGCGAGACCAAGGTCAAGCCCGACTACGTAGCCGAATTCGACCGCTTGTACCAAGCGGCGACCGACGTGGTCGTCATGCCCTTCGCAACAGCCAACCGCGAGGCGTACGAGGCCGCCAACAACGAGTTGCTTCGCCGCGCCGACCGCCTGGTAGCGGTATGGGACGGCCGGCCGGGCAACGGCCGGGGCGGGACCGCCGACACCGTGTCCGGTGCACAGGCCGCGGCGATCCCGGTGGACGTCGTATGGCCCGAAGGAGCCTCGCGGAAGGCCTGAGCCAGGTGGGCGCTTCGGGACAACGACCCCCGGCGGCCTGCTCGTTGAGCAGGCCGCCGGGTGAGCAGGTCTTCAGAACGGGGCGGATGATCGGGCCACCATGCTGATCACGCTCCGGGTGGCGTGATAGACCAGTCGGCATGATGAATATCTGCGTCTTCTGCTCCGCGTACTCGCTCGATGACCGTTACACCGCCCCCGCCGCCGAGTTCGCCCGGCTGCTCGGGGAGGGCGGGCACACCCTGGTGTGGGGTGGCTCCAATGCCGGGCTGATGGGGCTGCTCGCCGATGAGGTGAAGGCGGCGGGCGGTCGGCTGGTCGGCGTGATGGTCGAGATGCTGAAGCACAAGGGGTACGTCGGCGCCGACGAGCTCGTCATGACGCGCGACCTCGCCGAGCGGAAGGCGGTCTTGGCCTCGCGGGCGGACGCGATCGTCGTCCTGGTGGGCGGGCTGGGCACCCTCGATGAGGTCACCGAGGTGCTGGAGCTCAAGAAGCACGGGATGTTCGACAAGCCGGTGGTCGTCCTCGACACCGAAGGGTTCTACACGGGCCTGCGGACCCAGCTGGAGCGGATGGACGCCGAGGGCTTCCTGCCCCGGCCGCTCGGCGAGCTGATCGGCTTCGCCGACACGCCGGCCCAGGTCTTCGAGCAGCTGAAGGCCTGAGAGGATCGGGATCATGGCTGCACATCTGATCACCGGCGCGGGCTCCGGCATCGGCGCCGTCGTCGCCGAGCGCCTCGCCGAACGCGGGGACGACCTCTGGCTGCTGGCCCGCGACGCCCGGCGGGCCGCCGAGTTGCGCGAGCGTTTCCCCGGGGCTCGGACGCTGGTCGGGGACCTCAAGGACCCGGCCAAGCTCTCCTGGGCCTTCGGGCATCAGGCGCTGCCCGTCGAATTGGACTCCCTGTTGCACATCGCAGGCGTCGTCGAGCTCGGCCAGGTCGGCGAACTGCCGGTCAAGGCCTGGCAGGAGACGCTCAACGTCAACCTGGTCGCCCCCGCCGAGCTGACCCGCCTGCTGCTGCCCTCGCTGCGGCTCGTCAAGGGCCACGTGGTGTTCGTCAACTCCGGTGCCGGGCTCAACGCCCACGCCGACTGGTCGGCGTACGCGGCGAGCAAGCACGGCCTCAGGGCGCTCGCCGACTCGCTGCGCCACGAGGAGCACGCCAACGGCGTCCGGGTCACCTCCGTCTACCCGGGCCGTACCGCTACCGCGATGCAGGTCAAGGTCCACCAGCAGGAGGGCAAGGAGTACGACAGCGACCGCTGGATCGCCCCCGAGTCGGTGGCCAAGGCCGTCCTCGCCGCCCTCGACGCCTCCCGCGACGCGGAGATCACCGAGATCACCGTCCGCCCCGGGCACTGACTCCGGTACCGGCGCCGCGCACGTAGGGCCTGTCGTCAAACTCCCGCCTGCGTGGCGGCGTTGGGGCACGCGCCTCGCTGCGTTGTCGTCGGTCGCCGATGCTCCGCATCGCGTCCCTCCTCCGCCTTGCGATGCACGCACCCCAACGCCGCCACGCCCGCCCTCCGGGCGGACGACGGGAGTTTGACGACAGGCCCTAGGCTCGGACGGGTGAGCACCCCACACCCCTTCCCCGACCTGCGCGGCGCCGCCACCGGCGTCGGCTCGCTGCCCGGCACCGACGCCCGCGAGGCCGCCAAGACCTCCACCGGGGCGCTGGAACACCTGCCGTTCCTCCCCGAACTGCCCGCCCGGGGCCCCGGCGCCGACATGATCGGGCGCTCCGCCGGCCTGCTGGTCGAGCTGTTCGCGCAGACCGAGCCGAGCGGCTGGCGCTTCGCCGACCGACCCGGCCGCGACACCAAGCGCGCCCACTCCTGGCTCGGCGAGGACCTGGACGCGCTGGAGGAGTTCACCCAGGGCTACCAGGGTGCGCTCAAGATCCAGGCCGTCGGGCCGTGGACGCTGGCCGCCTCCGTCGAGCTCAAGCACGGCGAGAAGGCCCTCGCCGACCGCGGCGCCTGCCGGGACATCGCCGGCTCGCTCACCGAGGGCCTGCGCCGCCACCTCGCCGAGGTCCGCAAACGGGTGCCCGGCGCGGAGGTCGTGCTCCAGCTCGACGAACCCTCGCTGCCCGCCGTGCTGGCAGGTGCAGTGAAGACCGCGAGTGGCTTCCAGCGGCTGCGCTCGGTGGACCGGCAGGTGGCGGAGGAGGTGCTGCGCGAGCTGATCCGCGGCCTCGACGCGCCGGTCGTGGTGCACTGCTGCGCGCCGCAGGTGCCGATCCCGCTGCTGCGCCGGGCCGGAGTGGCCGGCGTCTCGCTGGACTTCTCGCTACTGACCGAGCGCGAGGACGACGACCTGGGCGAGGCGGTCGAGGCGGGCACGATGATCCTCGCCGGTGTCGTGCCCTCCACCGACCGGGCGGTGTCGGACCCGGCCGGTAGTGTCCAGGGTGTCAGGACCTTGTGGCGCAGGCTCGGGTTCGCCCCGGAGCTGCTGGGCCGCCGCGTGCTGGTGACGCCGACCTGCGGGCTGGCCGGGGCCTCCCCGGCGTACGCGCGCAAGGCGCTGTCGCTTGCGGCGCGGGCGGCGCAGAGCCTGGTGGACAACCCGGAATGAGAACGTAGGAGGGCTTGCGGTGGTGGCTGTCGAGGGCTGGGAGGACGTCCCGGCGGAGGTGCGCAGGCGGCATGCCGAGCTGGCGGCGGAGATCACCGACCACCGCGCCCGGTACTACGGGCAGGACGCCCCGGTCGTCAGCGACGCCGAGTTCGACGCGCTGATGCGCGAGCTGGAGGCGATCGAGGCCGAGCACCCGGCCCTGGTCACCCCGGAGTCGCCGAGTCAGCGGGTCGGCGGCGCGCCCACCGAGCTGTTCGCCTCGGTCGAGCACCGCGAGCGGCTGCTCAGCCTCGACAACGCCATGGACGACGAGGAGCTCGCCGCCTGGGCCGAGCGGGTCGCCACCGAGCTGGCCGGCATCGACTACCACTACCTGTGCGAGCTCAAGGTGGACGGCCTGGCCGTCAACCTCACCTACGAGAACGGCCAGTTGGTGCAGGCCGCGACGCGCGGCGACGGCCGGGTCGGCGAGGACATCACCGCCAACGTCCGCACCATCAAGGAGATCCCGCACCGGCTCAAGGGCGCCAACATCCCCGAGCTGGTGGAGATCCGCGGCGAGGTCTACTTCCCGACCGAGGCGTTCGACGCGCTCAACGCCTCGTTCGCGGAGGAGAACGAGCGCCGCCGGCAGGAGAACGAGGAGCGCGCCAAGGAGGGCAAGCGGCCCCGGGCGATGATCCGGCTGTTCATGAACCCCCGCAACGCCGCCGCCGGTTCGCTTCGCCAGAAGGACCCGCACGTCACCGCCTCCCGCCCGCTGCACATGGTGGTGCACGGCATCGGCGCCCGGGTCGGCTTCGACATCGACAACCAGT
Organism: Kitasatospora aureofaciens; assembly: GCF_019192735.1. Classification (GTDB taxonomy): domain Bacteria; phylum Actinomycetota; class Actinomycetes; order Streptomycetales; family Streptomycetaceae; genus Kitasatospora; species Kitasatospora aureofaciens_A. The sequence continues at coordinate 122,949 of NZ_JAHTKP010000017.1, forward strand.
CGCACGCATACCAGCTGCTGCACGACTGGGGGCTGCCAACTGCCCGGCACAACAAGGTCGTGAAGACCCTCGACGAAGTACGGGCGTTCATCAAGCACTACGGCGAGCAGCGGCACTCGGTCGAGCACGAGATCGACGGCGTGGTCGTCAAGGTGGACGAGATCGCGCTGCAGGGCCGGCTCGGCGCCACCTCCAAGTCCCCGCGCTGGGCGATCGCCTGGAAGTACCCGCCGGAGGAGGTCACCGGCAGGCTGGCCGAGATCAAGGTCGGCATCGGCCGCACCGGCCGGGCCACCCCGTACGCGGTGCTGGCCGAGCCGGTGAAGGTGGCCGGCTCGATGGTCCAGTACGCGACGCTGCACAACCAGCAGGTCGTCAAGGCCAAGGACGTCCTGCTCGGCGACACCGTGGTGCTGCGCAAGGCCGGTGACGTCATCCCGGAGATCCTCGGCCCGGTCTACGACCTGCGGGACGGCACCGAGCAGGCGTTCGTGATGCCCTCGCACTGCCCGGAGTGCGGCAGCGAGCTGCGCCCGATGGCCGAGGGGGACATCGACCTGCGCTGCCCCAACGCCCAGTTCTGCCCGGCCCAGATCCGGGAGCGGATCGCCTTCCTCGGCGGCCGTTCCTCGCTGGACGTCGAGGGCCTGGGCTACGTCGCCGCCACCGCGCTGACCCAGCCGCTGGAGCCGGCCGAGGCGCCGGTGCGGAACGAGGGCGACATCTTCGGCCTGACCGAGGAGCAGCTGCTGCCGATCAAGGTGCTGGTGCGCGACCCGAAGACGGGCATGCCGAAGCTGGACGACGTCACGGGGGAGGAGAAGGAGGTGTTCTTCTTCGCCACCACCGCGGGCGCGGCCAAGAAGACCACCGGGCTGCTGCTGGAGAACCTGGACAAGGCGAAGGACCGGCCGCTCTGGCGCTACCTCAACGGACTGTCCATCCGTCACGTCGGCCCGGTGGCAGCCCAGGCGCTGGCGCATGAGTTCCGCGACCTGGACGCGATCTTCGCGGCGGACGAGGAGCGGCTGGCCGCCACCGAGGGCGTCGGGCCCGGCACGGCCCGCTCGATCATCGAGTGGTACCAGGTCGACTGGCACCGGGAGATCCTGGAGAAGTGGCGCGCGGCCGGCGTCCGCTTCACCGAGGAGTTCGCGGACGAGGACGAGGCGGAGCGCCCGCTGGAGGGCCTGACCGTGGTCGTCACCGGCACGCTGGCCGGGCACACCCGGGACGGTGCCAAGGAGGCGCTGACCTCGCGCGGAGCGAAGGTGACCGGTTCGGTGTCGAAGAAGACCGATTTCGTGGTCGCCGGTGACAACCCCGGCTCCAAGTACGACAAGGCCGTGCAGCTCGGCCTGCCGATCCTGGACGACGCCGGCTTCGCCGTGCTGCTCGCCGACGGGCCGGAGGCGGCCCGCCGCCACCTGGGGCTTCCGGACGTCGAGGAGGCCCCCGTCAAGGGCTGACCCGAGCGGCGGGTGGCCGAATCCGTCTTGTTATCGTCCTGATGCAACGTCACCGGGTGCCGTCCGGCGAATGCGGGCATGGTGTCACTGTGCGACACCCGGGCGCGGTGGCGCGTTTCCGGTTGTCCGAAAGTCTGCCCACCGGGTGGACCCCGGCATACCCTGGAGCGCAACAGAGTGTCAGCAGGGGTGGGGGCACCGGCTGAGCCGGTACTCCGCGGGGTCGCTCCATGCCCGGCAGCTGTCGGTACCGGCACGGTGCCTCACCGTAAGGCGGCCTGACGGGGCGGGCCCGACGGAGGACAGGGCTTATGGATCGTACGACCGGCGGCGCGCCCACACGCCCGCCGCAGGGGGTGGCGGGTGCGGTCCTGCTGCTCGGCGTGCTGCTGGCCGGAGCCGCGCCGCTCATCCCGCTGGCCGTCCTGGTCTACCGGTACGAACCCGAGCTGCTGCCGCTGTTCGCGGTGCCGTTGGCCGTTCTGGTAGCGGCGTGGCGGATCGCCCGGGACCGCGCCCGCGACCAGCTCACCGACCCCCTGACGGACCTGCCCAACCGTCAGGCCTTACTGCTGGCCGCCCAGGAGGCGATCGCCGAGCACGAACACGGCTACAGCGTCGGACTCATACTGCTCGACCTCGATCGCTTCCGATCGCTGAACGACACACTCGGTCACACCGCCGGCGACCGGCTGCTGGTGCACATCGCCCGACGGCTGCACCGCGCCCTGCGCTCCGGCGGCCCGGCCGGCAGCCCCACCCGGGAGTCCATCGACGACGTCTTCGCCGGCCTGCCCCGGCACTACCGCCGGGGACGCCCGATGGTGGCCCGGATGGGCGGCGACGAGTTCGCCGTCCTGCTGCCCGGCATCAACTGCCCGGACAGCCTGGAGCGGGTCGCCAAGGCGCTGATTGCCGAACTCGCCGCCCCGATCCGGCTGGACGGGCTGCTGCTCGTGCTGGAGGCGAGCGCGGGCGTGTGCGTCTTTCCGTCGCACGCCCAGGACGCCGAGTCGCTGCTGCGCCGCGCCGACGTCGCGATGGGCCACGCCCAGCGCGGGCGCAGCGGCGTCGAGCAGTACGACGAGACGCAGGACGCCGACACGCCGTACCGGATAGGCCTGCTCGGCGACCTGCGCCGGGCCCTGGAGACCGGCGAGGTGCAGCTGCACTACCAGCCGAAGGTGGCCTTCGACGGCCGGGTGGTCGGCCTGGAGGCGCTGCTGCGCTGGGAGCGGCCCGGCCAGGGGAAGGTGTCGCCGGACGAGTTCGTCGGGCTCGCCGAGTCCAGCGGCCTGATGCCGCGGCTCACCGACTACGTGCTGGAGGCGGCCGTCGGCCAGCTCGCGTACTGGCGCGACCAGGGCCTCCAGGTGCAGGTCGCGGTGAACGTCTCGCCGCGCGACGTGCTCAATCCCGGCTTCGCGCAGCGGGTCGCCGGGCACCTGGTGCGCCACCAGGTGCCGGCCCACGCACTCCAGCTGGAGATCACCGAGCGGCTGCTGCTGGACGACTCCCGGCGGGCCGCCGACACCCTCGCCGAGCTGCGCGGCTACGGCGTCGGGATGTCCCTGGACGACTTCGGCACCGGCCACTCCTCGCTGGTGCGGCTGCGCAGCCTGCCGGTCAGCGAGCTGAAGATCGACCGCTCCTTCGTCTCCCGGATGGTCGCCGACGACCACGACGCGGCGGTGGTCCGCTGCTCGGTCGAGCTCGCCCACTCGCTGGGGCTGACCGTCGTCGCCGAGGGCGTGGAGGACGACGAGACCTGGGAGCGGCTGCACTGCATGGGCGTGGACGCCGTCCAGGGCTGGCTGGTGTCGGCCGCGCTGCCGCCCGAGCAGGCCACCGCCTGGCTGCGGGTGCACCGCACCGGCGCCCCGCCGGTGGAGCGGCTGGCCGCCCTGCCGGCCCAGCTGCCGCCGGGCATCCAGGCGATCCAGGGGGCCAAGCCGGCCGTCAAGCCGGCCGTCAAGACGATCCAGGCGGGCCAGCCCGCGATGCCTCCGGTGCTGCCGCCGACGCTCCCGCCCGTGCTGCCGCCCGCCATCCAGGCGGTGCAGCGGGCCCAGGCCGTGCCTGCCGCGCAGATGGAGATCAACGCGCCGGGGACGCAGAGTTGGGCCCGGACCAGGCCGCAGTAACCGCGTCGCCGATTACTCGTTGGCCGGTGGCCGGGCCGGGCCCCATAGGATGGGGTCCAAAGACCACGAGGACGGGAGCGCCGAGCCGGCTGCTCCTGCCCCGGGCCCGGCACCGCCTGCAAGCAGCGCCGGGCCTCACCAGAACTCACCCTGAGGATCGCTGCATGCCTGGCATCACGCGCGAGGAGGTCGCCCACCTCGCTCGGCTGTCGCGTCTTGAGTTGCAGGCCGAAGAGCTGGACCACTTCGCCGAGCAGCTCGACGTGATCATCGGCGCGGTCGCCCGCGTTTCCGAGGTCGCCGGACAGGACGTCCCGCCGACCTCCCACCCGCTGCCGCTGACCAACGTCATGCGTGCGGACGAGGTGCGGCCGTCGCTCACCCCGGACCAGGCGCTCTCCGGCGCGCCGGCCGCCGAGGAGCAGCGTTTCCGTGTGCCGCAGATCCTCGGGGAGGACTGACCGAGATGACCGAGCTGATCCGTTTCACTGCCGCGCAGACCGCGAGCGCCATCGCCAAGGGCGAGGTGTCCGCCGTCGAGGTCGCGCAGGCGCACCTGGACCGCATCGACGCCGTCGACAAGAAGGTCAACGCCTTCCTGCACGTCGACACCGAGGGCGCGCTGAGCGCGGCCAAGGCCGTCGACGAGAAGCGCGCCAAGGGCGAGGAGCTGGGCCCGTTGGCCGGCGTCCCGCTCGCGCTGAAGGACGTCTTCACCACCAAGGGCGTGCCGACCACCTGCGGCTCCAAGATCCTCGAAGGCTGGATCCCGCCGTACGACGCCACCCTGACCTCGCGTCTCAAGGACGCCGGCGTCGTCATCCTCGGCAAGACCAACATGGACGAGTTCGCGATGGGCTCCTCCACCGAGAACTCCGCCTACGGCCCGACCGGCAACCCGTGGGACCTCACCCGCATCCCCGGCGGCTCCGGCGGCGGCTCGGCCGCCGCGCTGGCCGCCTTCGAGGCCCCGCTGGCGATCGGCACCGACACCGGCGGCTCGATCCGCCAGCCCGGCGCCGTCACCGGCACCGTCGGCGTCAAGCCGACCTACGGCGCGGTCTCCCGCTTCGGCCTGGTCGCCTTCTCGTCCTCGCTGGACCAGGGCGGCCCGTGCGCCCGTACCGTGCTGGACGCGGCGCTGCTGCACGAGGCCATCGCCGGGCACGACCCGCTGGACTCCACCTCGATCGACGCGCCCGTCCCGGCCGTGGTCGAGGCCGCGCGGATGCGCGACGTCCGCGGCATGCGGATCGGCGTGGTCAAAGAGTTCGCCGGCGAGGGCTACCAGGCCGGCGTGATGCAGCGCTTCAACGAGTCGGTGGAGCTGCTGCGCGAGCTGGGCGCCGAGGTCGTCGAGGTGTCCTGCCCGTCCTTCACCCTGGCGCTGCCCGCGTACTACCTGATCGCGCCCAGCGAGTGCTCGTCCAACCTCGCCCGCTTCGACGCGATGCGCTACGGCCTGCGCGTGGGCGACAACGGCTCGCGCTCGGCCGAGGAGGTCACCGCCCTCACCCGCGAGGCCGGTTTCGGCCCCGAGGTGAAGCGCCGCATCATGCTCGGTACGTACGCCCTCTCCTCGGGCTACTACGACGCGTACTACGGCTCGGCCCAGAAGGTGCGCACGCTCATCTCGCGCTCCTTTGATGAGGCTTTCGCGGCCGTAGATGTCTTGGTCTCGCCGACCACGCCGACCACCGCCTTCCCGATCGGCGAGCGCGCCGACGACCCGATGGCGATGTACCTGGCCGACCTGTGCACGATTCCGTCCAACCTCGCGGGCAACGCGGCCATGTCGCTGCCCTGCGGTCTGGCCCCGGAGGACAATCTCCCGGTCGGCCTGCAGATCATCGCACCCGCGATGGCGGACGACCGTCTGTACCGCGTGGGCGGCGCCGTCGAGGCCGCACTCAACGACAAGTGGGGGCACACCCTGCTGGAGGAGGCACCGGCACTGTGAGCAAGATCGAGAAGGCCAAAGCCCCGAGCTCCATCAAGGGGTGGAAGCACTCCAAGCCCGGCCTCTGGCTGTCCATCGGGACCAGCGCCTTCGGCGCGATCTCGATCGTCAAGGACGTCCGGAAGGCCCGCGAGGAGAGCGACACCCTGAAGCTGGTCAACGCCCTGGTCGGCGCCGCCGCGCTGATCACCGGCACCGCCCTGTTGGTGCGCGAGCTGCGTCAGCTCGGCTCCGACGACGTGCTGCTGGGCTGAGCTGAGCGCCCCGGCCCGGCCCCGCACGAGCGGCGGCCGGGCCCGTACCTCCCAAGTCTTTTAGTGAAGGGGACGCTGTGAGCGTCATGAACCTGGTCTCCTACGAGGACGCTCTCGCGTCGTACGACCCGGTGATGGGCCTTGAGGTCCACGTCGAGCTGGGCACCAAGACCAAGATGTTCTGCGGTTGCTCGACCGAGCTGGGTGCCGAGCCGAACAGCCAGACCTGCCCGACCTGCCTGGGCCTGCCGGGCTCGCTGCCGGTGGTCAACGCGATCGGCGTGGAGTCGGCCGTCAAGATCGGCCTGGCGCTGAACTGCGAGATCGCCGAGTGGTGCCGGTTCGCGCGGAAGAACTACTTCTACCCGGACATGCCCAAGAACTTCCAGACCTCGCAGTACGACGAGCCGATCGCCTTCAACGGCTACCTCGACGTGCAGCTGGAGGACGGCTCGACCTTCCGCGTGGAGATCGAGCGCGCCCACATGGAGGAGGACACCGGCAAGTCCACCCACGTCGGCGGCGCCACCGGCCGCATCCACGGCGCCGAGTACTCGCTGCTCGACTACAACCGGGCCGGCATCCCGCTGATCGAGATCGTCACCAAGCCGATCGTCGGCGCCGGCGAGCGCGCCCCCGAGGTCGCCAAGGCGTACGTCACCGAGCTGCGCGAGCTGATCCGGGCGCTCGGCGTCTCCGAGGCCCGGATGGACAAGGGTCAGATGCGCTGCGACGTCAACCTGTCGCTGCGCCCGCACGGCCGCGAGAAGTTCGGCACCCGTTCGGAGACCAAGAACGTCAACTCGCTGCGCAGCGTGGAGCGGGCCGCCCGGTTCGAGATCCAGCGGCATGCCACCGTGCTGACCGACGGCGGCACCATCATCCAGGAGACCCGCCACTTCCACGAGGAAGACGGCTCCACCACCTCGGGCCGGGTCAAGGAGGAGGCGGAGGACTACCGCTACTTCCCCGAGCCGGACCTGGTGCCGATCGCCCCCTCCCGCGCGTGGGTCGAGGAGCTGCGCGCCGGGCTGCCCGAGCTGCCGCGCCTGCGCCGGGCCCGTCTCCAGGCCGAGTGGGGCCTGTCCGACAAGGACATGCAGTCGGTGCTCAACGCCGGTGCGGTCGAGCCGATCCAGGAGACCATCGCGGCCGGCGCCCCGGCCGACCAGGCCCGCAAGTGGTGGATGGGCGAGCTGGCCCGCCGCGCCAACGAGACCGGCACCGAGCTGAGCGAGCAGCCGATCACCCCGGCGCAGGTCGCCCGGGTCGCCGCGCTGGTCGCCGAGGGCAAGCTGAACGACAAGCTGGCCCGCCAGGTCATCGAGGCCGTGCTGGCCGGCGAGGGCGAGCCGGACGAGGTCGTCGAGAAGCGCGGCCTGGCCGTCGTCTCGGACGACTCCGCGCTCGGCGCCGCCGTCGACCAGGCCATCGCCGACAACGAGGCGATCGCCGCCAAGATCCGCGACGGCAAGGTCGCGGCCGTGGGCGCGCTGGTCGGCGCGGTCATGAAGGCCACCCGTGGTCAGGCCGACGCCGCCCGCGTAAAGGACCTCATCTTGGAGAAGCTCGGCGTCTCCGCCTGAGGCGGCCTAGCCGGATTCCCAGGATTCCTAAGGCGTCTTAGGTATCTAAGGCCCCCTAAGTAAGGTCTAAGGCCCGGTTCCACCCCCGTATCGGAGTGGAACCGGGCCTTTGCCGTGCCCGGGGACCGCCGTCTAAGGCATCCGGGGCCCCGAAGATCGGGAAGCCTTCCGATGTGGTGCCCCCCTCTGGGGGAGGAAGCTCTTACCTGTCGGAGAGAAGAGACAGAGACCCACCGCGAGGGGAACCACCGTGTTCGAGTACGAGCTCATCCAGCAGCAGGCGCACGAGCTGCACGTCCGCGCCGAGCACCAGCGCCTGGTCCGCGAGGCCAAGGACGCCGGCCGCACCAAGCAGCGGCCCGTCGCCGCCCGCTTCCAGCGGCGTTCCGTCCGGAAGACCGAATGCTGACCGACCGGCACCCCGAGGGTGCCGCAAGGACTCCGGAGGGGGAGGCGCTGCAGGGGAGCGCCTCCCCCTCCGGGCGTTCGCCGGGCGAGATATCCTCTCGGCCCGGCCGGTCCGCCTATGGCATGCTCGCCTCCATGCAGCAGATATCGGTGAGTCCCGTCTTCGTCGGCCGTGGCACCGAGATCACCGCTCTCGCGGACGCGCTGCGGCGGGCCGGCTCCGGCAGCCCGCAGACCGTCCTGATCGGCGGCGAGGCCGGCGTCGGCAAGACCCGGCTGCTGGAGGAGTTCCTGGACCGGGCCGGCCACGGCGGGGGAGTCGTCACCACCCTGGGCAGCTGTCTGGAAGTCGGCGCCGAGGGACTCCCGTTCGCCCCGCTGGCCGGCGCGCTGCGCCGCCTGCACCGCGCGCTCGGCACCGAGCTGGAGGCCGCCGCGGCCGGCAGCGAGGGCCATCTCGCCCGACTGCTGCCCGAGTTCGGCGAGGCCGACGGCGAACCCAACGACGAGTACGGCCGGGCCCGGCTGTTCGAGCACACCGCGAGGCTGTTCGAACGGCTCGGCGCGGAGCGTACCCTCGTCCTCGCCATCGAGGACCTGCACTGGTCCGACCGCTCCACCCGGGAGCTGTTCGCCTACCTGGTCCGCACCCTGCACCGGGCCCGGGTACTGCTGATCGCCACCTACCGCACCGACGACCTGCACCGGCGCCACCCGCTGCGCCCCTTCCTCGCCGAGCTCGAACGGCTGCGCACCGTCCAGCGGTTGGAGCTGGAGCGGTTCGGCCGCGGCGAGGTCGCCGCCCAGCTGGCCGGCATCCTCGGCACCGCCGCCCCCGACCGGCAGCTGGTCGACCGCATCCACCGCCGCTCCGAGGGCAACCCGTTCTTCGTCGAGGAACTGGCCACCGCCTTCCAGGACGGCTGCGGGGCCGGGCTCACCGACTCGCTGCGCGACATCCTGCTGGTCCGGGTGGAGAGCCTCGACGAGCAGACCCAGCGGGTGGTCCGGATCGCCGCCGAGGGCGGCTCGCACGTCGAACACGCCCTGCTCGCCGCCGTCCTGGAGGACCTCATGGCGGACGAGGAGGAGATGATCGCGGCGCTGCGGACGGCCGTCGGCGCCAACATCCTGCGCCCGGACAGCGACGGCGAGGGCTACCGCTTCCGGCACGCGCTGGTCCGCGAGGCCGTCTCCGACGACCTGCTGCCCGGCGAACGGCACCGGATCAACCGCAAGTTCGCGCTCGCCGTGGAGGCCGAGCCGTATCTCGTGCCCAGCGACGCCCTGCCCGCCCGGCTCGCCAACTACTGGTACCACGCGCACGATCCGTCCCGTGCACTGCCGACCGCCCTGGACGCCGCCCGCGCCGCCCGCCGCCGCAACGCCTTCGCGGAGCAGTTGCGCATGCTCGAACGGGCCCTGGAACTCTGGGACATGGTCTCCGAGGACGTCCTCGCGCACACGCTGCGCCCGTACGACTGGGCCGAGACCTACCCGCCCGGCTCCTGCGACCTCAACGCCGAGGACGAGAACTGCGGCCGGATCCAGCTGATCGACGTGCTCGCCGAGGCCGTGGTCGCGGCCCGCCGCAGCGGCGACCGCGAGCGCGGGCTCAGCCTCGCCCGGCGTGCGCTGAAGCTGGTCGACGAGACGGTGGACCCGCTGCGCGCGGCCTGGTTCCGGATCAACCGGGCCCGGATGCTCGGCCACCTGCGGCGTTCCGGCGACGACGAGGAGATCACCCACGCGCACCGGCTGGTCGAGCACCTGCCGCCGTCCGCCGTGCAGGCCGAGGTGTTCGCGCTCGGCGCCGGGGTGGCGATGATCAAGCACCCGGGGCCCGAGCACATCGAGCTCGCCGCGCGGGCGATCCGGATCGCCCACGAGGTCGGCGCGCACGCCGTCGAGCTGCACGCCCGGATGACGCTCGGCGGCCTGCGCTACGACATCGAGGGCGACGCGGAGGCCGCGGTGGCCGAGCTGACCGCCGCCGTCGATGCCTCGCGCCGGCTCAACGCTCCCGACGTGCTGCTGCGCGGCATCAACAACCTCGCCAGCATGCTGCGCGGGCTGGGCCGGGCCGAGGAGGCGATGGCGCTGGCCCGCGAGGGCCTGGAGTACGCGGACGGCAACGGCCTGCTGCGCAACATCGGCACCATCCTGACCGGCAACCTCGTCGAGGCGCTGACCGACCTCGGCCGGGTCGGGGAGGCCGCCGAGGTGCTGGCCGCCTGCGAGCTGAGCAGCATGACCGCCACCCACGCCGAGTTCCTCGACCGGATGGGCGGCGAACTCGCCCTGCTGGAGGGGGACCTGACCACCGCGGTGGCGCTGCTGACCCAGGCCAGGGCGGCCAACCGGGTCGGCCAGCTCCAGCACTCGGTGCCGATCAGCCGGCTGGCGGCCCGGATCGCCGCGCTGAACGGGCGGCCGCTGGAGGCCAGGTCCGAGCTGCTCGCCGCCCTCGCGGACGACCAGCGGCTCGGCGACGAGGCGGACCTGTACCCGCTGCTGGCCGAGGCGGCCGGGGTCGAGGCGGACACCCGGGGCCTGCCGGAGGCCGCGGCCGGGCGGGCCGAGGTGCTGGCCAGGATCGCCGCGACGGCGGCCCGGCTCACCCCCAAGGCGCCGCTGCACCACGGCTGGGCCCGGCTGGTGGAGGCCGAACTCGCCCGCGCCGAGGGCGCCGACACCCCGGAGCAGTGGGCCGCCGCCGTCGCCGTGCTGCGGCCGGTCTGCCTGCCGCACCCGCTGGCGCTCGCCCTGCTGCGGGCCGGCGAGGCCGAGGTGCGGGCCGGGCGGCGCGAGGCCGCGGCCGAACTGCTGCGCGAGGCGCGGGAGCTGGCCGGGATCCGGGGCGACCGCCCGCTGGTGACGGAGATCGCGGGCCTGGCCGACCGGGCCGGGCTGGCGCTCGGCGCGGGCGCGCGCCCCGCGGTCGAACCGGCAGCGGCCCCGTCCTCCGGGGAGTCCTTCGGCCTCACCCCCCGTGAGCGGGACGTGCTCCGGTTGCTCGCGCGCGGCTGGACGAACCGGCAGATCGCCGAGGAGCTGTACATCTCTCCGAAGACCGCAAGCGTGCACGTGTCCAACATCCTCGGCAAGCTCACGGTCGCCGGCCGGGGCGAGGCCGCGGCGCTGGCCCACCGGCTGCGGCTGTTCCCGGACGATCTGGCCCCGGCCGCCGGGTGACCCGCCGCCTGCCGTTACGCGCGCCGACCCACCTGGCCGACACGGGCCCGGCGGGTCGGCGCCGTCGCGTGCTCCCGTGCGCGCCGCGTGAGCCCCTCCCCGCGCGCCGCCGCCAACCGGGCCGATCCGCCGGAATCGGGTGCATTTCCCTACCCTCCCGCCATTACTCTAAGTTCAGTGTGCGTGTCATTGAGTGACGGAATTGGTGTAGGGTCCCGATCGGGAACATCGGTGCGGTGCGGCGACCGGAAGGCCGCCCACCCCCTGGGCCACCGTCCTGACGGTGCACCAGGCCACCGCGTACGGCCAAGGGGCGCGCGGCCGGTGGCCCGTGGCCGGGGCGCCGGGCTCCGGGTCGGAGGGGGAGAGGCCGAGTGAGCTCCACCGATACGGTGCTGCCCGCACCCGGACGGCCGGGCGTACCGGCCGCCGACACGCCCGCCGCCGAGCGGCGCGGCCCGCTGCGCCGGCTGCGCGAGAGCCGCGCGCTGCCCGGCCTCGCCCTCGGCGCCCTCTGCCTGGCCTATGCCCTGGGCGCCGCCATGGGCTGGGGATCGCACCAACTCGCTATTTTCATGGGTGACTTCGGCCTGGCCGCAGCGGCCCTCGCGGCGGCGCTGTCCTGCCTGGTGTACGGCTGCACGGTCGGCGGGCATGCCCGCCCGGCCTGGTTGCTGTTCGGCCTCTCCTCGTTCATGGTCGCCTTCGGCAACGGCACCTGGGGCTGGTACGAGCTGGTCGTGCGCACCCCGCTGCCGCAGGACTCGCTCGCCGAGTACGCCTTCCTGCTGTTCGCCCCGCTCTCCATCACCGGCGTCCTGGTGCTCGCCCAGCGCCCGCGCTCCGCGGCCGGCTGGCTCTGCCTGCTGCTGGACGGCTGGCTGATCGCCGGCTCGCTGTTCACCCTCAGCTGGAGCCTGGCGCTCGGCCGGATCGCCGCCGGCGAGGACGGCTCACCGCTGCGCCTGGCCCTCAACCTGGCCTACCCGGTGCTGGACATCCTGCTGGTCAGCCTGGTGGTCGGGCTGCGCTTCGGCGGCCGGGACGGCAACCGGGCCGCCGTGCACACCGCGATGATGGCGCTCGCCGTCACGGTGCTCTGCGACGCCCTGTTCACCTCCCCGGAGCTGCGCAGCAACTACCACTCCGGCGAACTCCTCGACGCCGGCTGGTTCTCCGGCAGCCTGCTACTCGCGTGGGCGCCGTGGTCGCCGCGCTGGCGCCGTCCGCTGCGCGAGCACCCCTCGGCCGGCGGCCTGCCGCGCCGCCGGGTGTCCACCACGTTCAGCGCGCTCACCCCGTATGCGGCCGCGGCGGTCTGCACCGCCGGGATCCTCTACAACGCGCTCGGCGGGCGCCCGCTCGACCGGGTGGTGGCCGCGGCGGCCTGCACCGTCGGCCTCGCGCTGATCCTGCGCCAGGGCGTGATGCTGCTCGACAACCTCTCGCTCGCCCAGGAGCTCGCCCACAAGGAGGCGCACTTCCGCTCCCTGGTGCAGGGCTCCAGCGATGTCATCATCATCGCCGGCGCCAATGGCGTGCTCTCGTACGTCTCCCCGGCCGCGCTCGGGGTCTACGGGCGGGACCCGGAGGAACTGGTCGGCGGCAACCTGCTGGACCTCGTCCACCCCGAGGACGTCGACCGGGTGCTCGCCGAGGTGCGCCGCTACCTCGCCCGGGTGCGGCTCACCGCGCACCGCTCCCCGGGCACCGCCGAGCCGTCCGCCCGGGTGGAGTGCCGGATCAGCTCCGGCGACGGCGAGTGGCTGCACGTCGAGTCCACCGTCAGCCGGCACCGCGACGGCCTGATCCTCAACAGCCGGGACGTGACCGAACGCGTGATACTGCAGGCCCAGTTGCAGCACAACGCCTTCCACGACCCGCTCACCGACCTGCCCAACCGGGCGCTGTTCGCGCAGCGGCTGCGGGCCGCCCTCGGCGCCCGCGGGCAGCAGGGCGATCCAAGGGGCCAGGGCGGTGGGATTGCCGTGCTCTTCCTCGACCTGGACGGCTTCAAGGCGGTCAACGACACCGCCGGCCACCAGGTCGGCGACGAGCTGCTGGTGCAGGCCGCCCGCCGGCTCCAGGGGGCCGTCCGCTGCGGGGACACCGTCGCCCGGTTCGGCGGCGACGAGTTCGCCGCGCTGGTCTGCGGCCCGCTCGGCCGGCTCCAGGTCCAGGAGCTCGCCGAGCGGCTGCGGGTCGCCCTCTCCGAGCCGTACTGGATCGGCGGCGCCGAACTCAGCGTCGCCGCCAGCATCGGCATCGCCTTCGGCACCCCCGAGCGCGGCCCGGCCGGCGACCCACGCGCGGCCACCGACGAGTTGATGCGCAACGCCGACCTCGCGATGTACCGGGCCAAGTCCGAGGGCAAGGGCCGGGTGGTGCTCTACACCCCTGCCATGCGGGCCGACCTCGAGCGCCGCACCGAACTGGAGGAGCGGCTGCGGGTCGCCGTCCGCGAGGGCGGCTTCACCCTGCTCCACGAGCCCGTGGTGGACCTCGTCAGCGGCGCGGTGACCGGCGTCGAGGCGCAGGCCCGCTGGCGCTCGGCGAAGGGCCAGCTGCTCACCCCGGCCGAGTTCCTGCGCTCGGCCGAGCACGGCGACGCGGCCACCCGCTTCTCCCGCTGGCTGATCCACGAGGCGGTGACGGCCGCCGCCGCCCGGCGCGGCCTCCCGGCCCGTACCCGCCCGGCGCCCGCCCCGGTGCCCGTCGCCGTCCGGCTCTCCGCCGAGCGCCTGTGCGCGCCCGGGCTGTACGAGACGGTCGCGGCGGCCCTGCGCGACAGCCGGTTGCCGGCCGGCGAGCTGGTGATCGAGGTGGCCCGGATGGGCCCGGACTCGCTCGCCGACGAACTCGGCCGCCGGCTGGCCGCGTTGCGCCGGCTCGGAGTCTCCACCGTGCTGGCCGGCTACGGCGCGGGCAGCGGCTCGCTGGGCGCCCTCGCCCGGCTGCCGTTCGACGGGCTCAAGCTGGACCGCACCCTGGTCCAGGACCTCGGCGAGTCCGCGCTCAGCCGCACGCTCGCCGGCCACGCCCTGAGACTCGGCCGCGACCTCGGCCTGGCCACCGGCGCCGAGGGGGTGGACCTGCCCCGCCAGCTCATCGCGCTCCAGGAGCTGGGCTGCCGCCGGGGGCAGGGTTCGGCCTTCGCCCCGCCGCTCGACGAGACCCGGCTGCGCCGTGCCCTGGTGCGCCGCGGCTACCCCCTGCCCAGACCCGTCGGCTCGCTCTCCGCACGCCGCGCGTACCTGGCCGCGGACACCCGGACGAGTGGCCGCGCGGACGCCGCCGGGGGACGTGTCGCACATCACCACGGTGCCTCCGACCTGCCCGAACACCGCGCCGTGGCCGGTCCGGGGGCAGGTCCGCATGGCGAGACGGTCATCCCACCTGCTTGACACGCGCCCCCGGGCGGGAGGATGGTCGTTGCCATGCGCACCCGAATTCTCGTACTTGGCGGGCGCGTCGGCTGAGCGGGCCTCCACGCCCCGCTTGTGACAGACCGACGCGCCACCCCTCGCATGCCCTGGGCACGAGGGGTTTTTTGTTGCACTGACGCTGTTCCACCCCCGCAGAACCCCTGGCCCCGATCGCCCCGAAAACGCCACCGAAACGGCGAAAAGCGGGACGATTGAGGCAGAGCCGGCGATCGGCCCGGACCGGGACCCCACCCTCGCAGTACCGGGGCCCGCACCACCGGGCCGGCAAAACCCGAGAAGAGACAGGCAGATGACTGAGCACGCCGCATCCCCCCGCCGCGGGGACACCCCGGCCGCCCACGCTCCCGCTCCCCAGCACGTCGTCGAGACCATGACCGGCGCCCAGTCGCTCATCCGCTCGCTGGAGGCCGTAGGCGCGGACACCGTCTTCGGCATCCCGGGCGGGGCCATCCTTCCCGCGTACGACCCGCTGATGGACTCGGTCAAGGTGCGCCACATCCTGGTCCGCCACGAGCAGGGCGCCGGCCACGCCGCCACCGGCTACGCCCAGGCCACCGGCAGGGTCGGGGTCTGCATGGCCACCTCCGGCCCCGGCGCCACCAACCTGGTGACCCCGATCGCCGACGCCTACATGGACTCCGTGCCGATCGTCGCGATCACCGGCCAGGTCGCCTCGAAGGCGATCGGCACCGACGCCTTCCAGGAGGCGGACATCTGCGGCATCACGATGCCGATCACCAAGCACAATTACCTGGTCACCGACCCGGCCGAGATCCCTCGGGTGATCGCCGAGGCGTTCCACATCGCCGCCACCGGTCGCCCCGGCCCGGTCCTCGTCGACATCGCCAAGGACGCGCTGCAGGCGACCACCACGTTCCGGTGGCCGGTCGAGACCTCGCTGCCCGGCTACCGGCCGGTCACCAAGCCGCACGCCAAGCAGATCCGCGAGGCCGCGAAGATGCTGGTGGGCGCCAAGCGCCCGGTGCTGTACGTCGGCGGCGGCGTCATCAAGGCGCAGGCCACCGCCGAGCTGCGGATCCTGGCCGAGCTGACCGGCGCCCCCGTCGTCACCACCCTGATGGCGCTCGGCGCGTTCCCCGACAGCCACCCGCAGCACCTGGGCATGCCCGGCATGCACGGCACCGTCCCGGCGGTCACCGCGCTGCAGAAGGCGGACCTGCTGTTCACCATCGGCGCCCGCTTCGACGACCGGGTCACCGGCAAGCTGGACAGCTTCGCCCCGTACGCCAAGGTCGTCCACGCCGACATCGACCCGGCCGAGATCGGCAAGAACCGCCCGGCCGACGTGCCGATCGTCGGCGACGCCCGCGAGGTGCTGGCCGACCTGATCGTCGCCGTCCAGGCCGAGTTCGACGCCGGCCACAAGGGCGACTACGCGGAGTGGTGGGAGAAGCTCGACGAGTGGAAGAAGACCTACCCGCTGGGCTACGAGCCGGCCCCCGCCGGGCAGCTCTCCCCGCAGCAGGTCATCGAGCGGATCGGCCGGCTGGTCGGCCCGGAGGCGATCTACGCCGCGGGCGTCGGCCAGCACCAGATGTGGAGCTCGCAGTTCATCCGCTTCGAGAAGCCGGGCACCTGGCTCAACTCGGGCGGCGCCGGGACCATGGGCTACGCGGTCCCGGCCGCCATGGGCGCCAAGGCCGGCCGTCCGGACAGCGAGGTCTGGGCGATCGACGGCGACGGCTGCTTCCAGATGACCAACCAGGAGCTGGTCACCTGCGCCCTGAACGGCATCCCGATCAAGGTCGCGGTCATCAACAACGGCTCGCTGGGCATGGTCCGCCAGTGGCAGACGCTGTTCTACAACCAGCGCTACTCCAACACCGTGCTGCACGCCGGCCCGGGCCACGACGGCGTCGAACCGCCGGCCCAGGGCGGCACCCGGATCCCCGACTTCGTCCTGCTGTCCGAGGCGATGGGCTGCGTCGGCCTGCGCTGCGAGCGCCCCGAGGATCTGGACACGGTGATCAAGCAGGCGATGGAGATCAACGACCGCCCGGTCGTCATCGACTTCATCGTCCACCAGGACGCCATGGTCTGGCCGATGGTCGCGGCCGGCACCAGCAACGACGAGATCCAGTTCGCCAAGGGCGTCCGGCCCGACTTCGGCGACGATCTCGACTGACCGCCCCTATCCAGAGCGACTGAGGAACTTCATGTCCAAGCACACCCTCTCCGTCCTGGTCGAGAACAAGCCCGGCGTGCTCGCCCGCATCGCCGCGCTGTTCTCCCGTCGGGGCTTCAACATCGACTCCCTCGCCGTCGGCCCGACCGAGCACCCGGACGTGTCCCGGATGACGATCGTGGTCAACGTCGAGGACCTCCCGCTGGAACAGGTCACCAAGCAGCTCAACAAGCTCGTGAACGTGATAAAGATCGTCGAACTCGACCAGGCCGCTGCGATCCAGCGGGAACTGGTCCTGGTGAAGGTCCGCGCCGACAACGAGACCCGGTCGCAGATCGTCGAGATCGTCCAGCTGTTCCGTGCCAAGACCGTCGACGTGTCGCCCGATGCGGTGACCATCGAGGCCACCGGCAGCTCGGACAAGCTGGAGGCCATGCTCCGGATGCTGGAGCCGTACGGCATCAAGGAGCTCGTCCAGTCCGGCCTGGTCGCCATCGGGCGCGGCGCCCGTTCGATCACGGACCGCTCGCTGCGCGCCCTCGACCGCAGCGCCTGACCCGCGCTGTCCGCCCACCCGTCGCCCACCACCGCCCATCCAGCGGCGCGCTGCGCGCGACACCCCTTTCCGAAGTACTGCCCCATACCACCGCCGGGTGCGAATACGGTAGGCACCGCGTACCCGGCACCCATCACGCAAGGAGATGTGCCCCCGTGGCCGAGCTGTTCTACGAAGACGACGCCGACCTGTCCATCATCCAGGGCCGCAAGGTCGCGGTCATCGGCTACGGCAGCCAGGGCCACGCCCACGCGCTGTCCCTGCGCGACTCCGGCGCCGACGTCCGGGTCGGCCTGAAGCCGGAGTCCAAGTCCCGTGCCAAGGCGGAGGAGGCCGGCCTGCGCGTCGTCACCCCGGCCGAGGCCGCGGCCGAGGCCGACGTCATCATGATCCTCGTGCCGGACCCGATCCAGGCCGACGTCTACGAGGCCGACATCGCCCCGCACCTGAAGGCCGGCGACGCCCTGTTCTTCGGCCACGGCCTGAACATCCGCTTCGGCTTCATCAAGCCCCCGGCGGACGTCGACGTCTGCATGGTCGCCCCGAAGGGCCCCGGCCACCTCGTCCGCCGCCAGTACGAGGAGGGTCGCGGCGTCCCCGCGATCGTCGCCGTCGAGCAGGACGCCACCGGCAACGCCTTCGCGCTGGCGCTGTCCTACGCCAAGGGCCTGGGCGCCACCAAGGCCGGCGTCATCAAGACCACCTTCACCGAGGAGACCGAGACCGACCTGTTCGGTGAGCAGGCCGTCCTCTGCGGTGGCACCGCCGCCCTGGTGAAGGCCGGGTTCGAGACCCTGGTCGAGGCCGGCTACCAGCCGGAGATCGCCTACTTCGAGTGCCTGCACGAGCTGAAGCTCATCGTCGACCTGATGTACGAGGGCGGCCTGGAGAAGATGCGCTGGTCGGTCTCCGAGACCGCCGAGTGGGGCGACTACGTCACCGGCCCGCGCATCATCACCGACGCCACCAAGGCCGAGATGAAGAAGGTCCTCGCCGAGATCCAGGACGGCACCTTCGCCAACACCTGGATCGCCGAGTACAAGGCCGGCCTGCCCAAGTACAACGAGTACAAGAAGGCCGACGAGGACCACCTGCTGGAGACCACCGGCAAGAAGCTGCGCTCGCTGATGAGCTGGGTCAACGAGAAGGCCTGAGCCTCTCCCGGCTGCTTTTGACCGGCCTTGTTCTGCAGGGCCCTTGTACAAGTAGGCTGCTCCCGTCCGGGTGATTTCGCCGGACGGGAGCAGCCTCGTACTCTGCCCGTCGATACACTTCCGAGTGCGCGTCAGGCCCACAGCGTCGTGCGTCTACCTACGCGGCATGCCACCTTCCCCCGCCCTTCCACGCCACCTACGTGCCGGGGGAACCGGACAGTTAAGGACACACTGTCGTGAGCACTGTGACATCCAAAACCGCCGTAGTACTGATCGCCGAAGAGCTGTCGCCCGCCACCGTCGACGCCCTCGGCCCCGACTTCGAGATCCGGCACTGCAACGGCGCCGACCGCACCGAGCTGCTCACCGCGATCGCCGACGTCGACGCGATCCTGATCCGCTCCGCCACCAAGCTCGACGCCGAGGCGCTGGCCGCCGCGCGCAAGCTCAAGGTCGTCGCCCGGGCCGGCGTCGGCCTCGACAACGTGGACGTCGCCGCCGCCACCAAAGCCGGCGTCATGGTCGTCAACGCGCCGACCTCGAACATCGTCACCGCCGCCGAACTCGCCTGCGGCCTGCTGATCTCGGTCGCCCGCAACATCGCGCCGGCCAACGCCGCGCTCAAGGGCGGCGAGTGGAAGCGCAACAAGTACACCGGCGTCGAGCTGAGCGAGAAGGTCCTCGGCGTCGTCGGCCTCGGCCGGATCGGCGTCCTGGTCGCCCAGCGGATGTCCGCGTTCGGCATGAAGATCGTCGCGTACGACCCCTACATCCAGGCCGCCCGCGCCGCGCAGATGGGCGTCAAGCTGGTCTCGCTGGAGGAGCTGCTGGAGGTCTCGGACTTCATCACCGTCCACCTCCCCAAGACCCCGGAGACCCTCGGCCTGATCGGCGACGAGGCGCTGCACAAGGTCAAGCCGACCGTCCGCATCGTGAACGCCGCCCGCGGCGGCATCGTGGACGAGGAGGCGCTCGCCGGCGCCCTGCGCGACGGCCGGGTGGCCGGCGCCGGCCTGGACGTGTATGCCAAGGAGCCGTGCACCGACTCCCCGCTGTTCGCCTTCGACAACGTGGTCGCCACCCCGCACCTGGGCGCCTCCACCGACGAGGCGCAGGAGAAGGCCGGCATCGCCGTCGCCAAGTCGGTCCGCCTCGCGCTGGCCGGCGAGCTGGTGCCGGACGCCGTCAACGTCCAGGGCGGCGTGATCGCCGAGGACGTGCGCCCGGGCCTGCCGCTCGCCGAGAAGCTCGGCCGGATCTTCACCGCGCTGGCCGGCGAGGTGGCCGTCCGGCTCGACGTCGAGGTCCGCGGCGAGATCACCCAGCACGACGTCAAGGTGCTCGAACTGTCCGCGCTGAAGGGCGTGTTCGAGGACGTGGTGGCGGAGACGGTGTCCTACGTCAACGCCCCGCTGTTCGCCCAGGAGCGCGGCGTCGAGGTGCGCCTGACCACCTCCAGTGAGAGCCTTGAGCACCGCAACGTGATCACCGTCCGCGGCACGCTCGCGAACGGCGAGGAGATCGCCATCTCCGGCACGCTGGCCGGCCCGAAGCAGACCCAGAAGATCGTCGGCGTGGACGCCTTCGACGTGGACGTCGCGCTCACCGACCACATGGCCTTCTTCAAGTACGAGGACCGCCCGGGCGTGGTCGGCGTCCTCGGCAAGCACCTCGGCGACGCCGGCATCAACATCGCCGGCATGCAGGTCGCCCGGGACGGCGGCGGCGCGCTCGCCTCCATCACCGTGGACACCCAGATCCCGCAGGAGGTGCTGTCGGCGATCGCCGCCGAGATCGGCGCCCGCTTCGCGCGCTCGGTCGACCTGGGCGCCTGAGCCCCGGCCGTTTCCAGGGCCCGGACCACCGTTCGCCGGTGGTCCGGGCCCTGCTGCATGCCTTCGGGTGACCGCCGTCTCAGATACTAGGAAATCCAAGTATTCGTGCAGACACGGCCGGGCCGGGGTCGTACCTTGGAAGAGCCATACGGTGTGCCGCCCCTGTAGCCAGGGCGCGCGGCCCGTGTGCGCGTGCGCCCTCACAGGCAGGCGATCCCTGCCTTTGCGCTCCCTCCCGTCGCCCACCGCCACCCTTCTTACGGCGCGCTGCGCGCGACACCCCTGGTTTCCCCTCACTGAGTCGTGCCTTTGCGCGCGCCGCTTCCAAGGAGCCCGGTATGCCCCCGACTGCCGACCGTCACGCCACCTCCGCCCCCGCCGCCCCCGTCCGCGCCCCGCGCCGCCGCCGGGCCGCCGAGCGGAACACCTTCGCCGCCGCCGCCCTCCAGCGCTCGCTGGACCGTCGCGACAACGGCGGCGTGACCGGCCACCTCTGACGGGTGCTGTCGCTCGGTGCGGCGGACCGGCGTTCATCTGCCGAATAGGCCGCACGGGCTGATGCCGGGTCACCCCGGAGAGTGCAACTGGCGCCCGTCCGAGGGACGTTGCTCGCACTCACCGGCGCGATCATCCTAATTTGGGGCCCCCGGAAGGGTGATCGACGTCCGCGCGGGCGGGCGTCAGCGACCACGGTGTGCGGATCAGTCCCCCTTGCCGGGGGAGAGGGCCCCAAGTGCGTCTGCCACCCGTCCGCCGTCCGCTCGCGCGGATCGGCCTCACCCTGACCCTGCTCGCCGCTGCGCTGATGTCTGGTGGCGCCGCGCTCGCCGCGACTCCGGCGGCCGGCGGTCCACCGACCGTCGGCCCGCCCGGGGCGGGCCGATCGGCCTCCGTCCTGCTCGAACTGACCACCGAGGCGGCCGGTCCCGCCTGGCGGCGCGCCGCCGACGGGGCCCGGCGGGCCCAGCGCTCGCCGGAGGCCGTCCGCCGGGAGGCCGCCCGGGCCGGCGCCGGGCAGCGGGCCAGGGCCGGCGACGCGCTCGACCGGCTCGCCGAGGCCGTCCACCGCGCGGCCCCCGCCGCCCAGGAGCTCTACCGCACCCGCACCCTGCTCACCGGCCTCGCCGTCACTGCGCCCGCCGACCGGCTGCCGGCCCTGCGCGCGCTCCCCGGCGTCCGGGCCGTCCACCCGATCGTCCGCAAGCAGCGCGACAACGCCTACTCCGTGCCGCTGACCGGCGCCCCGCAGGTCTGGGCGGGTGCCGCAGCCGACGGCAACACGGGGCAGGGCGTGCGGATCGGCATCATCGACAGCGGCATCGACTACACCCACGCCGACTTCGGCGGCCCCGGCACCGAGGCCGCGTTCCGGTCCGTCGAACGCGGCAAGCCCGCACCGGCCGGGCTGTTCCCCAACGCCAAGGTGATCGGCGGCAAGGACCTCGTCGGCGACGACTACGACCCGGACCCGTCCTCCCCGCACCACCAGCCCGTCCCGCACCCCAGCGACAACCCGATCGACTGCGACCGCAACGGCCACGGCACCCACGTCGCCGGCACCGCGGCCGGCTACGGCGTCACCGCCGACGGCCACCCCTACACCGGGCCCTACCGGGCCGGGCTCGACCCCGCGGGCTTCAAGGTCGGCCCGGGTGCCGCGCCCGGGGCCGGGCTGTACGCGATCCGGGTCTTCGGCTGCGACGGCTCCACCGACCGGCTCACCCAGGCCCTCGACCTCGCCGCCGACCCGAATGGCGACGGCGACCTCACCGACCGCCTCGACGTCGTCAACCTCTCGCTCGGCAGCCGCTTCGGCAGCCCCGACGACGCCGACGCCGTCGCCGTCGACCACCTCGCCGCGCTCGGCACCGTCGTGGTCGCCGCGGCCGGCAACGAGGGCGACGTCTACGGCATCGGCGGCAGCCCCGGCACCGCCGCCCGGGCCGTCGCCGTCGCCGCCTCCGTCCACGGGCACGCCGACACCGACGGCATCACCGTGGTCGCCCCCGCGAACCTCGCCGGAGTCGTGCCGGCCCACTGGAGCGAGCTCTACCGCGGCTGGTCCACCTCCGACGTCCACGGCCAACTCGCCCTGCCCGCCGACCAGTCCGACGGCTGCACCGCGTTCAGCGAGGCCGACCGGCAGCGGCTCGCCGGGAAGATCGCCGTCCTCGCCTGGCACACCCGCGAATCCGAACGGCCCTGCAACTCCGGCCCGCGCGCCGACCACGCCGCCGACGCCGGCGCGATCGGCGCCCTCTACGCCGCCGACACCGACCACCTCGCCGAGATCGCCGGCAACGACCGCATCCCCACCGTGCTGCTCGCCCACGCCGACGGCGAACGGCTCCGGCAGGCCGCCGCGGCCGGCCCGGTCGAGGTCCGGCTCGCCGCGCCCGGCAACCCGCTGCACGGCTCCGTCCCCCAGCTCCAGCCCGGCCGGGCCGACACCCTCACCGACTTCACCTCCCGCGGCATCGGCGTGCCCGGCGTCGTCAAACCCGACCTCGCCGCCCCCGGCGAGACCATCTGGTCCGCGCTCGCCGGCAGCGGCAGCGGCGGCCAGCGCGAGGACGGCACCTCCATGGCCACCCCGCACGTCGCCGGGCTCGCCGCGCTCGTCCGCGCCGCCCACCGTGACTGGCCGGCGGAGCAGGTCAAGGCCGCACTGATGAACACCGCCGTGGACACCTGGCTCGGAGACGACCACAGCGGACCCGTCTACGGCCCCGAACGCACCGGCGCCGGGCGGGCCCAGGTCGACCGGGCCGTCCGGACCCCCGCCGTCGCCTACGCGGCGGGGGACGGTGCTGTCGAGGGCGCCGTCGGCGTCTCCTTCGGGCCGGTCGAGGTCGGCGGGCCGACGGCGCTGCGGCGCGAGATCGAGGTGCGCAACTACTCGTCGGCGGTGGTCAGTTACCGCACGGAATACGCGGCCGCGACCGAACTGCCGGGCGCTCATTATGACGTGACGCCCGCACAGGTCGACGTGCCGGCGGGCGGCACCGCACGGGTGCAGGTGACGCTGGCCGTCCCGGGGGAGCTGGGGCGCGCGCCCGACCCGACCATCGACACCGTCCAGGGCGGCAAGGCCCGCAGCTACCGGGGCGAACTCTCCGGACGGGTCCTGCTCACCCCCGTCACCGACCCCGCGCTGCCCGAACTCCGGGTCCCCGTCCTCGCCGCCCCGCGGCCCGTCACCGGGCTCAGCGCTTCCGCCCCCGTCCGGACCGCCCGGGACGGAACCCTCCTCATGCTCGGCGGCAGCTCCGCACCGGGCGACCGGCCCGGCCTCGTCAGTGCCTTCGCCCTCGGCGGCGAAGGCACCCGCTGGCCCGACTGCCCGCCCGGCAGCGGCGCCGCCGTCGGGCCCGGCGCGGGCATCGTGCCCGAGGGGGCCGCCGAACCGGCCGCCGCCCGGCAGGACGTCTGCGTGGAACACGCCGGCGACCGGGCCGCCGACCTGCGGGCCGCCGGCGCCGCCGCGGACGCCGGGATGCTCTACATCGGCGCCCAGCTGTGGGCGTCCGCCCCCACCCCGGTCGGGCTCTACGGCGTCCGCGTCTCGCTCGACACCGACGGGGACGGCGTCACCGACGTCATCCTCAAGGCCGATCGGCTGCGCGGCAGCGACGTCCTGGTCGCGCGCGCCCTCGACGCCCGCACCGGCGCCGAGCTGGACGTCCAGCCGCTCAACGCCCGTTGGGGCGACACCGACACGGCGCTGCTCGACAGCGACGTCCTCGTCCTCCCGGTGCGGCTGAGCGCCCTCCCGGGCGTCCGGGAAGGCCACAGCACCGTCCGCTATGGCGTCTGGACCGGCGCCACGGCCCCCGGCAAGCCCGACCCGGCCGACGCCTACTCCGCCATCGGCCTCCGCGGCACCCGCCCCACCCTCCCCATCGACGCCCTCCACCCCGCCGTCACCATCCACGACGGCCTCGCGGGCCCGGCACCCGTCGCCACCCCGGCCCACCCCGGCTCCGTCCTCGACGTCCACCGGACCCCGGGCGACACGTCCCGCCTGCTCCTGCTCCACCACTTCAACCAGACCGCCCACCACGGCGAGGTGATCACCCTCCCCTGACCCCCGGCCCGCGCCACGGGGGCGGCCCGCCAAAGCGGCGGGCCGCCCCCGTGTGTCGTCAGCCGGTGGCTGCTGCCCGGGCGGTGCGGCGGCGGGTGAGGTGGGCGGAGACGGCGACCAGGGCGAGGGCGGCCGCGGTGGCGGAGGTGACGGTCAGGCCCTCGGTGAGGCCGGGTGGGTGGAAGGAGCAGGCGATGCGGTCGGCGCCCGGGCCCAGGGGGATGCCGATCATCCCCAGCACCGGGGTCGGTGCCGCGTACCGGCCGCCGCCCGCCGAGCAGGTCCAGCCCTCGGTGGCGGGGACGGACAGCAGTGCCGTGCCGGTGGAGCCGGCCGGGAGCGTGGCGGTCAGGGTGTGGCCGCCGGCGGTCACCCGGGTGGCGCCGGTCGCGGTGAGGCGGGCGACGGCGGCGTCCAGGGCGCCCGGCCGCAGGCAGCCGATCGGGCGGGCCGGGAGCTGGCTCACCGCGTCGGACTGCAGCGTCACCCGGACCAGGCCGTCCGCCGGGACGGTCCCCAGCCGGTGGATCGGCACGGCGGTGGTCGGCTGCTCGCCGTCGCTGCGGTAGGTGGTGCCGAGGCCGCTCACCGTGCCCCGGTACCAGACCCCGTGGAAGAACGTCGTCGAGCCGGGCGTGCAGGCCGCCGTGAAGGCCGTCGCCTCGCCGCCGCCCGGGAGCGACCAGCCGCTGCTGCCGTGCAGGGTGGGCGCCGGGCCGCCCGCCGGGAGGGGCTCCGGGGCGTCGTACACCGTGCTGCCTAGCAGCGACTCCTGCCGCGACCACACCGACGAGATGTCCACCGTGCTTCCCGCCCGCAGCACCGTGACCAGCGGCGGGGCGGCGGCCCGGCCGGGTGTGAAGCCGTCCGGCGGCGGACCGTCGGCCAGGTGGGCGCGGACGGCGAACAGGGCCTGCCCGACGGGGTCGGTGACGCTGGAGGTCTGCCGCCCGCCGGCCGTCCAGCCGGCGCCGAGGTCGTGCAGGAGCAGGGCGGCGACGGTGGGCAGGTAGCCGCTGAAGTAGCTGCCGCCCTGGCCGTCGAGGAGCAGCGGGTCGTTGGTGGTGAAGGCGTGCGGGCCGGGGTCGCTACGGCCGCCGGGCCAGTCCGCGGCCTCCCGCACCGCCGTGTGCCCGGCCCGGACGGCGGCCCCGGAGGCCGTCCCGTCCGGTGCCGGGGCGAGCGCCGCGTACCCGGACCAGACGGCGTTGCCGAGCACCGCCCCGCCCAGCACCCAGGTGGCGAGCGCGCCGGCCCGCCGGTCGGTGTGCCACCGTTCCAGCGCCCACAGCGTGGCCACCAGCACCGCCCCACCGGCCGTCAGCAGCACCCAGGTGGACGCCCGGACGGAGTGCCGTCCGGCCGCGAGCCCGGCGATCACCGCGACCACGGCGACCCCGCCCAGCAGCGCGAACAGGTCCGGCCGGTGCGCCAGCGACACCCAGGCGGCCAGCACCAGCAGCCCGCTCAGCGCGAACGCCACCCGGTACGGCCCGCCGGCCGGGATCGCCAGGCCGTGCCAGACCAGCACGGTCGGCGTCCAGACGAAGCTCAGCACCACCAGCACCAGCGCGCCGCACCACACCGCCCGTTCGCGCACCCGCACCCGCCGGTTGAACGGCAGCCCGCACACCAGCAGCAGCCCCAGCAGGCCGATCGCCACGTCCGGCAGCGGGCGGCCGCCGTGCGTGCCGGGCAGCAGCTGGGCCAGGTGCCCGCCGAGGCCGGACGGGCCGAGCGGCTGGACCGGCGACTCCGGCTGGGCGGTCCGCGCGGCCCGCACGGCGACGAACAGGACGGGGGAGGCGAGCAGGATCCCGGCGGTGGCCATGGTGACGGCCCGTCCGGTCACCCGGACCCGGTGCCGGAACGGGCGCGGCGTGGCGAACAGGCGGACGGCGAGGACCAGGCCGGCCATGATGGTGGCCATCGCGGCGGTGTACAGGTTGCCGGCCCAGGCGAGGGTGACGCAGAGCGCGCCGACGACCCAGCGGCGTTCGTGCAGACACCAGTCGGCGGCGAGGCAGAGCAGCGGCAGCGAGACCAGGCCCCAGAGCCACATCGGCTCGGACCCGCCCACGGCGAGCACCCAGGCGCAGAGCCCGTAGCCGACGGCGGTGAGGGCGCGCAGCCAGCGGGGGCCGGGGTGCAGCCGGCCGAGGACGTGGGTCATCAGGGCGGTGCCGAGGCCGATGCTGCACAGGGTGATGAGGAAGACCGCGAGCTGCCCCTGGTCGCGGGGGAGGAGGACGGTCGGCCAGGAGAACGGGTTCGTCAGGTAGGCGAAGAAGTCGGCCAGGAACGGGACGCCGTAGCCGCTGTTCCAGTTGAACAGCAGATCCCCGGTGGCCTGCCCGTGCGCCAGGTCCCACAGGTGGGCGTGGAACGGCAGCGCGACGTCGTCCGCCCCGGGCGGCAACGCCCCGCGCAGCCCCGCCGCCAGCGCGTACCCACCCATCGCCAGCCCCGCCGCACCCCCGCAGGCCGCCACCTCCCGCCGCCACTGGCCCATCTGCGGCACCACCCCGTTCTGCGAGCACTCCCGGACCTCGCCACCATAAGTGCGCCCCAGGCGCGTCCCCGGCCACCCGCGCTCCCTCGAATGAGTGGCGTCCGCGGGCGTTTTGCCGAGTAGCCTGAGAGGGCCGCCAGGATGCCCGTATGGGAGGAACCATGAGCATCGCGCCGTACCCCGACTGGATTCGGCCTCCTGCTGGTGGCTACACCGCAGAGGACCTGGACCGGCTGCCTGATCTCCCGCCGCACACTGAGCTGCTCGACGGGAGCCTGATCTTCGTGAGTCCGCAGACGAAGTTCCACGTGAGGGCGAAGCGCCTGCTGGAGCGAGGGCTGGAGAATGCGGTTCCGGAGGGTTGGGAGGTGTGGCCGGAGATGACGGTCACGCTGGACCGCCGGAACCGTCCGGAGCCCGACCTGCTCGTGGTCCATGAGGAGTCGGACACGGGCTACCTCCAGACGGGGTTCGCGGCTGAGCATGTGTTGCTCGCGATCGAGGTGGTCTCGGAGGAATCCCGGGAGCGTGACCGGGAGATCAAGCCGCGCAAGTACGCGGCAGCAGGCATTCGTCACTTCTGGCGCGTTGAGTGCGACGAGGGCCGCCCGGTCGTTTACACGTTCGAGCTGGAGCCGGCGTCCAGGAGGTACTTCCCGACCGGGATCTACCACAAGCAGTTGAAGGTTGATCAGCCCTTCCCGATTGAGATCGACCTGACCTGACGCGTCCGGATGGTGGACGTGAGATGTCAGGGTCTGGGACACCGGAGTAGGGTCCGAGTATGTCTCGCACGATGCGTCTCGCAGTTGTTCCCGGTGACGGTATCGGCCAGGAAGTGGTGGCCGAAGGACTCAAGGTCCTGGGTGCCGTGCTTCCCTCCGACGTGAAGCTGGAGACCACCGAGTACGACCTCGGGGCCCGGCGGTACCACCGGACCGGGGAGACGCTGCCGGACAGTGTGCTCGCGGAGCTGAAGTCGCACGACGCGATCCTGCTCGGCGCGATCGGGGATCCGAGTGTGCCGTCCGGGGTGCTGGAGCGGGGGCTGCTGCTCAAGCTGCGGTTCGCGTTCGACCACCACATCAACCTGCGGCCGGGCCGGCTGTTCCCCGGGGTGAAGTCCCCGCTGGCCGGCGAACCGGAGATCGACTTCGTGGTCGTCCGCGAGGGCACCGAGGGCCCGTACGTCGGCAACGGCGGCACGCTGCGCACCGGGACCGCGCAGGAGGTGGCCACCGAGGTCAGCCTGAACACCGCGTACGGCATCGAACGGGTGGTGCGGGACGCGTACCGCCGGGCGCAGGCGCGGCCGCGCAAGAAGCTGACGCTGGTCCACAAGAACAACGTGCTGGTGCACGCCGGCCACCTGTGGACGCGGATCTTCGCGGAGGTCGGCCGGGAGTTCCCGGAGGTCACCACCGACTACCTGCACGTCGACGCGGCGACGATCTTCTTCGTGACCCAGCCCGAGCGCTTCGACGTCATCGTCACGGACAACCTGTTCGGAGACATCCTGACCGACCTGGCCGCCGCCGTGACCGGCGGGATCGGCCTGGCCGCGAGCGGCAACATCAACCCGGGCGGGGAGTTCCCGTCGATGTTCGAGCCGGTGCACGGCTCGGCGCCGGACATCGCGGGCCAGGGCAAGGCCGACCCGACCGCCACCGTGCTGTCGGTCGCCATGCTGCTGGACCACCTGGGCTTCGCCGCGGAGGCCGCCAAGGTCGAGGCCGCCGTCGCCGCGGATCTGGCCGAGCGCTCCGGCGCCCGCAGCACCTCCGAGGTCGGCGACGCGCTCGCCGCCCGAGTATCGGGCTGACACGGGCCGATCCCTGACAAGGGTCCGCCCCGTTCGGGCCGGACCGCATAACCGCAGCTTGCAGCTCCCCAAGAAGCAGGCAACTGTTCGGCACGGCCCTCTGGATGCGAGTATCGACAGTGGGCCGTGCCGTTGTGCGTTCGTTCGGGCGTTCGTTCGCCGTAACGTTCACTCGGTGGTGGCGGCCCGGACCAACCCCACGGTGAAGGACACACAGCCATGAGCACGCCCACCCAGGCGCCCATCACGTTCGACCTCAAGCCCTCCGCCCACCCGCTGTCCGACGCGGAGCGCGAGGCCCGGCTGACCAACCCCGGCTTCGGTCGCGTCTTCACCGACCACATGGTCACCGTCCGCTGGACCGAGGGCCGGGGCTGGCACGACGCCCAGCTGACGCCGTACGCGCCGCTGGAGATCGACCCGGCGAACATGACCCTGCACTACGGCCAGGCGATCTTCGAGGGCCTGAAGGCCTACCGCCAGGCCGACGGCTCGATCGCCACCTTCCGCCCGGAGGCCAACGCCGCCCGCTTCCAGGCCTCGGCCCGCCGGCTGGCGATGCCGGAGCTGCCGGTGGAGACCTTCGTCGAGGCGGTCGAGCTGCTGGTCCAGCAGGAGCAGGCCTGGGTCCCGAACCAGCCCGAGCAGACCCTCTACCTGCGCCCCTTCATGTTCGCCACCGAGGTCGGTCTGGGTGTCCGCCCGTCCAACTCCTACCTCTTCGTGATCATCGCCTCGCCGGCCGGCGCCTACTTCCCCGGCGGCGTCAAGCCGGTCTCGGTCTGGCTCTGCGAGGACTACGTCCGGGCCGCGCCCGGCGGCACCGGCGCCGCCAAGTGCGCAGGCAACTACGCCGCCTCGCTGATGGCCTTCGCCGAGGCCGCCGAGAAGGGCTGCGACCAGGTGGTCTGGCTCGACGCCGTCGAGCACCGCTGGGTCGAGGAGATGGGCGGCATGAACCTGTACTTCGTCTTCGGCGAGGGGAAGGACGCGAAGGTCGTCACCCCCGAGCTGTCCGGCGCCCTGCTGCCCGGCATCACCCGCGACTCGCTGCTGACCCTGGCCGCCGACCTCGGCTACGCCGTCGAGGAGCGGAGGATCTCCACCGACGAGTGGAAGCAGGGCAACGCCGACGGCACCCTCACCGAGGTCTTCGCCTGCGGCACCGCTGCCGCCATCACCCCGGTCGGCTCGGTCAAGTCCCGCGGCGGCGACTGGACGGTCGGCACCGGCGAGCCCGGCGCGATCACCATGGAACTGCGCAGGGCCCTCCTCGCCATCCAGGGCGGCCAGGCCCCCGACACCCACGGCTGGCTGCACAAGATCGTCTGAATCGGGTAGCCCCGGCACCGCCTCCGGCCTGCGCCGTTTCGCATCGCGAGACGGGCAGGCCGGATCGTGGAGGGTGTGCCAGACTGCCAACGTGTCCTCGCTGTCGCTGATTATTAGCAGCAGGCGCGCCGGTCCGCAGTGACCGCTCCCGCAGGACCCGATGCGGAGCGACCACCAGCGTCCAGACCCGCGCGCAGACCTCTCGCACCCGCGAGGGGTCTTTTGCTTTTTGGGCGCAGCCCCAACGAGCACAGCCTCCCGGACCGGCCGAGAGCCCCCACGAAGGGCTCGGGGACACCGGGATCGCGCGCGGGATGCTGGACAGTGGAGCCGGAACGAGAAACCGGCAGAGCAGTACGAACCTCCCCGAACGGAGAACCAGGGGTCATGACCGAGGTCAGCCGTACCGACGACAGCTTCCACGTGTTCGACACCACCCTGCGTGACGGCGCGCAGCGCGAGGGCATCAACCTCACGGTGAACGACAAGCTGGCCATTGCCCGGCACCTGGACGACTTCGGGGTGGGCTTCATCGAGGGCGGCTGGCCCGGGGCGAACCCGCGCGACACCGAGTTCTTCGCCCGCGCCGCCGCCGAACTCGACCTGGAGCACGCCCAGCTGGTCGCCTTCGGCGCCACCCGCCGCGCGGGCGGCCGGGCCGCCGACGACCCGCAGCTGGTCGCCCTGGTCACCTCGGGCGCCCCCGTGGTGACCCTGGTGGCGAAGGCGCACGACCGGCACGTGGAGCTGGCGCTGCGCACCACGCTGGACGAGAACCTGGAGATGATCCGGGACAGCGTCGCGTACCTGCGTGCGCAGGGGCGGCGCGTGTTCATCGACTGCGAGCACTTCTTCGACGGCTACAACGCCAACCGGGACTACGCGCTCGCCGTGGTCCGCGCCGCGCACGAGGCCGGGGCGGACGTGGTGGTGCTGTGCGACACCAACGGCGGGATGCTGCCCGCGGGTGTCCACGAGATCGTCGCCGACGTCCTGGCCAGGACGGGTGCCCGGCTGGGCATCCACGCCCAGGACGACACCGGCTGCGCGGTCGCCAACACCCTGGCCGCGGTGGACGCGGGCGCCACCCACGTGCAGTGCACCGCGAACGGCTACGGCGAGCGGGTCGGCAACGCCAACCTGTTCCCGGTGGTCGGCGCGCTGGAGATCAAGCACGGCCGCCGGGTGCTGCCCGAGGGCCGGCTCGCCGAGATGACCCGGATCTCGCACGCCATCGCCGAGTTGGTCAACCTGACCCCGTCCACCCACCAGCCGTACGTCGGCTACTCCGCCTTCGCACACAAGGCGGGTCTGCACGCCTCCGCGATCAAGGTGGACCCGGACCTCTACCAGCACATCGACCCCGAGCTGGTCGGCAACACCATGCGGATGCTGGTCTCCGACATGGCCGGCCGGGCGTCCGTCGAGCTCAAGGGCAAGGAGCTCGGCTACGACCTCTCCACCGACCGCGACCTGGCCGGCCGGGTGGTCGCCAAGGTCAAGGAGCAGGAGAACCTCGGCTACACGTACGAGTCCGCCGACGCCTCCTTCGAACTGCTGCTCCGCGACGAGGTGCGCGGCAGCCGGGACCGCTTCTACACCCTGGAGTCCTGGCGGACCATCAGCGAGCAGGGCCCGAACGGCTTCACGGGCAACGAGGCGACGGTCAAGCTGTGGGCCAAGGGCGAGCGCCGGATCGCCACCGGTGAGGGCAACGGCCCGGTCAACGCGCTGGACCAGGCGCTGCGCACGGCGCTGGAGGGGATCTACCCGCAGCTGGCCAGGTTCGAGCTGGTCGACTACAAGGTCCGCATCCTGGAGGGCCAGCACGGCACCGGCTCCAAGACCCGGGTGCTGATCGAGTCCACCGACGGCGCGTCCACCTGGTCCACCGTCGGCGTGGCCGACAACGTGGTCGCGGCCTCCTGGCTGGCGCTGGAGGACGCGTACACCTACGGCCTGATCCGGGCCGGGCAGGAGCCCACCGAGTAGCGGGCTCCGACACGGCTGCACCCAACACGGCTGCGGCCCACGGACGTTCGAGCGGAGGTCCGTGGGCCGCAGCCGTGTTCGTCACCGCAGTCGGGCGAGGAGTGCGTGTTCGACGAGGGTGATGAGGGCGCTCTTGGCGCTGTCCCGGCGTCGGGCGTCGAGGGTGATGACGGGGGTGTCGGGGCCGAGTTGGAGGGCTTCGCGGACTTCGTCGGCGGTGTGGGGCTGGTGTCCGTCGAAGCCGTTGAGGGCGACGACGAAGGGGAGTCCGCTGTTCTCGAAGTAGTCGAGGGCG
>NZ_JAHTKP010000180.1 GCF_019192735.1 Kitasatospora aureofaciens
TAGGGCGCGTATTCGGTCGTGATCAGTGGGTCCGGGTGAGGTCCTTGATCCAGATCATCGCGCCACGGAGGTGGAGGCCGGCGAGGTAGCTTTCCGGGGTCTTGTCATACCGGGTGGCGATGCCTCGCCAGGCCTTCAGCTTGTTGATCAGGCGCTCGACGGTGTTCCGCTCCTTGTAGAGCTCGGCGTCGTAACTGACGGGCCGGCCGCCCTTGCGGCCCCTCTTCTTCCGGTTGGCGCTCTGGTCCTTCTTCTCCGGGATGACCGCCTTGATATGGCGCTTGCGCAGGTAGGCGCGGTTGCCGCGTGACGAATAGGCCTTGTCCCCGGCTACCGCGTCCGGCCGGGTGCGGGGACGGCCGACCGGCACCCGGACCCGGACCTTCTTCAGCACGGGGATGAACTGCGGGCTGTCCGCGGCCTGGCCCTCGGTCAGGATGAACACCAGCGGGCGGCACTTCCGGTCGCCGGCGCAATGGACCTTGCTGGTCTGCCCGCCCCTGGAGCGTCCGAGCAGGGCTGCCTTCAGCCGGAGCCTGCGCCGACGCCGGATGCGTCGCCGTTCTTCCCGTTTCGGGTCGTCTGAGGCGTCCCGCCCGTCTTGTTCCTCCGAGCCTCCCCCTTTTGCCGAGCCTTCTCCGCTTCCTCGGCGGCCTTCTCCAGGGCGGCCATGGTGTCGGAGTCGAGGTGCATCCCGGCCGCGTCGTGGTGAGCCCGCACGGTGGTGGAGTCCACGCTGACCAGGGACAAGTCCACCTCGCCGCGCTTCGCGGCTTCCGCGATCAGCCCCTCCATCAGGGCTTCGAAGACGCCGGCGTCCCTCCACTGCCGGAACCGATTGGAGACGGTCGACCACGCCCCGAACTCCTGCGGCATCTCCCGCCACTGCCCGCCCGTCCGGAATCGCCAGATCACGCCCTCGAACTGCTGTCGCAGCCGCTCCGGGTACGGGCCGTACTCGCCGATCGGCAAGTACGGCTCGATCAACACCCACTCCGCATCCGTCAATTGCGCTCGCGTCACGTAACACGGTCTACCGGATCAGGACCCGCCGCGAGGGTGAATCGCGCAGATTGATCACGACCGAATACGTGCCCTA
>NZ_JAHTKP010000181.1 GCF_019192735.1 Kitasatospora aureofaciens
CACTCGCCAATCCGGGGAGGACGCCGCGCACGGCTTGGACGGCGGTGTCCTGCCGCACGAAGCCGCGCGTGTGTCGAGGACGGCTCCTCACCGCCGCCGGACCGGGCGCCGGCGTCGCCGCGCGGCCTCGGGGCCCGGGACCGTCGACGCCGCCTCCACCGCGCGGTGGTTGGCGCGCTCGACCTCCCCCGCCACCCGGGCGCAGCCCTCGCAGTTCTCCAGGTGCCGGGCCAGTTCGGGGCCGCGCCGCCGGCCGGGGCGCCGCATGGCGCCGGCCAACCGGGCGGTGAAGTAACGGCACGCCGGCTCGGCCGCCTCGTCCACGTCCTCGCGCAGGTAGGCCTCGCGCAGTCCCTCCCGGGCCCGCGCGGCGAGGGAGCGGACTCCGCTCGGTGTCATCCCCATCCGTTGCGCGACGGCGGCCGCCGACTCCCCCTCCACGACGGTGAGCCAGAGGAGCGCCTGCCACCGCTCGGGAAGGGAGCGGTAGGCCTTGGCGACCAGGGCGGTCTCCTCGGTGGCGAGCAGCGCGGCCTCGGTCTCCGCGTCCCCGGCGAGGTGTTCGACCCAGGTCTCGAAGTCCTCCGGCAGCAGCACGCGACGGGTGAGGTGCCTGCTCCACTCCATCGCGGTGCGGCGGACACAGGCCATCAGGTACGGGCGCCAGGCGTGGCGCGGTCCGTGGCCGCGGGCCACCGACATGTACGTACGGGCGTAGGCCTCGGCGGCGAGGTCCTGCGCGGTCTGCGGGTCACGGCAGTAGCCGCGCGCGTAGGCCAGCACCGCGCCGTGGTGGCGGGTGAAGACCTCGGCCATCACTTCTCCGACACGGGAGGTGTCGGTAGCGGTCGCGGCGGGAAGGACCGCGGAGAGCTCGACGTCGCTCAAGGTGCTCAGACCCAGTCCGTAGTCGTCGGAACGCACGGTCAATGTGTTCTCCTCAGGTCTGGTTGCCTCGTGACGGGCAGGTCGCGCGCACCGGGGGGTACGGCGGCCGCACGGGGCCGGGGGGAGATCGGGCGTGGCTCGGTTGTCGGCGAGGCGGGGCAGGCGCGGCGCTGCACCTGGCGCTCCTGGGTGGACGGGCGC
>NZ_JAHTKP010000182.1 GCF_019192735.1 Kitasatospora aureofaciens
GCGGGGAGGGCGGTGGCGCCGGGTGACCACCAGGATGGCCATGTCGTCGTTGCGTTTGCCCTCGGTCCAGTGGACGACGTCTTCGGTGAGGGCATCCACCACTGCATCGGGGTCACTGAACTGCCTGCGCATGCGCTCTGAGGCGAGTGGATCGTAGAAAGTCCCCCGCTTGTCCCGCGCCTCGGTGACACCGTCGGTCACCAGCAGCAGCGAGGCCCCCGGGGGCAGCCGCACGACATCGGCAGGCGCGGGGCCGTCAGGAGTGAGATCGCCCAGCCCCAGGCCGAGGGGCAGCTGTGGGACGGCCGGGTCGAGCCGCACGAGCTGTCCGTCGTGAATCAGGTACGGGGGCGGATGCCCGTGGTTCACCAGGCTCAGTGTCTCGCCGTCGGGGGAGACCTCGGCCAGCACGGCGGTGATGAAGCCCTCCATGGCGGGCACCGGGCCGCTCCGGGCTGTGTCCTTGTTCACCGCCTCGTCCATCCGCTGTCCCAACGTGACCAAGGCGGGAGCGGACTCGGCCTCATGGCGGAAGATTCCGATCGCGATCGACACGGCGGCGACAGCCGCAATGCCTTTGCCCCGTACATCGCCGATGATCATCCGCACCCCGAACGGCGTCTCCTGCACGGCGAAGAAGTCACCGCCGAT
The DNA here is from genome assembly GCF_019192735.1 of Kitasatospora aureofaciens. Taxonomy (GTDB): domain Bacteria; phylum Actinomycetota; class Actinomycetes; order Streptomycetales; family Streptomycetaceae; genus Kitasatospora; species Kitasatospora aureofaciens_A. Next base: position 652 of record NZ_JAHTKP010000182.1, read on the forward strand.
CCGCGCCTCGGCCTGCGCTGCCGTGTACCCCGCGGCCACGGCCAGCGGCCCGACCGTCCTCGGCGGCTCCGGGAGCACCGCCCGCTGGACCCTCTCCGCGACATCTCTGGCCAGTGCCAGATCGCGCCCTTGCCGCACGATCAGCCGGTTGACCGCTAGAGCCAGCACGCCGATCACGCTGACCACGGCAAGATCGACAATCAGTGGTGTCGCCGGACGCCCGCGTTCGATGTCCACCAACACCGAGACCACGGACGTAACACACACGACGGCGAGCGCGGAGCGGAAGGAGAGTGTGGCACCCGCGATGAGCGGTGCGGCTGCCAGCAGCGGGAGTCCCGTGTACGGCTGAGGCGCGA
>NZ_JAHTKP010000183.1 GCF_019192735.1 Kitasatospora aureofaciens
TGAAGTTCCCCCACTGAACTGGACAGCCTGATACTGGGACGTTGAGTCCCGGAGGAAGCAGTCCTGATAGTGAGCGGTAAGAGCAACATGAGCAAGCGGTACACGGCCGAGTTCAAGCGGGACGCGATCGCGCTCGTCCGGTCCTCGCCGCATCGGAACGTCACCGAGATCGCCCGGGAGCTGGGTGTGAGTCCCGAGGGGCTGCGGGGATGGGTGAAGCAGGACAAGACAGACCGGGGCGAGGGGCCGGCCGGCGCGCTGACCACCGATGAACGCGAGGAGCTGCGACGCGTTCGCCGCGAGCTGGCCGAGGTCAAGAAGGCGAACGAGATCCTGGTAAAAGCCGCGGCCTTCTTCGCGAAGGAGATCGTGAAGTAGGCGATGTCTGCCTCTTCATCGATGCGGAGAAGGCCACCGAGGCGAACCCCGGCGGCTACAGCGTCGCGCGGCTGTGTCGCGTGATGGGCGTCAACCGCTCTACCTACTACTCGTGGCTCGCGTCGCGGCCGGCCGCTGCTGAACGGCAGTGCGCCGAGGATGAGTTGGCCGGTCGGATCCGGGAGATCCATGCCGCCTCCCGGGGCGCCTATGGTGCCCCGCGCGTGCACGCCGAGCTGCGGCGGGGCGGCCATGCGATCAACCGGAAGAGGGTCGAGCGGATCATGCGCGAGCGCGAAATCCGCGGCATCACCCGCCGCAGGCGCCGCCACCTGACGAAGCAGGACACCAAGGCCGCCCCAGCCCCGGACCTGGTCGGCCGCGACTTCACCGCGGCCCGGCCCGGCACCAAGTTGGTCGGCGACATCACTTACCTGCCGACGATCGAGGGATGGTGGTACCTGGCCACAGTCATCGACCTGGCGACACGCGAGGTGATCGGGTACGCGATGGCTGACCACCACCGCGCCGAGTTGGTCACCGACGCCCTGAAGATGGCCGCCGGCCGTGGCGACCTGAAGCCCGGCTGCATCATGCACAGCGACCGCGGAAGCGAG
>NZ_JAHTKP010000184.1 GCF_019192735.1 Kitasatospora aureofaciens
GGTGGTGTGGTTCGGGTTCCGGGGTGGGTTGGCCGCATATGGAGCAGGCGCCGGTCCAGGTGGCCAGGAGGGCCTGGAGTTCGCGGAGGACCGCGTACAGGGTCAGGCCGGCGCAGGGACTTTTGGGTCGAGCCTGAGCAGGGTGCAGAAGGCCTGGGCGAGGGAGGTGAGGGTGGTGTGGCGGTGCCAGCCGGGGTAGTTGCGGCCTTCGAAGTGGTCCAGGCCCAGACCGTCCTTGAGCTCGCGGTAGTCATGCTCGACGCGCCAGCGGATCTTGCAGATACGGACCAGCTCGCGCAGCGGGGTGTCGGCGGGCAGGGTGGACAGCCAGTAGTCGGTGGGCTCGGCCGAGCCGGGTGGCCACTCGGCCAGCAGCCGGCACTCGGGCAGGGAGCCGTCGACGGCACGGCGGATCTGCCGGTTGGCCGGGCGGACCCGCAGCGCCAGGAATCGGGAGCGCATCTCGGCGCGCGGGTTGTTCCTGGTGGTCTTGGTGCCCTGGCGCCAGGTCACCGTCCGGAGCGCGGATCGCCCGGCGTCCAGGGCGAGTTGGCGCAAGGTGGTGTGCGGATCGGGGTAGGCCGGACCGGGCGGGCGCCCCTGCCCGCTGTAGGGCGGGCGCACCGGGACCGCGTCGCCCGGACAGGCGGTGGTGCTGCCCTTGACGGCGACGGCGTAGGCCAGGCCGCGCTCGGTCAGGCCCTCGCGAAAGCCGGTGGCGTCCCCGTAGCCGGCATCCGCGACCACCGGCAGGTCGGGCAGTTCCCAGTTGCCGCGGACCTCGTCCAACATCTCCAGGGCCAGGCGCCACTTCTCCCGGTGTCGCTCACCCCCGGGGATGGCGGCCTTCGCCCGGCGCCGGCGGATCGCCCCGGCCAGCAGCGCATCGTCGGTGTTCTTGGCGTCGTCCCAGCTCTCGGGCAGGAACAGGCGCCAGTCGACGGCCGAGGACGCGCGGTCGGACACCAGGTTCACACTGA
>NZ_JAHTKP010000185.1 GCF_019192735.1 Kitasatospora aureofaciens
GCCCCGGTCGAGCACGGCTTCGCGAGCCTGAAGACCTTCCGGATCCTGACCAAGGTGCGCATGCACCCGCGGCACGCCACCGCGCTGGTACGGGCCCTGCTGGTGCTGACGCACCACCAGGTGGCACGGAGCGACGGATGATCTCCCCGCCACGATCACCGTGATGAGCTGCGCGAGCACCCCAACGAATCGTCACGCCAGGCCCGGTGACCTGCACGAATCACGATGAAACCTCCTCATTACCGGCAGCGGCTCTCCGCCCCCTCCAGCGCGTAGATCGCGAAGTCACACTGGAGTACTAATACTCCAGCAGGACTTCGACGTTTTGCCTGTTCAGAAGGCTGCGCGGTGAGTGTAGTGGGCTGGTGCTCCGTCAGGGGTGGTCTTCATGAGACCGCCCCTCGATCGTGTGCAGCCGGCGTTGGTAATGACAGCGGCGGGGCAGCCTCTCGTCGTGATCAACGAGCCTGCAGCCGAGAGCTGGGACCGCGAACTCGAAGACCTCTTCCTCCGTGTCGGCCACCGCTTCAGCCGCGTGGAGCCACGCCGCCGGATGCGCGACTACGTCCACGGCCTGCTCGGTCCGGTCGGACGCAAGAACGGCTGGCAACTGGCCGAATTCGCAGGCCACGCCACCCCCGACGGGCTCCAGCACCTGCTCGCCGGTGCCCGCTGGGACGCCGACGAGATCCGCGACGAGCTCCAGCACTACGTCGCCGAACGCCTCGGCGAGGACGACGGCGTCCTGATCCTCGACGACACCGGTTTCGTCAAGAAGGGCACCACCTCCGCGGGCGTGCAACGCCAGTACTCCGGCACCGCCGGCCGCACCGAGAACTGCCAGATCGGGGGTGCGACACGAAGTCGCACGTAGTGAGTGGGCTCGTTGGGAGGAGGGTCGGTGTGATGCCGAGGACGTGGCCCCGGGCCAGTGTCCATGGCCTGTCTCCGCTCGGACGTGC
>NZ_JAHTKP010000186.1 GCF_019192735.1 Kitasatospora aureofaciens
TAGAGGACCCGTCCCTCGTGATCATCGACACCCAGTCCGTCCGCGCGGCCGCCGGTGTCCCGAAGACCACGACGGGGCTGGACGCGAACAAGAAGGTGTCGGGGCGCAAGCGGGGACTGGCCGTGGACGTCATGGGGCTGATCATCGGTGTCGTCGTCCTGGCCGCCTCCGCCCACGACAATGCCGCCGGCACCGCCCTGCTCGACCAGGTCGCCGAGCGGTGCGGGATGCGTCTGGAGAAGGCCCTGGTGGACCAGGGCTTCAAGGACGAGGTCGTCATCCACGGCGCTTTGCTGGACATCGACGTCGAGGTCGTCCGCCGCAACCCGGCCGACCAGGGCAAGGGCTTCGTCCCGCAGCCGAAACGGTGGGTGGTGGAGCAGACGAACGGCACCTTGATGCTGCATCGGCGCCTCGCTCGCGAGTACGACCACCGGCCCGACACCTCCGCCTCACGCGTCTACTGGGCCTCCACCGCGAACATGACCCGCCGCCTCACCACACCAGCCCCGGCCTGGCGCGACACCCTCGGACTGGCCGCGTGAACGTCGCCGAACTCCTGGCAGACCTCCAGAGCCGGCAGGACGAGGCCACCGCCCGGGCCGCAGAACTACGCACCCGGATCGAAGAGCTCGCCGCCGACCTGACCGAGACCGAAGCGCGGCTCACGGACCTGGCCACCACCCGAAAGATCATCGCGGAGGTCACGCAGGCAGGAACCGAATCCGAACCACCCGAGACGAACACCACCTACCAGGCCATCGTGAACGCCTTCAACCAGCACCCCGACCAGGCATTCCGGGCACGCGAGCTGCACGAACTCCTCGGCATGCCCACCGACGAGGCGTCCGTCAACATCACCCGCAGCCGCCTCGGACGCCTCACTCGCCAAGGCTTCCTCACCCAACCCGGACGAGGCCGCTACCAGAAACGGACTTAACGTCCACT
>NZ_JAHTKP010000187.1 GCF_019192735.1 Kitasatospora aureofaciens
GCGGAACCTGTCAAAGTGATCAAGGCAGGTGATTCTGCCTAACTTTGGGCCTGGAACTCCTTCGCGGCGGTCTCGTCGTCGGTGGGTCTGTTGATCCAGGCCTGCTCGGGTATGGCGGGCGGTTCGGGGAACTTGCGCACGAAGCGTTCGGGGTGCTGGTTGTAGGCGTCGGCGAGGACCTTGGCCCGCAGGTCGCGCACCAGCTCGGCCTCGCCGTGGTGGACGTCGTAGGGGGTGTGGTAGCCGATGCCGCTGTGTCGGTGCTCGAAGTGGTACCAGCCGAAGAACTCCGCGCACCACTGCCGGGCGTGGGGCAGCGACCCGAAACGGTCCGGGTAGTCGAACCGGTACTTGATCGTTTTGTACTGGGCCTCCGAGTACGGATTGTCGTTGGAGATCTTCGGTCTCGAGTGTGACCTGGTCACACCGAGGTCGGCCATCAGGATGGCGACCGACTTGGCGGTCTGGATCGCTCCCCGGTCCGAATGGATCGTCAGCTGGTCGCGGTCGACGCCCTGTTTGGCGACGGTGTCCTCGATGAAGTGCCTCGCCAGTTCCTCGCTCTCGCACGTGGTGACCATCCAGCCCACGGTGTAGCGGGAGTAGATGTCGATCATCGTGTAAAGGAAGTAGAAGACCCGCTTGTGCGGGCCGCGCAGCTTGGTGACGTCCCAGGACCACACCCGGTTGGGGGCGTCGGCCATCAACTCGGGTTTCTTGCGGGGCGGGTGGGTCGCCTGCCGGCGCCGTTCGCGGACCTCGCCGCGCTTGCGCAGGATCCGGTACATCGTGGATTCCGAGCACAGGTAGACGCCCTCGTCCAGCAGCGTCGCGTAGACCTCGGCCGGTGCCGTGTCCTTGAACCGCTCGCCGTTGAGCTTGGCCACCACCTTCTCGCGTTCCTCGGGCGAGAGCGCTTTCGGATGCGGC
>NZ_JAHTKP010000188.1 GCF_019192735.1 Kitasatospora aureofaciens
CAGGTAGACGCCCTCGTCCAGCAGCGTCGCGTAGACCTCGGCCGGTGCCGTGTCCTTGAACCGCTCGCCGTTGAGCTTGGCCACCACCTTCTCGCGTTCCTCGGGCGAGAGCGCTTTCGGATGCGGCCGGCTCTCCCGGACCGGCTTCGGCGGGGCCGGGGACTTGCGGTGGTGGCGGTACCAGGTCGCCCGGTTGACGCCCAGCGCCGCGCAGGCCTTCGCCCGTCCGACCACGCCGGAGAGCTTCTCCAGGGCCGCGGTCCGGGCGTCCTCGAACACCGTGTCCGCCGTGCCGGGCAGGGCGGGTGCGGCCTGGTCTACTTCGTCTCGCCGTCGTTGGTCGCGCTGCCCGTGGCGAGCTGGTCCAGCAGCGCGGAGAGTTTTCCCTGCACCTCGATGACGGTGCGGGCCTTGCCCAGCTCCTTCTCCAGGCGCTCGACTTCGCTCTTGAGCTTGGCGATCTCCTTGTCGCGGGGGTCGGCCTTCGGTCGGCCCGCCGGTGCACCCAGAGCGGCCGCGGCCCCGGCGTCACGCTGGGACTTCCACGCCGAGATCAGTGACGAGTACAGGCCCTCGCGCCGCAGCAGCGCGCCCTTGCCCTGCTTGTCCAGGGTGTCGTACTCGGCGAGGATCCTCTGCTTGTACGCGGCCGAGAACCGGCGGTTCGTGGAACGGGGCTCCACCTGCGGATCCGGGGTCCTGTGGTCGTTGGTGCTGGCCACCTGGGACTACTCCTTCTCCGCCCTCGACGACTCTGCTGGCAAAGTCAGTGCCCCGCCCCGTGGGGAGATGACGTCCAGTCACGTGGTGAGGCCGCGGGCTTCGCAGAGGGTGCGAACGCGGGTGCCTGGCCGTGGAGCCTTTGGGTGGGGGTCGTACCAGTCGCCGAGGCGGGCGAGGTTGCAGGCCATGCC
>NZ_JAHTKP010000189.1 GCF_019192735.1 Kitasatospora aureofaciens
GGCTGATGTCGTCGATGCCGGCGGAGGCCGAGGTCATGACGGCTTCGGTGCGCAGGGGGTTGATCTCGGAGACGGCGCCGACGAGCGTGGTCTTGCCGACACCGAAGCCGCCCGCGACGACGATCTTGGCCGACGTCGTGGCGCGGGCGGGTCCGTTAGAGCTTGCGAAGTCCACTGAGGACCCTTTCGAGCAGCGTGACATCGGGCGTTCCGCCCGACTCGCCCGCGGCGGCGGGCTGGTGGATGGCGACGAGACCGGCCTCGGCCAGGTCGGCCACGAGGATGCGGGCCACACCGAGCGGCACACCGGCCAGGGCGGAGATCTCCGCGATGGATTTGACCTCACGGCAGAGGTTGACGATCCGGGCGTGCTCGGGCAGCAGTCCGCCGGTCCGCTCGGCCGAGCCCGTGGTCGAGATCAGGGCCTCGATGGCGAGCTGGTAGCGGGGCCGGGTCCGGCCGCCGGTCATCGCGTACGGGCGGACCAGCGGCTGCTGCTCGTAGCCGTCGGACTGCTGCCCGCCGTAGCCGCTGCCGTACCCGCTGCCGTACGGGCCGGCGGGTGTCGAAGGCGGGGTCATGGGTCCTCCTAGTGCTGCAGCCTTGGGCAGCCGGTTCCAGCTGGGGCGGTGCCAGCTGAGGCGAGATCAGCTGCCTGAGGGTAGCTGAGGGTCAGACGCCGGGTCCGGTCGGGTCGGACCCGGCGGGGAGGTGGGACGGTGGGTGGATCCGCGCGGGGCTCCGGTCAGTGCAGGAGACTGCCCTGGAGTTCCGCGCGAAGTGCGGGGGTGAGGACGGCGCCGGCGCGGTCGACGAGCAGGGCCATCTCGTAGCCGACCAGGCCGATGTCGGAGTCGGGGGCGGCCAGGAC
>NZ_JAHTKP010000018.1 GCF_019192735.1 Kitasatospora aureofaciens
GGGGGCCTGGATGGCGCCGGGCAGCGCGGCAGCGGCGGCGGCCCCGGCGGCGGCGGGGACGATGCCCTCCCCGGCCGGGGCGCCGGCCGGCTGACCGGGCTGGCCTTGCTGTCCGGGCTGGCCTTGCTGTCCGGGCTGCAGGGGCTGGTCGCCGGGCGGGTTGCCGGGCGCGTCAGCGCCCGGGACGTAGCCGTCGCCGCCGCCGTCCGGCTGGGAGTATCCGGCGGGCGGCGGGCCGTCCGCGCCGTGCGGGCCGGAGCCGTCCCCGCCGAACCCGGAGATGCCCAGCGGCACGCCGACCAGCACCAGGCCGGCAATCACCGCGGCGGCCACCATCGGCTTGGGGATGCGGCGCCGGCCGCCCTCCTCCTCGCCGGCCGACTCCTGCCCGGACACGGCCGCTGCGGACACGGCGGTCACGCCGGCGGGCGCCCCCGCGGCCCGGACTGCGGGCCCGGCGCCCTGTGCGGCCTCGACCGCCGGCGCCGGCCCGGCGGCGCCCACCGCCGCGAGCGCCCCGGCCGCTGGGGTGGCGGCCGCGCCCGTCCCCGGCTCCCCGGACTTCCCGGACTCCTCTGCCGGCTCGGGTACGGCCCAGGCCACGGCGGGCAGTTGGATGCCCCCGGCCTCCGGCCGACTCTCCCGTCCGCTGCGTTCCTTGCCCACCCGAACCCCTGCCCCTCGACGACGACACCTGGCAGGGACGGCCCGTCCTGGCCTCACCGATCGCACGACAAAGCCGTCCCTCAAGTACTCACGGACGGCGGGGCGCGCAGGGTTCAGCCGGTGTCCAGGCGCCACACCGGTTCGGCCGGCTGCGGCGGGTGGAGGACGAAGTCGACCGCCCGCTCCAGGGTCGCCGCGTCCGGCCGGGGGCGTGCGTCGCCCCGCTCGCGCAGGTGCGCGAGCAGCCCGGGCTCGGGAGCGATGTCGTACTCCTCCAGGTAGTAGGTGACGGTGTCGGTCCAGATCCACTCGCCGTCGGTGCGGTAGTTCAGCGGGACGGCGCCCCTGCGGGAGGTGTCGAAGAGGTCGTCCATGAGCATCGGTGTCATCAGCACCGCCGCGCCGGCCCGCAGGTACCCGGCCAGTGCGGCCCGTTCCGTCGCGTCCTCCACCACCTCGCGGTCCGGCGCGAACCCCGGCCCGGTCACCGGGTCGATCACGTCGAACACCGCTGCCAGGCGGAACTCCTCCGCGTCTGCGCGCCCTTGCTGCTGATCCACGTCCTGCTCCCGGTCGCATGCCGGCCCCTCGGCCGGGGCGCCCTCACCCGGGTCAACGGCGCCCGGCGCGGGCGGCGTTCACCGGGTGGGGGCGGATCCCCGGTCAGGCGGTGCCACCCGTGATGTCGGGCCGCGGGTTGCCCTTGAACCAGAGCGGGAGGGCGGCTTGCAGTTCAGGGGTGAGCTTCCAGGCCCAGTTGCTCTGCCTCATGTGCTTGTTCAGTTGCGTGACGAAGTCCTTCTCCGCACCAACGTAGCTCCTGACGAACTTCATCACCTCCTCCGCCGCCTTCGGCTTGACCGAGCGGTTGATCACGTTCACGGCCTCGGCCTCGGCCGCCCGTGCCGCTTCCTCCACCGCCCGTGCCGCTTCCTCGAGCGCCCGCTGTGCCGCAGCCTCGGCCTCGGCCGCTCTGGCCTGGAGCTTCTCGTTCCAGGCGGACTCGCCGTCCTTCGAGGGGAAGTACTTGAAGGCGATGTCCCTGCCGCCGGGCACGTGCTTGCTGGTGGTGTTGAGCTTGGTCGCGTCCGCCCAGCCGTACTCGATGGTGCTCTCCACGTCCTTCCCGCCCCTCGAGTACGTCCGGGGCTGACTCGACACCGTCGACTTCTGCTTGGCGGCGATCTCGTACGCCACGTAGGCGCTGATCCCCGGGAACGCCTCCTGGAAGTCCTTGACGCCGTACTTGCAGCTCTCGCAGGTACCGCGGGAGGAGACCACGGTGAGCACGCCCTCGGGCTGGGGCGGCAGTTCGGCACGGGGCGGGAGGGACGCCTTCTCCGGCGGCTTGCCGTGCGGCTTCTCCGAGGGATGGGGGACCGGCGCGAAGCCCCAGTCCTTCATCTGCTGGAAGGCCTTGGCCAGTCCCTTCACCTCGGCGTCGTTGCGCTGCGTCCACAGGCCGTTCTCCCCCGCCCATCGGGTGACGGCCCTGAACGACCGGCTGTCGTTGACGGAGGCGTCCTGGCCGTTGACGACAGCCTCGGGCGTGTGCCAGTTCCGTTTCTCTTCGCCCTTCAACCTCAGGCCGACGACAGCGAAGGTCACGCTCCTGTCGCTCTTGGCGAAGAGCGGGGCGAGGAGGGAGTCGTCCAGTACCAGCTTCGCCGCCTCCACGGAGTCGGGTTCCGGCTCCGCGGCCTTCTCCTCGGCCTTGTCCTTGCCCTTCCCCTCTGCCCCCTCCTCCGGTTTCACCTCTGCCTGTGCGTCCGACGCCTTCCCGCCCGACAGCACCATTTCGACCAGGTCGGACGTGATGGCGTCGGTGCCCTTGGTGTCGGTGCCCTTGGTGTCGGGCTCCCCGAAGGAGTGCGCGTCGTGCACCGGAGTCAGGCCCCCGCGCTTCCACCCGTCGATCTGCGCCCTGGTCGTCCCGTCGATCAGAGCGGCGGACTCGGTGTCCAGCCGGCCCTCGTAATCCGGGCCGCCGAAGAACTCCCACGGCGCCCGGTGCATGAGTGGCGCGCCCTGCCCGGACACGGAGAGCACGTCCCGCCACTCCCCCACGGTGACCGCGCGGTCGGGGAAGAGCAGCGGATCGATCACCCGGCTGCCTTCCGCCGTCTCGACCAGCACCGCGACGTGGTGGTGCCACTGGTAGTCCGGGTGGAGCCGCTCATGCTCGGTCGCGGGATAGGCCCAGATCTTGGCGAGGTGGTGTCGACCGGTCCCCGGGTTCGCCGTGGTGATGAGCTCGGACAGTGCGTGGGCCCGGAGTTCGCAGTCGTGGACGAGGTTGCCGCCGTCAGGGTTGTAGTGGCTCATCACCTCGGTGTGGAGCGCCTGGAACCGGCCGGCGGACGGAAGTTCGGCGGCCTGCTCGGCCAAGTCGTCGCGGCGGACGGTCAGATCTGCACGCCGGTTTTCTGTTGCGGGATTCAGCAGCCCCAGCAGCGCGTCGGCAGCCCGCACCGAGTGGACCAGGCCGACGTTCTGAATGGCCGTCAGCACATTCCGCTCAGCGGTGATCCGGTCGAGGACCGTATCCGGGGCATTGCCCGCCTCGGCCCTCCCCCACATGTCCGCGAGCCGGTCGGAACGGGTATTCACGGCCTGCAGGAAGTCGCGGTATTCCTCCGCCGAATCGGAGAGCTCGCTGCCGGTGTCGTCGTCCGACGCCATCTCCTCGTCCGACTCGGAGGGGTCGTTCGTCCGGATGCGCTTGTTCGAGCTCGGACCCTCGCCCGGGTCCGAGCCCGAGTCCGAGTCCTCGCGCCTGCGCATGCGCCCGGAGAACGCCACCGCGTCGCCGTGCGACGCCACCTCCCGCTCGTGCGGCGGAACTTGGGACGGGATCACGGTGTAGCCCTCGGGAGCCGACTGCGAACGCGGCGGGAGGGTCGCGTTCACCGGCAGGTGGGCGCCGAGGGTGCGGGCCACGGGCGGGGCGTCGGGGGACGCACCCCGTCGGGCCGTCAGGCTCACCCAGCTGCCGTCCTCCACCAGGACGGGGCGGCCGGAGCCGTCGAAGCCGGGCTGGCGCCCGACCACCAGCACGCCGGGGCCGTGCGGATCGGTGCGGAACGGTGCCGAGACCGGGGGCATGAACCAGACCAGACCGCTGGGGGCGAAGACCTCCAGGTCCAGGTCGGGCAGTCGCAGGCGCAGCTCCCGCAGCACGCCGGCGGCGAACGACTTCTCGCCTTCGCGGGCCGACGAACAGGCCACCAGCTGCACCGGCTTGTTCCCGTCCCACGCCCGCTGTTCGTACAACGAGGCGAGCAGGTCGGCGGCTTCGCCCTCGGTGACCCGGGTGCCTCGCCAGCGCGGCACGCCGTCGGTGCCGGTGTGCATCGCCACGGTGAGGAAGCGTTCGTCGGCCGGGAAGCGGTCCAGGGTCCCGGCCATCCGCTGCCGGGCCTGCGCGCCGACTGCCGGGTCGTCCAGCCGGTAGGCGCCCGAGGCTTCGTGGTGGACCAGCGCTGCGCGCAGCTCGCTGCCGCGGTCGATGACCGGCGGGTCCGGGAGCAGGCTCAGCAGGGTCGGCTCATCTCCCCGTGCTGCCGCCTCATGATCCGCGGCCGGGTCGGCAGGGGCCGGGGGCGCGGCGGCCGGCTGGCGGATGTTGCCGCCATCGGCGGCGGCGCTGTCGGAGGCCGACAGGGGCTGGTCGGCGTCCGCCGCCTTGGGCGCCAGGTCGGGGTCGTACCAGTCGAAGGGGAGGTCAAGGGACTCGAAGCTGGTGTTCTCGGTCAGCGTCTGCGAGCGAAGGCTCCCGCTCACGTCGCCGATGTTCTCTGCGTTGTAGACCCGCGGCTCCCGCTCGTACGGTTCGCCTCCGTCGGACGGCGTGTCGTCGCTGGAGCGCCAGAGGATCGAAACGGATTCGCCTTCGTGACGGATCGTCACTTCAAGGAACTGATCGCGCAACTGCTCGTGGGGGTGCTCGATCCTGACGGTCTTCTGGCGGCCGTCCGGCGACCACGACTCCGTGATGCGGTGGTAGGGCTCAAGGTCGCGGTAGGCGGCCCGCAGCGAGCTGTCGCTGTAGAACCGGGTGAACTCCTGGAACGCGTCCGGCATCGACATGCTGCTGGACCAGTTCGCGACCTCGGTCTCGATGTCGGCGACCGTCATGGGCTCGGCGTCCACCCGGATGACGTGGAAGGGGCCCTCCTCCTCCCGCGCGGTCACCGTCAGGCGGCTCGGGCCGAGCGTCACCTCGGACTGCTTCTCGTTCACCGCCGCCGGGTCGCCCTCCGCCTTGGCGTGGCCCGGCGGGAACGACAGCGCCAGCATGGGGTGGGACAGCGGCACGTGGATCTCGAACAGCGCGTAGTTGTCGGCACCGCCGCCGTTCGACATCCAGTCCTGGACGAACTGCCGGTCGAAGGAGGTGGACGACGGCAGCAGCTCGGTGAAGACGTCCCGGCCCCGCGCCCCGGGGTCCATCCGCACCGCCCGGTACAGGCGCAGGGCCTCCCCCGTCGCCTGCGCCCCGGCCGGGTGCAGCGCTTGCGCGTGGTCGAGAAACGTCTGCACGTCGCCGAGCAGGGACTGGTACCGCTCCCCTTCCCGGACCTTGATCATGCCCTCGTCGTCGCGCTTGCTCGTGAACCCGCCGCCCTTGATCCACCCCATGAACTGGTGGAGCGCCGGGTTCTGGGCCGCGGCGTCGAGATGGTGCCTGGCCAGGTCCACCGCGGCCGTGTCGGCACCAGCGGGGCCGGTCGGCGGCGCGGCGGCCGGCCGGCGGAGGCTGCCGCCCTCCTGGGCCGGTGGGTCGTCGTGGGCGGGATGGTCACCGGCGGCCGGGGTGTCGACGGCCAGGTCGGCGAACTCCGGGTCGTGGATGGACCAGTCCCCCACCAGGTGCTCGTCCGGGAACCGTCCGTCCGGCGCCACCTCGCTGCGCAGTTGCTGCTCGGTCAGCGGTGCGAGGAAGCGGTAGCGGTGGTAGGTGTCGTTGTAGGTGAGGTCCGTCTTGGCGAGGTTCGGGTCCGCGCGCTCCTCGGGGGTGAGGCTCTCGGAGAACAGGCGGGAACCGGTCATGATCTCGTGGAAGGTGTGGTCGTCCGACTCCAGCATCCAGCCGAGCAGCCCCAGCCTCAGCAGCTCGAAGTCGACCGGGCCGTCCCCGATCTCGGCGAGTGCCTCTCTCCCCTTCTCCGTCTTGACGAGTTCCTTGACGGCCTGGAGCATCCCGAAGGCCGTGCCGGAGGTGCCGCTGATGACCAGCCCCCCGCTGTCGTGGGCCTCCTGCTGGAGCTTGGAGCCGAGCTTGTAGTGGAAGGACTTGGCACCCGGCTGCCAGCCCAGCCGGCCGTCCTTCTCCACGGCGCTGTACCACTCGCCCCGGCCCAGCGGCGGGTTCACCTCGAAGGGGTTGCGGTCGGTTTCGAGAATGCTCTTGGCCTGGCGCTCCGCCGCCTTCTGCGCGGCCTCGACCACCCGCTTCCGCTCCCAGTCCCCGATCTGCCGGTCCTGGAGCTCGGCGTAGTCGTCCCGGATCCGGTCGATGAGGGGCCCGTGCGGTTCGTCGGTGCGGAACGGTCCGAAGGGCGCCGGGTGTTCGCGCTCGGCGGGCGGCTTCAGCAGTTCCCCGTAGACCTTCTTGATCTCCGCGGTCAACGGGTTGACGACCTCGGCGCCGATGTCGTGGCGGTCCACCCGTTCCTGCGTCAGCTGCTCCGGTCGCGGCAGTTGCCGCTGTCGTACGAGCTTGGCGAAGTGGTTGGAGGTGTAGCCGTTGTAGAGCAGGGCCATGCGCTCCCGGAGGTTGCCGTGGTTGACGACCTCCTCCAGCATGTGCCGGTCGGTGCCGACCATGCCGGTCGTGCCCGTCATCCTGGAACCGAACTGCGTCTTGTCCTTGTCGTTGGTGGTCATTGCCCAGGCCAGGTCCACGACCTTCTTGACCTCGCGCTGAACGTCACCGCGTTCGAGCAGGTGGGCGGCGAGCCGCCGCTCGTAGGCCTCGGCCTGCTCCAGGTAGCGGATGCGCCTGAGGTCCTCGGGTGAGGCGGGCGGGGCGGAGTCCAGGGCCTGGCTCGTCGGGACCGGATCCGGCTCGCGGGCGGGGCCGGACGCGTCGTCGCTGCGCGGGTGTTGCTGCGCCTTGTCCTGGTGCGCCTTGATCAGGTAGCCCTCGAACTCCGGGACGAAGTCCTCGGTCCGGTAGTGGTTCCAGACCGATGCGCCTTCCTTCACCTTCAGGCCGGCGATCCGCAGACCGCTGGTCTTGTCCGCGGACTGCGCTCCTTCCCGGATGGGGCCCTCGTAGAAGCGGGGGTGGAACTTGAACTGCGTCCCGTCGGTGAGGAAGTCGTACTTCTTCAGCGTCTCCGGGACCTCCTTGGCCGTCCAGTCCTCGGTGATGTTCTTCACCTTCAGGCCCGTGGCCTGGCGGGAGAGGAGGAACTCCATGACCACCGGCAGGCCGGTGAGGGAGTCGCTGTAGGTGGCCGCGTGATCGAAGTCGTCGCCCGTGTAGAGCCCCGGCCCCAGCTGGGACCAGCCCTCCTTGTTCTTGACCGCGCCGATCTTGCCCTGGAGCAGGTACCCCCGCAGCGTCCAGGCATCGGTCACCCGGAAGACCGGCTGCCCGGGCTCCAGGGTGACGACGACGATGTCCGGCTGGACACGCCCGGCCAGCTCCTTCGCCACCTTCGGGTCGACGGGACCGCCGGTCTCCACCGCCACCGGCCTCCGCACATCGGGGCGCAGCTCCGAGTAGTGCGCGGCCAGGCCACCTCCGGGGTCGCGGTAGACGTGCACCTCGCGGCCGTGCGCGCCGGGGTTGAACTCGGTACGGCCGTTGCCCGCGTGGATCACGAGGTGGATGTCGAGGGCGTGGGCGATGATGGCCGGCGCCTGGTCGTAGAACGAGGTGTTCCACAGAGACCGGTTGCGCAGCCCCATGTCATACAGGTCACTCATGCGCAGGTTCCCGAGGTCGCTGCCGGACAGCGTCGACGGCTGCTCGTCCCCGGGGTTGCGGTGCACCTGCCAGGTCTGGTTGCGCTCGTGCGGCTCCAGACGGTCCTCGGGTCGCTGGCCGGTGGCATCGGCGTTGTGGCGCAGCTGGGCGCCGGCGTCGCTGCGGAACCACTGCGACGCCAGCTCCCGCAGCCCGTGGACGGTGAGTTCGCCGTGCTCCCAGCCGTTCAGCCCGCGGGCGCCGGCGAGGACGGCGTGCAGCAGGTAGTTGCCGTCGCCCGGCACGTCGACGACGTGGTACAGCCGGCCGCTGTCCAGCACGTTCACGCGCGACTCGTGCACCGGGGCCGGAGCGTTCGGTGGCCTGCCGGCGGGGGTCTCGATGACAGGGGTCACGTCGATGTGGGTCGCGCCGTTCAGCGGAGCCGGGGCGCCGGGGCCCTCGGTCTCCCGGTGCTGCTCCGTCAGCGGGGCGTGCGCCGTCTCCGGGTGGGAGCGGTACTGCTCGTAGGTCAGGTCGCGCAGGACCGGGCCCGAGCGCAGGACCTCCTCGATCCGCTGCAGGTGCCGGGGCAGCACCGTGAAGTCGTCCCGGTACGCCGAGGTGCCCATCACCCCGTTCTCGCCGGCCCACCGGTCGCGGCGGCGCAGCGCGAAGGCGTCGCCCGGGTTCTTCGCCGGTTCGACGTACTCGTCCGGGAGGCCGAGGAAGTGCAGCAGCTCGTGCAGCAGCACACCGGGCGGGCTCTCGTCGGACCAGTTGAACTGGTCGCTGCGTTCGCGGCCGGGGAGCACGGTGATGGTGCGGTGCGCGTTGGCCGCGGTCTCCGTGCCGTCCACCCGCAGGTGCACCTGGTCCCCGCCGGGCAGGTGGAAGCGTTCGTTGAAGCGTTCGTTGACCACCGCCCGGGCCCGGTCGAGCAGGCGGGCGGCCTCGTGCGCGGGCAGCGGGCGCCCGTCCGGCGTCTGCAGGTGCAGGTTCAGGGTGAACTCGGCTACCCAGTGCCCGGGTTGGGCTTCGAAGCGCCGCACGTCGTAGCTGATCGTGGTGTCGGCGCCGTGCAGCCCGCCGAGGCTCAGTTGCCGGGCCTCGTACTGGTCGCGCACTCCGGGCCCGGCGATGGCGCCCGGACCCGCCTGGCCGCGCACGCGGGGGTCGAAGCGCACCGTTTCCATCCGCGCGGGCGGCGCGGACGTCCGGATGTCGGCCCAGGACGAGGCGGGCAGCACCGTGCCATGGGTGGCGGGCGGCACGGCTGGGCCCGGGACAGGGACCGGGGCCTGGGCCGGGGCTGCCGGGGGTACGGCGGCGGGTACCGCCGGCGCCTGGGCGGGCTGGACGGGCTGGGTGTTCTGGGCGTTCTGGTCGGCCTGCTGCTGCTCGGCCTGCTGCTCGGCCAGTTGGCGCGGGGTGAGGGGCACGGTCATGCCGTTGAAGATGATCTCGCTGCCCGCCGACATCACCACGAACTCGTCCTCACCGCCGAATATCGGCCCGGTGAGTTCGTCCAGTCGGCCCTGCAGGTGGGTCCCGAACACCCGGTGGATCGGAAGGGTCTGGACCGTGACGTAGAACGGGCCGCTGTCGCTCGTGCTGTGCGGATCCTTGAAGGGCGACAGCAGGCTGAACGACTCGGCCGGCCCCCGCTGGAGCGGCAGCGGTCGGCCCTCCTGCCGTTCTTCGCTGCCGGTCACGTTGTCGACGTGCCGCTGGCTTTCCAGCCGGATCAGGGTGACCTGCCCGGTGTGGCGGTCCACGTTCGGCAGCTCCGTGGTCCTCAGGAACTCGTAGGTGAAGACGTGCTGGGCCACCAGGCTGCGGACGTACGACTGCCCGTACATGTAGACGTCGTCGTTCCCGAGCTGGCGCCAGAGGTACTCCACTTCCGGCCCGTCGCCGGGGCGGAAGTGGCCGAACATCAGCTTCGCGGTCAGGGGATCCCGCTCCCAGGATCCGCCGCCCTGGGATCCCTCCCAGACCGAGATGTGGCTCGGGTGCCCGCCCGCTTCGTTCTCCAGCCACTTGTAGAACGCGTCGGCGGCGCCGTCGGTGCCGCGCAACGAGCCGCCGTCATGTGCCGTCTGTATCCCGCCGGCCGGCGGCACTTCGTAGGCGGTCATCAGGCGGAATCCCGAGAACCCGCCCCCCTGCAGGGGCTGCGGGTGCTGTTCGAACAGTCGCGCCGGGAACAGGCCGGGTACCGCACTGGCGCGCAGCCGCATCTGCAGGTGGAGGAACTCGCTGATGTAGGCGGGCGACCAGCCGTCGCCCGCCAGCACGGCGTGCGTGTCGAGCAGCAGCGTGGCGGCCTCGTGGCCTGCGGCCCCGGTGTCCCGGACCTGCGTGGCCCGGTCGAGGATGCGCTGCAGCCGGGCTTCGATCCGGTCGGCCGCCAGCCCGAGGAGGGCGGCCGGGTCCTGCGGGACGGACTGGTTGTTCTCGGGGACCCACGTCCTCAGCTCGTGGTCCTGGATGTAGAAGTGCGGCAGGCGGTCACCGGTGCGCCACAGCTCAGCGGCCTCGAACGGGCGGTCCTCGGGCAGGGGCTCGTCGAGGAGGTTCAGCGACGAGTCCTCCTCGGTCACCCGGTTCGGCGTGTCCTGCCCGGTGTCGCCCTGGGCCTCGGCCACCGTCATGGTCTGGATGGACTGGGCCAGTGCTTGGTTGACGGACGTGTTCGGGACCGAGTCGCCGTTCGCGCTGCCGGTGCTCCAGTCGTCCTCCGAGTCCGAGTGCATCGGCGGGGCCTGCGCGGGCGTGCGCTGCGCCACCGGGTAGACGGCCTCCTGGGCAGCGGGCGCGACGGGACGGGCCTGGTCGCGGTCCCCGGCGGCCTGGCGCTCCTTCCCGGCCACCTCCTGGTGTGCCTGCTCCTGCGCCTCACGGCGGGGCCCGGCGCCCTCGTGGTCCTGACCGGTCGTCAGGAGTGTCTGGCGTGCCTGCTCCTGCAGCGGTCCGGCCGGCCCGGGCCGGTCGTCCTTGGGTGCGGGGGTGTCCGGGTGGAGGTCGCCCTGCTCGACGAGTTCGTGGCCTTCCGGGCGGTCCCCGCCCGGCTTCTTGTCCGAGGACGGCTCCAGGACGGTGTCCCGGGGGCGGACGAGCGGGCCGGACGGGGTGAGGGGCCCGGGCACGGGGGTCGGCTCGGGCTCGGGCTTGCGCTCGGGCTCGGGCTCGGGCTTGTGCTCGGGCTCGGGCTTGTGCTCGGGCTCGGGCTTGTGCTCGGGCTCGGGCTTGTGCTCGGCCTCGGGCTTGTGCTCGGCCTCGGGCTCGTTGTCGGCGGGGCGGCGGCCGAAGACGTTCTCGTTGGCCGCCTCGTGGCCGCGCCAGCGCTCGCCGTCCAGGTCCTCCGGTCCCCAGTGGTCCTTGTAGGCGTCGAAGAACTCGCCGCCGTACTGGGTCTTGAGGTTCTGGATCTCCTCCGCCGACACCCGGCGGTCCTCGGCGAGGCGGTCGTAGCCGGCGGCGGCGTGCTCGCGGGCGGGCAGCACGGCGCGTTCGAAGGAGACGTGCAGGTCCAGGCCCTCGGTCAGCCGCTCGCGCTCGCGGCGCCACTGCTCCAGCTGCTCGGGCAGGCCGGCCTTGTGGTCGGCGTCCCCGTCGCGCAGCAGGGAGCGGAAGTTCTCCTCGAACGCGGCGCGGATCCGCTCGGTGTAGCCCTCGCGCACGCGCCGGGCGGCGGCGGTGGCCGGCGGTTCGGAGCCCTCGGTGCGGCTGCCGCGCGCCGGCCGTCCCAGGGCCGTCTCGACGGAGGCGGCCGTCGCGGGCTCGTGGTCGGTGCCGTCGGGGCCGCCCAGGTCGTGCGGGACCTTGGTACGGGCGGTCTCCTCGGCGACGCGCAGCGCCTCCTCGCGGGCGCCGTGCAGGGCCAGCAGGCGGTTGACCTCGGCCGGGGAGGTCAGCCGGTCCAGTTCCTCCTTGAGCCGGGCCGGGTCGCGGTCGGCGGCGGTGTGCTCGGTGACCGCGTGGTCGGTGAGGCGGGCGAGTTGGGCGCGGGCGGTGGCCACCGCGCGGGGGGACGGGCCGTCGGCCAGGCCGAGTTCCCGCAGCGCCTCGGGGCCGAACTGCTCGGGGGCGCTGGTCTTCCACGCCCCGGCCGCGTCCTCCACCGCCTCGATGGACCGCTTCAGCACGGTCTCGCGGACCGCCTGGACGGTGAAGTCGTGGGACAGGCCACTGCGGTGGCTCTCGAAGACGTCCCGGAAGTCGGCTTCGAGCCGCTCCTTTCCCCGGCGGGTGGGGTCGAGGGCGGCGAGGTCCTCGCCGTTCTCGTCCTCGATCGCCAGGAACGTGTCCTCGTCCCTGCGGCCGGCGCCCGGCTCGGTCTCGTCGGCTCCCAGGGCCATCCGGTCCTGGTAGCGGCCGTGGAAGTCGGTGATCCGCTCCCGCATGGCCTCGGCGACCTGGTCGCGGGCCTCCTCGGACACCCGGGTGTCCTTCGGCACGCCGACCGCGTCCAGCAGCGCGCGGTCCGTTTCGGAGAGGTTCTCCCGCTTCCAGTCGGCGTGGGCCTCGTCCACCGCCCGGTCGATCCGCTCGGTCTGCGTGGCGCGTGCCTGACGGACGTCCAGGTCCCCGGCGGCCTGGCGCAGCCGGCGTTCCAGCCCGCGGGTGGCCAGGGCGTTGCGTTCGGGGGTGAGGTCGGCGCGGGTGGTGAACAGCTCGGCGATGTCGTGTTCGGCGTCGGAGCGGAAGCGCTCGGAGGCTTCCCGGCGGATTTCCGCGCGGGGGTGGTCGTCGCCGGTTGTCGCCGGGTCGAGGCCGCGCCTGGTCAGCAGGTCGTCGAAGCGGCCGACGGCGATCTTGAGCGCGAGTTCGCGGGCGCCGGCCAGCTCCAGGCGGTCGGCGGCGCCGGCGAGGATCTCCTCCCGCTCGTGCGGGCGGGCCTCGATGTCGGTCTGCAGGTCGGCGGCGGTGCGGCGCCAGGCTTCCGTGCCCGGACCGGTCAGGGCGCGCAGCTCCCGGGGCAGGTCGGCGTGGCCCTCGATCAGGTGTTCCTCGATCGCGCCGTGCAGGGCTTCCTTCGCCTCGGCCTCGGCGAGCACGGCGTCGTGCCGCTCGGCGAGGTCCTGCTGCTTGTCGTGCCAGGCCGTGCGCCGCTCGTCGCCGGCGGGCACCTTGGCGTGCTCGGGCGCGTCGACCCGGTGGTAGGCGTGGCCGGAGGGCGTGTGGAAGGTGGTGGGGCCGGGGGCGGACTGGTCGTGGGGGCCCTTCGGGTCGGTGGGCCCGTCGGGCTTGGGGTCGCGCGGTGGTGTGGCGGGCGGCACGGGGCCCTGCGGGTCCGGGCGCTGCGGGTCCGGGTTCTGGTGGTTCGGCACCGGGTTCTGCGGGTCCGGGCGCTGCGGGTCCGGGCGGCCGGGCGCGGGGACGTCGCCGTTGCCGTTGCCGTTGCCGTCGTTGTGGAGGTCGCCGGAGCCGCCGCTGGTGCGGATCGGCGGGGACGCCGGGCCGCCACCGGGCCCGTCCTTGTGCGGCTGCGATCCGTTGTCGGAGTGCGGGGCGACGGGCCCGTTGTCCGTCGCCGACCGCCCGGGCGGCCCCGCCGGCCCGCCGTTCGTCGCGGTCGTGCGCTCGTGCACGGTCGGCTCGTCGTGCTCCTCCCGGACCGTGGTACGGCGGTCCTGGCCGGGCAGGGACTGGTGCTGCGCCTTCGCGGCACCGCCCTGGCTGTCGGCGGACGCGGTCGCGGTCTCGTTGCCGCTGCGGCCCCCCGTCTTCTGCGGGGTCCCGGCCTTCTGGGGGGTGTCGGCCTTCTGCGGGTTCTCGCCCTTCTGGGGGGTGTCGGTCTCCGTGCGGGTCCTGGTGGCGGGCCCGGGGTCGGTGTCCCGCTTGCCGGTGGTCTTCGGCGCCTCGGAGGACGGAGCGGACGCGGACGACTTGGCGCCGGACTCCGTCGAGACCTTCGGCGCGGGGGCCTTCGGGTCCCACCCGCCGTCGACGGAGGAGTTGTGGCTGGTCTTGCCCTTGGAGTCGGCGAGCACCGGCCCGCCCTCGGTCCCGGCGAAGGCCTTGCCGGACATCGAGCCGATGTCGGAGTGGCCCGGGACGATGTCGTCGCTGGTCACGTGGGCGCGGATCTGGTCGATGTGCCCGGGCCGGGGCACCGGGAACGGCGCCGAGTGCCCGCCCATGTTGCTGATCACCGAGAGGAAGGTCAGCGGGTGGGTCATGCCGTAGTGCTCGCCGCTCTCCCCGGTGATCCGGGAGCTCTCCAGACTGCGGACGAAGTCCGCGTACCGGGCCGTCAGCGGCGAGGCGAGCCCCATGAGCATGTGCCGCATCCCGGCCATCATGAAGCCGCCGACGAAGCTCATCCCGCTGGCTTGCCACTCGCCGTTGTAGATCGTGTTGTAGATGCCCTCGGTCAGGTACTGGTTGAGGCCCGATTCGAGCTGGCTGCCCAGGACGTGCCCGAGGTAGAACATCTTGTTCATCTTGTTGATGCCGCCCGCGAGTTCGGGCATCTTCTCGGCCAGCAGTTTCAGCTCCGGGGTGAGCCCGACCCTGCCGCCGTCCTTGAGGATGGTCTCCAGGCCCTCCATCAGCGTCGCCCTGCTGCCCTCCTTCAGCGCCGACTTCAGGGACTGCTCGACGAACTGCTTCCCGAGGTGCTCACCCACCTCCCGGGCGAGCTTGTTGCCCAGCTCCTCGCCGAGCTCCTGTTTGAAGAGCTCCCCGAGCTCCTTCACGAACTTCTCGCCGGTCGCGGCGCCCACCTTGCGCCCGGCCTTGAAGCCCTTGGACAGGTACTGGGAGTTCTCCTTCAGGAGCTTGGAGATGCCGTTCGCGAACTGTTCGGCCGCCTCGTTGCCGAGCAGGTGGCCGACGCCCTCGCCGAGTTCCTTGGCGCCCGCCTTGAGGGCGCCGCCCGCGGCTCCCTCACCGAGCTCCTTGCCCGCCCCCTTGAGAGCGCCGGCGAGGGCGTCGCCCGCGATTCCCCCGGCCAGCTCCTTGATCATCTTGTTGAGCGTGCTCTCCACGAACAGCTTGCTCAGGCGGGGGCCGATCAGCTTGCCCAGGCCCAGGCCCAGCAGGTTCAGCGGGCCGCCGATCAAGCCGCTGATCGCACCGAAGATCGCCGCCTGCTTGGTGAGGTCCTTGTCCCACTCGTGCCGGTCGCCGCGCTTGAACTGGATGCCCTGGATGATCGCGTCCAGCGTCAGGCCGCCGACGATGCCGCCGAAGGTGTGCATGCCGATCAGCAGCGCGAGCTTCTTCAGCAGCTGGATGAGGAACTGCTTCGTGAAGAACTTCTTCCACTCCAGCTCCACCAGGGAGGCGCCCCCGGTGAAGACGGACCAGGCGATGGCGATGGCGATCTCGATGATCAGCTGGACGAGCTGACCGATCGCCATCCACTTGGTGTACTCGACGGTGTTGGCGACCTTGCCGGCCAGCTCGGCCAGGTCGGTGCAGAGCGTGCCGGCCGTGCCGAGGGGGTCGGTGGACCCGGGGGCGGCGCCGATGAACTGCCCCCACTCCTTCTCGAAGGCGTTGGCGGCCTCGCCCTCGAGCCTCGCGTGGCAGCTCGTCACCGCATCGGCGATGTACCCGCGCAGCTTCGGCAGGTCCTCGGCCAGCGCGAGGTAGTCGTCCCGGACGTCCCGCAGCAGTCCCTCGTCGGACTCCGGCCAGGGCATGCCGCTGATGATGTGGAAGAACTGCGCCACACCCGGAGAGACTTGGATGGACGAGTGGGACATGGCGCAGGGCCTCCGGGGCGGGGCTGGCGGTGCGAGGGTGCGGGGGCGGGCGAGCGGGCCCGAAGTCAGGTGCTACCGGCGGCGGTTCAAACCAGGCCCGCGTTGTGCTCGTCGGTGGCGTCGAAGAGGTCTGCCGTGCCCTGGCCGTGCGCGGACATCGCCTTGAGCTTGTCCCGGATCTGCGAGGTCAGCCCGGTCAGGTCGGCGGTGGGCTTGTCGATCTTCGCGTGGTACTGCTTGCCGATCTCGTCGCCGCCGCCGGCCTTGACGTTCTTCTCGTTGATGTCCGTTATCTCCTTGTTGATCTTTCCGACCAGGGTCGCCACGTCGTCGAAGTTGGCGAACGCCGCCTTGAGACTTTCGTCCTTGCGCAGCCTGCTAGCCATTGAATTCCTCCTGCTTGCGGGAGGACTTGGGCGCCTGGTCGGCGCCGGGGCGCATCGCGGTGAGCGGGGCCAGCAGCGCGTCCAGGTCCAGCCCGCCGCCGGCCCCGAACAGCTCCTCGTCGCCGCGTTCGCCGGTGAAGTTCATCCGCAGGCTCTCGCCGACGCCCTCGAAGGTGCGCATCTCGGCGGTGATCTGATCGCCCATCCGGGCCTTGGCCTCGTTGAGCACGTCCTTCAGCACGGTGCCCAGCTGGGCCGGCGCCATGGACTGGTACGCGGTGGTGTGGAAGGTCAGCGCGAGCAGTTCGCCCTGGGATCCGACCTTCGCGGTGACCATCCGGTCCTTGCTGGTCGCCGAGGCGGTCATCGCCCGCATCTTGCGCGTCGACTCGGCCAGCCTCTCCTGCTGCTCCGCCAACGAGGCCATGGCCTGGTTCAGTTGTTCCTCGAACGAGTACGACATGCCTTCTTCCGTTCCTCTCCTGGGCGACGGCCTTCACAGGGCCGCCGCCCCCTGCCGGTGGACCGCGCCGCTCAGCGGCCGATCACGCCGTTGACCGCACCGGTCTCGGTGCCCCAGACCTCTTCGTCCTCGGCCAGCCAGGTGGTGCGCTGACGGTCCTTCTCCCCCTGGCCGCCCATGCCGCCGCCCATGCCGCCCATCGGCGGCATCATCGGCATCCCGCCGCCGCTGGTGGCCACCGACCCGCCCCGCATCGCGGCCGCCTCCTCGGCGGCCAGCGCGGAGGCCTTCTGGCTCATCGCGGCCTCCTTCGCGGCGGCCGCCTCGGCCGCCGCCGCGGTGGCCGCCTTGCTGCCGGGAGCCATCCCGCTGTTCTCGATCGCCCCGGGGTTGAACCCGCTGCTGGTGCCGAGGATGCGCGGGCCGCTGCCGCCGCCGGAGGCCGTGGGAATCGAGGCTCCGCCGACGCCGGCTCCGCCGAACAGCCCCGGGTAGGCGCCGAACGAGACACCGTCCGAGGTGTGGCCGGAGCCGGAGCCGCTGCCGAAGCCACCGAGGTCCATGGTCCAGGGCGCGGAGTCGATGGGCGGCGGCCGCAGGCCCCCTCCGGTCCCGACGGTCGTGCCGCCACTGCCGGCCATCGAGTTCCAGGCGTGCCGGAGGTCGCTGGAGCGCTGGACGTAGTCGGAGATCGGCTTCTTGTCGGCGCCCAGCAGGGTGCCGTCCTCCGCGATCGAGCCGCCCTTCTCCAGCACGTACGGGTTGCCGTCCGAGTCGAGCACGGGCTTGCCGTCGGCGTCGACCACGGTGCCGTCCTCGCGGACGGTCGAGCCCTTGGGCACCTTGGCGTTGGGGCCGTAGATGCCGCCGCCGGTGCCCGGCGGCACGGATGAACCCTGGGGGACGACGATCGGCTTGCCGTCCTTGCCCAGCACTTCCTTGCCGTTGGCGTCGTACACCTTGCCGCCGGCGCCGATGTAGCCGCCGGGCGGCAGGAGGATCGGCTTCTTGTCCTTGTCGAGGAGGATGTTGCCGTTCTTGTCCCGGATCGGCGTCCCGGTGCCGCTCCCTCCGCCGCTGGTCCCGGAACCGGGAGGGCCGACGATCGGCGGCGGCGGCAGCGGAGGGGGCTTGCTCCCGGAGTGGCTTCCGCCCCCGCCACCGCCGGCGCCGAGGCTCTGGTTGCCGTCGCCGAGGCCGAGATCGCCCTTTCCCCCGGTTCCTCCGCCCCCTCCGCCGCCACCGGTTCCCGGCGGCGGGGAGCCCGAGTTGTTGGGGTCGGGAGCCGGTGTCGGGGGGAGTTTGATCCCCACCGGCAGGAGGCCGGGCCTGAGTTTGGCGATCAGCGGCGCGTACGCCGTTCCCAGGTCCGACAGGGCCCTGTCACCACCGGCGTCCAGCATGGTGTGGACCTTCTCGAGCCACCGCTTCTTGGCCGCCTTGTCGAGGTTGGTGAGGAAGCCGGCATTGTCGTTCTGCGGGTCTCCCAAGGGGGTGTTGTAGTCCCACGCTGTCCCCGTCCAGTAGAAAGGACGTTGCGCCATGGCCTCGGTGAGGACCTCCAGGATGCACTGGTAGGGGAATCCGACCGCGTACCAGGCGGCCTGCGTCTGGCTGACCGCGTTGATCGCGATCCCGATGCTCTGGGCCGCGTACTTGAGGTACGGGCCGTAGTTCGCCCCCTCCAACTGGTTGCGCAGCCCGTCGAGTTCGATCGCGTACCGTTCCAGGAGCGTCTTGAACTCCCCGGCCGCGTCCCCCTGCCAGCCGCTGTCCGGGCCGTCGATCTTGGCCGCCCAGTCACGGACGTCCTTCGCCTGGCCCTTCAGCCACGACACCACCGCGTCGATCCCCGTGGCGGCCGCCAGCAAGCTCCTGGGATCGATCGTGTCGTTCCCCTTCAGGGCGGCCTCGGCCCACTCCTTCGTGGTCGCGTCGCGCAGCGTGAGGTCCGGCCGGATCGGATCGAGGATCAACTCGGCCTGGTGGTTGAACTTGGACAGCGGCCCGTCGGTCTTGTTCCCCCACTTGTCGTAGTCGATGTGGACCGAGATCAGGAAGTGGGACGCTGTGGTCCCGTTGTAGAAGTTCATCGCCCACCAGACGTCTACCGGTTGGCCGGTGCCCGAGTACTGGGTGTTGTTGTTCTCCTTGCCGATGGTCGGGTCGTAGTACCCCGTCGGTGTGGTGAGCTCAACCTTCGAGATCCACGGGGTGGTCTGGTCACCGGCGACGTCCGTCCGCTTGGTGATCGTGACCGCGCCCGTCCCCTTGGGGTTGAACGCTGCGAGGGTGTCTTCCCAGGCGATGGGCACGGTGGTCTCCGGGAGGTGAGGATCGGGAAACGGACACGGACGGGCTGCGGCGGGCTACTTCCCGCCGCCTCCCCCACCACCGCCGCCGCCACCGCCACCGCCCGCGGAGATGACGTCCTGCAGGATCTGCATCATCTCGGCGGCCGTCAGGGCCTCCTCGTGGGCGGTGTCCATCTGGGACAGGAAGGTCAGGACGTCTCCGCGGGCCGTCTCCAGCTGGGCGTGGAACGTCGTGTAGTCGCCCGCCACGCTGCCGGCCAGCTTCTTGAACAGCCCCTGGAGGTTGGTGCCGCTGTCGAACGCGCCGGCTTTCAGCTCGGTGTAGTTGCTCTTGCTGGTCTCTCCGCCGTCGCCGCTGAACCCCAGCATGGTGGTGTAGCCGGGATCGTTCTCGAGTTGGGAGAGGTAGTACGGCAGGATCGTCTTGGCGAAGTAGTCCAGGTCGTCGTGGTTGACGCTGAGCGTGTGACCGCTGTCGGGCTTCGACGGCGCGGTTGGCGGGTTCGTCGGTCCCTCGATCGGCCCCGGGAGATCGGTCGTCGCCATCAGCCGATGCCGGCGGCGGCGCGCTTGTCGGCGTCGCGCAGCAGGCCGTGCATGGTGCGCAGGACGTCGGCGCCATTGGTGATGTCGTCGTTCATGGCGCCGTTCTGGTTGGCCAGCGCCTGGTAGAAGGCGTTGGCCGCGGTGGCGAGGTCACCGCTCAGCTGACTCTCGGCGGTCTTGATGGCGGTCATGCAGTTGTCCATCGCGGTGTGCATGCCCTGGCCGGCCTGGGTCAGGGCGTCGGCGGCCTCGTCGATGTTGGCGTGGTTGAGCACGATGCTGGCCATCAGGGGTCCTCTCGGTCGGGTCGTCGGGGGGCGGGTGGGACGGGGGGCAGGGTCAGGGGTTGAGGCCGTTGTAGATATCGGCGGAGGCGCCGCCCCAGCCGGCGCCGACGTCCAGGGCCTGGTCGTGGGCGTTGTTGACCTGGTGGTGTCCGGCGCCGAAGCTGCTGTGGAAGGTCTGGTAGGCGTTCTTGAGCTGCTGGTAGCGGTGCTGCCAGTCCTCGATCTTCTGCTGGTACTGGGTGCTGCAGGCGGCCTTGAAGTGCTGCTGGACCTCGCCGTTGACGTTCTCGACCTGCGTTGCGGCGCGCGTCATCGCGTCCATGTGGCTCTCCAGGGTCGCCAGGACCTTCTGGACGACCGTGTCGTCTGTCTGCAGGTTGGGTGCCATGGTGGGTTCCTTTCCGTCGGCCCGGGCTTCGACTGCCGGGCTCATCTGAAGTCAACGGCGCTGCGGCCGCGGCCGGTTCACCTCGGGCAGGCGGGACCCGGCGGGTTCGGCGCGGAGGTCGCGGCGCCGGTGAGCGCGGCCGGGTCGAGGCTGGGGCCGGTGGGCAGCAGGGTCAGCAGCGGCTCGGGGACGCCCGCCGGGGCGACGGCGCCGTAGCCGAGCTGTTTGGCGACGGCGGGCGAGGCGAGCGGGTACTTCACCCCGGCGTCGGTGACCAGGTAGAGGGTGGTGCCGGCGCCCGCGGTGGACAGGGCGCGCACCAGGGCGCCGCCGCCGGGGCGCACCGCGATGCTCTCGGCGGTGGCGCAGGCCGCCTCGACGCCGGGCTGGGCGCTGGGGGCGGGGCCCTGGACGGCGGTGTCATCGAGGAGGGTGACGGAGGTGGTCGGCGCGGGGTCGCCGGGGCGCAGGTCGGCGCAGACGTCGCGGCCCTGGGGGGCCGTCAGGAGTTCGGGCGGGGCGGTGGGCAGGGCGCCGGCGGTGGCGGCGGGCGCGGGGGGTGCGCTGTGGGCGGCGAGGTCGGCGGCGCCGAGGCCTGCGGGGGTGACGGCGGCGCCCTGGTAGGCGATCTGCTGGGTGCGGGGGTCGTTGCGCAGCAGTTCGAGGGCCATGGTGGTGAGCGGGGTGAGTCCGGCGCGGGTGAGCAGGTAGGGGTCGCCGCTGGGGCCGGTGAAGAGCTGTCCGATGCGGGTGGGGCGGGTGGCGAGGTCGGGGCCGGGGGTGCCGCGCTGGTCGACGTCGGGGGCGGCGAGGTCGGGGCCGGCGGGCAGGGCGTTGAGGAAGGCCTGGGTGACGGGCTGGGCGGTGGCGGCGGCCTGGCCGAGGGCCTGGCGGGCGCGGTTGGGGGTGTCCAGGCGCAGGCGGCGGCCGTGCCACAGCAGGTAGCCGGTGCCGTCGGGGGCGGTGACCAGGATGCCCTGGTTGTCGGTGAGGGCGGTGCCGTGGGTGGCGGGGTCGATGGTGAGGGCGAGTTGGGGTTGGCGGGCGCCGGAGGGGCCGGGGCGCAGGGTGGCGCAGGCGAGCCAGGGGGCGGTGGTGAGGCGGTCGGGTTCGGGCAGGCCGTCGGGGGCGCCGAGGATGCCGAGCGGGGCGCCGCGGGGGGTGTCGGCCAGGGAGCGCTGGCTGACCTGGTCGACGGTGAGCTGGTCGCCGGCGAGCAGGCGGGCGGTGGCCTCGTTGAGCAGGGGGTGGAGGGTGCCGTCGAGGTAGAGGTAGCGGGCGCCGTTCTCCTTGACCAGGACGAGGGTGCCGGGTTTCTTCCAGCCGGTGGCGCCGCCGGGGACGAGGACGCCGTAGACGGCGGCGATCAGGCAGGCGAGGACGGCGATGATGACGCCGGTGACGGTGCCGCGGGAGGTGCGCCCGGTGGGGGTGTCGGGGGCGTCGGGTTCGCCGCGGAGCATGCCGGTGGCGAGGCGGCCCATCACGAACAGGTGGGCCTGCACCTGGTCGCGCTTCGACTGCATGGCGTGGTTCTCCTCGGTGGCGGGGCGTCGGGTGCGCTCGCGCGGGCGGGCGGCGGGGCGTCAGGTGGCTGCCCTGGCGGCCTGGTGACGGAGCGGCGGGTCTGCTGCTGGTGGTGGTGCGGGTTCAGCCGGCGATGGCGCGCAGCCCGTGGTAGGTGCCGGCGGCGGCGAGGGCGAGCGGGAGCACGGTGACGGCCGCGAGGGTGTGCAGCAGGTCGGCGGCGCGGCCCCAGTAGGGCAGCAGGCGCCGGCCCGGGATCGTCCAGGAGACGGTGGCCAGGACGGCGGCGGTGACGAGCAGGGCGGCGAGCAGGGCGAGGCGTCCGACGGTGTCCCGGCCGAGGGCGAGGTGGACGGTGAGCAGGGCGGGGCCCAGGGCGCCGGGGACCAGGACGGCCAGGCGCTGGGGGATGCTGCCGATGCCGCGGGCGTGCAGCAGCAGCAGGAGGGACAGGGAGCAGGTCAGGGCGGTGGGGGCCCAGCCGTCCTGGTTGGTCAGGGTGGCCAGGCACAGGGCGAGGACGGGGGCGAGGGCGAGGTGGAAGGCCGTCAGGAAGCCGTCGGCGACGGCGCTGCGGGTGCGGACGGAGGCGGCCGGGACGGCTTCGATGCCTTCCTGCAGTTCCTCGGCGTTGCGGGGCAGGGCGGGCAGGCGCAGTCCGGACAGGCGGAAGCACAGGCCGGGCAGGAAGGCGGCGGTGGCCACCGGGACGACGGCGAGGGTGGCGGCGGTGGCGGGTGTGGTCAGTCCGGCGAGCAGCAGGGCGCCGGCGGCCGTGATGTGCAGGGCGAGCAGGACCAGGCCGAGGAAGAGCGGGGCGGAGCAGCCGACGGCGGCCATGGCGAGGACGGCGGCTCCGGCGCCGGCGCAGCCGCCGGCGAGCAGGCGTGCTCCGGTGGCGGAGGGTCCGGTGCCGGTGGTGAGCAGGGCGCCGGCCAGGGCGAAGTAGGGCACGGCGGTGGCGCCGAGGGCGGTGCCGGCGCCGG
The DNA here is from genome assembly GCF_019192735.1 of Kitasatospora aureofaciens. Classification (GTDB taxonomy): domain Bacteria; phylum Actinomycetota; class Actinomycetes; order Streptomycetales; family Streptomycetaceae; genus Kitasatospora; species Kitasatospora aureofaciens_A. The sequence goes on from NZ_JAHTKP010000018.1 coordinate 22,205, forward strand.
CGTCGCCGACGGCTCGGGAGGCGCTGAGGGCGCCGAGCAGCAGGAGCAGGGCGGTGACGGCGGCGGCTGCGGCGCGGGCGGTGGCGGGGCCGGGCAGCAGCAGGAGGGCGGCGCCGCCGGCCAGGGCGGTGACGGCCAGGGCGAGGGCGGTGTGGTGGGTGAGGGCGGGGCGCCAGGTGTCGGGGCGTTCGCGCATGCCGGTGGCGAGGCCGTCGGCGAGGTCGTCGTAGTGGACCTCGGGCAGGGCTTCGCGGCGTGGGCGCAGGTGGAGTTCCTCGCCGTCGTGCAGGTCGAGGGCGTCGGCGCCGAGTTCCTCGTCCAGGGGTGGGTGTCCCAGGCGCTGGAGGATCCAGCCGTCGTGTTCGACGCCTTGTTCGTCCAGGTCGGCGCCGGCGTGGGCGAGGACGGCCGGCAGCAGGTCGGCCAGGGGGACGTCGGTGGGCACGGCGAGTTCGAACACCGCCTCGGGTGTGCGGAACCTCAGTCGGCACAGTCCGGCGACGGCGGCCCCGTTGGCACTCCCGTTCACGCTTCTCCTCACGTCCGTACGACCCCGGTGGGCCGTCCCTCTTGTGTGGGCGCCCCGCTTTCAGCCACGGGCGGCGGGGGGTGGCGGGTTCACCTCGGTGCGCACGGATTCGGACCGGTGGTGAACCCGGGGCGGGGCGCCGTCCGTGGTCCTGGGCGGACGGCGCCCCGGACGGCGGGGCACCTGCTGCCGTCTTCCCGGTGCGAGGAGTCCTTCGTTGAGTGTGGTGCTGGTCAACCGTCCGCCGCGACGCCCCGGCCCGGCGATGCCCGACGGCGAGATCCAGTTGCAGGAGCCGCCGGTCCTGCCGGAGGCGCAGAGCGGCATGTCGAGCATGATCTCGATGGCGCCGATGGCGTTGAGCTCGCTGTCGATGGTGTTCATGTTCCTGCGTCCCGGCGACGGTGGCGGGGTGCTCAGTTACGTGGCGATGGGCATGATGGGGCTGTCCGCGGTGGGCATGCTGGTGACCCAGCTGATCCGCGGTTCCAGTGACCGCAAGCGGGAGTTGCGGGCCGAGCGGCGGGACTACCTGCGCTACCTGTCCCAGATCCGCCGGCAGGTGCGCGGGCACATCGTGCGTCAGCAGGAGGCGCTGGCCTGGCGTCATCCGGCGCCGGGGGCGGTGGCGTCGCTGGTGCGCACCTCGCGGCTGTGGGAGCGGCGCAGTGCGCACCCGGACTTCGGTGACGTGCGGATCGGGGTGGGGCACCAGCGGCTGGCGGTGCGGCTGGCGCCGTTGTCGACCAAGCCGGTGGAGGACCTGGAGCCGTTGTGCGCGCACGCGCTGCGCCGGTTCATCCACGCCTACGGCACGGTCGCCGACCAGCCGATCGCGGTGTACGTGCGCGGGTACGCCCAGGTGCTGCTGCGCGGTGACGACCGGGAGGCGGCGCGGGCGCTGGTGCGGGCGATGCTGGCGCAGCTGGCGCTGTTCCACGCGCCGGACGAGCTGCGGATCGCGGTGGTGGCCGACGCGGAGCACCGGGAGCGGTGGGAGTGGGCGAAGTGGCTGCCGCACGCGCTGCATCCGGTGGACAACGACGCGCTGGGGCCGGTGCGGCTGGTGGCGGGGTCGTTGATGGAGCTGGAGCAGGTGCTGGGGGCGGAGTTCGCGGGGCGCGGGCCGTGGGAGCCGGAGGCGCAGCCGGGCCGGGACGAGCCGTTCACGGTGATCGTGCTGGACGGGGTGCAGGCGTTGCCGGGCAGCCGGGCGGCGCTGGCCGGGTGGCGCAACGCGGTGCTGCTGGACCTGGGTGACACGCTGGAGTGGAAGCCGCTGCGGCACCGGCTGCGGCTGCGGATCGAGGACGGCCGGCTGGCGATGGTCGGCGCCGACCGCAACCACAACGACGAGGTCACCGACCTGGGCCGGCCCGACGCGCTGTCGCTGCCGGCCGCGCGCCGGCTGGCCGGTCTGATGGCCCCGTACCGGATCGGGGACCAGGTGGAGGCCGGGGAGCCGCTGGCGGGTGACTTCGACCTGGCGTCGCTGCTGGGCATCCGCGATCTGCACCGGCACGACGTGGCGGACAGCTGGGCGCGGCGCGGCATCGCCGACCGGCTGCGGGTGCCGCTGGGCATCGCCGGTGACGGCACGCCGGTCGAGCTCGACATCAAGGAGTCGGCGCAGGGCGGCATGGGCCCGCACGGGATGCTGATCGGCGCGACCGGGTCGGGCAAGTCGGAGCTGCTGCGGACCCTGGTGCTGGCGCTGGCGATGACGCACTCCTCCGAGGTGCTGAACTTCGTCCTGGTCGACTTCAAGGGCGGTGCGACGTTCCTGGGTCTGGACCGGCTGCCGCACACCTCGGCGGTGATCACCAACCTGGCCGACGAGGCCGCGCTGGTGGACCGGATGCGCGACGCGCTGCACGGTGAGCTGGTGCGCCGCCAGGAGCTGCTGCGCTCGGCGGGCAACTACAGCTCGCTGCTGGACTACGAGACGGCCCGCGCGGGCGGCACGGCGCTGGAGCCGCTGCCGACGCTGTTCGTGGTGGTCGACGAGTTCAGCGAACTGCTCGCCGCGCACCGCGACTTCATGGACCTGTTCATCATGATCGGCCGGCTGGGCCGGTCGCTGGGCGTGCACCTGCTGCTGGCCTCGCAGCGCCTGGACGAGGGCCGGATGCACGCGCTGGAGTCGCACCTGTCGTACCGGATCGGTCTGCGGACCTTCTCCGCGATGGAGAGCCGGGGCGTGCTGGGGGTGCCCGACGCGTACCAGCTGCCCTCGCAGCCCGGCAACGGGTTCCTGCGCAGCGACATCGCCACCCTGACCCGGTTCAAGGCCGCGTACGTCTCCGGGCCCTACCGGGCGCCGCGTCCGGCGGCGGTGCGCCAGCAGGCCGCGGCGGGGCAGGTCGCCGTCTACGGGACGGGGTACGTGGCGCCGCGTCAGCCCGTCGCGGTGCTGGAGGAGCCGGAGGCCGAGGAGGTGCAGGAGAGCCGCAGCCTGCTCGCCCTGGCGGCGGAGAAGCTCGTCGACGCGGGGCCGCCCGCCCACCAGGTGTGGCTGCCGCCGCTGGGCGTGCCGCCCACCCTGGACCAGTTGCTGCCGCCGCTGGCGGCGCACCCCGCGTACGGTCTGACCACCGAGACCGACGCGGGCCGGGGCACCCTGCAGGTCCCGGTCGGTGTCATCGACCGGCCCTTCCACCAGGTGCGCGACCTGCTCAGCGCCGACCTGTCCGGCGCCGGCGGCCACGTCGGCATCGCGGGCGGCCCGCAGAGCGGCAAGTCCACCCTGCTGCGCACCCTGATCACCGCCCTCGCGCTCACCCACACCCCGCGCGAAGTGCAGTTCTACTGCCTGGACTTCGGCGGCGGCACGCTCTCCTCGCTGCGCGGCCTGCCGCACATGGGCGGGGTCACCGGGCGGCACGACCCCGAGCGGGTGGTGCGCACGGTCGCGGAGGTCAACAGCATCCTCGCCCGGCGTGAGCTGCGCTTCGCCGAGCTCGGCATCGACTCGGTGGCGGCCTTCCGGCGGGCGCTGGCCGCGGGCGAGCTGCCCGAGGAGGCGCACGGCGACGTCTTCCTGGTGGTCGACGGCTGGAACACCGTGCGCCAGGAGTTCGCCGACCTCGCGCCCGCGCTGACCCTGATCGCCCAGCGCGGCCTCAACTACGGCATCCACCTGATCGTCGGCACCACCCGCTGGGGCGAGGTCACCGGTGCGCTGCGCGACCTGCTGGGCACCCGCTTCGAACTGCGGCTGGGCGACCCGGTCGACTCCGCGATCGGCATGCGGGTCGCGGGCACGGTGCCGAAGATCCCCGGGCGCGGCCTGACCGTCGAGGAGCTGCACTTCCTCACGGCGCTGCCCCGGATGGACGGCAACGGCAGCACCGAGGACCTCGGCGACGGCGTCGCGGACCTGGTCGACGCCGTCTCCGAGCACTGGACGGGCCCGCGCGCACCCGAGATCCGGATGCTGCCACTGCACCTGCCCGCCGCCACGCTGCCCGCCGCCGAGGGCCGGCTGCGCGTCCCGCTGGGACTCCAGGACGTCTCGATGAGCACGCTGTGGCACGACTTCGAGGAGGCGCCGCACCTGGTGGTGGTCGGCGACAGCGAGTCGGGCAAGACCAACCTGCTGAAGCTGGTCGCCGCCGGCATCACCGGCGCCTACCGGCCAGACCAGGCGCGGATCATGCTGGTCGACTACCGCCGGGTGCTCCAGGACGCGGTGCCGGAGGAGTACCGGCTCGGGCACGCGGTCGCCGTGGACGTGCTGCGCCAGATCGTCGACGGCGCGGCCCGGGCGATGGCCAACCGGCTGCCCGGCGCGGACATCCCGCCCGCCCGACTGCGGCTGCGCGACTGGTGGGAAGGCCCCGAACTGTTCATCCTGGTCGACGACTACGAGCTGGTCGCCGGCTCCCCCGGGGGAATGGCCGCCCACCCGTTCGCGCCGCTGCTGGACTACCTGGCGCAGGGCACCGAGCTGGGTCTGCACCTGATCGTCGCCCGCAGCGCCAACGGCATCGGGCGGGCCTCCTCCGACCAGCTGCTGCGCAAGCTGGAGGAGGTCAACACCCCGGCGGTGCTGCTGTCCTGCCCGCCGAGCGAGGGCTTCCTGTTCGGCAACACCAAGCCCCGCACCTTCCCGCCCGGGCGGGCCCTGCACATCACCCGGCGCCGCACGGTGCAGGTGCAGACCGCCGTCGTCGACACCGGCGAGAACGAGGACGGAGGGGCCGGACGATGAGCACACCGGCGAACACCGCGGGAAGCACGGGAAGCACGGGAAGCACGGCCGGGGACGGCGCGCCGCCCGCACGGCGCTGGCTGACCCGCCACCGCAACACCCCCGCCCCACCGCCCGCGACACTGCACGAGGTGGGCCCGCACTTCGTCATCGCGCCCGGCGGGCCGCACGGCCCGGACCCGACGGCGCTGCCCGCCGCGCTCACCGACGCCCTGGCCCAGCTGCCACCCGTGATCGGGACCGTCACCGTGCTGGCCGCGGCCGCCGACGCGCAGCCCGTCCTGCTCGGCAGCCTGGACGAACTGGCCCGCACCGCCGCCGCCCGCAAAGCCGCCACGCTGGTCCTGGCCGCCTCCGGCCTCGCGGCCGCCCCGGAGGCCGGACGCCGGCCCGCCCAGCGGATCGCCGAACTGGCCGCCACCAGCATCGTGGCACCGGACGGACTGGTCACCCTTCGGCCCGACGGGACCCTGCTGACCACCGGGGCGACCGAGCAGGAACCCTCCTCCTGGTGGCTGTTCACCCCGGCCGGCCGCACCCGCCGGCTCGGACCGGTGTGGCCGCTGCCGACGGCGACCCCTCAGGCTCAGGCGCAGGCGGCGGCTCCTCAGGCAGCGCCGCCCGTGGGCACCGTGACGGCTCCCCAGGTGTCGGTGCTGGTGGCGGCTCCCCAGGTACAGGTGCCGACGGTGGCAGCCGCTCAGGCAGCGCCGCCCGTAGCCGCCGTGACGGCTCCTCAGGTGTCGCTGCCCGGCGCGGCACCGTCCGGCCCGCCCGCCCCCGCGCCGGCCCTGCCCGCGCCGGCGCCCGCCACGCCGACACCCGCCGCCCCGACACCCGTTCCCACGGCGGGCACCGGCTCCGCCGAGCCCGGTCCACCGGGCGGCGACGGCGACCCGCTCGACGGCGACCCGCTGGTGACCGTGCTGCCGCGCGGCTACTGGTTCCGCAGCGGGCCGGCCCCCGACGGCCCGCCCGGAGCGCTGGCCCACGCCACGGCGGCACCGGGCACCCTGGTCCTGGTCGTCGGCCACCCCGGCACTCCCCTGCCCGCCGCCGCCGACCTCGCCGCCCGGCTGCGCCGCTCGCGGCCCGCCCCGGCCGACCTGCTGGTCAGCGCGCCCTGGGCCGCCACCACGGCACTCGTCGCGCTGGCCGCCGGTCTCGCGGCCGAGCTGGGCCGGGACGTCCGGGCCGCCGTCGGCCTGCCGATGCGCACCGCGGACGGCTTCTCCTCCCGCCTGCTGACCACGGACGGCACCCCGGCCTGGGAGCCGTGGCTGACCGAACTGACCGCCTCCCCCGACCTCGGCCGCGTCGTCGCCTCAGCCTGGCGCCCCCTGCCCGACGGCAGCGCGCCCTGCGGCCCCGCGCTCCACCGCGCACCGGTGGCGGGCTGGCACCTGGAGGCGGTCCCCGCCGGACTGTGGCTGCGCCCCGAGGACCCACCGCAGGACCACGGCCCGCGGCTGCTCGACCCGGACCCGGCCCGCCCGCTGCTCATCGCGGGCTCGGCCGAGCGTACGGTTCCGGCGGAGGTGCTCGCCGTCCTGGACGGCCTGTTGTCCTCGCTCACCGTCCCGGGCACGGCGGCACCGGAACTGCTCGTCCACGCCGGTTCCGTACGGGAGACCGGCCGGACGGCCGCACCCGTCGCCGAACCGCTCCGCCCCGGACCGGACACCGAGCCCGCACCCGCACCCGCACCCGACGAGGACGACCCGGACAGCGCCGACACCCCCGGCCCGGACTCCGAACCCGCCACCGCCACCGGCACCGGCACCGGCACCGGCGAGAACGACCCCGACAGCGCCGACTCCCCCGCCCCACAAGCCGAACCCGCCACCACCCCCGTGGCCGGGTCTTCCGCCGGGTCTTCCGCTGGGCTCTCCGCCGAGTCCGGCATCGACAGCCCGGCCGAGGCCCCCGCCGCCCAGCCCCGGCTCGTCCCGCCGGACGGCGCCCTCGTCGCCGGGCGGCCGTCCACCGCCGCCGAGCGGGCCGCTTTCCGTGCTCTGCTCGGCGCGCACTTCCACCGCTATGCCAGCCGCGCCGAGCAGGCCGCCCTACGGCTGCCGGCGCTGCGTTCGCAGGCCCGCGACGACCTGAAGGACGACCTCGCGGCGGTCTACCTGCACCACGCCGACACCGGAATCCCCGTGCACCGCGCCGAGTTGGTCGAGGCGGCCCGCCGGACCGGGCCGAGGCCGCTGGACGCGTACCTGGCCTGCCTGGGGTCCGGGCTGCGCCGGCTGCCCAACCACCGGGGCACCGTGCTGCTGGGGGCCGACGCGGGCGAGGAGGTGCTGCGGCACTACGTACGGGGCGCATTGCTGACGGAGCCCGCCCCGATGGTGGGCACTCCGGAGGCCGACCTCGCGCCGGACACCTCCGTGGAGTTCCTGGTCTGGTCCGCCACCGGCCGCCGGACGTCGGTGATCGCCGAGGACGGGGACCCGGAGGTGGTGTTCCCGCCCGGTTCGTGGTTCTGCGTCCTGGACGTCCTGCCCGGCGACGAGGACCACCCGACCCGTGTCCTGCTGCGCGAGGCCGGCCCGTCGTCCGCCGGGGGCGAGACGGCGGGCGAGCGGGACCAGCAGGCCCGGGTGCGGCTGCTCGCCTGGCAGGCCCGCCGCGACCTGCTGCCGGCCGAGCACAGGCGTGCGCCGGCCCGCCCCGAGCGGCTGCGCTTGACCCCGGGGGTGGCCGTCGGGTGAGGCGTGCGGTGACGATCTGGGCGGCGCAGCCGGGGCACGGCCGCATCGTGGTGGTGAGCGTTTCGGGCACGGCGCCCGATCATGCCGCAACGCCAGGTGGCCGCTGTACTTGGTTCCACCGCCGGCCGCCCCGGGGGTGGGAGGCAGGGATGGTGTGCGGGTGTCGACGGCGGTTACGCTGCGGCCCATACCCGGTTCTCCTGGGCCGAGTTGATGTGTTGGTGGCGAGTAGATTCGCGGGCATGACGCCTCAGAGCCCCGAATCGCTGAGCCCGGTCTCCCGCACGGCCGTGTCGGTCGCGCTGGTGCGGGCCTACGAGAGTGCCCGGCCCGAACCGCTCTTCAGCGATCCCTACGCCGCCGCCTTCGTTGCCGCCTCCGGCATGGCGATGCCCGCCGCCGGGCCCGACAGCGCCCTCGCCAGGCGGATGGTCGCCCACACCATCCTGCGCACCCGCTTCTACGACGACCGGCTTCTCGCCGCCGGGGCCGGGCAGGTCGTGCTGCTCGCGGCCGGCCTGGACACCCGGGCCTACCGGCTCCGCTGGCCGCGCGGCACCCGCCTGTTCGAACTGGACCTCGCCCCCGTGCTGGCCTTCAAGGACCGGGTCCTGGGCGGGCTGGGCGCCGTGCCGGCGTGCGAACGCACCGCCCTGGCCGGCGATCTGCTGCACCCCGACTGGCCCCGCCGCCTCGTCGAGGCCGGCTTCGACCCGGCGCGGCCCACCGCCTGGCTGGCCGAGGGCCTGCTGGTCTACCTGACCGCCGACGAGGCGGCCGGCCTGCTCGCCGCCGTCGGCGGCCTGTCCGCGCCCGGCAGCCGGCTCCTGGTGGAGAAGGGCAGGGACGTCACCGGCACCCCGCAGGAGCCCGCGCTCGCCCACATCACCGGCCTGTGGAAGGGCGGCCTCGGCGCCGGCACCCACGACTGGCTCGCCGACCACGGCTGGACCACCCGGATCACCACCCTCCCCCAGGCCGCCGCCGACTACGGCCGCCCGCTCCCGCCCGCCGCCGGGCCCGTCGTGACCGGGTTCATCGAGGCCCTGCGCACCACCAGCGATGACGTGTCCCCGTGACGCGCCGGGCAGTTCGGCCGGACGCGCCCGTCCGGTCGGCGACCGCTGACGCGACGCCGGATCGGGGGATGACGCCTCGGGGCCGTTCGGTGTTGCGGAACCCGCTCCGGCCGGCTGCCTGCCAGGGACGACGGCCGGGGCGGGAGTCATCGCCTACTCTTCCGGCGGCGGGGGCGGGTTCGGCGGCGGCATCGTGGGGTGCGTGGGCACCCGGTTCGGCCCTCGGGAACCTCGGCCGCGATGGCCGCGCCAACGGCCCTGCGCGTCCGGCGGGATCGTGCCGCTCATCTCGGCGTCCTCTCTGTGGTGCTACCGAGCCACCCATCGTGGCGCCGGCCTGACCGCCCGCGCGGCGGATTCGGCGAGAACCTCGGCGCAGGATCAGCGACGGTAGGCCGCGAGCAGAAGCACGGCCAGCACCACGAGGCCGGCGATGGATACGGCATAGGCGGCCGTCAGCCGAGCCGGGTCTCGAAGCCCCTGGCGGTGGCGGTCGGCGGCCTCGCGGTACGCGTCCATGCCGTCGGTCACTGATGCTTCTCGTCCTGGTGACGGCGCATCTTGACTCGGGCGTCCGCCGCGCCGGATCGGTCGTATGTTCTCTCGGCCTCGGCGTGGTCCTCGGCCGGCTCGGCACACACCTTGCAGCGTGTACGGGGCTTGGGCAGCGTGCCGACCGGTGTCCCACCGACGGCGCTCACTTGGCCGCCAGGTGCCGCGAGCTGCGGTAACCAGCGAGGTTGACCTGGCGCCCGATCCAGGCCTGAGCGCTGTCCTTGATGGGGAACAGCAGGATCTCACCGTCGTCCCTCACCAGGCCCTTGGTCGCGCTGTCGCGGATCGCCCACGGACCGGAGCCTCGCCGGTGCCCCTGCTGCTGCTCGGGGGTGTAGCGAGCGGCGATGCGCTGACTGGTGGTGAGGCCGTCGCCGCGCGACACGCGCACGGTCACCCGTCCGCCGCCGGTCAGGTCGAGCGGCCAGTCGGTCGCACCCTCGCCGGCGAGGAACCGCTCAATGGGACGGGTGTCGCCGCTGCCGAGGAGCTGGTGCATGGCGCGCAGCTGGTACTCGCCGATCGGCAGCTCGCGCACGGTCTGCCACAGCGTCGTCAGCGCGGCCTGGATCGGGAGAGTCGTCGACTTCAGGTGTCCGTCGACCGCGACCGTCAGGTCGTCCTCGATGCTCACCGGTGGGCCTCCAGGCTCGCCGCGTACCGGGGGCACGTGGCGCAGACCGTGACCGCGTGGACGAGGCCGTCGTCCTCGACGTGTCCGCCGTTGGTGAGGCCGTCCGTGCCGCCGCAGGCGACGCACGCGGTGCCGCTGCGTTGGGCCGGAGTCAGCTTGGCGCGGTGCTGGGGCGCGACCACGCGAACGCTGTGGCCGAGGGCGCCGGACGCGGCGTCCATGATGTGGTGACGCCGGTCGAGTTCCCGGGGCGTTCGGTTCAGCGGCCTCGTCGAGGTGGCGACCATCATCTCTCCTCGGTGTAGGTGTCCCGATACTGAGAGTGTCGGCCGCGCGGAGGTCCCCAACTATCACTCTTCGGTGATAGTTGGGGACCCTGTGTGATCGTCAGATGCCAACCCAATGCGCCAGGTTGGACAGGGTTCCGGGCGTTGACCGATGGGCGGAAACGAGTCCGGCAACGGTCTCTCGCACCATCGGGTGATACCGCGTCTGCTGCGGGGCGATCTCCCTGGCGCGCTGAAGAGTCTGCAGTGACGCCTCCGGGCGACCGGTCCAGAGCTGGGCACGGGCAACCTCGGCCAGGTGCGCGGAAGCGCGTGACGCCGGCCAGTCGGATGGGATCGTTATGGTCTTGGCCACCTGCAACGCCTCGGCGTACTGGGACAGTTCGGCCAGCGCCGACACCTGGTGCACAGCAACGTTGGTGGGCCCGAAGCTGAGCCATTGGACCCGGGCGGCCTCGCCGGTCGACTCGGCCACGCGGGCGGCCTCCACGATGTGACCGGCAGCGGTATCCCCGTCACCCTCGCGGGCGGCCAGGACCGCAGCACCGAGGTGGAGTTGACCGATCGCGACGTCCCGAACGCGGTCCGGGCCGGCCTGCGCGAGGGTGCCCATGCCGACGGTGACGAGGCGCCGGCCCATCCGGTACTGGCCGGCGCGCAGATAGACGAGGCTCCGCAGGTACTGCCGGACGCCGGCGAGCACCGGGTCGGAGGCACGTTCGGCCGCCCACGCCATCCGGTCGAGGGCGACGACGCAGAGATCCGCGAAGCCCAACTTCGTCGTGACGTCATAGGCAGTGCGGTAGGTGCTGGCCAGCACGCGCCATGCCTCATCGGTCGGCGCGGCGTGCGCAGCCGTGGTGGCCTCGGTGATGAGCGCGGGGAGCGCGCGGGCGGCTTCCTTGAGCCGGGTGTCGCGCACCAGCGCACACAGCTGGTCCGCCTCGGCCGCCAGCGCTGCGATTCCGCGCGGGGCGACCTCGGGGTCCGCGCCGAGGTCGTACAAGTCGAGCGCCTCGCGGATAGGTTGGATCAGGCCGTCCAGCTCGTCCTGCTGAAGCTCTGTGATGTACGGCTGCCCGGTGAGGTCAACCGTCTGCACGGACAAAGCGCGTGCGACGGCCGCGAGAACGGCCGGGCTGACCGGCTTCACACCCTGTTCGATCTTGGTGAGCATGCTGTACGAGATCTTCGCGCGCTCCGCGAGCGCGCGCTGGGTGAGGTGCCTCAACTTCCGGTACCGGGCGATGCGATCCCCGGTGTGCTCTGACGCGTGCAGGGGCATACTGGGCTCCGTTCGTAGCGACCACTGCGGACGATACCCGCTGTAGCTGGCGGGATGTCATCGGCGGCGGAGTCCAGGGCTCCGCCGCCGTTTTCCGAGCACGACGGAGCGTTCGACCGGTTCGCCGGGCATGTTGAGAACCTGTGGGCTCGGGGCCGCAACGTGTGGACGACCCCGGAGGTGGAGCATGCCCAGGCGTGACTACGAGGACGACCCGAACGCGCCCAAGCCCAACAGCCTGGTGCCCGCCGCCTCCGTCGTGGTCGTTGACGACGCCGGCCGCGTCCTCCTCCAGCGCCGCACCGACAACGGCATGTGGGCTCTCCCCGGCGGAAAGATGGAGTTGGGCGAGTCCCTCGGCGGCTGCGGCATTCGCGAGACGTACGAGGAGACCGGCATCCACATCGAGATCACCGGGATCGTCGGCACCTACACCAACCCCGGGCACGTCTTCGCCTACGACGACGGCGAGGTCCGGCAGGAGTTCAGCATCTGCCTGCTCGGGCGTCCGGTCGGCGGCGAGCTGCGGGTGTCCGACGAATCGCACGAGGTCGCTTGGTTCGCCCCGCCCGAGACCGATGGGCTGCCCATGGTGGCGAGCATCCGCAAGCGGCTCGCCGACTGGCGGTCCGGTGTGATCCCGGTGGTGCGCTGACCCCGTTGTCAGACCCGCCTCGTGGCATGAGGGCAGGGGCGCGGTGGTTCAGCGGTTGATGAGCGGGACGACGGAGGAGATCACGGCGCGCGTGAGAGAGTCGGAGCACCAACTCGCACGCGCGTGAGGAGGAGCCGAGATGGAGTGGAAGAGGTACGGCCAGCGGCAGGTCTACGGCTCCCCGTGGGTCGAAGTATGGCTGGACGACGTCGATGTCCCTGGCGTTGGCCGGATAGATCACCACGTTCTCCGCATGCCTCGGGCCTCCACCACCGCCGTTGTCACCAACGAACGGGGAGAGTTCCTGCTGATCCACCGGCACCGCTTCATCACCGGCCGCTGGGGCTGGGAGGTCCCGGCCGGCTGGGCTGATCCCGGCGAGGACCCCGACGCGGCGATCGCTCGGGAGGTCGAGGAGGAGACCGGCTGGCGGCCCGGCCGAGTCGAGCTGATGACCGAGTACGACGCCATCGCCGGAATCTCGGACATGCACTTCCGCTCGTACCACATCACCGGGTGCACCGAGGTCGGCGAGCCCGAGGACGTATCGGAGGCGGCCCGTGTGGAGTGGGTATCGGAGGCTGAGGTGATCAAGTTGCTGACGAGCGGGGAGGTTCCCGACGGCCCGTCGCACACCGCCCTTTCCTACTATCTCGGGCCGCACCGGCTCGCCCGGCGCCCCTGACCCGCGTTGTCCGACGCGGACCACCCGGCCCACCACCCTCCCCCAGGCCGCCGCCGACTACGGCCGCCCACTCCCGCCCGCCGCCGGGCCCACGGTGACGGGCTTCATCGAGGCCCTGCGCACCACCCGCCACGACGTGTCCCACCTGAGGGGGCGGGCATTCGGCCGGATGCGCCCGTCCGGCCAGCGGGTCAGGGTCCCTTCCCGGCGCGGCGCGGTGGCACTCCCCCGGCCCGGCCCCGGGGCCGGGCCGGCGGACCAACCCGACGGGCGGGGGCAGCGGACTGCCCCTAGCGTGGTCCGGGAACGCCCCGGACCACGCGCCGCCGCGGTCCGAGAGACCCCCAGGAGGCACGCCGACCATGGCCGCCACACTCTCCGAGCTCACCGGGGACTACGTCCTCGACCCCGCCCACACCCGGATCGGCTTCGTGGCGCGCCACGCCATGGTGACCAAGGTCCACGGCTCGTTCCACGACTTCGAGGGCACCGCCCACCTGGACGGCAGCGACCCGGCCCGCTCCACCGCCCGGGTGACGATCCGGGCCGGGAGCATCGACACCGGGGTCGAGCAGCGCGACCAGCACCTGCGCACCAACGACTTCCTGGACGTGCCGAGCCACCCGGACATCACCTTCACCACGACAGCGGTCGAGCCGACGGGGAAGACCGATTTCCGGGTCACGGGCGACCTCACCATCAAGGACACCACCCGCCCGGTCTCCATCGACTTCGAGTACACGGGCAACGCCGTCGACCCCTCCGGGAACCTGCGGGTGGGCCTGGAGGGCTCGGTGGCGATCAACCGCAAGGACTTCGGCGTGACCTGGAACGCGGCGCTGGAGGGCGGCGGCGTACTGGTCGGCGACAAGGTCGTCCTGGAGTTCGACATCTCGGCGATCAGGCAGAACGCGTAGCACCCGGGAGCACGCAGGGGCGCCCCGGTCTGGTTCGTCCGCGTCCGATGTGGTGGGATGTGCCGGCACAGGTTGATGGCGCTGACGGGGGTGCGCGTTGAGGAGTGGACGACTGCTCGGACTGGACGGGGATGCGGCGCAGCTTGCCGCCGCAGGCCTGGTCCGTCTGGCTACGAAGGAGTTGCTGGGCGGCGCGGCCGGGGCCCCGGCGTGGGTGTGGCGGGTGCGGGCGTCCGCGTTCGCGGACACGTGGCTGGGGTTCGGCGAGGCGTCGACGCCGGGGCTGCGGGTGCCAGCGGGAGCGGTGCTGCGGCCGCTCGCGTACCGGGCGGCGGAGCTGGTCCTGGAGGCGCGGCAGGAGGACGGTCCGGCGGCGCTGGAGTGGCTGGGCCTGCGGTCGGCGGAGGCCCGTGACGAGGCACGCCGGGCGGGTGCGGCGCACCCGGCCGAGCCCGCCGCGCTCGCCCTGGTCTGGCACGGCGTCCAGGCGATCGCCGAGGATGCGGGCCGGGAGTCCCAGGGCAGGCGCATCGACGAGCGGTGCGAGGCGTACGTGCGCGAGCGGCATCGCCGCCAGGACACCCTCGCGCTCCTGCTGGCCTGCGCCCGGATCGCCGCCACCGCGCTGGTGGAGCTGAGCGACGGCGACCCGGTCCAGGCCGGGAGGTGCCTGGAGGAGCACGCGGCCCGGTACATGCCGCACGGCGGGCCGGTGCCGCTCTGGGTGCCCGGCCGGCCCTGGCAGCCCGCCGGCTGACACGGCCGCGCGACGGGGCCGGTTCAGGATGCCGGGTGCGCCGCCGGGCCAGGGCGGTCGCAAAGCGCAGCACTTCGTTGCACCGTTCGCACGGGCGGAAGAGAGGCCGTTCGCCCTGCCGATGGTGCTCCTCACCCTCCCCGACGGGGCCGTCGGGAATCTACTGGTCACTTCCGGGACTTCGGCTCGTTGATCTGGTATGGGGCGTTTCGATGAGCTGATCGGTCCGTTACGGGCAAAACTGGAGGCGGTGACCCCGCATCTGAATGAGCGTCAGTGCCGTCTGCTGTACGCAGCCGAGGCCCGGCAGCTCGGTCACGGCGGAATCGCCGCGGTCGCCGCGGCGGCCAGGATCTCGAAGGGCTGCATCCGCCGGGGACTGGCCGACCTGGAGGAAGCCACCGAAGCGGACAGCCGGGTACGGCGCCCCGGCGCAGGCCGCCCGGCCGCAGCCGCGAAGGACCCGGGCCTGCGCGCCACGCTGCTGGCCCTGGTCGAGGACCATACGCAGGGCGACCCGATAAGGCCGCTGACCTGGACCACGAAATCCCTGCGCCACCTGGCGGACGAACTCGCCGCCCGGGGACACGCGGCAGGACGCGACACCGTCGCCGCGCTGCTGAAGCAGGCCGGGTTCAGCCTCCGGGGCAACGCCCGGGTCCTGGCGGGCAGTTCGCACCCGGACCGCGACGCCCAGTTCCGGCACCTCAACGACGAGGTGCGGGAGTTCCTGGACGCAGGGGACCCGGTGATCAGCGTGGACAGCAAGAAAAAGGAGCAGATCGGGCTGTTCGCGCAGGCCGGGCGGAAATGGGCCCCACCCGGCGCGCCGGTGAAGGTCCTGGACCACGACTTTCCCACCCAGGCGAGCGGCACCGCGATTCCCTACGGCATCTACGACGTGGGCCGCAACACCGGCTTCGTGGTGGTCGGAACCGACCACGACACCGCCGCATTCGCGGTCGCCGCCCTGCGGCGCTGGTGGGCCGAGGAGGGCCGCGCCGCCTACCCCAATGCGCGGCGACTGCTGGTCACCGCGGACGGAGGCGGCTCCAACAGCTCGCGGGCCAAGGCATGGAAGGCCAACCTGGCCGTACTCGCCACCGAGACCGGCCTGGAGATCACCGTGTGTCACCTACCGCCGGGCACTTCGAAGTGGAACAAGGTGGAGCACAGACTCTTCTCCTTCATCTCCCTGAACTGGCGCGCCCATCCGCTGACCAGCCTCGAAGTCGTGTTGAACCTGATCGCCTCGACCACCACCGCGACCGGACTGCGCGTGGCCGCCCGCCTGGACAAGAACGCCTACCCCACCGGCATCGAGATCGACGCGCAGCACGCCGCCGCACTGACCATCAACCCCGACGCCTTCCACGGCGAGTGGAACTACACGATCCCGCCCCAGCCCGGCGTCCCCGCCGTTCCGGCCCAGCCGCCCGAGCGCCGCGCCCGCCCCGGCGTCGCCCGCACCTTCGACGCCGCACTGGCCACCCACCCCGTCCTGACCGGCATCTCCCGCGACGCCCTCGACCGACTCGTCGCCGAGATCCGCGCAACGGTCGACGGCCTGCCGCCTTCGCAACGGCCCCACCACCGCAAACTCGCCATCGAAAACATCATCTGGGCCACCGTCCTGGACCAGCGCGGACTGCCGTGCTCGCTGATCGCCCACCTCCTCCACGTCGGAGAGAACCAGATGCGCGCCCTCCTCATCCAAGCCCGCCCCCTCCTTCAACAGCACGGACACCACGGCAAACCCCTCCCCGTCCACCTCGTCGACCCCTGCGAACTCGCCAGGTACGTCATGCACTCAACATCAACGACAGGTTGACGCGACACGCACCACTAATTCACCGACGGCCCCGGCCATCGCCTGACAAACGGCGGGGCACGTCCGCATGGAGGTGCCCCGCGGTTTGTCACAGTCGGTTGTTACCAGTGGTCGTGGCGATCGCAGTGCTCGTCGTGCTCGTGGCGCTTGATCTTGGTGAGGTCGGTGGCGGTGTGGGTGGTGGCGTCGCCCCCTCCGGTGACGGTGGCGGTGTTGGTGACGTGTGCGTGGGCCGTGCAGGAGACGTCGACCTTCAGGGTGATGGGCGGGTAGCTGCTCCCGGCGGGGAGGACGTCGCTGCGGGTGCAGGTGAGGGTGGTGCGGGTGCAGGTCCATCCCGTGCCGGTGATGCTGTCGGCCCTGAGCCCTGCGGGGAGGGTGTCATGGACGGTGACCGTGGTGCCGTCGGTTGGGCCAGATCCGTTGTTGCCCACGGTGATGGTGTAGACGCCGTCCCTGCCTTGGGCGAAGTGCTTGGTGTGGGTCTTGGCGACGGTCAGGGAGGGGGTGGCCACGGTGTAGGAGATGATCACCTGGCCGTTGCGGTTGGCCGTGCCGATCGTGGAGGTGGTGTAGCTGGTCCCGCTGCCCGATGGGGTGGCGAAGCTACTACCACCGCCTCCGCCACCCCCACCGGAGAATCCGCCGAAGTTGGCGTCGCTGCCGCCGCCTCCGCCGGCGTAGTAACCGGCGCCGCCGCCCCCGCCGGCCCCCACGCTACCGACGCCATTGGTGACGCAGCCGGAGTTGCTGCCTCCGGCACCTCCGGTGCCGACAACGCTGCCGGAGAAGATTCCCCCCGGCATGCCCGCTGTGGCCGTACAGCCGCTGTCGAGGCCGAGAGAGCCGCCGGCGCCGACGGTGTTGGCGCTGGTACTGCCGCCGCCCCCGCCTCCACCACCGTTACTGCCGTCACCGCTGGATTGTCCCGCGGTGCCAGCGGTGGCGTCCGGCGTTCCCCCCTTGCCCCCGTCCCCGCTGGTTTCATTCAATCCAGGGCCGCCTGCGGCGCCGCCACCGCCCGCGACGACGAGCAGGCTGGTGCCCACGTTGACACTGGACGCCCCGCCCCCTCCGGGGCCGCCGCTGCCCATGGAGTCGGTGCTGCCGCCAGCACCGCCGCCGTTGAACCCGCCGGCGCCGCTGGTGCCTGGGCAGCTGTTGCCGCTGTTGCTGCCGGCGCCGCCGACGTTGACGGTGTAGGTGGTCGAGGAGACGGTGGGCGGCAGCGTGGTGACGACCCGCGCCCCGGGCCCGGCCGTCCCGGTAAAGGCGGCACAGCTGGTGCCAGTGTTGTCCGCGCCACCGCCACCATCCGCGGTGATCGTCACCAACGCTCCCGCCGGGACGGTGTACGACTGCGGCGCGCCGGTGAAACTGAAGGTCTGACTCACCAGGGCCGCCACCCGCGCCTTCGCCGGAGCGGCGGCTACGGGTGTTGCGGCCACGGGCACTAGCGCAAACCCGGACAGCAGTGTGCACACCGCCGCAGTTGTTTCAAAGCGCCGCCCCCAACGTCTCCTACTGAAGCCCGCCGGGCCGGTCGGAACGGGAACGTGGGCCGAGGCGGTCCTGCCGTCCGTCGCCCTGGGTACGGCAGCGGGCCGCTGACGGTCGACCCGGTACAACGGGGGATCGCCATGTCCACGAACACGAGCGCTCATCTGCGGATACACCTTTCCTCACAGCAGAATCCCGCTGCATCCCCCGGAAGAACGGGCGAGCACAGCAGGACACCTGACGGGGCAAAACCAGCTAAGCGCTATTAGAGACTCAAATTGGACTGATCGTGCGTAATGGGGCGTGCGAGGTGTCGTGTGTCGGGAGGCAGCTCCAATGCCTCTTCGGTTCACCAACCACGGCTGGCGTTGTCCGCGACGGCCATCTCCGTGCACTGGACTTGTCCGGGCAGCGGCTGTTCGATCAGGGCCGGCGAGGCGCCCGCGATGCCGCCCGAGCCCTGGGGGATGCCGCATCCAACAGCATCCCGCTCCCCATGTACGACAGCAGCCCCCCGCTCGTCGGCCTCTCCGCCCGCCTGCCCGAGACAGCTCTTGAACGTGCGAATGGCCCGCCCCCGGCGGGCCCTGCGGCGTCCGGCCTGGTCGGGCGGTTTGGCCGTGTTGGGGCGGCCGGGTGAGTGGACACAGCCCGACGTCGCACGACCCGGCGACGGCAACTGGTCAGCGACGTTCTGCTCACAGGCCGGGTGCGTGGAAGCCGTTCAGGTACCAGAAGGGGGCGACGTACCAGATCAGGGCGATCGCAGTGACGAGGGTTCCGCCGGCCAGGGGGAGTGCCCAGCCGGGCCAGCGGCGGTGCCGGACCACGATGACCTTGGCGACGAAGGCCCCGTAGAGGAAGCAGCCGGCGAGCGAATGCAGTGCCACGCGGGTGTCGGTCAGTTGGACGCCGTAGGCGGTGATGCAGTGCCGAGCGATGGGCAGGGAGAGGAGGAAGGCGGTCAGGCCGATGAGGCGGTGCGTGGTGTGGACCCGGTGCGGCGCGGCTCGCAGTGTGGGCAGGCGGCCGTAGATCCACAGGGCGAGAAGCAGCTGAATCAGCGCCAGGCCCAGGAGTGCGGAGCCCAGTTGGGCTTTCAGCAGTCTTGCGTCGTCGCCGCGGTTCCCGAAGAGGCTGGTCTCGTAGTTGGGGGTGTGTACCCGGCCGTACCAGTAGAGGCCGGCCACCACCGCCACGGGCAGGAGAAGCCACAGGACGTCGTAGAGCCGTCGGTGGCCGGCGGGGTGAGCGAGGCCCTCCACGTGATCAGCCGCCCCCGCTCTCGATTTTGCCGCAACCTCGGATGTCTGCCAGGCCACGACGATCAGCAGGGTGAGCGCCTCGGCGACGAGGCTGAGCAGGGCCTGCGGGGCTGGTTGCAGGCCGTGTTCGGAGAACCCGAACAATCCGATGGTGCGGGATGCGGCGAACCCGACGAGCGCGCCGATGGCGATCGCGGCGGCGGCGATTCGCAGGAGCAGGGGCGCCGCCAACAGAAGGAGTGCGGCCACCGCGAAAGCGGTGCTGGCCTGCAACAGGAACAGCGAGCCGACGACGTGGACGAAACGATATCCGTCGATGTAGAGCTGGGCGTGGATGTATCCGCTTGCCGCGAGCGTGGCGGCAAGCACCAGGCGCAGTGCGAGGGCGGGCAGGCTCCGGGTGTTCATGCTCCGGGTGTTCATGCGAGTTTCGTGTCCTTGACGGCCAGTGCGTGGTTGCCCTGCCAGTAGTTGACGGTGCGGATGCCGAGTGCGTCCTTGAGGCGTCCGGCGGGCAGCACCTGTGGAATGGGGCCGGGGCCCTGGCCGGGTTTGGGGAACGGGTAGCAGGTGGGGCGGGCCGAGTGGAAGGTGATGTTGCCCTCGGTCTTGCTGAACAGCTGGTGGACGTGCCCGTTGAGGCACGTGACCGAGGAGAAGCGGCGCAACATCGACAGCACCTGCACCGCGTCGTCGGTGCCCCAGCCCCACGCCGGATACATCGCGAACAGCGGGATGTGACTGAAGATGACGATGGGGGTGTCCGAGGACAGGCCGGCGATGTCCTTGCGCACGAAGTCGATCTGATCGTTGCCCAGGTGGCCGAGCTGCTCCAGGTGCAGCGTGTTGACCAGCGCGATGAAGTGCACACCGTGGGTGTCGAAGCTGTACCAGCCGTCGCCGACGGTGTTCTTGCCGAAAGTCTGTCGGTAAGCGCGGGGTCCGTTGTCTCCGATCGAGTCGTGCTCGCCCGGCACGGTGAACACCCGGTCCGTGTCCAGCTGCGACAGCATCTGCTTGACCTGGTCGAACTCGTCGGGGGTGGAGAGGTGCGTCAGGTCGCCGCTGTGCATGACGAAGTCGGGTCGGAACCCGAGGGAGTTGACCTGGTCGATCGCTGTGGCGAACGTCCCGGTGACGTCCATGTTGGGCGGGCCCTGGAAGCCGATGTGGCTGTCGGAGATCTGCACGAAACGCAGGTCTGCGCTGCTTGCCGGGGCCGCGTTCGCCGATCCGGGGATATGACTGATCACCTCTCCTGCGGTGACTGTCAGAACCACGGCACCACCGAACCAGGCGGAGTGCCGCATGAGCTGGCGGCGGGTCATGCCGTGCTCGCCGCCGCCGTCGGAGTCGGGTGTGTGCTCGGTCATGGGGTCACCTCTACGGTGGCGGTCATGAACGGGTGGATGGAGCAGTAGTAGGGGTAGGTGCCGGGTGCGGTGAACGTGTAGCTGTAGGTGGCGTTGGTGGCCAGGGCCGCCGACTGCAGTGGCCCGCCCGATCCTTGCTTGCTGGTGACGGTGTGAGCGTCGGGGTCGGTGTTGGTCCAGGTCACGCTCGTGCCCGTCTTGACCGTCAGTGCGGCCGGGGAGAACGCAAAGTTCTTGATCGTCACCGCGTTGGCGGCCACTGGCGCGGACGGCCGGCCGCTGGTGGGTGAGGTCGAGGGCGTGCTTGATGGTGGGCTGACGGTGACCGTGTCGCCCGTTCCGGAGGCACCGGGAAATCCCGGCAGGGTCTGGCCGGGTCCGGGACTCAGCGCGCCGGCGGGTTCGGGGTGTGACGATCCGCCGCACGCGCTGAGCAGTCCCAGTGCTCCGGCAACGGCAACGGAGACAGCGGCCAGGCACGCCGTACGCGACCGCCGGACCGGCGGAGAGGAGTTCGCATTCATGGCCATCGTTCCTTCTACGCGTCCACAGCCGTACGGGCGGGTGTGACCCAAGACCAATCCGGGATCGGTCTTCTCAGGCAGATGGACGACCGCGTCACACCCGCCGGGGGATGCTGGAAGGGGTGCAACCCGGCTGGTTACTCTATGTGAGCGGGCAGCACATTCCATGCAGTGAAACGAATTCCACAGCGGAGTTTCGTTGTTTCACCCGCACGGGTGCCTCGGTGGCGGGCGGATCGGGGAGGGCGAGAAGGTCAGTCGTCATGCGCGAGGCGCTCGTAGCGCAGCCCCTTGCGGAGCAGGTCGACGATGCGCAGCACTTCGGAGGCCCGGGCGGACCCGAGGTTGATCAGGTAGCACCCGGTGCGGCGCCCGTACTCCCAATCCACCTCCAGCGAGGGCAACTTCGCCCCGCCGAGGGCGAGGACGGTCTCCAAGTCCTCGACGGCGTAAGCGGCTTCCCGCCGCTGATCGGCCGTGGCCCGGTTTCCCTGGTGTGCTGCCCGTCCGTGACTCCAAGAACCCCGAGGGCCCGTCCCTGGTCTTCCCTGCCGAGGCCTGGCAGTCCTTCATCACCGCTGTCCGCGCCAGCGAGTTCGACGCCCGGTAACAGCTTCTTCCGGTCCCGCCGCCCCACGCCTGGGGCGGCGGGGCCAACCGCACTCCCCTGCCGGTTCAGACACCGCCCGGCCGAGGGTCAGGACGCCAGGTGCGCCGACGGGCCCAGGGCGGTCGCGAAGCGGAGCACTTCGTCGAGGGCCTGGTCGATCCGGGAGGTCAGCGCGGTGCGGCTGCGGGTGTCGGTCAGGTCGGCGCGTTGGACGACGAGTTGGGTGGGGACGGCCCAGCCGCCGAGGGCCCGGACCACTGCGCGCAGGTGGTCGCAGGTGCCGGAGGCGTTGTGCAGGGCGCTGGCGGTGGCTGCGATCAGGACGGGCCGGTCGGCGAGCGCGGTGTCCGGGAGGTGGTCGAGGGTGTTCTTGAGCGCGCCGGAGAGGCTGCCGTGCTGGACCGGGGTGACCAGGACGACGGCGTCGGCCGCGGCCACTTCCTTGAGCAGCCGCCCGACCGCCGGGTCCTCCAGGAGTTCGCCGCTGACGTAGCGGTCGGGGTCGAGGACGGGCAGGGCGAGCAGCGAGCGGTCCAGTTCGCCGGCGGTCATCCGGCCGGTGTGGCCGGCGCGTTCGGCGATGAGTGCGGTGAGGGCTCGGCAGCTGGAGGCGCGGGCCGTGGTGCCGGCGACCAGCAGCAGGTTCACGCCGTCGCTCCGCGGGCCTGCCAGGCGTTCTTGAGCTCGTCGAGGTGGTGCAGCGCGGCGAGCACCTCGTCGGGGTCGACGCCGAAGTCGATCAGGCAGGCGACCTCGTCGACGCCCAGGGCGGCGAGCCCGTCGAGGGTGCGCAGGCCGTCCTCGACGGTGCCGAACAGGCCGCTGGTCTCGAAGTAGCGGTCGAAGGAGCGGTCGACGAGGAACTGCAGGTCGTCCTCGTCCAGTTCGTTCGGGTCGACGCCGGGGAGGATGTCGCCGGCGGCCTTCATGATCAGGCCGAGGGAGCTGCGGATGTAGTCGGAGAACGGCTTGCGGACGGTCTCGCGGACCTGTTCGCGGTCGGTGCCGAGGAAGGTGTGCAGCATCAGGACGACGTTGCCGGCCGCGCCCCGGGCGGTGGCGGGCAGCGCCTCGCGGTAGAGCGCGATCTTCTTGGCGAGGTCCTCCGGGTCCTGGCCGAGCAGGTGGGTGAGCAGGCCGAGGCCCAGTTCGCCCGCCTGGCGGAAGGTGTCGGGGCTGCCGGCGCTGGTCAGCCAGATCGGCAGGTCGGCCTGGACGGGGGCCGGGTAGCTGCGCACCTGGACCGGAGTGCCCTCGCCGTCCGGCAGTTCGACGCTGTCGCGGTGCCAGAGGGTGCGGACGGTCTCGATCGTCTCGATCAGCAGCCGGCGGCGGTCGGCGTAGTTGTCGGGGCGCAGGACGAAGTCGTTGGCGTGCCAGCCGGGGGCGAAGGACAGGCCCACCCGGCCGTCGGAGAGGTTGTCGACCACCGACCACTCCTCGGCGATCCGGACCGGGTGGTGCAGCGGGCCGACCACGCTGCCGGCCCGGATGGCGACCCGCTCGGTCATGGTGGCGAGGGCGGCGCCGGTCACCGCGGGGTTGGGGTAGAGGCCGCCGAACTCGTGGAAGTGCCGCTCGGGGGTCCAGACCGCGTGGAAGCCGTGGGTGTCGGCGAACCGGGCGCCGTCCAGCAGCAGCCGGTACTGGTCGCGGCCCTCGCCCCGGCCGTCGGCGAAGTAGAAGAGACTGAAGTGCACGTCGTGTCCCCGATCGGGTGGGATGAGTGGTCGGGTGTGGTGGGTGGTCGGGTGTGAGGGGTGGTCAGGTGGTCAGGACTTGGCCGCGCCGGAGGTCTCGCGCTCCGGTGCGGTGTCCGGTCCGGTCTGCGGCGGTGCGTCGGAGGGCCGGTTGCGGGCCAGGAGGGTGCCCAGTGCTCCGGCGAGCAGGACGGCGAGCGGCAGCAGGTAGGTGAAGCGGACGGCGTCGGTGACGGTGCCGTGTTGCAGCCTGGTCTGGAGGACGGCTCCGACGGAGGCGCTGCCGAGCAGGCTGCCGCAGAGCCGGGTGGTGTTGAACAGGCCCGAGGCGGCACCGGACATGGCCGGTTCGATCTTCTCGAACGCGACGACGCCGGCCGGCGCGTAGGCCACGCCCATGCCCAGGCCGAGGAAGAACAGGCCGGGCAGCAGGGCGTACCACTGGGAGTCGGGCCTGATCAGCGCGGCCAGCAGGCCGATGCCGGCGGCGAAGAGCAGCAGGCCGGCGAACATGACCCACTTGCCGCCGAGGCGGTCGCAGAGCCGGCCCGAGTAGGGGGCGATGAAGATGGACACCAGGGGGGCGACGGCGATCAGCAGGCCGGCCTGGAAGGCGCTGAAGTCGCGGACCTGCTGGAGGTAGAGCGGGGTGAGCAGGAGCATGCCGCCCAGGCCGCACGGGAGGGCGGCGACGACGATGGACATCACGGTGAAGTTGCGCTCGCGCAGGATGACGAACGGCACCAGCGGGTCGCGGTTCTGCCGGCCGCGTTCGACCAGCAGGAAGACGCCGACCAGGGCGACGCCGGCGGCGGCCAGCATCGGGACGCTCACCGGGCCCCACAGGGTGCCCCAGTTGTGGGACTCGCCTTCCTGGAGGGCGTAGACGACGCCGAGCATGGCGAGGGTGAGCACCACCGAGCCGAGGACGTCGAGGCGTTGTTTGACGCTCGACTCCAGCTTGGGCACCAGGGCCATGGTCAGGACCGAACCGACCACGCCGACCGGGATGTTGAGGTAGAAGATGCCGCGCCAGCCGAACCAGGAGACCAGGAATCCGCCGAGGGTCGGTCCGGCCGCGGCGACGATCCCGGCGAAGGAGCCCCAGACGCCGAGGGCGGTTCCGCGCCGGTCGGCCGGGAAGATCCGGGTGATCATCGCCATCGCCTGGGGGGTCTGGAGCGCGCCGCCGATGCCCTGGACGACCCGGGCGGTGATCGCCTGCCCGGGGGTCTGGGCGAGGCCGCAGGCCGCCGAGGCCGCGACGAACACCACCAGGCCGATCATGAAGACCCGGCGGGGTCCGTAGAGGTCGCCCAGCCGTCCCCCGGTGACCAGGAGGACCGCGTAGGAGAGCAGGTAGGCGTTGATCATCCAGAGCACCTGGTCGACGCTGGCGTTCAGGCCGGTGCCGAGCGAGGGGACGGCGACGTTCACCGCGGTGGTGTCCAGCAGGACCACGGCCTGCGTGAAGCAGATCGCGAACATCGCCGCCCAGGGGCTCTGCAGGCGGGTGCGCAGGTCGGCGGTGCGGGAGCTCATCGGGTCGCGGTCCCGGCCGCCACGGTCCCGGCCGCGGCGGTCCCGGTGGCCGCGGCGAGGCTGCGCGGGCGCATGTCGGTCCAGTTGGCCTCGATGTGGTCCAGCGCGGACTGCCGCGTGTCGGGTCCGTGGGCGGTGTCCCAGCCGGCCGGGACGGCCAGGGCGGCCGGCCACAGCGAGTGCTGTCCCTCGTCGTTGACCAGGACCAGGTAACGGCCGTCGGCGTTCTCGAACGGGTTGGTGCTCATGGTGGTCTGTCCTCTCAGCGGTGGTGCGGGCCGGGTCAGCGTCGTGCGGGCCTGGTCAGCTGTGGTGCGGTCCGGGTCGGTCGCCCGTGGTGCGGCGCAGCGCTGCCGCCAGTGCCCGGCCGATCCGCGCGATCGGTGCGGGGCGTGTCATGGCGCCGTGTGCGCAGTCCACGGGGTGGTCGTGGATCTCCCCCGTGACGTGCGGTGTCCAGGCCTGGGCGGTGGGGTCGGCCGGGGTCCTGCCGGCCGTGGCGGTGAAGAAGTGCACGTCCCCGTCGAACCGGCCGGGGGTGAACTCCTCGGCCAGGTGGAGGTTCTGGGCGAATCCCCCGGCCAGGGCCCGCAGGCGCTCCGGTGTGGTTCCGTGGAGCGGGCCGTCCCCCAGCAGCTCCAACGCCAGTTCTGGCGTGATCGCATCAACTTCGTCAGCTTGCACCGCGTGGCCGAGCGAGTCAAGCAGCGCGGCCAGCGCCTGAGGATCCGTCATCGGCCTGGCCTGGCCGTCCGGGTCGGGGTAGCAGTCCAGCAGGGCCAGGAGCGCGACCTGTTCGCCCTGCTCGCGCAGGCGCACGGCGATCTCGTGGGCCACCATTCCGCCGAGGGACCAGCCGAGGAGGTGGTAGGGGCCTTCGGGCTGGACCTTGCGGATCAGGTCGAGGTAGTCGGCGGCCATCTCGCCGAGCGTGGCCGGGCCGGCGTGCGGTTCGGTCAGCGTCCGGGCCTGGAGGCCGTACAGCGGCCGGTCAGGCTCCAGTTCGCGCAGCAGGCCGGAGTAGACCCAGGCGATCCCGGCGGCGGGGTGGACGCAGAACAGCGGCGCCAGTTGGCCCTCCTCGCGCAGCGGGAGCAGGGTCGCGAAGTCGTCGCCCCGGCTGCCGCCGGCCGCCGCGAGGTCGGCCAGCCGGGCCACCGTGGGGGCCTCGAACAGGGCCCTGATGCCGAGTTCGGCGCCGGTGACGGCCCGCAGGCGGCCGATCAGGCGGGCGGCGAGCAGCGAGTGGCCGCCGAGGTCGAAGAAGTTGTCGTCGATGCCGACCCGTTCCAGGCCGAGGACCTCGGCGAACAGCTCGCACAGGACGGCCTCGGCGGGGTTGCGCGGGCCGCGGGAGGAGACCTGGCCGGCGAAGTCGGGTTCCGGCAGGGCCTTGCGGTCGAGTTTGCCGCTGGGGGTCAGTGGCAGGGCGTCGAGGGCGACGACGACCGTGGGCACCATGTAGTCGGGCAGCAGGCCGCCGAGGAAGGCGCGCAGTTCGCCGGGGTCGAGGGCGTGGCCGGGTGTGGGCACGGCGTAGCCGACCAGGCGGTTGACGCCGCCGGTGCCTGCGCTGACGACGACCGCGGCCGCCGCGACGGCGGGGTGCTTGGCGAGGGCCTTCTCGATCTCGCCGAGTTCGATGCGGAAGCCGCGGACCTTGACCTGGTGGTCGACCCGGCCGAGGAACTCCAGGTTGCCGTCGGCGCGGCGGCGCACCAGGTCGCCGGTGCGGTACATCCGGCTGCCCGCCGGGCCGTGGGGGTCGGCGACGAAGCGTTCGGCGGTCATGGCCGGGCGCTGCCAGTAGCCGCGGGCCAGGCCGGAGCCGGCGATGTAGAGCTCGCCGGGGACGCCGACGGGCACCGGCTGGAGGGCGGCGTCCAGGACGTGGGTGCGGGTGTTCCAGATCGGGCGTCCGATCGGCGGGGCCTTGGGGTCGGGCGTGAGCGGGTCGCTCATGGTGGCGACGACGGTGGCCTCGGTGGGGCCGTACACCTGCATCACGCGGCGGCCGGGCGACCAGCGTTCGACCATCTCGGCGGGCAGTGCCTCGCCGCCGACGACGAAGCCGCGCAGTGAGGGCAGGTCGCCGTCGGGCAGTGAGATCAGCATGGGGGCCACCAGGTCGGTGTGGGTGACCTGGTGCCGGTCGATCAGGTCGTAGAGCTCCTGGCCGGCTGCTTGCCGGCCGGGGCCGGGCAGGACGAGTGCGGCGCCGGAGGCGAGGGTCATGGTGATGTCGGCCATGGAGACGTCGAAGCTGATGGAGACGACCAGCAGGAAGCGGCTGTCGGCGTCCAGGCCGAGGCGTTCGATGTGGGCGCCGGCGACCGAGGCGATGCCGGCGTGGGAGACGACGACGCCCTTGGGGCGGCCGGTGGAGCCGGAGGTGTAGATGACGTAGCCGGGGTGGGCGAGGGTCAGGGCCTCGGTGCGGTCGGCGTCGGTGGGGTCGGTGGAGGGGCCGTGGGCGAGGTCGAGGTCGTCCAGGGCGAGTACCGGCCGGTCGGTGTGCGGCAGTTGGGCGGCGGTCTGGGCGGTGGTGAGGACGAGCACGGGGGCGCCGTCGGCGAGCATGTACGCGATCCGGTCGGCCGGGTAGCCGGGGTCGATCGGCAGGTACGCCGCGCCGGCCTTCACGACGCCGAGCAGGGCGACCACCATCTCGACCGAGCGCGGGACGGCCAGGGCGACGAACTGTTCCGGGCCGACTCCCAGGCCGATCAGGTGGTGGGCGAGGCGGTTGGCGCGCTCGTTGAGGTCCCGGTAGGAGACGACGGTGTCGCCGAACACGACGGCGTCGGCGTCCGGGGTGCGGGCCGCCTGGGCCTCGAAGAGCTCGGGCAGGGTGGCCGCGGGGACCTCGTGCGCGGTGTCGTTCCAGCCGTACAGCAGCTGTTCGCGCTCCGCGGGGGCGAGGTGGTCGATGCGGCCGATCCGCTGGGTGGGGTCGGCCACCGCGCTGTGCAGCAGCCGCAGCAGCTGTGCGGCGAAGCGCTCGGCGCCGGCGCGGTCGAACAGGTCGCCGCTGTACTCGACGACGCCGTCGATGCCGTCCAGCGTGTCGTCCGCGCCGCGCCGTTCCAGCAGGTCGACGGCCAGGTCGAACTTGGCCAGGTCCAGGGCGGGGGTCTCGGCGCGGGCGGTCAGGCCGGGCAGGTCGAGTTCGGCGCGCAGGGTCTCCTGGAAGGCCAGCATCACCTGGAACAGCGGGTGGCGGGCGAGCGAGCGGCTCGGGTTCACCAGCTCGACCAGCCGCTCGAACGGCAGGTCGGGGTGGGCCCAGGCGGCGAGGTCGTTCTCCCGGATGCGGCCCAGGAGTTCGGCGAAGGTCGGGTCCCCCGAGGTGTCGGTGCGCAGCACCAGGGTGTTGACGAAGAAGCCGACCAGGTCGTCCAGGGCCTCGTCGGTGCGGGCGCCGATCGGGCTGCCGATCGGGATGTCGGTGCCGGCGCCGAGGCGGGTGAGCAGGGTGGCCAGGGCCGCCTGGAGCGTCATGAAGACGGTCGCGCCGTGGGCGGTGGCGGTCTCGTGGATGCGCCGGTGCAGGTCGGCGTCGATGTGCAGGGGCACGGCGCCGCCGCGGTAGCTGGCGACGGCGGGGCGGGGGCGGTCGGTGGGCAGGTCGAGCTGGTCGGGCAGGCCGCTCAGGGTCTGCTGCCAGAAGGCGAGTTGCTGCGACATCTGGCTCTTCGGGTCGTCCTCGGCGCCGAGGGATTCGCGCTGCCACAGCGCGTAGTCGCCGTACTGGACGGGCAGTTCGGTCCACTGGGGGGCGTGGCCGGCGACCCGTGCGGCGTAGGCGTGGGAGAGGTCGCGGGTGAGCGGGGTGGTGGACGGGCCGTCGCCGGCGATGTGGTGGAGCACGAGCAGCAGGACGTGCTCGTGCTCGGAGAGCTCGAACAGGTGGGCTCGCAGCGGTGGTTCGGTGGTGAGGTCGTAGCCGGCCGAGGCGGCGGCGCGCAGCGCCTGCGGCAGTTCCTCGCGGGTGACGGTCCGCTCGGCGGGCTGCGGCCGGGCGGTGTCGAGGACGAGCTGGTGGGGCTGTCCGTCGTGCTCGGGGAAGACGGTGCGCAGGATCTCGTGGCGGGCGGTCAGGTCGGCCAGTGCCGCGGCGAGCGCGGTGCGGTCCAGCGGGCCGTCCAGGTGGAGAGCGAGCGGGATGTTGTAGAGCGCGGAGTCGCTCTCGAAGCGGTTGAGGAACCACAGGCGGCTCTGCTGGTAGGACAGCGGCAGCAGGTCGGGGCGGGGCCGGCGGGTCAGGGCCGGACGCGCTCCGTCCGCGCCGGACAGGTGACCGGCGAGGGCGGCGACGCTGGGGTGGTCGAAGAGGTGGCGCAGCTTCAGCTGGGTGGCGAAGACGGCGCGGATGCGGCTGATGAGGCGGATGGCGAGGAGGGAGTGTCCGCCCAGTTCGAAGAAGCTCTCCTCCAGCGGGACCGACTCCACGCCGAGGACCTCGGCGAACAGTTCGGCGAGGAGCTGTTCGCGGGGGGTGCGGGCGGCGCGGCCGGTGCGGCGGCCGGGTTCCTCCTCGAAGGCGGGGGCGGGCAGGGCGGCGCGGTCGAGCTTGCCGTTGGGGGTCAGCGGCAGCTTCTGAAGGACGACGAGCGCGGCGGGCACCATGTAGTCGGGAAGTTCGGCGGCGGCGTGGCGGCGCAGTTCGGCGGTGTCGATGCGGTGGCCGGCGGCCGGGACGAGGTAGCCGACGAGGCGCTTGTCGCCCGGGCGGTCCTCGCGGACCAGGACGACGGCCTGGGCGGTCTCGGGGCGGGCGGTGAGGACGGTCTCGATCTCGCCGAGCTCGATGCGGAAGCCGCGGAGCTTGATCTGGTGGTCGACGCGGGAGAGGTATTCGAGGTTGCCGTCGGCGCCCCAGCGGGCGAGGTCGCCGGTGCGGTACATCCGGGTGCCGGGCGGGCCGTAGGGGTCGGCGGTGAAGCGCTCGGCGGTGAGGCCGGGGCGGTTCAGGTAGCCGCGGGCCAGGCCGTCGCCGGCGATGTAGAGCTCGCCGGCCACGCCGGGCGGCACCAGGCCGAGGTGGCCGTCGAGGATGCGGACGCGGGTGTTGTGCAGCGGCCGTCCGATGGCGGGGGCGCCGGGGCGGGTGCCGAGCGGGGCGGAGGTGGACCAGATGGTGGTCTCGGTCGGGCCGTACATGTTGCTGGCGGAGGCGGACAGGGTGTGCAGCTGCTCGGCGAGGGCGGCCGGGACGGCCTCGCCGCCGACGAGGGTGCGCAGTCCGGCGAGGGCCTGCGGGTGGCCGGCGATCAGGGACTGCCACAGCGACGGGGTGGCCTGCAGGACGCTCGCGCCGGTTTCGGCGATGAGGTCGGCCAGGGCGGCGGGGTCCTGCACGGTCTCCTTGGCGGCGAGGACGACGGCGGCGCCGCTGGTGAGCGGGAGGTGGATCTCCAGGCCGGCGATGTCGAAGGCGACGGTGGTGACGCTCAGCAGCCGGTCCTGGGCGGTCATCGGGAACTGCTCGCGCATGGCGGCGAGGAAGTTGTCGAGGGCCGAGCGGGGTATCACCACGCCCTTGGGTCGGCCGGTGGAGCCCGAGGTGTAGATGACGTACGCCGGGGTGGCCTGCGGGACGCGCAGGCCGGGGTCGGTGGCCGGCTGTGCGGCGAGGCGTGCGCGGGTGTCGTCGGTGTCGAGCAGCAGGCGCGGGACGGTGTCGCCGGTGGGGGTGTCCGCGGTGGTGATGACGGCGGCGGGCGCGGCGTCGGCGAGCATGTAGGCGATCCGCTCGGACGGGTAGTCCGGGTCGAGCGGGAGGTAGCCGGCGCCGGACTTGAGGACGGCGAGCAGGGCGACGACGAGGTCGCTGGTGCGGGGCAGGGCGACGGCGACGAGGTCGTGCGGGCCGATCCCCTCGGCGGCCAGCAGGTGGGCGAGGCGGTTGGCGCGCTCGTTGAGGTCGCGGTAGCGCAGTTCGGCGTCCTCGGCGATCACGGCGACGGCGTCCGGGGCGGCGGCGGCCAGGTCCTCGAAGCGTTCGACGAGGCTCTGGTCGGGCAGCGGCCGGTCGGTGTCGTTCCAGCCGTGCAGCAGCAGGGTGCGCTCGGCCGGGGACAGCAGGTCCGCTTCGCCGATCGGCCGGTCGACGTCCTCGGCCAGCGCGGTCAGCGCCCGCAGCAGGCGCTCGCCGATGCGCTCGATCTCGCCGATGGTGAAGCGGTCGGGGCGGTAGCTGAGCCGCAGCCGCAGCCGCTCGCCCGGGTGGGCGAACAGCGCGAGCGGGTAGTGCACCGCGTAGTTGCTCCCGGCGCCGGCGGCCAACGCGTCCGGGAAGCTCTCGAACACCGCGAGCGTGTCGAAGAGTTCGCCGTGGCCGGCGGCCTGCTGGATGTCCGCCAGGCCGGTGTACTGGTGGGCGGCCATGGCGCTCTGCTGGTCCTGGACCTGCGCGAGCAGGGCGGCCGGCGGCTCGGTCGGCGACAGCCGCGCCCGGACCGGGACGGTGTTGATGAACAGGCCCACCATGCCCTCGATGCCGGGCACTTCGGGGGCGCGGCCGGAGACGGCGGTGCCGAAGACCACGTCGGTGCGGCCGGTCAGCCGGGCCAGCAGCAGCGCCCAGGCGCCCTGCACGGCCGTGTTGAGGGTCAGGTCGCGCTCGCGCAGCCGGGCTTCGAGGCCGGCGGTGAGGTGCTCGGGCAGCTCCAGCCAGTGGTCGGCCGGCAGGGTGGTGGCCACGGGGCTGCCCGGGGCCAGCAGGGTGGGCTCCTCCAGCCCGTCCAGCAGGTCCTGCCAGGCGCTGCGGGAGGCCTCGTGGTCGTGGGCGGCGAGGAAGGCGAGGTGGTCCGTGTAGGGGGCGGCCGGGGGCAGTTGCTCGCCGCGCAGCAGCGCCTGCAGCTCGTCCAGGAGGATCGGCAGCGACCATCCGTCGACGACGATGTGGTGGAACGTCAGCGCTGCCCTGCGGCCCTGGGGGCCGAGGTCGGCGACGGCGGTGCGCAGCAGGGGCGGCGCGGCGAGGTCGAAGCCGCGCATGCGTTCGGTCTCGAAGTGCTCGGCGGCCTTGCGGACGGCGTTGGGTCCGACGAACTGGGCGACGGTGAACTCGGGTTCGGCCTGGGCGGGGACGAACTGCACGGGCTGGTTCGTGCCGTCCTGGTCGAAGCCGGCGCGCAGGTTCGGGTGGCGCTCGACCAGGGCGCGCACCGCGGTGCGCAGGTCGGCCGGGTCGGCGTCGAGTTCGAAGCTGACCTGGACGGCGTAGACGTCGAGGGAGTCCTTGGCGAGTTCGGAGTGGAAGAGCAGGCCCTGCTGGAGGGCGGTGGTCGGCCAGAAGTCGACGGCTCCGGGGTGGGCGGCGCGCAGGCTCGCGAGGCGGTCGGCGGGCAGGGCGGGCAGGGTCCGGGCGGTGTGCGCCGGTTCCTGGGCCGTCTCCTGGGCGGCGGTGGCGAGGCGGGCGATGGTGCGGTGGGTGAAGACGTCGCGCTGGGTGAAGGTCAGGCCGTGGCGGCGGGCGCGGCTGACCAGTTGGATGGAGCGGATGCTGTCGCCGCCGAGGTCGAAGAAGCTGTCCTCGACGCCCACCTGCGGGAGTCCGAGGAGGTCGGCGACCAGGTCGTGCAGCAGGGTCTCGCGCGGTGTGCGGGGGGCGGTGCGCTCGCCGGCGGGGGTGAGGGCGGGTGCGGGCAGCGCCTTGCGGTCGAGCTTGCCGTTGGGGGTGAGCGGGAAGGCGTCGAGCACCACGAAGGCGCTCGGCACCATGTACTCGGGCAGGGTGGCCGCAGCGCCCGCCCGGACGGCGTCCGGGTCGGGCCGTCCGCCGGGCGCGGGCAGCAGGTAGGCCACCAGCTGCTTGCTGCCGGGGCGGTCCTCGCGGGCCAGGACCGCCGACTGGCCGACGCCGGGCTGGGCGTCCAGGACGGCCTCGATCTCGCCGAGTTCGATCCGCAGGCCGCGGATCTTCACCTGGTGGTCGGCGCGGCCGGCGTAGTCGAGCGCGCCGTCCTCGCGCCGGCGGGCGAGGTCGCCGGTGCGGTACATCCGGGTGCCGGGCGGGCCGTACGGGTCGGCGACGAAGCGCTCGGCGCTCAGCCCGGGCCGGCCCAGGTAGCCGCGCGCCAGCTGGATGCCCGCCAGGTAGAGCTCGCCGGTCTCGCCGACGGGGACGGGCCGCAGGTCGGCGTCCAGGACGTGCAGGCGGGTGTTCCAGACGGGCCGGCCGATCGGGACGGAGAGCGCGCCCGGTTCGGCGACGCACTCCCAGAACGTGACGTCCACCGAGGCCTCGGTCGGGCCGTACAGGTTGTGCAGCGGCACGCCGGGCAGGACGGCGCGGAAGCGGGCGGCGAGTTCGACGGGGAGCGCCTCGCCGCTGCAGACGACCCGGCGCAGGCCGGTGCAGCCGGCCGCGGCGGGCTCGTCGACGAAGGCCTGGAGCATCGAGGGGACGAAGTGCACGGTGGTGATGCGCTCCTCGCGGATCACCTCGGCCAGGTAGGCGGGGTCGCGGTGCCCGTCGGGGCGGGCGACCACCAGGGTCGCGCCGGTGATCAGCGGCCAGAAGAATTCCCAGACCGACACGTCGAAGCCGGACGGGGTCTTCTGCAGCACCCGGTCCTCGGCCGTCAGCCCGTACTGGGCCTGCATCCACTCCAGCCGGTTGACGATGCCGCGGTGCGGGACGACCACGCCCTTGGGGCGGCCGGTGGAGCCGGAGGTGTAGATGACGTACGCGGCGTCGTCGGGCCGCGGGGCCGGGGCCTTTTCGCGCTGTGCCGGCGGCAGGTCGGGCAGTTGGTCGAGCACGAGGGTCGGGATCCGGTGCCCGGCCGGGTGGGTGACCGTGCTGTGGCTGAGCAGCAGCACCGGGGCCGCGTCCTTCAGCAGGTAGTCGATCCGGTCGGCGGGGTAGTCCGGGTCGACCGGGAGGTAGGCCGCGCCGGTCTTGAGCACCGCGACGAGGGCGACGACCAGGTCGAGGGAGCGGGGCACGGTCAGCGCCACGATCCGGTCGGGGCCGGCGCCCCGCTTCGCCAGCAGGGCGGCCAACTGCTCGGCCCGGTCGTCGAGTTCGGCGTAGCTGAGGGCGGCGCCCTCGAAGACCAGGGCGGTGCGGTCCGGGTGCTCGGCCGCCCGGGCGCCGAGCAGCGCCGTCAGGGTGGCCTGCGGGTCGGGCAGCGCGTGCCCGGTGTCGTTCCACCCGGCCGGGACGCCCTGACCCCTGGTCGCCTGCTCTGTCCCGTGTCCGGTCATGACGATCCCCTCGAAATGGCATGGTGCGCAGCCAGGCTGCGGGCGGTGTGGGCGCGGAGCGCGTGGGGCGTGGTGGCGTCGATCGCGATCCGGCCGGGCAGGTCCGGGGTCCCGTGCCGGGCGTGGGCCCAGGCCGGGGTCTGGGACGGGTCCATCGGGACGGGCGGCAGGTCGGTCCAGGCGGTGCAGTCGCGCGCGAGGTTGGAGCGGGTGGTGAGGGCCCACAGCAGGTCCTCGGCGCAGCGGATGGCCACGTCGTCGTCGGTGAACACCACGGTCTTGACGAACGGGTGCTGCCGGAGGATCTCGCGGGCGAGTGGTGTCAGGGCCCGGTCGGCGTCCGGGTGGTGTTTGCGCACGGCGACGGCCAGGAGCAGCATGCCGCCGCCAGCGGGCGAGAAGTGCAGGTCCCGGACGTCGAGGCCGGGGGTGGCGGGCAGTGACAGCGCCACCGAGAGGGCGCCGGCCGCTCCGAGGATGTGGGACTGTTCGCGGCCGGGGCCGAGGACGGCCTGGTAGAGCGGTGCCTGCCGGGTGGTGACGGCGGTGACGGTCAGGACCGGCAGGCCCGCCCTGGCCCGGCCGTCGTAGCCGAGGAACTCCGGGAGGGAGAGGTGGGGTTCGGCGTCGCCGATTGCCTCGTCGGCGGTCTCCTCGCCGAGATGACCCTCCAGGACGATCTCGGCCTCGGCCAGTGCCTCGGCGGCCTGGGTCGCCGCCGGGGCGGTGGTCAGCGGCCGGCCCGCGAGGGCGCCGGCCAGGGCGAGCTTGGACACCTCGGGCGGCAGGAAGCGGCTGTTCACGGCGGAGGCGATCATCGCCGCCGGCGGTACGCCGATGTTGACGGTGACCGGCAGCCGCTCCCCCCGTTCCAGGGCCTGACGGTGCATCAGTTCCAGCTGGCGGCCGGGCACCATCCAGACCGTCAGCCGCCGCCGGTCCAGCACCAGCATCCGGTGGGAGGACAGGGAGCTCAGCCCGGTGCGCGGGTCGTGGGCGTGCACCAGGGCGGCCGTCAGGTACGGCCCGGCGTCGCGCGGGGTGGCGGTGAGCACCGGCAGGTGGCGCAGGTCCACCTCGTCCCCGGCCCTGACGACCTGGCGGCAGGGCGGCTTCGGCGCCCGGTGCGGTTCTGCCGCGGCGGTCAGCAACTGCGCGACCGTGTCGGGGGTGGTGCGCGCGGGCAGCCCGGGCAGCCAGTCGCGCAGCCGGGCCTCGTTCCCGTAGAGGCCGAGCAGCACCGGCAGGGGGGAGTCCCCCACCGCCGTGTAGCGCACGGCCGGCTCCGGCCGGGCCTCGGGGACCGCGGGGACACCGGCGTAGCGCTCGGCGAAGTCGGCGGCCACCGCCTCGCGGGCGATCGGCTCCGTCCTGGTCAGGACGGCGTGCGGGTGCGACGCGGCGAGGCGGGCCAGGGCGGCGCGCAGCGACAGGCCGGGAGCGGTCATCGGGCGCCCGCCAGGGTGCGGTCCAGGGCGGCGAACCAGGCCTCCAGGTCGGCCGAGCGCAGCAGGCCGGTGCCGATCAGCAGGCCGCGGTATCCGGCGCTCAGCAGCCGGGCGGCCTCCTGCGGGGTCTCGATGCCGCTGGCGCTGACCGGGGTCGGGGTGCCGGCGGCCCGGACGGCGGTGAGCAGGCGCAGGCTGCGGCCGAGGTCGGGCGTGTCCTGCTCGCGTTGGCGGATGTCCTTGTTGTTGACGGCGATCACGCAGGACTCCGGGTGCACCACCGTGGTCAGTTCCTCCTTGCGGGTGATCTCGACGAAGGGGGTCAGCCCGTGCCCCAGGGCGGCCTCGATCAGCCGGGGCAGGGCGGTGCGCGGCAGCAGGGTCGCGGTCAGCAGGACGGCGGTGGCGCCGGCTGCGCGGATCTCCGCGAGCTGCCGGTCCTTGGTGAAGAAGTCCTTCACCAGGATCGGCAGTTGTGTGCAGCCGGCGACCTCGTCGAGCAGGGCGCGGCTGCCGCCGAACCAGGAGCCGGTCACCACGGAGAGCGCCGGGGCGCCCAACCGGGTGTACCGGTCGATGAGTTCGGGCACCGGCCGGTCCTGGAACAGGTCCGTGCCGTGCGCGCTGCGGACCTTGAGCTCCATGATGACCGGCCGCCGGGCGGCGAGCAGCGCGGAGACCAGGCCGCAGGGCGGGTGCTCCCAGGCGGTGCGGATCTCGTCGATCAGGCCGGAGTCGAAGCGGCCGTCCCCGCCCCGGGCGCCGCTGTCCACGTCGATGCCGAGGAAGTCCGGGTGGCAGCGGGCCTTGCGGTGCACCGCCGCCTGGTCCGCGCCGATCCCCCCGGCGAGCATGAACGGCCGCTCGATGCGGCCGAGCACGGCCTCCACTGCGGCGGACTCCAGCGGTATCCCGGTCGAGCCGATGCGGCCGTCGGCGCCCACCGAGTCGAACAGGAACACGTCCACGCCGGCCTTCTCGTAGGCGCTGATCAGGGGCGCCTCCAGCACCTTGCCCTGGCGGACGTGCAGGACCTTGATCAGCTCCACCGCCGGCAGCACGTCCCGGATCGCCCGCACCTGCGCGGGCGTCGTGTAGCCGTGCAGCTGGACCCGGGAGACGTCCGACGCGTCCACCGCCTCGCGCAGCGCGGCCGGGTCGGCGAGCAGGGTGACCAGCACCGGGGCCGGGCCGCCGGCCGCCCGGGTGGCGGCGGCCAGCCGGCCCAGGGCGGCGAGCGAGAGGTCCGACGCCCCGCCCGGAACGCCGTACCAGAGGCCGACCAGATCGACCGAGGTCCCGCCGAGCACCCGTAACTGATCCTCGCGGGTCACCCCGCACACCTTCAGCCGCACGGTCGGGTCAGCTCCCTGCCGGAGTGGGGAGCTCGGCCAGGGCGCGCTCCACCCGCTCCTGGTCGAAGCCCTCGTCGACGAGCTCGCCGGCCAGGTAGCGCTCGTACGCGCCGAGGTCGAAGTGGCCGTGCCCGGAGAGCCCGAACAGGATGGCCTCCGAACGGCCCTCCTCCTTGAGCCGCAGCGCCTCGTCGATGGCCACCCGGATGGCGTGGGTGGACTCCGGCGCGGGCACGATGCCCTCGGTGCGGGCGAAGGTCAGGCCGGCCTCGAAGCACCGGGTCTGCGGGACCGCGCGGGCCTCCAGCAGGCCGTCCTGCAGCGCCTGGCTGACCAGCGGGGCGATGCCGTGGTAGCGCAGGCCGCCCGCGTGGATCGCCGGCGGGATGAAGGAGTGGCCGAGCGTGTGCATCTTCAGCAGCGGGGTGAGGCCGGTGGTGTCGCCGAAGTCGTAGGCGATGCGGCCCTTGGTCAGGCTCGGGCAGGCCTCCGGCTCGGCGGCGATCACCCGCACCCGCCGGCCGCCGCGCAGCTGCTCGCCGAGGAACGGGAAGGCCAGGCCGGCCAGGTTGCTGCCGCCGCCGGCCGCGCCGATCACGATGTCCGGGTAGTCCTCGGCCAGGTCGAGCTGGAGCAGCGCCTCCTGCCCGAGCACCGTCTGGTGCAGGGCGACGTGGTTGAGCACGCTGCCGCCGGCGTAGTTGGTGAACGGGTCGTTCATCGCCAGCTCGATCGCCTCCGAGGTGGCGATGCCGAGGCTGCCGGGGCAGTCCGGGTCCGCGGCGAGGATGGCCCGCCCGGCCTCGGTCTCGGTGCTCGGGCTGGCGACGCAGGTCGCGCCGTAGGTGTGCATCAGCGCGCGGCGGTAGGGCTTCTGGTGGTAGCTGACCTTCACCATGAAGACCTTGACCTCGAGGCCGAAGAACGCCCCGGCCAGCGACAGCGAGGAGCCCCACTGGCCCGCGCCGGTCTCCGTGGCGAGCCGCCGGATGCCCGCCTCCTTGTTGTAGAAGGCCTGCGCGATGCCGGTGTTGGGCTTGTGGCTGCCGGCCGGGCTGCCGCCCTCGTACTTGTAGTAGATCCGGGCGGGGGTGCCGAGCGCCTGCTCCAGGCGGCGGGCGCGGAACAGCGGCGAGGGGCGCCACTGGGCGTAGATCTGGCGGACCGCGGCCGGGATCTCGATCTCCCGCTCCGTGCTGAGCTCCTGCTCGGCGAGTTCCTTGGGCATGATGCCGACCAGGTCGGCCACGGTGGCGGGCTGCCCGGTCCCGGGGTGCAGGATCGGGGCGAGCTGGGGCAGGTCGGCGGCCAGGTTGTACCAGGAGGTCGGGATCTGGTCGTCGG
Source organism: Kitasatospora aureofaciens (assembly GCF_019192735.1). Taxonomy (GTDB): domain Bacteria; phylum Actinomycetota; class Actinomycetes; order Streptomycetales; family Streptomycetaceae; genus Kitasatospora; species Kitasatospora aureofaciens_A. The sequence goes on from NZ_JAHTKP010000018.1 coordinate 60,229, forward strand.
TCAGCTGGTACTTGATGGTGTCCACGGGTGTCGTCTCCGGGTGAGGGACGGAAAGGGTGGGCGGTACGTGGGCGGGCTCGGGCGGTACGGGCGGTACGGCGGTTCGGGCGATACGGGCGGTGCGGGCGGTGCCCCGGCTCAGGCGGTGCCGCCGGTGGCGTCGGCCACCAGGGAGCCCGGCGCGAACCGGTCCCGGTCCGGGCCGACGATGATGCCGGGGTGGCGGCTGCGCATCCCGTCGAGCACCAGCTGGTACGGGAGGTCGTCGAACTCGCCGTGCTCGTGCAGGAATTCCATGTTCCGGGCGCCGTCCCCCGTGTACGGGTGGTGGACGCTGTCCGCGGTGCCGTCGAACTCCAGCGGCGCCATCCCGTACAGCTTGCAGAGGATCCGGTTGAAGACCGGGGTGGCGCGCACCCAGCGCCCGTCCAGGTGGACGGAGGTCAGGGCGTGGTAGTGGAAGACGTCGCCGCCGATGTAGGTGCGAAGGCGCTCGGAGGCGAGGTGGTTGCGGACGTCGGTGAGCACCAGCCGGCCCGGGATCCCCACCGAGCGCAGCGCGGCCAGGTACACCAGGGACTTGTGGATGCACATCCCGCGGCCCAGCCGCAGGGTCTGGCCGGCGGTCAGGCCGCGACGGGAGAAGTCGGCGCCGTAGATCTCGTAGCCGATCTTGTCGCGGACCGCGTAGTAGAGGCGGACCGCCCGGTCCCGCTCGTCCAGGCCGCCGTCCGGGAGGACCCCGGCGACGAACTTTTTGACCTCGGCTGAGGTGTGGTCGATGAACTCGGTTTCCGCGAGGGCGTGTTCCAGCGACTCGGACATGGCTGCTCCATAACGGGGAGGGGGGTCGGCCGGCTTCACGGGCCGAGCTGAGGCCGAGCGGTCGGAGGCCCAGCTTTCAGAGACCCAGCATGGTGGCGATGCGGACCCGCTGGACCTCGGAGGTGCCGGAGTAGATCGTCCCGGCGACCGCGTTGCGCAGTTCCTGCTCGATCCCGTACTCGGCCATGTAGCCGTTGCCGCCGAAGATCTGCACCGCGTGCAGGGCGGAGGCGAGGCTCGCCTCGCTGACCACCAGCTTGGCGGCGGCCAGGTCGACGGTGATGTTCTGCCCCGCCGTCAGCTTCTCGGCGGTGTCGTAGAGCCACTTGCGGGAGGTCTCCACGCCGATCCGCATCTCGACGATCTTGTTGGCGACCGACTGGAAGGATCCGATCGGCTTGCCGAACGCGGAGCGCTGCTTGGCGTAGGCGAGGCAGTCCTCCAGCCGGCGCTGCATCTCGCCCAGGGTTACGGCGAAGGAGAGGAGGATCTCCCACTTCATCACGTGGTCGAGGATCAGGAACCCGGTCCCGGCCCGGCCGACCACCTGGCCGCGCGGGATCCGGCAGTCGTCGAAGAACAGTTCCGCCATGGGAGAGGACTTGAGACCCATCTTCTCGACCGGCCGGCCGACGCTCAGGCCCGGGGTGTCGCGCTCCACGAGGAACGTGGTCACCCCCAGCGGACCCGCGGTCGGGTCGGTCTTGGCGTAGACCGCGATCACGTCGGCGATCGGGCCGTTGCTGACGAAGGTCTTGCTGCCGTTCAGCACGTACGCGTCGCCGTCCGCGACGGCGGTGGTGCGCATCGCCAGGGCGTCCGAGCCGGCGTCCGGCTCGCTGATCGCGTGGGCCCCGATGAGGGTGCCGGTCGCGATCCCGGGCAGGTAGCGCTCCTTCAGCGCGGGCGAGCCGAAGCGGTGCAGCGGCGCCCCGATGCCGACCATGCTGGTGGTCACGGAGAAGTTCAGCCCGCCGTTGCGGCAGCCGTGGCCGAGCCCCTCCAGGACGTACATGGTGGTCGCCAGGTCCTGCCCGAGGCCGCCGTACTGCTCGTCGAAGAACAGCCCGAGCAGTCCGGACTCGGCGACGGCCTGCCAGGCCTCCCGCGGGAAGCTGGCGGCCTTGTCGTGCCGCAGGTGGTCCGCGCCGAACTTCTCGAACCACGGGGCCAGGCCTTCGCGCAGGTCGCGCTGGTCGGCCGACCAGTCGATCATCTCGTCATTCCCCCGGTCAAGTTGGGCGGCTCAGTAGTGGGAGGAGCCGTCGCCGTCGAGGGAGTGCACCTCGTCGCCGGTGAGCGCCGGGGTGAACACGCAGACCAGGCGCAGGTCCTCCTCCGGCCAGGCGATCAGCCAGTGCGCGTCGTGCTCGTCGAGCGCGTACAGGGTGCCGGGCTCGATGACGTGGCTGTTGCCCGCCATGTCGACGACCTCGCCCTTGCCCGAGATGCAGTAGCAGGCCTCCAGGTGGCGCTTGTACTCCAGCAGGGACTTGGTGCCGGCGCTGACCACGGTGTCGGTCACCGAGTAGCCCATCCCGTCCTTCTCGACCAGGAACCGGCGGCTGAGGCCGTTGCCCCACTCGACCGTCTTGACGTCCTCAAGCTTGCGGATCAGCATCGCTGTCTCCTCGGTGTGTGTGCGTGCGTGACTGTTCGTTGAATGGCTGTTCGTTGAGCGGCGGTTCGTCGTACTGCTATTCGTTGAGCTGCTGTTCGCCGAGCGGCTGTTCGTCGTGCGGGTCGGCGGGCCCGGGTCGCAGGCCGCCGGTGAAGGCGAGAAGCTCCTTGATCAGGTCGCCGCCGGTCTCCAGCGACCGTTCGACCTCGGCGACGAGCGCGCTGCCGACGATCGCGGCGTCCGCGCCCAGGGCGCCCATGGCCGCGACGTCGGCGGCGGTGCGGACGCCGAAGCCGACCGCCAGCGGCGCCCGGGCCGACTCGCGCAGCCGCGCGAGCACCGGGGCCAGGGCGGCCCGGTCGGGCGGCGCGGTGCCCGACCGGCCGTAGTGGGCGACCAGGTAGAGGTAGGCGGAGGCGAAGCGGGCGCTCTCCGCCAGGACCTCCGGGCTGGATCCCGGGTAGCAGGTCGTGACCACCGGCTGGCCGATCCGCTCGGCGGCCTCCAGGTAGCGGGGCCGGGCCAGCGGCGGCAGGCCGTGCAGCAGGGTGGCGTCCGCCCCGGCGTCCCGGGCCCGGAGCAGGAACTCCTCCAGACCCACCGGCCGCACCGAGTGGCCCCAGTCGGCCAGCAGAGCGATCCGGGTGTGCCGCAGCGCGGGCCGGACCTTCGCCACGAAGGCCAGCACGGCGTCCAGGTCGACGCCCGCGGCCAGCGCCCGGTCGGCCGAGCGGCGCACCACGGGTCCGTCGGTCGGCGAGTCCGGGAAGGGCACGGCGAGTTCGAGGCAGTCCACGCCGGTCTCGTCCAGCGCCGTCACCAGCTCGGCGAGCAGGTCGAGTCCCGGGTCGCCGGCGTTGAGGAACAGCGCCAGGCCGGGGTCGGCCGGCCCGCGTCCGCAAAAGAACTCAGACACCGGCCGGCACCTCGCGCCGCAGCCGCTCGACCAGGTCGAGCGCCGCGCCCGCCGCCACGGCCTCCCGGGCGGCCCCGTACGCCTGCGCCCAGTCGGCGTGCAGGCCCGAGGCGACCGCGGCCGCGGCCGCGTTGAGGCAGATGCTCTCGACGGCGGCCTCGGGTCCGCGGCCGCCCAGCAGGGCGAGCAGATGCCCGGCGGGGTCCTCGTCCGCCCCGGCGGGCCGCAGGTCGGCCAGGGTGCCGCGCCCGGTCAGCCCGAGCGCGCCGGGGCCGATGGTCAGCTCGGCCCCGCCCGTGCGGACGGTGTTCTCCGTGAAGCTCACCAGCTCGTCGATGCCCAGCGGATTGTGCACCAGCCAGACCGGCCGGTCAATCGCCAACTCCCCGAACGGGGCCAGGAGTTCGCGGTCGGACACGCCGACCAGGCGGCGCTGCGCCGGGACGGCGGCGAGGAACGGGCCGAGCAGGTTCACGAACCGCCCGACCTGCTTGAAGCCGTACGGCAGCACGGCCCTGGCGAGTTCGGTCAGCTCCACCGGGTAGACGAAGCCGCCGGCGAAGGCCACGTTGAACCGGTCCAGGTGGTCCTCGCACTCGGCGTACGAGCGCGCGGTCGGGATGCCGAGCCGCTCCAGGATGTCGATCGAGCCGTAGCGGCTGCTGTAGCCGCGCGAGCCGGTCTTGACGATCCGTACGCCGGTCGCGGCCGCGACCAGCACCGCCGCGGTGGTCAGGTTGAAGGTGGCCGGGCCTCCCCCGGTGCCGACCGGGTTGACCGTCCCGGGCCAGGTGGCCGGCAGCGGCTGCGCGCGGTCGGCCAGTGAGCCGAGGAAGGAGGCCACGGTGGCCGGGTCGGGCGTACGGGTGGACAGCGAGGCGAGCACGGCCAGGGCCTCACCGCCGCGCAGGCGGCGTTCGTGGAGCCGGTCCCAGAAGTCCGCCCAGGTCGGCCGGTCCACCGGGCCGGCCCGCTGGACCAGGGTCTGCAGCAGGTCGGACACGGTTACCGCGTCCCGTCCGGAACGGCCTGGGCCTGCTCCAGGAAGGCGTTGATGGCGGCGGCCGTGCGGAAGTTCTCCGGCGCGATGTCCAGCGCGTCGATGTCCAGCCGGTACTCGGACTCCAGCCAGCTGACCAGGGTGAGCAGGCCGAGGCTGTCGACCACGCCGTTGGCCAGCAGGTCGTAGTCGTCGGCCAGGTCCTCGACGGTGGTGTCGAGGAGGAACTGCTCGATCAGGTACTTCTTGATGTCGTCGGTGCGTGTCACGTCAGCCTCCTGCGGGCGTGGTCGTCGGGCTTTGGCCCCGCGCGTGCCGGGAGGCGCGCAGGACGGCCTTGCGGTCGAGCTTTCCGGTGCCGGTCCTGGGCAGCGCGGTGTCCACCAGCTCGACGGTGGTCGGGATGGCCGCCCTGGGCAGCAGCCCGGCGGCGGCCTGGCGGAGTTCCAGGCTGTTCAGGGAGCTCCCGGCGGCGCGCTGGACGACGGCGTGCAGCCGGGTTCCGGCCACCTCGTCCGGCACCGCCAGGACGGCCGCCTCGACGGCCTCGGGGTGGCTGCACAGGGCCGCCTCCACCTCGGTGGTGTTCACCCGCACGCCGCGGACCTTCACCACGAAGTCCCGGCGGCCCTCCAGGGTCAGCACCCCGTCCGGGTGGCGCCGGACCAGGTCGCCGGTGCGGTAGTAGCGGCCGTCCGCGCGCTCGGTGAAGACGCCGCGGTCGAGTTCGGCGTCCAGGTAGCCGGTGGTCTGGAAGGGCGTACGGACGAGGAGTTCGCCCAGGCCCGGGCCGGCGAGCTCGCTGCCGTCCTCGGCGAGCAGCAGGGCCTTCACGCCCCGGACGGGCTCGCCGATCGGGACCGTGCCGTGCGGCATCGGGTCGACCGGGTCGATCGGGTGGATGAAGCTGTCGTTGGTCTCGGTGCAGCCGTAGACGTTGTGGAAGTCCGCCTTGGGCAGCAGTTGGGGCAGCGGTGCGAAGGCCCGTTCGCTGATCGCGTCCCCGGTGAGGACGGCGTGCCGGACCTCGGCGAGGGCCGCCGCCGCCTCGTCGGTGCGGGCGGCCCGGGTGAGCAGCTGGTAGAGCATGGGGACGCCCTGGACCACCTGGATCGGGCGCTGCCGGAAGAGCGCGAGCAGATGGGCCGGGTTGGTGGCCAGGTCCGGGTCCACCAGGGCCACGCAGCCGCCGCGGCTGAGCGTCGTCCAGATGTCCAGCAGGCACAGGTCGAAGTTGAGGGGCGCGTAGTTGAGGACGGTGGTGTCGGGCCCGATGCCGAAGTGGTCGGCGGCCCAGTCGGTGAACCGGTCGACCGCGCCGGTGGTCAGCGGGACGACCTTCGGCAGGCCGGTCGAGCCGGAGGTGGTCAGCAGGAGCGCGACCTCCTGCGGGTCCGGCTCCCCCGGCGCGGGCTCGTTGCTGATCAGCTCGGCGCCGTCGGCCGGCTCGTGGCCGTCGGCCGGCTCGTGGCCGTCGGTCAGCTCTTCCGGTGCGGGCAGCCGGCCGGCGGCGCAGCGCTCCAGCAGCGTGGACAGCGTCTCGGCGCCCAGCTCCGGCGAGGGCAGCAGCACCGGCTGCCCGAGCGTCAGGCAGGCCAGCACGACGGCGATCGCCTCGGGCGACTTCTTGGCGACCATGGCCGCCGGTCTGCCGTGCGGCAGCCCGAGCGCGGTGAGCCGGGCGGCGGCGGCGCCGGCCATGGCGTGGAGCTCGGCGTAGGTCACCTCGCCCGAGTGCCAGAGCAGGGCGGGTGCCGCCGGGCGGGTTCGGGCCTGCTCGGCGATGCGGTTGGAAAGGGAACTCGATAACAACGGACACGCCTTCCTTCTCACCGTGCCGGAACAGCACGGCGCCAGGGCAGTGTGAACGGGGATCACGCTTCGACGCGGGCAGGCGAATTCGCACCACCGCGCACGGAACACTGCCGGATCGGCCTCAGGAATGTTGATTCATGAACTGCATGGAAGCCGGGCAGCGGAGCCGGACAACACTCAGCGTGAGTTGAGTGGTGAACAAAAGTGGTGAACGGAAAGCGAAGCGAAGCGGAAAGGACCCGGTCAGTTCGTCCGGTGCCCGGCGGGCGACGCGAAGGCCGCGCTGACGCCCAGCACCAGATAGGTACAGCCGGTGATGTACTTCTGTGCGCGCACGAATCGGACACTTCGGGCCAGAAAGGCACCGACCCCCACGGAGGCGGCCGCGTACACCAGGTCCATGGCCAGGGCGATCGCGAAGAACACCAGGCCGAGCACCAGCGTCTGGCTCGCCACGGAACCCCGCGACGGGTTGACGTACTGCGGCAGCAGGGCCAGGAAGAACAGTGCGACCTTGGGGTTGAGCACGTTGACCAGCGCGCCCTGGCGCAGCAGCGTGCGCACGCGCAGCGGCTCGGTGGCGGCGGCCGGCGCTCCGGCCGGCCCTTCCGTCCTGGCCAGCAGGGTGCGCACGCCCAGGTAGAGGAGGTAGGCGGCACCCGCGTACTTGACCACGTTGAACGCCAGGGCGGACGCCGCGATGAGTGCCGAGACGCCGACCACCGTGCCCAACACGTGGACCATGGTGCCCAGTTCGACCCCGACGGCGGAGGCGAAGGCGGCTCTGCGGCCCTGTCCGATCCCACGGCTGAGGATCAGGAGCATGTTCGGGCCGGGCACGGCCACCAGGGCCACCACCATCGGCACGAACACCCCGAGCACCGTCCCGGATGGAAACGTCAGCTCCACCGAGTCTCCCCCTCCTGGGCGCGGAAGCCGCGCTCAGCCCCACTCAAGGTCGTCGTCATCCATGTCCCAAGGGGGCATTGACACCCCGTCAGGCGATGCCACCACCCTAGCAAGCCGGCAGGATCGTGTCAGGGAAGTGGCGAGATACCGCCCCCCGCGGTAGTGGCCCCCGACAGCCGGCAGCTCGTGGTGTAAATAAAGCCCGGCGACAGTCATTTGCGTGCGTCCCCCCAGTATTGACCGATTTTCGGTCGATGCTGTGCAGTCTTCGCCCTGTTCGGCGACAACCTCGATCCTGCTCGGACCCCGGAAAGCTGTAAAGTAATCACACCTGTCCCAACAGTGCCGTGACAGGAATGGGCCAGTCGCCATCGCCGAGTTCCCCACCACACAGGAGCGCAGGCGACGTGTGACATCAGGCCGTCAGCATCACGAGGCAGCATCACTGAGCAGCTGAAGTGCCTGGAGCTGGGATGGATCTTGAAATAGACCGAAAGGTCATCGCCGACCTCTATCGGCGGCTCCGCAATGAACCCTCGGTCGAGCCGGCGAGCCTCGGCGCCCTGGCCGGACTCGACCCCGCCCAGTACGAGGAGGCCAAGGACCTGCTGGTCGCGATCGGGCTGGTCGCCAACTCGCCGGAGTCGGCCGACCGGCTGACCGTCACCTCGACCGAACGGGCCCTCAACGACCTGGCCACCCGGGCCGAGCAGGCCGCCTCCCGCTGGGCGCACGAGGCCGTGTGGCTGCGCAAGGCGATCCGCCTGCTCGCGACCGAACTCGCCGACCAGTACCAGCATCAGGCCAGCCTCGCCCCGGTCGAGGTGATCGTCGGCCTGGACCGGATCTCGGCGATCCTGGAGGACTGCACCGACCTCGCGCGCGACGAGATCCTCAGCATGCACCCCGGGCCGGTGGTCGAGAGCCGCTCCAAGGCGCGGCTGGACCGCAACCAGCGCGTCGTCGACCGCGGCGTGGGGATGCGCACCATCCACCTGGCGTCGACGGCCCGGATGCCGCACGGCCTGGCCCTGCTGGAGGAGATGCAGGCCGCCGGGGTCCGGGTCAGGCTGGCCCCGACGATCCCGTTCCGGCTCATCGTGATCGACGACGTGATGGCCTTCACCCCGACCTTCGACCCGGAACACACCGAGCCGTCCGCGCTCGTCACCCGGGGCCCGGTGATCACCCGGCTGCTGCGGCGGGTCTTCGAGCACTGCTGGCAGTCCGCCGTCGAACTGGGCGCCGACACCTCGCCCCGCCGGGAACCCGCCGAAAGCCCGCTCAGCCGCCAGCAGTCGGGGATCCTGCGGCTCATGAACGCCGGCCTGAAGGACGAGGCGATCGCCAGGGAGCTGGGCGTGTCGATCCGCACGCTGCGGCGGCTGATCTACGACCTGATGGAGAAGCTCGGGGCGGACAACCGCTTCCAGGCCGGCGTCCGCGCCGGCCAGTTGGGCTGGCTGAATTAGCGCGCCCCGCGGTGCCGACGGGACCCGCCCCCTGCAGGTACTGCTCACTGGCAGCGGTTGCAGAGAGCAGGCCGACGGGCTGTCAGCTGCTTTGCCGTTCGGCGGTGAGGTGGCGGGTGAGGGGGTGAGGGGGTGAGGGGGTAGCCGATCTCGAACTTCGCGGCTGACATGCGGGTGTCGTTGACCTCGACGACGGCGCCGGCCGGGTCGGTGGCGGTGCGCAGAATGCGCAGCAGGGGCGCTCCCTTGGGGAGTTGGAGGTCGGTGGCCTCGTCGGGGGTGGGCATGCGGGAGCCGATAATCGCGCGGGGCGGGGCCCCAGGCCTGCCCAACGAGATCGACCGGATCCCCGACAGTCACACCTCCGTGGTGCTCCGTCGGCGCCTCATGGTCCACGGCGGCCTGTCCCCGTGCGCCCTTGACGGCCTTCCATCCGCGGGGAAGTGTCGTGCAAAACCGCGCAACCGACTTGGTAGGGGAGGGCGTCATGACGATACGTTTCGTGGGGATCGACCCCAACACGGGCAAGGACGAAAGCCCGACGGTGTGGGTGGACGACGAAGCGCGCGAGTTGGTGATCCAGGGCTGGAAGGCCGGCCCGGCCTTGACGGCGGAGATCAGCGGCACCGCTTGGGCGCCAAACCACAGCGCAGGCATCCCGGACTCCGAAGTCCTCAACCGCATCCCGCTGCGCATGGCGGGGATCATCAGGAAGGCGCTCGATGACGCAGAAGCCGCCGGACTTCTCGACGATGCTGAGGCAGGCCCACAGGTCAGCGATCCATCTGGAGATGAGGGATAGCTACGGGATCGCCGGCGAGGCCGAAGAGTTTGCGGAGTTCCTGCGCACCGGCTACGTCGACACCGATCCTGAGTCCGAAGGCTGGTCCGGCTGGGTGTCGCAGATCCGGGAGGCGGTCGCCCGCGGCGTCGTCGTCCGCCGCGCCCGGATCGTCTCCGAGCCGGTCACCGACTACATCCGGTACGAGCACGCCGGAACCGTCGTGAACCTGGCGGCCGGGGAGCTGGTCCGCTGGCTGTCGCGCCGTCAGGCATCCGACATCGCCCTTCCCGGCAACGACTTCTGGCTGTTCGACGGCAACATCGTTCGCTTCAACCACTTCACCGGCGACGGCGGCTCGGCAGGTCCGACGGTCACCGACGACCCGGCCGTGGCCAAGCTCTGCGTCAACGCCTTCGAGGCCGTCTGGGAGCGCGGAATTCCGCACGAGAAGTACACCGTCTAGCCCCAGCATCAGGACCGCCAGCTCATGCCCTCCTCCCCGTCCTCCAGTGCCCAAGAGGCCCGTCTCGTCGTCGCCGCTCGGCTGCGCGAGATCATGCTGGACGCCGGACTCCAGGGGCAGGAGCTGGCGGCCCTGTGCGGCTGGAACGGGGCCAAGACCTCCCGCATCATCAACGCCAAGACCGCGCCGTCGGACTCCGACATCCGAGCGTGGTGCAGCGCCTGCGGCGCCGACGGCCAGGCCGCCGACCTCATCGCCGCCAACCGCGCCGTGGACTCCATGTACGTCGAGTGGCGCAGGCTCACCCGTACCGGGCTACGCAGGCTGCAAGAGTCCGCGATGCCCCTCTACGAGCGCACCCGCCACTTCCGCTCCTACTCCTCCCGCGTCGTGCCCGGCGTCTTGCAGACCGAGGCGTACGCAACCGCGCTGCTCGCCACGGTGGCCGACTTCCGGCGCACGCCCAACGACGTTGCCGAGGCTGTGAAGGCCCGCCTCGCCCGATCCCGCGTCATCCGCACGGGCAACCACCGCTTCGCGATCCTGGTGGAGGAGTCCGTCCTGTACTACCGCCTTGGCAGCGTCGAAACGATGGCCGAGCAACTGGGGCACCTGCTGACGGTCATGTCGCTGCCGGCTGTCTCGCTCGGTGTCATCCCTTTCACCGCGGAGCGCACCATGTGGCCGGTGGAGACCTTCAACATCTTCGATGACGCGGAAGCCGGCGTTGAGCTGCTCTCCGCCCAGGTGACGGTCACCACCCCCAGCGAGGTCGGGCTCTACGCCCAGGCGTTCGGCAGGCTCAAGGGATTCGCGGTGCACGGTGCGCGGGCGCGGGCCCTGATCACCGGGGCAATCGACTCGCTGGGCTGAATATATGCAAACGAGTGCAAACGCGTTGATGTGCCCTGAGCCCGACGGCCAGTCTGGTCACCTGCCGCCCGGCGCGAGGCATACCGATCCCCCTCGGCATTCGTGGAAGCGCGCCGGGCGGCCCCCGTCCCCGACGCCCAGGAGCCCGCCATGCCCTCCTGTTCAGTCCAGCGCCACCAGGGCGTCTACCAGCACGCGCCCTTGCGGGGTGCCGCGCCGCAGCAGAATCCCGGCGACCGTGTGCAGTTCGCCCCAGGCGTGCGGCCGGCCGATCTCAGAGGCGTCACCGACGACACCGAGCGCGGTCTCCAACGCGGCCTCCGCCTCACCGGCCCCGGCGTAGGCGTGCGCCAGGCAGGCCCCGTACCACGCCCGGTCCCGCCGGAAGATGGCAGCGAACCCGCCAAGCCCTTCCTTCAGGTTGTCCACCGCGCTGCCCCACTGCTTCAGGTGCAACTCGGCCATGCCGCGCTGCGCGGCGAACCAGCTCTCGCCGTAGAAGTACAGCCAGGGTGGGGCGTCCGCCGTCCCGCTGATGATCTGCTGGGCCTCGTCCAGGCGGCGGTGGGCGGCGTCGGCATCGCCTTCGAGGGCGTGCCCGCGTCCGGCCATCTGCACGGCCATGGCCCTGGTTGCGTCGGTCACCCCAGCCGTGGACGCGGCGGCCTCGCCGAGGCGCACGCAGCGGCGGCCGTTGCCCTTCGACCATGCCATGTGCGCCTTCATGCTCATGGTGGTGGCGGCCATGTCGCCGTAGCCGGACTCCAACGCCCAGTCGTACGACCGGTCGAACCACCCGAGCGCCGCAGGCGCGTCGTCCTGATCCTGTGCCATCCACGCGAGGAACTGGGCGTACTCGGCGAGCAGTTTTACGAGCCGGTCCGCGAGCGGGCCCCGGGCCTGGTCGTACAGTCCGGCGACTTCTTCGAACTGCGCGGCCACGACGCCGTTCATGACGCGGGAGCCCAAAGTGTCTTCGGCACGGCGGTGTTCGGCGAGCAGCCGTTCCATCGCCTCCAGCGACGGCCGGTCCAACCGCATTCCGCCCCGTACACGGGTGAGCCGATCCGTCTCGGGCTCGGACACCACCCCCGGCAGCACGAGCGACGGCAACGGAAGACTGTCATGTGCGCCGGCCAGCAGCTCGGACGGAACCCGCAGACCGGCGATGATCCGCTGGCGCACTTCGATCGAGGTCACGTCCCGGCGCCGGTTCTCGATCGCCGACACGTCCGGCTGGGCGAGGCCGACCAGGCCGCCGAGCACGCTCTGGCTGCTGCGGGTCAGGGTTCGCCATTTCTTCAGCACCGCCGGCCAGTCCTCGGCCGCCACGGCGGCCCGCAGTTCGGGATGGGTCCACACGTCCGGTTCCTGGTCCATGCCCGAAATATAGGGCGGCCCTATAGGACCCGGCGGTGGATTGGTACACACGCCACCCGCCAGTGTTGATCCACGCCCGGCGTAACCCCTTGATCACCGTGGGACGTCCCGGCAGGACTCCCTCCGATGCCCCTGTCCGCCACGTATACCCGATTCCCCGGAGAAGCTGATGTCCGCTGCCACCGCATCCGGCAAGCCGCACCCCTGGACTGTCGACCTGGTGAATATCGACCCGGGCGCCGGCCGCCGCTCGCCCCGCCAGGTGTCGCAGGAAAACTCCGCCGCCACGAGGACGAGGATGCTGATGGACGAGCACCGCAGCAACGGCGGCCGGTGTGTGCGCTGCGACACCGCCTGGCCGTGCACCCCGGCGGCGGACGCGATGTACGGGAGCGCCTCGTGATGCCCCGACGAGTGGACCTCGACCGCGTCCGGCGCCGGGCTCTGGTGCTGTGGCAGATCGGCGAGAGCCGCCGTCGCCGACGCCTATGGGGGCTGCGGTGAGCCCCTCCTCCGACTTCGTTCCGCCGGCCAAACGCACGAGGGGTCTGCACCTGCGGACGTACCGGGTCGACGCCGACGGCAAGCCGTACGACGTGACACCGGTCGTCGAGGTCAAGCCCAGCGAAGGGCCCCCGGTGCTTGCGCTGGGCTCCTGGCCTGAGTGCACCTGTCCGAACTGCACGCCATCGGCTTGACCACACATCAGACTCCGCCCCGCAATGGTCCAGGCACACCGGCAGGGCGGAACCGGTGCCGGTCACACCGTCTCCCGTGGCGTGGCCGGCACCTCGTTCAGAACCCTCGTCGAAGAGAGGAGTCTGCTATGCCGCAACCGCCTCCGCCTCCCCCTCCGCCCCCACCGCCTCCGCCGATTCCGCAGCCGCCGAACCCCGGCAGGTAGCACCACGCCCCCGGAGCTGTCCTCACGGGCGGCTCCGGGGCGCGCGCGATTCCTCCGTACCTCCAGCGCGAATCGAGGAACTGACCCGATGCCCAACCTCGACACCACCCAGCGCAGCGAAGAAGCACCTTCCGTCCGAACCATCGCGTTCAACGGTCCGGACAATGTCGGCAAGACGACACAGATCCGTGTCCTCGCACGCCGACTGGGCGACGCGGCGGCGCGGCCGACCGCGATCGACGAGCATGACGCCCGGTGGGCGACCGTCAAGACGACTGGTATGTCCGACTGGTGGTTCAAACACTCCTCGCCGGAGGAGCTCGCCGATGTGCTCGCGACCTCCTACCTGGAACGGCATCGCTCCCCGGCAACTGCCCCGCTGAGGTTCATGGACCGGGGAATCCCGATGCTTGAGGCGTCGTTGGCGGCGACGATGGCCGTTCGGGAGATCCTGCCCGCGGAAGCTGCGGCGGAGCGCGCGGAGAGCCTGCTGGAGCGGTTCCGCTCCGACCTGGTGGCTGCGGAGCGGTCCGAGCACGGGGTGCTGTTGCTGCACCACCAGGACCCCGCGCTCGGTGCCGAACGAGCCCTTGCGCGCGAAGCGGCGCCCACCGACGTTTACCGCGCCTACCAGCACCAGCTCCACGCGCAGCTCCATCGACTTGTCGACGATGGCCGCTTCGACCTCACCATCGTCGCCGAGGACCGCTCGATCATCTCGCTCCAGGATGAGCTGCGTCGCAGTCTTCATGAGGTCCATGCGGCCGTTCCGCCTCAGGCTCTGGCCGGCGTCCAAATCGTGGCTCTGGGAGGGCTCTCCGAGAGTGGCAAGTCCACAGCGGGTGAGTACCTGCGAGTACGTCGGGGCTTCGCGAGGCTCAAGATCGGACACCTGCTGCACGAGGCCGCTCACTGGGCCGGGATCGCTGATCCCTATCAGCTCGATCCGGCTACCCGAGCCGAAGTGCTCACAGACGCGCTCGACCGGTTCTGCGCGGCCCATCACTTCCTGAAGCAGGTCTCGATCGAGTCACTGCACGAACTCGCCGCGACGGACGCGCTGCGTTCGATTCTAGGCGACCAGTTGCGCGTGGTGTACCTCGATGCGCCGAAGGAGTTGCGCCAGCGGCGCGGTGTCGCCGGCCCCGAGGACGTGACCGAGCGGGACGCGGTGAAGAACAGCCGCAGGGCGTCCGAGATCGCCGAGATCGCCGAGATCGTGATCGACAACAGCGGAACCCGGCTCGACCTGGAAAGGTCGCTGGACCGGCTGGTCCTGGAGCGGATGTGGTCACGCCGCCGGTTGGACCCCGTCCCGGTCAACTCGCTCGGCCTGCCGGTACACCTGGAGGCGTACCTGTCGATGGTGCTGGCCCGGCTCACCGAACGAGCGCCGGAGATGGGGCTGTTCGCGGTGACCGGCAGCGGGGCCCGAGGGAAGTACCAGCACGGCTGGAGCGACCTGGACGTGTTCATCATCGCCGACCAGGAGTACATCCCGCCCATCCGGGACGTCATCCAGGAGCTGTCCGCGGAACTCGGCGGCGTCAAGCTCGGCCTGACGGTGCTCTCGGAGGACGAGTGCCGGTCCGGCGCCATCACGTCTCGACTGATCTACGTGCTCATCCTGCTCGGCTCGGGCATCATCGCGCCGCTCTGGTGCCGTCCGGACCTCGAAGTCGCAATTCCCGACGCCGCCGCCTACGCCGATGCCGGTCTACGGGATGCCGTCCAGGCCGCCATCGAGATCCGCCGCCAGCTGCTCCGGGGCGCCCCCGACCTGCGGGCGCTCTACAAGATCACCGCACTTCTGGCCAAGCTCATGCTCTACCTGGAGGACGGCTTCGGCTACGCCACCGACGACGACGCCGTGACGGCCTTCCTCCAGCGCGCCCCTGAGGGCTTCCGCAGTGCGGTCGACGAGGCCCGCGTGAACCGGCGGCAGGCCGAGGCTCTGGCATCGTTCGTGCTCCGGTCGTGGCTGTCCACGATGACGTCGAAGGGGGACGCGTGACCTCATTCCTCGTTCCCGACCAGCTGGTCTTCCGGAAGACGACAAGCCCTGCACGCGCTGATGCCGAAGTCCGCGGGTGGCGCTCGGTGTCGTCCCACCTCGCGGTCCCGGACTGCTTCGGCCGCACCCGTCAGCCGGACGAGCACCGGATCATCTACGAGGACGTGTTCGCCAGCGGCAGGTGCCACACACTCCTCGGCGACCTGATCGGCGCAGCGGACCGCGATCCGCAGTACATCCCCCGCGTGGAAGCCCTGATCGACGACATCTTCCGCGACATCCTCCGGTCCGTGGAACACACCGGGCGGATCGTCCGACTGTCCGCCTGTGTCCCCGCCCTCTACGCGGAGAGGCTGCGCCAGGGCGGCCGGATCGACGCCTGGTACCGCAACCCGCCGATCACTCTCAAGCTTCCCGACGGCCGCGGGACCGTGGGCGTGGACGAGCTGGCGACGTACACAGTGATCATCAACGGGCACAGGGCCACGATGGATCTTCCCAGTGTTGTCGCTGATGTCCGCGCGTCGCTGGCGCCGGACAGCCGCTGGATGACCGCCGTCACCCAAGGCGATCCGACCGAACCCAACATCGCGGAGCCGCTGTGCTGGCTGGACTTCGAGCACGCCGGGCGGAATACCGTTCTCGGCGAGGCCGCGAACCTGCTGTGGTATTTGCTGGGACTCGGCGGCTGGCTTGTCCCCCGCTACCAGCCTGACGTCTACGCCCGGACCCTGCGCCGGCATTTCAAACCCGTCGCCATTCCCCAACTCGGGCACGTCAGCCTCCGCAAGGAGGACCGGCTCCTCACCGTTGAGTACTCCTGGTCTGTCGGACCTGGGCGCCAAGCCGCGATCAGTCGCACCGTCCACTGGCTGCGCGGGAGCCTGGCACCCGCGGCCGGACTTCCCACGCGGGTGCTCCTGCACGGCCTCCGTCCCTTTCTCACCCTGCGGATTCTCGGCGTCATCCCCGCCCGGCAACTCAGCAGCGGCGACTTGCTGCTTCTTCTGGCCAAGATCGCCGAACTGGCCCTCCCGGAAATGACGCTGGAGAACTTCGTCAGCACGGTACCGGGCAACCGACCCGACGAACGGAGCACCGATGACTGCCACGCTGCTTGAACCTCTCGTCGTCGCACACGCCCGCTCACAGCCCCTCCAAGGCCGCGTCGCCCTGGTCACCGGCGGAGCCACCGGCATCGGAGCGGCCATCAGCCGATCCCTGGCCTCCAGTGGGGGCTTGCGTGGCCGTGAACCACCTGCACAACGACGCCGAGGCGCGGGAAGTCGTGCGAAGCATCGACCGCGAAGAGCGCCCCGCCATGGAGGTCGGTGCCGACCTGACCGTCCCCGAGGACGTGGCCGAGATGGTCGCTCTGGTCGAATCCGAACTCGGCAACGTGGACATCCTCGTCAACTGCGCGGGTGCCTACCCCCGGATCAGCTGGGACCGGACCAGCGAAGAGGAATGGGCGCGCGCCCTCGAAGTGAATCTGACGATCCACTACCGTGTCTCCAGGGCCCTCACCCCGGCGATGGTGCGGCGCCGCTGGGGACGAGTGGTCAACATCGGCAGCGTCAACTCGCGGTCTGGCCGAGCCGGACTTGTTGCATACAGCGCGGCAAAAGCTGGAGTTCTCGGGCTGACCCGCGCATTGGCCCGCGAGCTGGGACCGTCGGGGATCTGCGTCAACGCCGTACTTCCCGGGGCCATCCAAGTGGAAGCAGAGGAGCTTCTGCCCCCGGAGGACAGAGTGAGCCCCGACATCCAGATCAAGCGGCAATGTGTTCCCCGGCGGGGCCAGCCGGCGGATGTCGCCGCGGCGGTTTCGTTCCTCGCAGCCCCGGCTGCCTCCTTCATCACCGGGCAGTCGCTGCACGTGGACGGTGGCTGGGTCCTCAACTGACCCCACCACTATGAAGAAAAGAGAGAACAGTCGTGATTCAGCGCGTTCGCGCCATCCTCGTCACCCCGAACGACGGGCTCCTGCTCATCAAGCGGGTACGGCCGGGTCGAGACCCGTACTGGGTCTTCCCCGGTGGCCACGTCGAGTCCGACGACAGCAGCCTGGAGGCGGCGCTGGACCGGGAGATCCACGAGGAGATCGCCGGGAAGGCAAAGATCCTCAGTCTGGTCCACGTCCTGGAGGACGACGAACAGCAGCAGCAGATGTTCTACCTCTGCGAAATCGCCCACTGGTCGTTCGACGACCGTACCGGCGACGAGTTCACCGAAGCCGACCGAGGCGAGTACGCGCTGGAAGAGATCCCGCTGACCTCCGAAGCCCTGAGCACGTTGAACCTGATGCCGCCGGAGACCGCGGGCATCCTGCGCGACGCCGTGGCTGCAGGCCGACTGCTCTGCCTTCCCGATCTACGAGTGCACTGAAACCTCTGCCGACGGCCCCGGATCTCGCCCCCGGGCCGTCACCCGTTCGAGGGAAACACCTCCCGCCACGCCGAGCGCGAGCGGGTGAAGTTCCCCCTGATCTTGGACAGCGGTTGCTTACGCTGCAGGGGTGAAGTCGTGCTGCAGCCCGGCTCGGGTCCTGATCACTTCGCCCCGCCGACCGGTTGGTCGGCGGGGCGAAGTCATGCGAAGTGGACTGGTGTGACACCGCCCCTGCCGGTACTGCTCCGTGGAACACCTGACGAAACCGTCGACAACCGGGCGGGCGCCTACAGGGAGAGGACCATGTCCTCCTCGGCGGCGAGCACCTCGCCCGTGAAGGCGGCACGGGCCTCGGCGAGCGGGCGGGTGCGGTCGCTGCCGGGCCAGAAGTGGGTGAGCAGGAGGCGCCGGGCGCCGGCGCGGGTGGCCCAGGCGGCGGCGTCGGCGGCACTCATCAGGCAGGGGTCGTCCGCCCGGTTCTCGACGGTGGTGCCGGCGATGAACAGGTCGGCGCCGGCAGCCAGTCGGGCGAGGGCGGGGGACGGTCCGGCGTCGCCGCTGTAGGCGAGGGTCAGGCCCGGCGCGGTCAACCGTACGCCCGCGTGCGGGACGTGATGGGGCAGCGGCTCGGCGTCCAGGCGCAGCGGTCCGACCTGGTGGCCGGCGGGCAGCGGGTGGACGTCGAAGACGTCGTGCAGGTCCTCGGTGGGTTCCATCGCCTGGACGCGGGCGATCACTCCGGGCGGGCAGTACAGGGGCAGGCGGGGGCCGCGCTGGGGGGCGAAGTAGCGGGCGCGGCACAGGGCGCTGAGGTCGGCGCAGTGGTCGGGGTGTTCGTGGGTGATCACGACGGCGTCCAGCCGGGCGGGGTCGCCGTGGGCCGCGAGCCGCGGGAACGTCGCGTAGCCGAGGTCCAGCACGAGGCGGAACCCGTCGTACTCCAGCAGGAAGCCGCTGGCGGCGCGCCCGGCCTCGGGCCAGGCTCCGCACGTTCCGAGGACGGTGACTCTGCGCATCGGACGATGATCCCACGCCGCCGGCCCGCACTTGCGGGCACTGGGGGTGGGCGCAGACTGGGAGGTGGGGGCGTGCGCCGAGGCGCTGTGGAGGTACCGCCATGTCTGACGGAGTGGAACTGCGCGGAACCATGAGGAAGCTGGAGGACGTCGAGTTCGAAGTCGTCCACGTCACCATCGAGCTCGACGACGACGAGGCGCGGCAGCAGTTGGAGAAGGATCCGAGTGGGACCGTCAAGCGGTTCCTGGAGTCGCAGGGGTACGTCGTCAACGGGATCACGGCGCCTGTCCCTCAGCCCGGTCAGCCGTACCACCCGGGATACATCCACATCCTCACCGGACGGGACGCGTCCAAGTGGTCCCCGGTCTTTCCGTGAGGGCGCGGGAAGGACGCGGGAAGGAGTTGCCATGTCCGACGAAGCCGTGGTGCGCGGCCGTGCCGAGCGGGTGCGGGTGGGGACCGCCGAGATCTTCGAGGTGTACGTCGAGTCCGACGACGCGGTGCTCCGGGAACTCGATGCGGACCCGGCCGGGATGATCCGGCGGTTCTTCGAGTCCCAGGGGCAGGTGGTGAACGGGGTCGCCCTGAACGACAACGGCGATCTGCCGCATCTGGGCGGGGGGCACTGGGCCCATGACAACAGCGATCAGGAGCGGTCCCACTGGTACCCGATCTACAAGTGAGGTGTGCAGGCTGCGGCGGCGGCCAGGAGGGCGGGCAGGGGGCCCTGGAACGGGCGCATCAGGGTGTTGACCTCGTGCCAGAAGCCGGGGGCGGGTGGGTCCGTCGCCATGCGGTGGGCCAGGTGGTCGAGGGTCGCGGTGTGCAGGGCGGCGCGGCCGCCGCCGGGTTCCTGGGTGTCGGCGTGGAAGGCGGAGGTCTGGCCGACGTGGCAGGCGACGGCGAGGGCGGGTTCACTGCCGGAGGAGCCAGTGGGGGCCGGTGGTCCAGCCGAGGAAGCGGCGGGCGGCGCCGGTCCCGGCAGGGCCGTGGCCGGCGGTGCCGCCGGGGGTGAACTCGCCGCCGGAGGTGATGAGGTGGAGGCCGGCCACGGCCGGGGCGAGGTGGGCGGGGTGGTCCCGGGTGATCTCGTCGAGGACGGCGGCCCGGGCGCGGGGCGGGCAGAGGGACAGGTGGAACAGCATCTGGCGCCAGGCGAAGGCGGCGTTCTTCACCACCGGCAGCGGACGGGGCAGGTGCCGGGCCTGCGTGGTCAGGCGGCAGACGGTGGTGAAGGCGCGCCGGGCGAGGGCGTCCCAGCCGTCGGGCGGGGTGATGGCGACCGGGCCGGCGAGGACGGCCAGGTTGTGGGTGGTGAGGATCTGCGCCTGCTCGATCACCGTGCCGTTGCCGGCCACCGACCGGGAGGCGTTCGTGCCGCCGGCGCGGCGCGCGCACAGGGCGGAGAAGTCCCAGGGGTCGGTGAGGGTGTAGACGCCGGCGCAGTCGATGCCGAAGTACCGTGCGTACAGGGTCCCTTCGAGCAGGTCTGCGGCGATCCGGGCGGCCGCGAGGTACTTCGGGGTGAAGCCGCCCATGAAGATGTCGGCGGCCAGCTCCTCCACGAACGGCAGCTGCGCGTCGGCCCGGCGGGCCAGCCCGGCCAGTTCGCTCACCAGCGGGTTGGGCAGGATCGTGCCGGGGAAGGTGCCCACGGCCAGTTCGCCGAGGCGGCGCAGCGTGGCGAGCCGGCTGTCGTGGGTGGCCGGGTCGGACTTCCCGCGATGGGGGTGCCCCCGGCTGAAGGCTGGGGGAGGTTCCGGGTAGCCGTTTTCGCCGTCAGGCGGACCGGTGTTCACCCGCGGTGGCGGTGGGAGCGGCCTCAAGCAGGTGCGGAATCCCGGAGTTCATGGGCCCTCGGTCCGCGGCCGCTCGCACTGTCAGTGGGGTGTGCAAGTCTTCGGGGAGTCGAAGTGCGAAACGGATGATGACCCCATGACGACATCAGTGACAGCCGAGAACGCCGGGTACGCCCGGTACACCTACCGGCTTCGCGTGTCGTCCACCGCGCTCGAAGCCCTAATGGGCGAGTGGGGCCGCTGTCGGTGGATCTGGAACGAGTGCGTCGCCAAGTCCCGGCAGACCCACCTGTGGAACCGCAGCCGCCCGGAAGGGACGGAGAAGCGGACGTGCGGTCCAGCCCTGCTCAGCAAGATGCTGACCGAGGCACGCGTCAAGACGGCGTGGCTGCGTGCGGGAAGTTCGGTTCCGCAGCAGCAGATCATCCGGGACTTCGCCAGGTCCCGGGCGAAGGCGCAGAAGGACATCAAGGCCAGGCTGCCGATGAAGCAGCGGGCCGGTATGCCCAAGCCGAAGAAGAAGCGCGAGGCGTTGCCCACGCTCAACTACACCAGGCACGGGTTCCGGATCAGGGAGGACAGGCTCCACCTCGCGGGCGGCATCGTGCTGACCGTGGTCTGGTCGCGGGACCTCCCGGCCGACCCGTCGTCGGTCCGGGTCCGTCAGGACGGCATCGGACACTGGTACTGCTCGTTCGTCGTCCCCGCCACCACCGAGCCGCTTCCCTCGACCGGTGCGGTGATCGGCATCGACTGGGGCGTCAAGGAGATCGCGACCACCACCAGCGACACCCACGACCTGCCCCACCCCGAGCACGGCAGGAAGGCCGCCGCCCGGCTGGCCCGGTACGACCGGATGATGGCCCGACGCCGGCCCGCCAAGGGACAGGCCGGGTCGAAGGGCTACAAGCACGCCAAAAAGCAGCGTGCCAAGGCACACAAGAAGGTCGCCCGGCAACGTCAGGACACTGCCCGCAAGTGGGCCAAGGCCGTCGTCCGCGACCATGACGCAATCGCCGTCGAAGACTTCAGGCCGAAGTTCCTCGCCAAGACCACCATGGCCAAGAAAGCCGCCGACGCCACCATCGGCTCGGTCAAGCAGGCCCTGATCAAGATGGGCCGCAAGCACGGACGCGCCGTGCACCTTGTCCACCCCGCGCACACCACGATGGACTGCGCGCGCTGCGGAGCGAGAGCCAAGCACGCACTGCCGCTGGGAATGCGCACCTACACCTGCACCGCCTGCGGAACCGTCTCCCCACGGGACAAGAACTCCGCACGCGTGATGCTCGTCAGGGCTGGTCTGTGCCCTGCTGATGTCGAGAGCGGAAGACCTCCCGGATCGCCGGTCCGAAAGGCTGCTTGAGTCAGAAATCCCACGGCTTCAGCCGGGGGAGCAGTCAATGAGCTACACGTCGCTGGCTGGCTGGCTGGGGGGGTGGGGCCGGGGGCGGCAATATCCGCGCCCGCGCCCGGTCAGGCGTCGCGGGTGCCTGCCGGTGCGACGGTTCAGGTGCCGGTCGGGGCGGGTGCGGGGAGGAGGTGCCGGGCGACCAGGTCGGCGTGGACCTGCTCCAGGTGGGAGGTCTCGCCGGCGGCGGGGTTGGGTCCCGTCGCCGTCGGGACGGTGACGCCGGCCAGCGGGTCGTCCGTGCGCGGGGCCGTGAGGCCGAGGACGGCGCCCACGTCGGGAGCGGCCTTGTCACGGGCGGTCAGGCACGGCAGGTTCCAGCGCCGCTGCACGGTCCTGAGCACGCTGGTGTGGTCGAGCGGGGTCGTCCCGTCGGGCACCCGGAAGACGGTCCCGGCCGGGATGAGGGGCGAGACCAGCAGCGCCGGCACGCGGACCCCGTAGCGGGTGAAGTCGAAGCCGAACTCGCCGGGCGAACCGTCCGGCGCCACCGCGCCGTTCGGCGGCGGCACGTGGTCGTAGCAGCCGCCGTGCTCGTCGTAGGTGATGACCAGCAGCGTCTTGTCCCAGCCCGGCCCCTGGCGAAGCGCGTAGTACACGTCGTGCATGAGCTGCTCGCCCAGGGCGACGTCGTAGTTGGGGTGCTGGCTGTTGCCGGTGGAGGACCAGCTCGGCTCCAGGAACGTGAACGCGGGCAGGGTGCCGTTCGCCGCGGCCTTCCGGAAGTCGGTGAACACGCCGAAGTGGGAGGCGTCCGCGGCCTGGATGTCCGGGAAGTTCCCCCGGGTGAGCGGCTGCGCGCTGTAGCCGTACACGGCCCAGCCGAGGTTGTTGCGGGAGAGCAGGCCGAAGATGGACGGCACGGTGAACGTGTGGGTGGCGTCGTCCATGTGCCCCTGACTGGTGGCCGCGCAGGCGAACGCCCGGTTGGGCAGCGTCTCGGTCGGCGCGGGGGCGTACCAGTGGTCGCACACGGCGTAGCCGCGGGCCAGCGCGGACATCACGGGGAGCGTCTGCGGCGCGAAGCAGCCCATGATGCTGTGCGCGGTGGTGCCCGGGTAGACCGAACGGCCTTGCTGCGCCCGCAGGGTGAGGGTGGTGGCGAAGTTGGTGACGAAGCCGTGGTTGCCCGGGGGCTGGGTGCCGGGGGCGGTGGTGCCGTACAGCTGCTGGTTGGTGGCCTGGAAGCCTTCGCCGGGGTCCGCGCCCGGCATGTAGTACGCGCCGGGGGTGGTCGGCTCGATGCGGAAGACCGGGGCCTGCGCGCCGGTCGGGTCCGGGTTGGACTCCTGGCCGGTCAGCCCCTCGTAGGGGTGGCCGGCGGGAGAGACGTTGCCCTGGTCGGTGTAGAGGAAGCCGAGCATGTGGTCGAACGAGCGGTTCTCCAGCATCAGGACCACGATGTGGTCGATGGCCCCGAGTTGGTCGGCGGTCGTCATGTCTGCGCCTCCAGGTGATTCCGTAGCGTTTACATCCGGGCACGAAGCGTAGTCGACGGAGGGTCCTGGCCGGGCCTCGCGGCGCCGTCGCGGGCGGGGCGGCGGGGCCGCGCGAGGGCGGGCGGGCGGATCTGACCTGACGGTATGACCACGGGGGTCGGCAGACGGTTTGTCAGAGGGGCCTGCCAGGATGCCCCCATGCTCGCGACCTGTCCTGACCTGGGCCTTACCGGCCCGCTGCCCATGCCCTCGCTGTGCGGGGAGTTCGAGGTGCACCTGACCGTGGAGGCCGGTGCCGCCGACGCGCTGGCCGCGTGGGCCGCCGGCCACGGCCTGGCGTTCACCCACATCCTGCTCGCCCGGGGCGCCGCGGTGTCGCAGCCGATGCTCACCCTGCGTGCGTCCGGCACGCTCGACGAGGCCGCCGCGGCGGCCGCCCGGGCGGCGGAGCGCCTGGCGGGTGCGGGGTTCGCCGTGCTGCGGGCGAAGATCGAGGCCGCGCCCTGGGCGGACGGCGTCCCGGCCTCGGACCCCGAGGCGGCGCAGCACGGGCCGCTGCGGTACTTCGAGCACCACGTCAAGCTGCTGCTCACCGCCGGCGAGGACACCGACCGGTTGGCCGCGCTGGCCGTGCGGCACGGCGCGCACCTGTCGCGCAACGTGCGCCGGGTGCGGGCGGACGGGCTGCGCGAGCGGTTCGTCACGCAGCGCTGCCGCCTGGTGGGGCTGGCCACGGCCGGCCGGCGGCTGGAGGCGCTGCTGGCCGAGCTGGCGGCGGAGGCGCGTCATGTCGCCTCGGTGGAGCGGGAGTTCGTCGCCCTGGACAGCGACGAGGCGCTGGACGCGGGCTGGATCGCCGAGGGCCGTACCGGAGCGTGGCGCGGAGAGGGCGTGGCGCGGTGACCGACGACCGGATGGTGGCGTGGGAGGGCCTGCCGTACGGGCCGTGGGAGGACGCGGTGCTGCCGAAGCGGCCTCCGTCGGAGGAGATCCGCGCGGAGCGGGACCTGCCCCGGAGCGTGCGCCCGATCGACGACGCGGCGGTCACCCAGCAGCCCGTCTTCGACCCCGCCCTGGCCGGGTACGCCCGGGCGCTGCGGCCCAGCGAGCCCGCCTTCGCCGACCCGCAGGTCGCCGCGCGCTGGCTGGCCGCCCGGCGGGAGGCGCTGAACACCGTGCTCTCCGCCGTCGCCCGGTCCGCGTGGGCGGAGCACCTGGTGCTGCGCGGCAGCGTGCTGCTGCGGGCCTGGTACGGCGAGGAGGCCCGCGAGCCGGGCGATCTGGACTTCGTGGTGCGGCCGGCGGACTGGCTGCTGGAGGACGAGCGCACCCACCGCATGATCGGTGAACTCGCTGCGGGCGCCGAGCAGTTGTCGGAGCAGTTGGCAGAGAAGCTCTCCGGGCAGGGTGGGCGGGTGCGGCTGCACGCCGACCGGGCGGTCTGCGACGAGATCTGGACCTACGGCCGCGTGCCCGGCCGCCGCCTGGTGCTGCCGTGGACGGCGCCGGGCGTGCCGGAGGGCACGGTCCAGCTGGACTTCGTCTTCACCGAGCACCTGCCCGCCGAGCCGCAGCGCTGCGAACTGCCCGGCGTCGACGGCGAGTTGGTCACGGCCACGCCGGAGCTGTCGCTGGCCTGGAAGATCCTCTGGCTGATCTCGGACAACCACCCGCAGGGCAAGGACCTCTACGACGCGGTGCTGCTCGCGCGCTCCGCGGACGTCCCGTACGAGCTGCTGCGGGACGTGTTCCTACAGGCGGACGAGAGCGTGGCGCGGTGGCCGGTGGTGCCCGACCAGATCGAGGAACTCGACGTCGACTGGGACGAGTTCGCCAAGGACCACCCCGGCTTCGCGGAGCCGGTCGAGGAGTACCCGGCGCAGCTGCTCGCCGGGCTCGCCGCGACCTTCGCCGGGCGCAGCGAGTACGCGCTGCGCGCGCTGTGGCTGGCGCCGCTGGTGGAGGAGCTGCGGGAGGTGCTGGCGCGCGAGGGCATGGAGGCGGTGCAGCGCCACCTGGCGGAGCGCCACATGCCGACGGGCGACTCCCTTGTCGTGACCTGCGAGTTGCTGGGCGGCGACCTGGAACAGGCCCGCCGGGCCGTGACCGCGCACTTCGGGGGCGAGTCGGACTGGCGCGCCGCGCTGGTGCGGGAGGCCTTCGACCGGTTCGCGGCGGAGTGCGGGCCGGGAGGAGGGGAGGCGTGAATCTGTCGTTCGAGCCGCCGCCCCCGTACGACCTCGGGCCGGACCCGGACCTCGGGCTGTGGCTGGCCGAGGTGGCCCGCGAGACGGACCGGATCGTCCACCTCGGGCCGGACGACGGCCGCGGGCACGGGCAGTTGTGCTGGGACGTGCTGGAGCCCACCGGGCTGCTCCGGCCGCACTGCGGGCACTGCACGCACGGGCACGGCGGACCGCGGAGCGCACAGCAGGCGGACTCCGCGCTGAAGATCCACGTCCCGCCGCAGGAGGCGGCGCCGTGGATCGCCGCCACGCTCGTCCGCAACCTCGTCTTCCGGGGCGAGGAAGGGGACGTACGGCCGGTGGCCGAGGCCGTCGGCGCCGGCCTGGTGGCACTGCTCGGCCCGCAGGCCCAGTGGCGCGCCAACGGCTGCGTCGCGTACCGGGAGGGCGCGCGGGGCAACGTCGGGTGGAGCCCCGTCACCGAGGCGACCTTCGACGCCGCCGTCGTCGGGATCGGCAACGGTCACGCCGTGGTGATCGTGGCGACCGGCGAGGACTGATGCCTCCCGCTCCTTCTAACCATGGCAGAACTATTGACGGGTTATCAGCTCTGATTGCATGGTGATAGCTCGCTCGTTCATTTCAGCTCTCAGCTCTCAAGTCGAGGTGCGGGGATGGCCATGCGCAGCAGGGTTGCCGGGCTGGTGTCGGCCGGGGTGATGCTCGCCGTGTGGCGGGGGTGCAGTTCACGGCGGCGGGTCCGGCGGACGCGGCGCCGCCGTGCTACAGGTTCTGGAACCTGCACGGCGGCGAGACGATGTGTCCGACGTACGACGTGTTCAGGGTGGTTCTGGGCTGCGTGCACGACGGTGCGACCTACACCGTCGAAGGCCCGTGGGTCCGCCGAGGCGAGATCTCGTCGGCGCGGTGCAACAGCGGCGACCCGCTGGAGAAGGCGACGAACCCGCCGACTGTGTGGTGGGAAGAGGGCTGATCCGGGGGGATGCGGGGCGGCCTGCCCGGGCCGGCGTTACGGCCGGCCCGGGCGGAAGTCCGCGTCCGGGTGCTCGGGTTCCTCCGGCGGCAGGCCGGTGTAGGCGCGCAGGGCGGGGCCGGTGTCGGGGAGGCCGAGGGAGGAGAGCGCCTTCCGGACGGCGGAGCCGGAGAGCCAGTTGTCGTACCAGTCGGCGGGGAGCCGGTCGGCCAGGGTCCGCAGGAAGTCCCTTTGCCCGGGCGGGAGTTCGGAGAAGACGGCGGGACCGGCCGGGGCGACGGCGGCGCGCAGGGCCTGCGGGGCGAGGTCGTTGACGGCGCGGATGCTCATGAAGCGCAGGCAGTGGGCGACAGCGGTCAGGATCCCGTCCTCGTCCTCGTCCCGGGCGGGGGCCAGGAGGGCGAGGAGGGTGCGGGCGGTGTAGCCGTGGAGGTCGCCGTCGCTGTGGTCGGTGCCCGGCTCGGGGGCGGGGCGGGAGGCGAACGCGGCGAGTTCGGCGACGACGCGGGCGGTCACGCGGGCATCAGGCGCCTCGCCGGTGCGCAGGGCCGCCAGGCGGGCCAGGGCGGTGGCGGCGGCCCAGCGGGTCAGCGGGTGGCCGGCGTCGAGGTAGGGACGGAGCCGGTCGGCCAGGCCGGAGTCGGCGAGGAGCCCGACCGCGACCAGGGCGGTGGCCGCGACCACCGGGTCCTGCTCGTCTTCGAGACGCTCCAGCAGCGGGGGCAGGCTCTCGGCGGCCGCCTCGGGGAACCAGCCCAGCAGGTAGGCAATCCGGGTACGGATCGCGGCGTCCGGATCGTCGAGAAGGACGCGCAGGCGCGGCAGTTCGGCGCGGACGGCGTCGTAGGAGCGCAGCGCGCCCTCGCGGGCGTCGGCCGGGTGGCCGGCCGCGACGTGGTCCCTCCCCCGCCGGAGCGCGTGCAGCCGCTTCTCGTCCGTCTCGGCGGCGATCTGCTCGTCGTACCAGCGCAGGTTCTCCTCGGGGGTGACGACGGCCGCGCGCCAGGCGGCGGTGTCGATGCCCAGGGGGAGGTCGTACGTGTCGTGCCAGTCGACGGCCAGGCGGGTCAGGAGCCACAGCGCACCGACCCGCGCGGAGGGCGGGCCGGCGGCGGCGATCCGGACGAGGAACGGAACGGCGTACGGCGACGCCGAGTAGCGGGTGCCCTGGTGGAAGATGGTGCCGGAGAGCCGCTCGAAGGCTTTGCCGCGAGCCGTCCCGTCCGGCCCGCACACGGCCCGCAGGTCGTCGGGCACGTCCCCGGCACTGCCGTAGGCGTGCCCCAGCGCCGGCCAGTCGATGTCGTCCAGGCCGTCCAGCAGGTCGTCGGGTGCGCTCATGATCCACACCCTCGCACACGGCACCGACAGCGCCGGGGCGGGGAGGCGTCGGACGGTTTACTCGCGGTGCTCGCGGATGGTGGTGGCGGCGAAGGAGACGGCGAGCAGGAGGGCGAGGGCCAGGAGGACGAGGCCGAGGACGATGGCGGTCCAGCCGCCGCTGGTGAGGTTGTCCAGCTGCTCCCGGTAGGTGCTGTCGTGGGGTTCGGGCATCCCGTCGGTGACGGGTCCGGTGACGCGGGCGTGGCAGACCTCGCCCGGGGACATGGGGTGGCCGTAGCAGGTGGGGACGGCGGTGTGGAGCTTGTCGAGGCCCAGGAGGAGCAGGCCGGCGCCCGCGACGAACAGCACGAGCACGATCAGCACGGCCAGGGCCTTTCCGTACGGGCGTTTCCGGCGCGTTCGTACCCCGGGCTGCGTGGCCGAATCCCGACCCCGCCGTGGTGTGGGGCACACGACGGGGCGACAGCGTTTGCGGTGGAGCGGGTGTCAGGCGTTGGGGTAGATCGGGGTGTTGCTGTCGGAGTGGCTCCAGCCGTACTGCTGGTTCAGCGGCGGGCCGGAGCCCTGCCAGGTGGTGGTGAGGAGGTAGGAGTCGCCCGGGCCCCGGCCCTCGGTGGTGGTCAGGCAGGCGGAGTCGGCGTTGCAGAGGCTTTTGTTCTCGTCGAGCGTCCAGCGCTGGTGCGGGTCGCCGGCGTTGCAGCCCACGGCCGCGGCGGTCGGGTTGTCCCACGGGCCCATGGCGGGGCGACCCCACAGGCACCGGCCGTCGTTGGTGCTGTGGATGAGGCCGTCGTTGCCCCAGAACCAGAACTGGTTCCACGTGCCCGCGCACGGCTTGACGACGACCGGCCGGCCGTCGCCGTTGATCTGCCTGTATTCGTCCATGCAGAAGTAGGTGCCGTTGTCGGACGGCGGCCGGTAGAGGGCGACGAGGTAGCCGTAGGCGTAGGGCTGCGGGTTGGCCGGGGCCGCCTGTGCGGCGGACGGGGCGGCCAGGCCCAGACCGAGCGCGAGCGTCACCGCCGCGACGGTCTTTCGCGTACGTTTCATGAACTCACACCTTCCTGATGGTCGGCCGTTGGTGTGGCCGGCTGGGCCATGCTGGCGAGCGGTGTGCGGCGGCCGGAAGCATTCCGAACGATCCCGAACAGGGCGTGGTTTTGAGCTGGGATGTACGGAACTCGCCATCGCGTGCATGTCAGTTGACGGCGGTTGCGGGGCGTGGTGAGACTGAGGACGGCGGAGCGCTGGTGCGCGGTCTCGGCGGGGAGGCGAGGTTGTGGGCACGTCGTCACAGGTGAGCGGTGCGGCGGTGCCGTGTACGTGCCGGGCGGGCCACGCCCGGGCCACGGCGGCCCTGACGGGGGTGCGCACGCTGGACGGGCTGGCCGCGTGCCTCGCCCAGCTACGGCAGGAGGCCGGTAACCCCTCCTTCACCACCATCGCGCGGCGCATCGGCGCCGCCAGGACCGTGCGGGGCGTCCCGGCGGGAGAGCGCACGCCCGGCCGGATCACCGTCTACGACTGCTTCCGCGCCGGGCGCCGGCGCATCGACGTCGAGCTGCTGTCGGACATCGTGCGGGCGCTCGGCGCGGACCCCGCGCCGTGGCGGCACGCCCACCGGGCTGCGTCCGGGCGCGGCCTGCCCGCTCCGGTGCGGCGTTGAGCACGGCGTTGAGCAAACACTGACACAGGTCGGTAATTCGGTCACAGTCGAGTCAAATCGCCCGGGGCGCGCGGACAGTGGGTCGACACTGTGCGGCATGAGGTCGACGCGCGGTGGTTTGGCTGTCCTGCTGGTCTCGATGGTGCTGCTCACCGGCTGTTCGGGGCAGGGCGGCGGCAGCCCGGCGGCGCCGGCGCCGCCTACGCTGGCAACCGGGAGCGCGGCTCGGGCGGTGGCCACGTTCACTCCGAAACGTGCGGCCTCGCCGGGCGAACTGCAGGAGACCGCCGGGCAGTTGCAGAAGCGGGCCGCCGCGCTGGAGATGGCGGGCGTTCAGGTGGAGGTCAGCGGTGGCTCGATCACGGCGTCGGCCGTCGGGGGCACGCGGGAGCAGTTCGCGGCACTGGCCGAGCAGGGGCAGCTCGGGTTCCGGCCGGTGCTCGCGCTCGCGCCGTCCGGTGTGGGTGGGAGTGCGCCGGTCCAGGGTGCGGCGCCGGCTGCCGGGCCGGCGGCGGCGTTCGGGGCACTCGACTGCGGCGACCCGGCGCAGCGGACCGACCGTCAAAGTGCGCCCGAGGCCGAGGCTGTCGCCTGCAGCCACGCCGAGCAGCAGGGAGTCTGGTTCAAGTTCGTGCTCGGGCCCGTCGCGGTGGACGGGAAGGACGTGTCGGCGGCGCGGGCCGTCCTCGACGACCGGAACGGTGCCGGGTGGCAGGTCGACCTGTCCTTCGACGCCGCCGGGGCGAAGGCGTTCGCCGACGTCACCGGCCGGCTCGCCGCGCAGGTCCCGCCGGGCAACGAGTTCGCGATCGTGGTGGACGGCGCGGTCGTGTCGCACCCTTACGTGGCCTCCGCGATCACCGGGGGCGCGGCGGTCATCTCCGGGTCCTTCACGGCGGACGAGGCCCGGAAGCTGGCGGCACAGATCTCCAACCGTCTCACGGTGGCGCTGACGCTGACGGACACCACGACGCCGTAGGGGCCGGCGTGCGCGCCGGGGTTGGGGCTCTACGCTGCCCGCATGCTCGCCGAGCGGCAGCAGCGGGGGCGCAAATAGCTGACTCTTCGTCATAGTGCGGTGCTCGTCGAAGAAGTGGCATGCACACCCCTAGGCAACCGGCCGGTAGCCCCTCTACCGTCGACTCCCCGTGGCTTCGACGGAAGAGCTCGCCGTGCACCGACGCCCCCACTCCCCCAGAATCGCGGCCGCCGTCCTCTCGGTGGCCCTTCTCATCACCGCGGCCCTCACCACCACCCCCACCTCGGCCGCCCCCACCCCCACCGAATCCGCTGCCGCTGCCGCTGCCGCTGCCGGCGACTACTGCGGCGGGCGGTGCCTGGACATCCTGCCGCCCGGTGAGAACGGCAACGCCACCCTCGCCGAGATTCTCCTCAACCGGATGTTCGGCAGCCGCCCTGCGCACACCGACGACCAGCTCGGCCCGTACGCGGGGCTCGCGGCCGGCTACCCGGGGCTCACCGAGGCCGGGCTGCGCGACTTCTTCAACGATGCCTCCTTCGGCGTGCCCGCCGACCAGGTGGCGAGCACCGCCAGCCCGCGCGGCGACGTCACGATCGTGCGCGACAAGGCCACCGGTGTCCCGCACATCACCGGTACCACCCGCTACGGCACGGAGTTCGGCGCGGGCTACGCGGCCGCGCAGGACCGGCTGTGGGTGATGGACCTGTTCCGGCACGTCGGGCGCGGGCAGTTGTCCGGCTTCGCCGGGGGCGCGGCGGCCAACCGGCAGCTGGAGCAGACGTTCTGGCAGGCCGCGCCGTACACCGAGGCGGAGCTCCAGCAGCAGATCGACGTCCTCGCCGCGCGCGGCGGCCGGGCCGCGCAGGCGCTCGCGGACGCGTCCGCCTACCTCGACGGGATCAACCAGTACGTCAGGGAGGCGTACGACGGCCGATACTTCCCCGGTGAGTACGACCTGACCGGGCACATCGACCCGATCACCAACGCGGGGACGATCGAGCCGTTCAAGCTCACCGACCTGGTCGCCCTCGCCTCCGTGGTGGGCGCACTGTTCGGCTCCGGCGGCGGCGGTGAACTCGCGTCCGCCCAGGTCAAGTTGGCGGCCGAGGCCCGGTACGGCAAGGACGCCGGCGACGCGGTGTGGAGGTCGCTGCGCGAGGCGGACGATCCGGAGGCCGTCCAGACGCTGCACGACGGGCAGCGCTTCCCGTACGCGACCGTGCCCGACGACCCGCAGGGCGCGGCGCTGCCCGACCCGGGGTCGGTGGTGCCCGAGCGGGTGGTCTACGACGCCACCGGGTCGGCCGGTCAACTGGCCACCGCCGCACCGGGGGTGCTGCCGGGCAACCTGCTCAGCGCACGGCACGGGATGTCCAACGCGCTGCTGGTCTCCGGCGCGCACACCGACGACGGGCACCCGGTGGCGGTGTTCGGGCCGCAGACCGGGTACTTCGCGCCGCAGCTGCTGATGCTGGAGGAGCTGCAGGGCCCGGGGATCAGCGCGCGCGGCGCGGCGTTCGCGGGCCTGAGCTTCTACGTGCAGCTCGGGCGCGGGCAGGACTACGCGTGGAGCGCCACCTCGGCCGGGCAGGACATCACCGACACGTACGCCGTGCCGCTGTGCACGACCGACGGGTCGCCGGTGACGACGTCCGCCAACGCCTACATGTGGCACGGCAGTTGCGTGCCGTTCGAGCGGCTTGAGCGCAAGAACGCGTGGAGCCCGACGACCGCCGACTCCACGCCGGCCGGCTCGTACACGCTGGTGATGTACCGCTCCGACTACGGCCTGGTGACGGCCCGCGGCACGGTGGGCGGGGCGCCGGTGGCGTTCACCTCGCTGCGCTCCACCTACCGGCACGAGGCGGACTCCATCATCGGGTTCCAGGAGCTGAACGACCCCGGCGCGGTGCACGACGCGGCGAGCTTCCAGCAGGCGGCGCAGGACATCAACTACACGTTCAACTGGTTCTACGCCGATTCGCGCGACATCGCGTACTACAACTCCGGCGCGAACCCCGTCCGCGCCCCCGGGGTCGACCCCGGCCTGCCCGTGCTCGCCCAACCCGCCTACGAGTGGGTCGACTTCGACCCGGTGGGCAACACCGCCCGCTACACCCCGGCCGCCGAGCACCCGCAGTCCGTCGACCAGGACTACTACATCTCCTGGAACAACAAGCAGGCCACCGGCTACACCACCGCCGGCTTCGGCAACGGCTCGGTGCACCGCGGCAACCTGCTGGATGCCCGGGTCAAGTCCCTGCTCCAGAACGGCGGGAAGGCGAGCCGGGTCTCGCTCGCCCAGGCGATGGAGAGCGCCGCCGTCACGGACCTGCGGGCCGAGGACGTGCTGCCCGACCTGATCCGGGTCCTGCGCAGCGCGCCCGTCACCGACCCGGCCGCCCTCGCGGCCCTCCAGCAGCTGGAGGCGTGGCTGGCCAACGGCGGTACGCGGCACGAGACTTCGGCGGGCAGCCACGCGTACGCCGACGCCGACGCGATCCGGGTCATGGACGCCTGGTGGCCGCTGCTGGCGGACGGCGTGATGCGGCCGGGGCTCGGCGACCAGCTGTTCACCGCGCTGACCGGGGCGCTGCAGATCAACGAGTCGCCCTCCGGCGGGCAGAGCGGCCCCGGCGGCGGTCCGGCGAGCGCCAACGAGTCGATCCCGCACAAGGGTTCGGCCTTCCAGTACGGCTGGTGGAGCTACCTGGACAAGGACCTGCGCGCCGTCCTCGGCGACGGCGTCGCGGGCCCGCTGGCGCGCCCGTTCTGCGGCGCCGGCGACCTGGCCGCCTGCCGCGCCGTCCTGCTCGACACCCTGACGCGGGCCGCCGCCCGGACCCCCGCCCAGGTCTACCCGGGCGACGGCGACTGCGCGGCCGGCGACCAGTGGTGCGCCGACACCATCATCCAGCGCCCTCTGGGCGGGGTCACCGACGCCAAGACCACCTGGCAGAACCGCCCCACCTACCAGCAGGTCGTCCAGTTCCCCGCCCACCGCTGAGCGGCTGGCACTTCGTGGACTCCCGCCTCACGCGCGGGAGTCCGCGATAGATGCCGTGAGGGACGGAACGCTTGCGACGTCGTGCGCCAGATCCGAGAGCCAGGCCGGCGCATGGTGCGCACGCACGATCTCGCCGAGGGTCGCCCGCAGCCGGTGACGACTACGTCCCGAGCTGACGACTTCCAGCAGAGGAGGCATGGTGACCATGACCGACTCGCCATCACGCCACGCTTGGGCGCGTACGGCGGCCTCCAACAGGGCGGCACTGTAGGAGATCTCCCTTCGCCCGTTCGAAGCCGTCTCCCTGGAGAGGTCGAGCGCGCGCTGGATTCCGGACATTGCCGCCGCCGGATCCCCCAGGGACAGATACGACTCGCCTTGGTGTCCTGCCAGTTCGCGTTCGTTGACCCACCACGCCCACGACGGATCCCGGGACGCTATCGATTCGTTCAAAGCGCCTCGCGCCGCGTCCAGTTCAGTCAGCGTGCGCGCCCGGTCGCCGGTCTGGGCGAGGGCCCGCGCCTTTCGAATTCGCGCGAGCAGGACAACGCGAGGGGGAATGCGAGTCCGGGAGAGAATTTCGTCCGCGATGCGCAGAGCTTCCCCGGGACGCTGCTGGTGAACGGCCAACATCGCAAGCATGTCCAGCGCGAACCACTCCATGGGCCGGTCCCCGGCCTGGCGCGCCAACATGAGCGCCTCCATGAAGGCAGACCGCGACAACGTCGGCTGGTCCGCGTCGTACAGAAGCCACCCCGAAACCTCTGCCAACTCCGCAACGGTTTTCAGATACTCGCCCTGTGATCGGCTCGGAACCGTTCCACTGTCCAACCGCCGTTGGGCTGCACGCCAGACCTGGACGGCGGCATGGGCGACGTGATCTCCACCGAACCGGTTGTCGTGATCGAGGAACAGGCGGGCGCTGGCACGCATTCCGAAGATCTCGCCCTCAACGCCCTCCGGCGGCTCGGGGGCGGCAGGCATTACCGCATTCCCCGGGGCCAGTGCTGACAGCGTTCCGCGCAAGTCAAGCAGGTCGTCCAAGGCGTCGGCCAGCTGCGGGGAGGGATCCTGCTTTCCGTTCAGCACTCGGGAGAGGTACGCCGGGTCATACCTGAGAGCGCGGGATGCGGCGCGTGCGCTCATCCCCTTGGCCGCGAGAGCCTCGCGGGCACGGCTGGCGAAGTCCTTCAAGGCGCCTGCTCCGGGGTGGTGACTACCTGGTGACTACCAGTCTGTCACCACCAGTCAACTCCCGAAGGCCACCTACGACTGGCAAGCATGGATCTTCGAGACCCCGGCGACGCCTGGCAGCGCCCCGGGGCATGGCCAACCATGGCCAACCTGAAGGAAGCAGGCTGACATGCATGACCATAGCGACCTCCCGTTCACGGAGAGGGAAGCGAGGCCGAAAAGCGGTGATCGGCCGGTCGCCACGGCAGGTGAGTTCGCGTGTTGGCTGCCGCGCCATCGGAAGTCGGTGGGTGAGGCCCGCGGGATACTGCGCGGGTTCCTCGGGGGCTTGACCGGTGGTGAACCGTACGTGGCTGTCGGCGAGTTGGTTCTGAGCGAGCTCGTCACGAATGCCGTGCGGCACGCTCGCGCGCCACGAGACAGAAGGCTGTGGGTGCGATTCGAGTTGTCGCCGGGGGTGCTGCGCATCGAGGTGCACGACGCGAGCAGCGTCCGGCCGACGGTGCGCAGGGCAGGCGGGGACGACGAGGCGGGCCGGGGACTGTGGCTGGTCGAGCAGCTGTCGCAGCGGTGGGGTTGCTGTCCACGCGCGGGCGGGATCGGCAAGGCGGTGTGGGCGCTGGTCGGCCCGGCGGCCGGGCAACGGTCGCATCAGGTACGGGAGAGCGCGATCGGCAACGCGGTGAGAACGGACGGGCCATGACCGACATGAAGAGCGGCAACGCAGCCGCAGAGGCGGCAGCGGAGTTCCCGCACCCGGTCCTGGCCGAGATCGGGGGCGTGACGAAGACGGTCACGTTCGCCCGGCTCGCCGACGCCATGGACGCGGTGCGCACGAACCTGGCCCGGCTGCCGTTGGACGACGCGGACGCCGCGCACCTCGCGGAGTACTTCGCGCCGCACGCGCACGACCGTATCGCCCGCCAACTGGCCGAGGTCGGCGCGGTGCGCACGATCGCGTTCGTCGGGATCGAGGCCCACGTGATCTACCTGCGCCCGGCGGAGGAGGCGTGAAGTCCCCAACCAGGCACAGGATGCGGCAGGCGTGGAACTGGCTGCGCTACGAACCCGCCGATTGGTGGTTCCTGCACGTCTCGCGCAAGCCGGTCGCACGGGCGCTGCGGGCGGCCCGGCGCCGGCTCGATGAGGAGATGGCCGACCGGCAGCCGCCCGCGTCGGACACCGAGCCGCCGACATAGGCCCACGAGACTCCGCCCCACCGTGAGGCGAGGCGGTCTTGCACAGCTCGGCTCGCTGCGAGGAAGGTCCTCGCAGCGAGCCGCACCACGCGAAGGAGGCACACCCAGGATGACCCGAGCACCCGCACCACCGTGGGGCACCACCCGCATGCGGCCCTACCTCGACACCGGGCCGGTCGCCGCGCTCACCGCCGTGATCGACCCCAAGACCCAGGTCGCCGTCTACTTCGACGACCAGGGCCGCACGGTCGAGATGGGCAAGCACGGCACCAGCACGAACACCAGCAGCCCGACCAACACCGGCGGCGGTGACGGCCAGGGCGGCGGGCAGAACCAGCCGACCGACATAGACAGCATCCAGACCAACGACCAGGACCAGGGCGGCGGCTGATGGCCGGAGATCGGCAGCGGGCCGTGCTGGTCCTGACCAACTCCTACGACGCCACGGCCGACGTGGTGCTTCGCGTCCTGGCCGAACGACGCGTCCCGGTCGTCCGCGTGGACCCCGGTGTCGATCTGCACAACGGTGCCTCGCTGGCCGCCCGTTACCTCGCGGGCGGCCAGCGAGGCACCCTCACCACCACCTCGCGCACGCTCGACCTCGACCGCGTCCGCTCGGTCTGGTACCGCCGCCCGTCCATGTACGAGGCCCCGGCCGGCATGGACGGGCAGGACGCCGCGTTCGCCCGCGCCGAGGCGTATTGGGGCGTCGGCGGGATCATCGCCGCGCTGCCAGGTGCCCACTTCGTGAACCATCCGTGGCACAACCGGGCCGCCGAGCACAAGCCCGCTCAGCTCCACGCCGCGATCCTGTCGGGCTTCTCGGTCCCGGAGACGGTCATCACGACCGACCCCGAGCAGGCCCGCGCGTTCTGCGCGGGCCGGCCGCACGGGGCGGTCTACAAGCCCCTGTGGAACACGCCCTACCGAGACGGGGATGGCAAGGCCGTCCAGGCGTGGGTGTCCGAGGTGAAGCCGGAGGAGATCACCGACGCGGTCGCGGCCTGCCCGCACCTGTTCCAGGCGAAGATCCCGAAGGCGTTCGACGTGCGGCTGACCGCCGTCGGCGACCGGCTGTTCGCCGCCCGGGTCGACAGCCCGGACCTGGACTGGCGCCGCCGCCAGGACCTTCTCACCTGCACCCCGCTGCCCGTGCCCGACGAAATCGCCGGCGCTGTGGCCCGCTACCTGGCCGCGTTCCAGCTGGTCTTCGGCGCGTTCGACTTCGCCGTGACCGGCGACGGCCAGTGGTGGTTCCTTGAGTGCAACCCCAACGGCCAGTGGGCTTTCCTCCCCGAGGCGATGACCGACGCCATCGCCCACGCCCTCGCCGACCGACTCCGGAAAGGCCCCACCGCGTGACCACTCCCACCGAACTCCGCGCCGCCCTGGTCGACAAGCTCACCGCCGACGGCACCCTGACCGATCCGGCCTGGCGCGCAGGCGCGGCTGCGGTGCCGCGCGAAGCCTTCGTCGACGAGTACTTCCTGACCACCCCGGGCAGCATGCCCACCACCTACGAGCCGGTCCGCAAGGATTCGCCCGGATGGCTGGAGGGGATCTACCGGAACGAGACCCTGGTCACCCAACTCGACGGCCACCTGCGACCGTCCGACGTCCAGGGCCCGGTCACCGGCTCCCCGTCCTCCTCGTCCACCCTGCCGGCCCTCGTGCTCGGCATGTGGCAGCAGCTCGACGTCGAGGCCGGCCACCGCGTACTGGAGATCGGCACCGGCACCGGATACTCCACCGCGCTCGGCGCCTACCGTCTCGGAGACGGCAACATCGTCAGCATCGAGGTCGACCCCGGCGTCGGCGGGCGCGCCGCCGACGCGCTCAAGGCCGCCGGGTTCAGCCCCACCCAGGTCATCGGAGACGGCCTGGCCGGCCACGAGGACGGGGCCCCCTACGACCGGCTGATCGCGACCTGCTCCGTCCGCCACCTGCCGCAGCCCTGGCTGTACCAGGTGAAACCCGGCGGGAAGATCCTCGCCACCTTCTCGGGGTGGAGCTACGCATTCGGCCTGGCCCTGCTGACCGTCACCGAGCCCGGGTGCGCGAGCGGCCGGTTCCTGCCCGGCCACACCAGCTTCATGATCGCCCGCCCGCACGACCGGCCTCCGCGCCAGAGCATCACCCTCCTGTCCGGCGACGAGCGGCCCGCCGAGATCGACCCGTCCCTCCTCGGCGATTGGACCGGCAAGTGGGTCGCCCAGCTCGCCGCCCCGTCCGCTGAGATCCTCGGCAGCGGAGGAGAGCAGATCCTGGTGGACTTCGCCACCGGCTCCCACGCCCGCACCCAGCCGGACCCGGACGGCGGATGGACCGTCACCCAGCGCGGCCCGCTGCGTCTCTGGGACCAGGTCGAGACCGCCGTCAAGGCCTGGCAGCGCGAAGGAGCCCCGCACCAGCAGGGCTTCGGCATCACGATCGACGGCGGCGGCCAGCGCGTCTGGATCGGCAGCGAGGACGGGCCCGGCTGGAACCTGCCGGTGTAGACCGGAGCGGATCCTCGGAAAGGACCTGCGCTGACCGGCCCCTCGCCCCGCTTCTCGTCGGATTGACGAGAAGCGGGGCCACCCAATATCGTCAAGGCGACGAAAAGGGGTTCCACGATGGCCGACATCACCAGGCGCTTCGGCATGCGCCACCTGCGCGCCGTTCCCACCGCGCACATCCGCCACCTGCGCGGCGGCAA
The DNA here is from genome assembly GCF_019192735.1 of Kitasatospora aureofaciens. GTDB lineage: Bacteria > Actinomycetota > Actinomycetes > Streptomycetales > Streptomycetaceae > Kitasatospora > Kitasatospora aureofaciens_A. The sequence goes on from NZ_JAHTKP010000018.1 coordinate 98,532, forward strand.
GGTCGCCCACGACGGGACGGGCCTGGCGTTCTGGTTCCGGCCGCTCACCGCGGCGATCTCCGAGGTGCCGGTGGACGACCGGGAGCTCGCGATGCTGTTCCACGCCCGGACCTCGGACTTCCAGGACGTCACCGTCCAGGCGACGCTCACCTACCGGATCACCGAGCCGGCCACCGCCGCGACCCGGGTCGACTTCGGGATCGACCCGGACACCGGGGCCTGGCGGGCGGCGCCGCTGGACCAGCTCGCCACGCTGCTCACCGAGACCGCCCAGCAGCACGCGCTCGGCCTGCTCGCCCGGACCCCGCTGGCCGCCGCGCTGGCGGACGGGGTCAGCGCGGTGCGCGAGCGGATGGCGGACGGGCTGGCCGGGGAGCCGCGGATCACCGAGACCGGGCTCGCGGTGATCGCCGTGCGGGTGGTGGCGCTGCGGCCCGAGCCGGAGGTGGAGCGGGCGCTGCGCACGCCGGCCCGCGAGCTGGTGCAGCAGGAGGCCGACCGGGCGACCTTCGAGCGGCGCGCGGTGGCCGTCGAGCACGAGCGCGGCATCGCCGAGAACGAGCTCGCCAACCGCATCGAACTCGCCCGCCGCGAGGAGCAGTTGCTCGCCCAGCAGGGCGCCAACAGCCGGCTCCAGGCGGAGGAGGAGGCGGTCGCCGACCGGGTCCGCACGGACGCCGAGGCGCAGCGCCGCACCCGGCTCGCCACTGCCGAGGCGCAGGCGGCGCGGGAGCTCGGGGAGGCGCGGGCGGCGGCCGAGGCGGCGTGGTTGGGCGCCCATCAGCAGGCGGATCCGGCGGTGCTGCGGGGGCTTGCGCTGATGCGGCTGGCCGAGCACCTGCCGCGGATCGACAGTGTGACGCTCACCCCGGACGTGCTGACCGGGCTGCTGGCCCGCCTGGGCGCCCCCGCGGCTGGTCCCGGGGCGGGTCCCGGGGTGGATTCCGGGGTGGGGCGGTGACGCCGGCGCCGCGGGTGGTGCTGGTGCACCGGCGCACCGAGTACGAGGAGCTGGTGGCCCGTCACGGCACGCCCGGGCAGGCGGCGTTCTTCCTGGCCTCCCGGGGCCGGTCGGCGCGGGAGGTGGAGGAGCGTCACCGGCGGCAGGCGGCGGCGCTGGCCGAGGCGGCGGCCGCGGTGCCGCTGGACTGGCGGCGCAGCCGGGTCGAGCGGGCGGATCTGCCGCGGTTCCTGTTCGAGCCCAGGGACGTGGTGGCGGTGGTCGGCCAGGACGGGCTGGTGGCCAACGTGGCCAAGTACCTGGACGGGCAGCCGGTGATCGGTGTGGACGCGGACCCGGGGCGCAACCCGGGCGTGCTGGTGCGCCACCGCGCGGGCGCGCTGGCGGCGCTGCTGCGGGCGGCGCCGGGCGGGGGCGGGGCGGTGGAGGAGCGGACGATGGTCGAGGCGGTCGCGGACGACGGCCAGCGGCTGCTCGCGCTGAACGAGGTGTACGTCGGGCAGCCGGGCCACCAGACGGCCCGCTACCGCCTGGCGGTGGACGGCGCCCCCGACGGCGGCCCCGAGGCGCAGGCGTCCTCGGGGGTGCTGGTGGGCACCGGCACGGGCGCCACCGGCTGGTGCCGTTCGGCGTGGCTGGAGCGCGGCGCCCCGCTCGCCCTGCCCGGGCCGGGCGCGCCGGCGCTGGCGTGGTTCGTCCGCGAGGCGTGGCCGTCGCCGGCGACCGGCACCACCCGCGTGCACGGCCTGCTGGACGCCGAAGAGCACCTGGTGGTGACCGTCGAGTCCGAGCATCTGGTGGCGTTCGGCGACGGCATCGAGGCGGACGCGCTGGAGCTCGTCTGGGGCCAGAGCGTGCGCGTCGGCGTCGCCGCGACCCGCCTGCGCCTGCTGGGCTGAGGGCCCTGCTCCCCCGCGTCGCGAGGGAGCAGGGCGGGTGGGTCAGACGAAGGTGTTGGTGCTCCAGATCGCGCCGCCGACGCCCTCGCCGCCGTCGGCCTTGTAGATGACGAGGTTGCCGTCGTCCTGGAGCTTCAGGTAGGCGCCGCCGGACCAGAAGGTGCCGGAGGCCCACAGGCCGGTGGTGCCGTCGGACTTGTAGACGACGGCGTTCCCGTCCTGCTGGATCTTCAGGAAGTTGCCCCAGCCGCTAGAACCTAAGGTCACATCCGGCGGGGCTCCAGAACAGCATGGACCGATGTGCCTCTGTCGAGCATGAGTTGGCGTTGGGCAAGCAGACCGAGCCGCCCATCTGCCTGCTCGCGGGTGGCTCCGCAGGCCTCCGCAGCCGCGTCCGCACGCTCTACGAAGTTTTACGATGGGGCCTGTTTCGCCCGCTCCCTCACCCGGTGGAATTCGCTCCAGATTAAAGCGGCTCAGCGGTGTTCGACATCACGCACGACGCCGCTCCCCGTTCTTCCCCCAGGCCCCAATCGCTTGTTGACGCCCTGTCACAGCTTGCAGTCCAGGTTTCCGTACCGGACTCCGGCCGCGCAGCCCCTGCCATCAGGCCAGCGGTAGCTGTCATCGCGAAGGTGGTCCGTCAAATCCTGGCGAATCCAAGCTCGTTCGGGTGTTGATCAGCTTCCGACCTCTCTCCCTGCCCGTATCCTTCTTCTGTTCGTACCGGGCAACACGGATGAGGAGGCAGAACGTGGCAGGCGTGAAGCAAGGCGATTGGGTGGTCGCGGCAGCGGACCAGGTCATCGCCGAGGGCAAACGCCGCAGCCCCGACTCGCCCCTGGTCTGCGCGTCCGGCATCAGCCCGTCCGGTCCGATCCACCTGGGCAACCTTCGCGAGATCATGGTTCCGCACTTCGTTGCCGATGAGATCCGGCGTCGCGGGCTGGAGTGCAAGCACATCCTGTCCTGGGACGACTACGACCGGCTGCGCAAGGTCCCGGCCGGGCTGCCGGCCTCGTTCGCCGAGCACATCGGGCGTCCGCTGACCAGCGTTCCGGACCCGTGCGGCGAACACCAGAACTGGGCGGAGCACTTCAAGATCCCGTTCCGGGCAGCGCTCGCGGAGCTGGGCGTTGAGGTCACCGAGATCAGCCAGACCGAGATGTACACGTCCGGTACCTACCGCGAGCAGATCCTGCACGCCATGCGGAACAGGGAGAAGATCGACGCCGTCCTCGGCCGTTACCGCACCAAGCAAGCACAAGCCGCAGAAGACGAGGCGGAGGAGGACAAAGGCAACGAGGGAGCCTCTGACAGCGACTACTACCCATACAAGCCGTACTGCGCGGCGTGCGGGCGGGACACCACTGCCATCAGCTCCTTCGACGAGGACAGCACCAGGATCCGCTACAGCTGCCAGTGCGGGCACAGCGACGGCTTCGCCCTCTCCGAGGGCAACGGGGGCAAGCTGGTCTGGAAGGTCGACTGGCCCATGCGCTGGGCGTTCGAAGGCGTCACCTTCGAGGCCGGCGGGGTCGACCACTCCTCTCCCGGCTCCAGCTTCACCGTCGGCTCCCAGCTGGTGCGCGAGGTCTTCGGCGGCCAGCCGCCCTCCTACCTCGGTTACTCCTTCGTCGGCATCAGTGGTGCCGCCAAGATGAGCGGATCGGCTGGTGGCGCTCCGACGCCCACCGACGCCCTGCAGATCCTCGAAGCACCGCTGCTTCGGTGGCTGTACGCCCGGCGGAAGCCGAACCAGGCGATCACCGTGGCCTTCGACCAGGAGGTCAACCGCCTCTACGACGAGTGGGACGCACTAGGCCGGAAGGTCGCCGCCGGGCAGGCAGAGCCAACCGAGCTGGCGGTGCGGGAGCGGTCGATGGGTTCCGCAACTCGGACGCTGCCGACAGCCGAGCAGGTTCTGCCCTTCCGCACGCTCGCCTCAGTGGTGGACATCACCACTGGCGATGAGGAGCAGACGCTCCGCATTCTGCGGGACCTCACCACGGATGAGCCGCTGGTGAACCTCGACCGGGCCCGGCCCCGGCTCGACCGCGCACAAGCGTGGGTGACCGGCTACGTTCCCACCGAAGAGCGCACACGGGTCAGGACCGAGCCCGACCGAGCGCGGCTGGAACAGCTGTCACCAACCGAGCGCGAGGCGCTGAAGCTCCTGCTCGACGGGCTGGACGAGCACTGGTCCCTGCCTGGGCTGACCTCGCTCGTGTACGGGGTGCCGAAACTCCAGGCCGGCCTGGAGCTGGACGCGCCCGCGACACCGGAACTGAAGACGGCTCAGCGTGCGCTGTTCTCATTGCTGTACACACTGCTCGTCAGCCGGGACACCGGTCCGCGTCTTCCCACCCTTCTGCTGGCGCTCGGCGCGGATCGCATCAGGACGCTGCTGAGCGTCGCGTGAATCGAGTGGGGCGGGGCCCGCGCCGGACCCCGCCCCCATCCGCTCATTTCTACGCCGCAGCGCCGGGTTGCCCGTGGAGGCCGGTGCGGCTGAGGATCTCATCTGCCACGGCCCGGGGGCTACGGTCTGTGGTCTCCAGGTGTACCGCGAACAGGGGCTTGGAGAGAGCGACGAGGCAGCGTTCGACCTGCAGGCCCTCCCAGCTGAGTTCACCCCACTTGTCCGGGCCTTCGCCCCGGGCGCGGAGGCGAACTGGGCATTCAACTGCTCCACCACATCCCACAGTCGGCGAGGCCCAGCCTGACGCACGGAGCCGTCTCACCGGCCATGCGGAAAACACAGTTGAGGTGGGGGGCTCGTACCGTTCGCTACTTCTGCATGGAGCGCGGCAACAGTCGAGGGCCCAGGCCAATGCAGCGGCGCCGCTCAACTCAGCCATCATTACTGCCTGGTGAGCACCAACGCGCCTGCGGTGTTCCAGAACTCGGCCGGCCCGCTCCGACCACCGACGATGCATTGGGCACGCCGGCCACGGCGTGATCGCGTGTCGTGGCCACTGCGCCTCGTCTACACCGCCATGGCCTATCCGAGCGGTACCCGGGCGAAAGTCTGCCACTCGTACATCCGCTCGTCGCGGCCGAGGACGATCAGCTCGGCGGAGGTGATCCGGGCGATCGCCGGGTAGGACGTGACGCTCGCCAGGGCGTCGGCGGCGGGCCGGGCAGGACCTGTGGAGTTGCTGTAGGCCACCGAGACATGGGGACGGAACCCGTCGGCAGCCTCGGAGACCTGCGGCCAGACGTCCGCGATGGCGGCGCGGATGGCCGAGCGGACGGCGCGGACCGGGTCGGCGGGGTCGACGGTGAGCAGCAGTGCTTCGGGGGTGGTGATCGCGGGTCCGAGGGCGAGGTCGAAGGCGGGGATCTTCGCGAGGTGGTGGGTGGCGGCGTCGGCGATGGTGTGGGCGTCGGTCTCGTTGACCTGGTCGGTGGGGCCGAGGCCTTGCATGGTGAGGTGGAGCCATTGGTCGGGGACGAGGTCGAGGCCGGGTACGTCGGCCAGGGCGTGGCGGTAGTCGGCTGCGAGGCGGTGGAGGTCGTCGGCGCTGTTGAAGGTGAGGTGCCAGGTGTACCAGCGGGTGCCTCGGGTCCAGCCGGGGCGCCACCACCAGTGGTCTGCCATCCGTTCGGGGGTGTCAGTCATGGTCGTTGATCCAAGCACTGGTTGGGGTCGCCGGGGAGAGGGCCCGGGCGGCTTCGCGGACGGCGATCTCCACCGCGTCCTGGAGGCGCAGGCCGGCGGCGCTGTCTCCCATGGGGGACGCGGCGGTGTCGCGTGCGAGGTCGCGCAGGCGTCGGCGTACGGGGGCGGTTCGGTGTTCGTTCGGCAGGGCGAGAACGGGGGCGATGGCGTCGAGGACGCCTTCCGGGTCGCGGGCGAGGAGGTGGGCGCCGGCTCGGGTGATGTGCAGCTGGGCCTCGGTGCCGTAGGCGCGCACGCGCTGTTGCTGGAGTGCGGCGAGTCCGCGGTCGGCGTGGGCGAGTGCCTCGGAGGCGGATCCGGCTCGCAGGTGGACCGCGGCGCCGTAGTTCGCGTGACGTCCGGTCGGGCAGCTGAAGAGTCCGCCGACCTGGTCGTGGAGCGTGCTGGAGCTGTCCAGGGCGGCGGCGTCCTCGGCCTGGCCGAGGGCGGTCAGTGCCTGGGTGCGGGCGCCGGCCTCGGCCCAGGCGTCGGCGAGCTGGCAGTGGAGGAGGACGGCGACGGTGCCGGGGGCTTGGAAGGTGGCGCCGTGCTGGGCGTGCTGGACGGCCTGGCGGAACTGGCCGTCCCAGAAGGCGAGTTTGCTGCGGGTGGAGCAGGCCCAGGCGTGCAGGCCCGGGTCGTCGGCGTTGTCGGCGCACAGCAGGGCGGCGCGTGCGTGGGTTTCGGCCTGGGCCCGGTGTCCGAGGTCGCTGGTCATCCACGAGAGCATCGCGAACAGGTAGCCGGCGGTGGTGAACAGCTCCTGGCGCTGTTGGGGGCGCTGGTGTCCGTACAGCAGGTCCCAGACGCGGTTGAGCAGGTGTTTGGTCTGCTGGAAGACCCGCAGCGGGTCTTCTGCCATCAGGTAGGCGGCGGCGAAGTACTGGGTGTCGGCGGAGAACTGTTCGAGCGCGACGGGACCGCAGTTGGTGACCTCTGCCCACTGCGCCCACTGCGCGGACTCCTGGGCGGCGGCCTGGACGAGTGCGGCGCCGGTGAGCGGGGCCGCCGGTTCTGCCGAGGGAGTCGCCGGTGAGGCCGGGATGATGGCGACGGAGGCCGAGGAGGCAGCGTCCGCGTGATGGCACAGGATCCGCAGGTCGGCTTCGGGCAGGGCCTGGCGGTCGTCCAGGTCGAGCAGGTCGTCCACGCTCGCCCCGTAGAGGTCGGCGAGGACGATGAGCACCCGCGGGGTGATCCGGCGTCCGGACGGCCCGGGCCACTTCTCCCACTTGCCGAGCAAGGAAGCGTCCGCGCTGGGGCCGGCGTCACCGGCCAGGTGGTTGAACCGGTCGGCGGCTTCCTGGGTGGTCCAGCCGTGTGCGTGCCGCCAGGCCTCGCGGGGACGCACGCCGAAGCGGACGCGCATCTCGGCGGCGATGGCGGACGTGGGGGCGTTGGTGGCGAGGAGCGCCGAGCGAACGGCGTCGCGGTCCTGTTTGGAGCCCGGCTTGGGGCGTGGGGGCATTCGGGCCTCCCGAGGGCTGCGGAGTGCATGGGCCTGACCACTTCACGGTAGCGACCCGAGTACGCCACACGGGTCACAGTGCGCGATTCCGCACTGACGCGCTGTCCGATTTCGCTCGGGATCTCCGGTGCTTCGGCACGTCAGGCGGGTGATGGCCCGTCCGGAATTGCCGGACACCGCTGCCCGTGACCGCAACGGGTCGTGAGCGGGACCGTAGAAGCCCTGAACGACGAGCACTCCTTGGCAGGCCACGATGACGTCCTCCACCTCCGCCTCCGCTCGCTCGGTCCCGCGCTCCGGCGGTCGGCGACTTTCCCGGCTGCCGGCCCCGCTGTGGCTTGTCTCCGCCTGTGAGGACGACCGGGATGCGACGCTGGCCGCGTGGCCCAGCCGGCCCGGTGGGCTGCTGCTCCTGCCCTGCGGGGTGTGCTGGGACGCCGTCCGGCTGCCGGCCCAGCTCGGCCTGGCCGTCCTGGACGCGCTCCTGCACGACGCCGTGGAGACGGGGCCGGTCCTGCACGACTGCGACACCCAGGTCGTCTACGTCCTCATCACCCCGGGCGGTGGCATCGACTGGAACGAGCGGCACCCGCAGGTGCGGCTGCTGTCCACCGGCTGCTACCTCGCCACGCCCTCGCCCGAACTCGACTGGCTGAACCGGATGGTCGTGTGGGCACACATGCCGCCCCTACCCGCGCCGACCGACCCGGCCGACCTGCTGGCCGCGCTCGACGGGGTGACGAAGAGCCGTACCAGCACAGCGGCCTGACCACCCCTTGGTCTCCACGCCCGGCCGAGGAAAGGGACCCCATCCGGCCGGCGTGGCCCCCGAGCGGGCCCGGCCCGCCTCCCCCGCGGGGGTCGGACCCGCTCTTTCCCGAGCCCGGCACCGACATGGCGCCGGCACTGCAAGAACGGAGCGCAGAATGCGGATCGCCACTTACGGACGCCCCGGTGCCGGCAAGAGCACGTTCACCGGCCTGCTTGCCGACCAGCTCGGGGTGAGGGGGTGGATGGAGTCGTGGGCGGGTGGGGCAAGGCAAGGCCACGAGCTGCGGTGGCTACCGCTCGATATCGAGCCTTCAGTAGCGGTAGCTATCGCATCGCGGGAACTTCGGGCTTCAGGCTGCTATTTCGGCGCGCAACTGTGCCAGCGCCTCGATCGCTCGTTCCTGGACATCCGGAAGCCGATTGCTGGTGCGGACGACGCGCTGGAGCTGGTGTGGGAGCCGGTGGAGCACAGCGCCGTCGACCGCCGCGTTCAGCTGCTCCCCCGCGCCAGCGGAATCTCCGCGGCGCAGCCGGACCTGGCCGGCGGTGATCGCGGCGATGATCCTCCACTGGGACGTGGCGTTCGGCCCGGCAGCCGGGGCGTCTTCCAGCAGCTGGACCGACTCCTCGACACGGCCGGTGCCCATGAGACCTCGCAGGCGGACCTCATGGAGGGTGAAGGAGGAGAAGAGGGCGGTCGGCGTCGTCTCGTCGAGGAGTCGGCGGCCTTCCTCCACGGCACGGTCGAAGACCATCGCGGCGCCGGCGGCGCCAGCGGCCCGGGCCAGCAGGATCACGGCCTCGGCGCGCTCCGCGGGGCTGCGGGCGGTGTCACGGGCCTGCCCGAGGCGGTCGAGCGCGCGGGCGTGGAGGCCGGACTTGCGCAGTTCGTTGCCGTGGTGGCGCAGCGCATGGGCGTGCAGAGCCGGGTCGTTCAGGCGGCGGGCGATCGTGAGGCCCTTGCCGGTCCAGCGGGCGGCGGCGGCCAGGCGCTCCTCGGGCAGGACGTGGCCGAGGGCGACGCCGAGGCTGACGCGGGCCCGGGCGAGCAGGCGCAGGATGTCGAGGTCGGCGTGGCCGTCGGCGACGCGGGCTTCGAGGCGGGCGACCAGCGGCCACAGTTCTGCGACGGCGGTGGTGGCCTGGCCGGCCTGGCGGGCGATCTCGGCGAGGCGGAGGACGCTTTCCGCAAGCTGGATCACGAGGCGGTGGTCCCCGTCGGCGTCGTCGGTGATGCCGAAGTGGTGGGGCGGAAGGCCCAGGCGATCGGCGATGTGGCGCAGGGCACCGATGTCCGTGATGGTGCGCGAGCCGGTCTCCAGGCGGGAGACGTAGCTGGTGGAGTATCCGAGAACGTCGGCGAGGTCCTGCTGGGCGAGGCCATGCAGGTCGCGGTAGAGCTGGAGGATCTCGGGCAGGCTGCGGCGGCTGAGGATGTCCTGGGCTCTGGGGGTGGTCCAGTGCCAGCGGATGCCGTCCGCGAGCACGGGCCGCAGCTCGGCCACCGTCTAGGCCTGGTCGAGGAGTTGGAACCAGCGGGCGATGGAGTCCTTGTAGCCCTGGGGCATGGTGAGGGCCTCGATCTCCCCGCGGTGGAACAGCCCGGCTTCCTTGTGCTCGTGGCTGACCACGGGCGGGCGGTGTGCGACGGTGTCGGCGAGGGTGCAGCCGTAGGTGACAATGAAGACCCTCCGGCCGGGCAGGGGCTCGTACATCCACACGTTGAGCAGCGGCCCGGCGGTGGCGTTCCAGCCGCACTCCTCGCGGATCTCGGTCTCGACCCGCTCGACGGGTGTCTCGTCACCTTCGAGTTTTCCGCCCGGCAGCTCCCACTCCTCGCGTTCGTTCTTCAACAGCAGCACGCGCTGCTCGACGTCGAGGACGACGCCCTTGATCGAGATCGGGAACCGGGCTGGGACATACGGCTGATCGGTCATGCCTTCTTCCACGGGCAGCGGTCGGACGCAGGCGCCACGACGCTAACAGCTCGACCTGCCCTTTCGCCGCCATCGAGCCATGATCACGATGTGACAGTTTGTCACTTTACTGACGGCAGGCCGCCGGAGACAGTTGTGCTTCTCCGTCTCGCTTGTCCGTCCAGGGGGATTCCCATGCCTTCGACCGCCCGAGTACCGGACGAGTTCTTCGGTCTCTCCGCCCCGGAGTCCGCCGCCGACCTGCCGGCCGAGCGGGTCGGTGCGAGTCTTCGTGAGCGCGGCGTGGCCGGCCTGACCGGGCTCGCCTCCCGCGATGAGGTCCTCGCCGCCGTCCAGTTGCTGATGGGGCCCCTGCGCTCTCACCGCGACAGCGGGCCCGACGGGTTGACCGTGCTGCGCGACCTGGGCCAGGCCTTCTCGCGCCGGTCCGGCTTCGCCGGGCTGGGACGGGCCGCCTTGGCCCCCCACACCGAGGGCACGCAGGCCGAGAATCCGCCACGGCTGATCCTCCTGGCCTGCCAGCGCGGCGCGAAGGCAGGCGGGCAGACCGTCCTGGTCGACGGCCGGGCCGTCCTCGGTGAGCTGACCTGCTTGCGTCCCGGGGCCGTTGAGGCGCTGTCCGCGCCTCGTGCCGCCTTCTTCGGCGGAGCGGACGGCCGTTTCACCCCGGTGCTCGGCCAAGGCACCGACGGGCGGTGGCAGGTCCGGCTGCGCCAGGACGACCTCGCGCGTTTCTCCCCCGACGTCCAGCCCCACCTGCCGGCCCTGCGGGAAGCCCTGCGCCGCCACACCCGCACCATCCTGCTCCGCCCCGGGCAGGCGGTGCTCATCGACAACCACCGGGTGCTGCACGGGCGCACCGCCTTCACGGGTGAGCGGCTGTTCCTACGGGCGCTGGGCGATCCCCACCCACGGCTGCGACTCGCCCCCGGGTTCGCACCACTGCCGGCCCCCGGCATCCCCACAGCCGAAGGCTGATCAGCGACACACCCCGCCCCACCGTCTCCTGGTGATGCGGGGCGCGATCCGCGCCCCGGCGCCAGGTCCCGTAAAGGGAACGTCCACAAGGAGGAATCCCATGGTTCAGCAGATCAAGGGCGAGGCCCCGGTCTCCGCGGCCGAGGACTTCGACCTCGACGTCAAGGCCGTCGAGGTGGCCGACGCGGCCAGCCTGCAGGTGCTCACCGACGACGGCTGCGGCTCCACCTGCGGCGCCTGCACCACCGGCGTCCACTGACCCACCCCGTCGGTGCCGCCGGGAGCCTCTCCGGCGGCACCGACCGCCTTCCCTTCTCCGCTGCCAGATTCGAGGTCCGCCATGCGTCCAACCGCTCCGCCGGCTTTCTACCGCGCCGCCGGCGTCGCGCTCGTACGCGCCGTCGCCCGCCCCGGCCTGCCGGTGCCCGCCTGGCCCGACCTCACGACGAACGACCCCGTCCTGGTGCCGCAGTGGCTGGCGTGGCTGCGCGCGGTGCGGGCCGAGGCGGACTGTGCCGAGGCGCTCGCGCTGGCCAGCCCGGCCCTTGCCCGGCGCGTCGAGGAACTGGCCGCGGCCGCGCATCCGGCGCCGCGCGAGGTGCGGCGCGCCGTCATGGCGACGGCCCGGTACGTGCTGCGCGCAGGCGGGCGGGCGACGCCGTTCGCTCTCTTCTCGGGCGTCCAGGCAGCCGTCTTCGGCCCGTTTGCCGGCGTCCGCTGGGGCGATGACCACCACGCGGTCGCCCGGCTCTCCGCTGCCCAACTCGCTGCCGCGATCGAGCAGTTCGAGCGACACCCCGGGCTGCTGGCCCGGCTGGACGTGACCGCGAACGACACCGTTCACGTGCGCGGCGACCGGCTCGTGATCCCCCACCAGCCGCTCAACCGGCCTGAACGCCGCGCGAAGGCGGCCGAGGTCACCCTGCGCCACACCCTTCCCGTCGCGTTCGCCCTCGCCGCCGCCCGCCATCCGATCCCGTTCCGAGCACTGGCCGGCAAGCTCAGTGCCGAGTTCCCCACCGCGCCCGCCGAGCGGATCACCGACGCGCTGACCGAACTCGTCGCCCGGCGCGCCCTGATCACCGGCCTCCACGCCCCGGCGACCGAGCCCGACGCCCTCGGCCACCTCCTGGCCGCCCTGGAGCGGGCCGGTGCCGACCAAGTCCCCAACACCGCCGCTCTGTTCGCCAACCTGCGCACCGCCCACGCCACCCTCGCCGCCCACAACCAGGCGCCCGGTCGCGCCACCCGCGCCCAGGCCGAGGCGTCGCTCACCACTGCGGACCACCGCGATGGAGCGGCCCGTCCGCCTCTGGCCGTCGACCTGCGCCTGGACGCCGACTTGGTGCTGCCCGAAGCCGTCGCCGACGAGGCCGCCCGGGCGGCCGGCCTGCTCACCCGGCTCAGCCCCTTCCCGTACGGGACGGCGGCCTGGCGGGCCTACCACCAGCGGTTCTACGAGCGGTACGGGCGCGGCGCATTGGTGCCGCTGCTCGACATGGTGGCCGACAGCGGGATCGGCTGGCCCGACGGCTACCCCGGCGCCCGGCCGGCCGAGCCGCCGCGCTTCGACGAACGCGACCAGGTCCTCGCCGCCCTCGCCCAGCGTGCGGCGCTGGACGGCGAGCGCGAGGTCGTCCTCGACGACGCGCTGCTGGCCGCCCTCGACCTCGGCCCCGAGCAGCCACGACTGCCCCCGCACCTGGAGATCGGATTCCACCTCCACGCCCGCTCCCAACAGGCCCTCGACCGGGGCGAGTTCCGCCTCGCGGTGGTGTCGGCGTCGCGGGCGGCAGGGGTCTCGGTCGGACGCTTCCTCCATCTGCTCGATCCCGAGTACCGCGAGCGCCTCACCACGGTGCTGACCGGCCTGCCGACGATGGACGAGCACGCTGTTACCGCCCAACTCTCCTACCCGCCACTGGATGCGGCGACCGCGCACGTGGCCCGCAGCATCCCGACCGGCCAGCTGGTCGTCAGCCTCGCCGAACACCGCCCGCCCACCGACAGGGTCCTGCGCCCGCAGGACCTGGCAGTCGGCTGCGACGGGCGACGCATGTACCTGGCCGCGCCGGCGCTCGGTGTGCGGATCGAGGCCGCTCCCACCCACGCGCTGAACCTGCGCGTCCACACCCCGCCGCTGGCCCGGCTCATCACCGAACTCTCCCGCGCCCAGGGCGCGCAGGTCACCCGCTTCGGCTGGGGCTCGCTCGGCTCCCTGCCGTTCAGGCCCCGGCTGCGGCACGGCCGCGTCATCCTCTCCCCCGCCACCTGGCGGCTCACCGCCACGGAACTCCCGGGCCCGCACGAGCCCTGGGAGCACTGGGACAAGGCCCTGACCGCGTGGCTGGCCCGACGCCGCCCGCCGCGGCACGTGATGCTGGCCGCCGACAGCCAGGGACTTCCGCTCGACCTCGACCACCCCGGCCACCGCGTCCTGCTGCGCACCCACCTCGACGCCGCCCCGCACGCCGTCCTCGTCGAGGCCCCCGACCATTCTGCTCTCGGCTGGGCCGGCGGCCGGGCCCACGAGATCGTCGTCCCCCTCACCGCAACCCGCGCCCCGGCCTGGCCACGCCTGCCCCAGCCGACGACCGCCCGCCTGCTGCGCCGCGGCCACGGCGACGCCCCCGGAACCTCCCGGGTGCTGCTCGCCGCGCTGTACGGCGACCTGGAGCGCCAGGACACCGTCCTCACCACGTACCTGCCCGACCTCCTGGAACGCCTCGGGCACCCGGCCTGGTGGTTCGTCCGCTTCCGCGACCCGCGCCAGCACCTTCGGCTGCGCATCGCCCTGCCCGACCCGGCCGCCTTCGGCCCGACCGCCGCCACCGTCAGCGCCTGGACGGCAGAGCTGCACCGCGCCGGGCTGCTGTCCGAGCTCGCATACCCAACCTCGTACACGGAGACCGGCCGCTGGGGCGAAGGCCCGGCCTGGGCCGCGGCCGAGCAGGTCTTCCACACCGACTCCACCGCCGTCCTCGCCCAGCTGTCCCAACCCGTCCGGCCAGGGCGATTGGCGCTGCTGGCCGCCCATGCGGTCGCCGTCACGGCCGGCTTCACCGGCTCTCCCGCCGCCGGGCTGCGATGGCTCATCGACAACGTCCCCGCCAAAGCCCCGGCCGCCATACCGCGACCGGCCTTCCGCGAGGCCGTGCACCTGGCCGACCCCGCCGACGACTGGGCGACGCTCCGGGCCGAACCGGGCGGCCCCGCGATCGTGGACGCCTGGACCGACCGCCGCCAAGCCCTCGACGCCTACCGCCAGTTCTTCCCCGGCCCCCACACCCGGGGCGTCGCCCCCTCGGACGTGCTCGGTTCCCTGCTGCACTGCAACTACGTCCGCGCCCACCGCATCGACTTCGACGACGAGGCCCAGATCCTGTACCTGGCCCGCGCCGCCGCCCTCGCCCGCCTCTCCCGGGACGGTGACCTGTGACCCCCCACCCCGCCCTGCAGTTGTCCGACCGCATCGCCGAGCTGCTCGCCGACCCCAACACCGTGCCGGCCAAGTGGACTTCACGCCCCCAGTGGCGCCAGTCCCTTGCCCACGGCGCCCCCGGCATCGCCCTGCTCCACATCGAACGCGCCGCCGCCGGCCGCGGCCCCTGGGAGCACGCCCGTGCCTGGCTCGCCGTGACGGCCACCGTCCCGGTCACCCGCGGAGCAGACAGCTACCTCTACTACGGCGCGCCCGCGCTCACCCACGCGCTCGCGTGCGCCGCCCAGGCCCGGCCCGGCTCGTACCGGCGCGCCCTGACCCACCTCCACCAGGTGGTCGCGGCCGACGCCGAAAGGCGCTGCGAGGAGGCGCTCGCCCGAATCGAGCGGGGCGACCTGGCGGCGCTGGCCGAGTTCGACACCATCCGCGGCCTGGCCGGCATCGGCGCCGTCCTCCTGCACCCAGCTCCGCGCGGCGACACGATCCGCAAAGTCCTCGCCTACCTGGTCCGCCTCACCGAGGACATCAAGAACCACGACGGGGAGCTGCTGCCGGGCTGGTGGACCCCGAGCGCACCCTCCGGGAAGGCCGACGAGCGCTTCCCCGGCGGGCACGCCAACAACGGGCTCGCGCACGGCATCGCAGGCCCCCTCGCCCTGCTCGCCCTGGCGCTTCGCCGTGGCGTAACGGTGGACGGCCAGCGGGCGGCGATCGGCACCGTCCTGGCCTGGCTGGAGCGCTGGCGCGACCGCCACACCTGGCCGTACTGGATCACGCGCGCGGACCTGACCGGCCCCGACCGAAGGCCCCTCGCGCCCCAGCGGCCGAGCTGGTGCTACGGCACCGCGGGACTTGCCCGCGCCCAGCAGCTCGCCGCCCTCGCCATCGGCGACCAACGCCTGCGCCACGAAGCCGAGAACGCCCTCGCCACCGCCCTGCTGGACCCGCCGTCGCTCGCCGCGACCACCGACCTGTCCGCCTGCCACGGCTACGCCGGGCTCGCCCACATCGCCCACCGCGCCGCCGCCGACGCCTCACCGCGCAACGCCACCCGGCTGCGCTCCGCCGCTGCCCTGCTCCTGGACACCACCCACCCGCCCCGCACGGACCCCGACGAGCAGGCCCGCCGCCTGCTCGACTCCGCCGGACCCGCGTTCCTGGAAGGCGCCGCCGGAACCGCCCTGGCCCTGCTCGCCCCCGCCACCGGCACCGCACCGGCGACCCGCTGGGACGCCTGCCTCCTGACCGCCTGACCGAGGACCCATCGATGACCACCGGCTGGATCCAGCACAACATCGCCTTCACCGACCGCGCCGCCACCGAGCACCTGGCCGCCCACCGCCTCGCCCCCGCCCTCACCGCCGACCAGAACGCGGGCCGGCTGGAGGCCTGGTGGTTCATGCGCAAAGGCCCGTTCCGGCTCCGCTACCGCGCCGACAAGCCCTCGGCCGCCGTGACGGCGCTCCTGGACGGCCTCGTCGAGGAAGGCCGCGCCGAACGCTGGAATTTGGGGATCTACGAGCCGGAGACCGAGGCGTTCGGCGGCCCCGAGGCGATGGAGACCGCCCACCGGCTCTTCCACACCGACAGCCTCCATCTGCTCGCCCACGCCGCCCAACCCGGGCCCGCCGCACTCGGCCGGACCGAGACCACCGTGGTCCTGATCAGCGCTCTCCTGCGCGCGGCGGGCCTCGACTGGTACGAACAGGGCGACGTCTGGGCCCAGTTCGCCGCGCTCCGCGACGCCCCACCCGCCATCGCGCCCGAACGGGCCGCCACCCTGACCGGCGCGATGCGCCGTCTGATGAGGCTCGACACCCACCGCCTCACCCACGGCGGCGCACCGCTCGCCGATCACACCGCGTGGGTCGATGCCTTCGAACGGGCCGGGCAGGACCTCGCCCGCCTCGCCCGCGAGGGCCTCCTGACCCGCGGGCCGCGTGCGGTCCTCGCGCACCACATCCTCTTCCACGCCAACCGCGCAGGCATGCCGGTCGACCACCAAGCCGCCATGGCCGCACGGGCGTTGGACGCCGTCTTCCACTCCGGTGAGGGCCCTGCGCCCTCGCAGTCCGCCATCCGCACAACCACTAGGGTCGCCCACGTGACTACTCTCAGCAACAACACCGCCACCCCGACCGCCGAGCAGCTGCGCGCCGCGCTCACCGACCGGCTGCTCGGCCAGAAAGCCATCGCGAGCCACGCGGTGGAGACCGCCTTCCGCGCCGTGCCCCGGGAGCACTTCCTGCCCGGCGTCCCGCTGGAGACCGCGTACGCGGACAACCCCACCTACACCAAGGCCGACGGCTCCGGCACCCGGATCAGCGCCGCATCCCAGCCCGCGATCGTCGCCATGATGCTGGAACAGCTCGGCGCCCGGCCCGGCGAGCGGATCTTCGAGGCCGGCGCCGGAACCGGCGTGAACGCCGCCTACATGGCCACCATCGTCGGCCCCCAGGGTCATGTGGTGACCGTCGACGTGGACGAGGACCTCGTCGACGGCGCCCGCAAGCACCTCGCCGACGCCGGCATCACCAACGTCGAGACGGTCCTCGGCGACGGCGCCCTCGGCCACCCCGACGGCGCCCCCTACGACCGCGCGATCGCGACCGTAAGCACCAGCGAGATGCCCACCGCCTGGCTGACGCAGGTCAAGCCGGGCGGGCGGATCGTCCTGCCGCTGCGCCTGCGCGGCACCGCCAGCCGAGTCATCGCCTTCGAGCGCCGCGACGACGCCTGGGTGTCGGTCGACGACCAGCTCGCCGTCTTCATGCCGCTGCGCGGCAGCATGGACGACGCCCGCCGCACCGTCGCCCTCACCTCCGAGGGCGACGTCACGCTCCAGGTCCACAAGGACCAACACGACACCATCGACGCCTCGATGCTGCTCGGCGTCCTCGACAGCAAGCGCCACGAGACCTGGACCGGCGTGACCATCCCAGCCGGCACCACCTACGAGCACCAGGACTTGTGGCTGGCCCTCACCCTGCCCAACTCCCTCATGCGCATGAGCGTGACCGGCACCGCCCGCGAGCGCGGTGTCACCCCCATGTTCGGCTGGGGCGCCATGGCCACCGTCAACAACGACTCCCTCGCCTACCTCACCCTGCGCCCCGGCGAGCCCGACGGCGACGGCCGCAAGACCTACGAGACCGGCGTCATCGGCCACGGCCCCGACGGCGCCGCGCTCGCCGACCTCGTCGCCCGGGAGATCCGCACCTGGGACAAGGGCTTTCGGGACCGCACCCTGCGCTTCGAACTCCCCGACGCCACCGCCACCGCCGACCCGGCCGCCGGCCGCTTCGTCCTGGACCGCTCCCACCACCCGATCACCATCACCTGGGAGTAGCCACGTGCACCCGACCGGACCCGTCGCCCAGCGCTTCCCGCTGGTCGCCCGGATCCGGCCCGCGTGCCTGCCCCTCGACGCCCGTGTCGGCCGGCTCTGCGAGCTGGCCGACACGGGCGCCCGACAGGCAGACCCGGGTCTGGCATCCAGAGTCTTCAACCAAGCCGCCCTGCTCGCCTCCGACCTCGGCCTGCCCGAGTACGCCCGCGAGCTGTGCCACCGCCACGCCCACCTCCACCTCACGATCGGCCCGCTCCCGGCGACGAACGCGATCCGCGGCCTCGAACCCCTCGTCAACCTCGCCCGCCTCCACATCCGCGCGGGCCACCACGATCAGGGCCACCGCCTCCTGCTCGACCTCTACCACGCCGTCACCACCGGCACCGCGGCCGTCCTGGACGGCATCACCGTCCCCGCCCAACTCACCGCAACCGACCAACACCGCGCCGAAATCCGCAAGTGGCTGTGGCGCGTCGTCCTCGCCGACGGCACCCGTGCCCTCACCACCGCCGGCCGCTGGACCGAAGCCCTGCACCACATCGAAGAGCACCACGGCATCGGCCGGCGCCTCCTCGACGGCCGCCAGGTCGCCGTCCTCGCCCACGCCACCACCGGCGACCTGCCCGGCGCCCTCGACCTGCTGGAGGCCACCGCGCCCGGCGACCCATGGGAGAACGCCGTCACCGCCACCCTCACCGCACTGTGCCGCCCCGGCGACCAACGGGCTGCCGCCACCGCCGCCGACCACTACCTGGCCCTGGAAGACGGCGTGGGCCTGGCCGTATTCAGCACCCGCCTCGCCCTCACTACCTTCGACGCCTACGGCCCGGCCACGCCCGCTGCCCGAAACCTCGCACGCCACCTGACCAACCGAACGAGTGAATCCGGCGATGGCTACGCGCTGCGCGACGTCCTCGCCCACCCCAGCGTCCGCGATTACCTCCACCCGGGCCAGGCCAACACGCTCGAACGGGCTCTCGCGGCCTGCGCGCTGGGCTCCGGCACCCTCCCGACCACCCTTGACGCCCGACTGGAGGACGCGCTCGCCCGCGCCGCCGCAGTACTCGAAAGCTCCCCGCCTTGGCCGCCTCCGAGTGGCTCACACCCTGTTGCACGAGCTGGAAGTATGCCTCCCGCTCACACGTGAGCCGCCCGGGTCCCTGGGCCGCTGTCCGACCCTTGCGGATCTCGAAGGTCATTGCACTCCCCAGCTTGGGTGTTGCAACGATCCCTGGAACTCAAGGGGCGGGCGGAGGGGCCTTCGTGACATCGGTGCCGCCGGTACCCCCTACCTATGCGTGACGGATTCGGGCGCGGGCCGGCTCGCCCTACTGTCGGGGACGACAGCGGAGCGAGCCCAAGGAGCAGCAGCCATGACCGCGTATGCGATCGCCCACGTCCACTCGGTGGAGTTCGGGCCGGACATCGTCGAGTACCTGGAGCGGATCGACGCCACCCTGGCGCCGTTCGGGGGGCGGTTCCTGGTGCACGGCGGGGAGGTGGAGGTGGTCGAGGGCGGCTGGGGGCAGGACCTGATCGTCATCGAGTTCCCCGACCACGAGCGGGTGCGCGCCTGGTACGACTCCCCCGCGTACCGGGAGATCCTGCCGCTGCGCACCCGCCACATGGCCGCCGACGTGGTCTTCGCCCGCGGTGTGCCGCAGGGCTACCGGGGGTCGGACGCGCTGTCGCACTGAGCGGCACCGGCGGGGCGCTCGCGGGTGACCAGGTCGGTGCGGCCGGGGGTGGCGTCGAGCCAGACGACACGGGTGCCGCGGTCGGCGGCGGGCTGGGACTGGCCGCCGCGGTTGCAGGACACGCGCTCGGGGGTGCCGCCGGTGAGCGGGAGCTGCCACAGCTTGGGCAGGGCGGCGTTGGACCAGCCGCCGGCGGGCTTGTCGGAGCGCGAGGAGTAGGTGATGGCGCGGTCGGAGACGGTGAGGCTCGCGCCCGGCTCGGGCGCCGTCGAGTCGGCGGGCAGGACGTCGGTGACGCCGGAGCCGTCCAGGGCGCCGGAGCGGATCGAGGAGCGCCCGGTGGTGTGGTCGGCGGGGCTCTGCATCCAGTACAGGCGTCCGCCGGCGAGCCGGGTGTGGGAGGCGACGTCCTTCGGGTTCTCGGGCAGGTACTGGGCGGTGACCTTGCCGGCGGCGAGCGAGTAGGCGGTCGGCGCCATGCGGTAGTCGGTGCCGGCCGTCCAGTTCTCGGTCCAGGCGAGGGTGTCGCCCTGGAGGGAGAGGTCGCCGAGGCCGTGGCCGTCGGCCAGCGGGATCTCGGTGTCCGGGGCGCCCTCGTGGGAGAGGTGGATCCGGGTGCCGCCGCCGTCACGGCCGGTCGTGGTGTAGGCGATCTCGCCGCCGGCGATCTGGATGTTGGCGATCTGCTGGTCGGAGGAGCGGTACACGCTGCGCACCGGGCCGGCGCCGGACAGCGGGGCGGTCAGCAGCTCCCAGCCGAACTTCTTCTGGGCGTCCCAGCCGACCGCAAGCCACGCGGCGGACGTGCCGTCGGTGGCGGCCCAGCTGTGATACCGGCCGTCGTCCGGGCTGAGCCGCACCGGAGCGCCGCCCCCGGTGGTGGAACCGCTGGTGGAACCGGTGTAGAGGGCGGTCTTGGTCGTGTTGGCCGGGTCGCTGTTGGCCAGCATCACCCAGTGCCCGCCGGCGGCCACCGGCATGGCCATGTTGGAGGTGATGTCGCGCACCAGCGTACGGCTGTCCAGGCCGAGCCGGTGCTGCCAGCCGGCCCGGATCCCGTGGGCGTCGAACGCGTCGGCCACCGTGCGCAGTTGGGCGCGGCCGAGGCCCATCGCCCGGCCGGCGGCCAGGACCGCGTTGCGGCCGGCGACGAAGTCGTCGAGCGGGGTGAGGTAGTCGGCGAGCGCGCGGTAGATCAGGCGGTCGGCGGTCAGCGGGTCGAGGGTGCGGCGGATGTCCCACAGGGCGCCGCCGAAGATGGTGGAGTTGAGGTGCACCCCGGCGGAATCGGTGTCGGGCCCGACGCCGATGTAGTCGTCGACGGTGCTGCGGTGGTCGTCCAGGCGGCGCGTCGCGCAGGCCTCGGGCGTACCGGTGCGGCACAGGCTCTCACCGAGCAGCGCGGCCTTCGGGTCGTCCATCGCGATGCCGCGGGCGGTGACCTCGATGGCGTTGCCGAAGTAGTCGGCCAGGGCCTCGTTCATCGCGCCGGGCTGGCCGAGGTAGGCGAGGTTGGCGGTGTGCTGGATGACGCCGTGGGTCATCTCGTGGCCGGCGACGTCGAGGGCGACGGAGAACGGGTACTTCTCCGGGCCGCCGCCCCCGTAGATCATCTTCTTGCCGTCCCAGAAGGCGTTCGGGAACACCTTGCCGCCGGCGCTCACGTTGACCACGGAGTCGATCGGGCCGGCCTTGCCGTCCAGGCCGTCGCGGCCGAGCCGGTCGTGGTAGAAGTCGTACACGATCGCGGCGTTGAGGTGGGCGTCGGTGACGCCGTCGATGCCGGTGGCGGCCGGGAAGTCCGGGCCCGCGGAGTGCGCCGGGAGGACGTCGGCGGGGATGCGCCCGCCGAAGTCGTTGTAGTCGCGCCCGGCCGCGTCATAGGTGGTGATCGCGGCGGGGCGGGTGAGGTCGGTGAGCTGGTAACTGCCGTCCGCCAGGCGGCCGATGTTCACCGGGACGGTACGGCCGTGGGCGTCGGGGGCGGTGCCGGTGGCGGGCGTGACGGTAGCGCCCGGAGCGGGATCGGCGGTCGCGCCGGGGACCACGTACGGGGCGCCGGCGTCGTGGGCGAGCGCGACCACGCCGGCGGTGGCGTCCACGTAGACCTCGCGCACCGTGGGGGTGTCCGCGGCGCCGGCGGGGCGCACGGTGAAGTGCCGGGCCAGCCGGCCGGCGCCGCCGGGCAGGATCACCAGCCCGCCGTCCTCGGCGGTGGCCCCGGCCCGGGCGGCCGGGTCCGCGAGCGCGCCGAGCGCCGCGGTGCGCAGCACGTCGTCCGGGACGGTGGGGGTGGTCGGGGCGGTGAGGCCGGTGAAGTACCGGCCGCCGGCGGACTCGACGCGCTGGGCGGCGTCGTCGCCGGTGAGGTGGACGAGGTACTGGCCGCCGAGGACCGGGATGCCGCCGTGGCGCTGCTGGAACCTGACGGTGCGCCGGCCGTCGCCCGCGCGTTCGGTGCCGACCTCGTCCAGCTGGCCGGGGTCGATGCGGTAGCGGTCCTGGTGGGCCGCGAGGTGGGCGCGGGCGGCGTCGGCGGGGGCGCCGGGGGCGGGGTCGGACAGGCCGGTGACCAGTTGCGGGGCGGCGGTGTCCTGGCCGGCGACGAGCCCGGGGACGGGGTCCGCGGCGGGCGCCTGGGCGGGGGCCGGTTCGGCCAGGGCCTGCGGGGCGGCCAGGGCCAGGCTCAGGGCGGCGGCTATGCCGGCGCCGAGCACCCCGGGGGTGCGGGAACGACGGTGCACTGAGGTCCTCTCACGGAGCACGGGATCGGTGGTGGCGGCACGTGGCCGGACCGGGCGGGATGCCGAGGGATGCCGAGGGCTCTCGGAAGCCGGGACGGCGAACGCGAGGCGCGCCGGTTCTGCCCGGCTGACGGCCGAGTTGACGGTCCGCCACATCCGCCACATGAGGACCATAAGACATCGGTCGGCATATGTCGACCGCCTACTCATTGGGTGTGGGACGTCCGGCCCTGGTCTGGGAGGATCACCGGGAGCGTACGAACTGCAGGAGGTAGGGGAACGTGATCGGTCTGGTGTTGCTCGGCGTGCTGGTGCTCGTCGCCGGCGGATGCGTGTGTGTGGTGTGGGCGCAGCGCGGCGGCCCCCGCTGGGTGCGCGCGGTGGCGGCGGTGACGCTCGGCGCGGGCGAGTTGGTGCGCTCGCGCAAGAAGCGGCGGCGCAACGGGAACGGCGACATCACCGTCCTCGGCGGGGGCGGAGGCGACGGCGGGGGTGGCGACGGCAGTTCGTGACGAAGAGCACGCGGACGGCGATCGCCCCAGCACACGGCCGCACAATGTGTACCGTCGGCCTTGGAGGGGCGAGCGCCGGTCCGTGGGCGAGGGAGGGGTTTTGAGCGGGATCGTGATCTACCTGCCGCCGGGCGGCGGCGCCGGCAGCAACGCGGTGACGTTGCGGCTCGGGCCCGGGGAGGTGGCGCGGTTCGGGCGGGGTTCGGCGGCGACGCCGGTGGAGCTGCGGCTGGCGGACGCGGCGATCTCCCGTCTGGCCGGGGAGATCCGGGTGACCGACGACCACTGGCAGTTGAGCAACCACAGTGCGACCCAGAGCTACCTGGTGGAGAACCCGGAGGGCGCCGGGGAGTACCTGCGGGTGCCGCCGCGCCGGGCGGGGGCGCCGATCCCGTTCGAGTTCTCCCGGGTGGTCCTGCCGACCCGTCACGGCGGCGCGCTGGCGTTCCAGGTGTTCGCGCCCGACCACGTCTACCTCGACCCGGACGGGCTCGGCGCGGACGGCCTCGGTCCGGGCGGGGCGTGGGGCAGCCGGACCGTCACCGCGTACTCCCTGGACGAGACGGCCACCTACTTCCTGGTGCTGGTCGCACTGTGCGAGCCGCGGCTGCGCGACGAGTCGCCGCTGGAGGTGCCGACCACGCCGGCGATCGTCGAGCGGCTCGCCGGCCACCCGGCGTGCGCGCGGCTGACGGCGCGGGCGGTCAGCTCGCACATCGACTACCTCGCCGAGGAGAAGATGCGCATCAGCGCCCCCGCCGAGGACGACGCCCGCCGGGGCGGGCGGCGCAACGGCAAGCGGGAGACGCTGGTGGCCGTCGCGCTGCGGTTCGGGCTGGTGCGCGAGGAGCACCTGGCGCTGCTGCCGCCACGCGGCGCGGACGGCGGGCGGGCCGGCCGGCCCGCCGGTGGCTGAGCGCGTGCGGCCGCTGCCGCCCGGGCAGCGCGTCGGGCGCTGGGAGGTCACCGGGCCGATCGCGGACGGCGGCTGGGGCACGGTGTACGCGGGGCGATCAGCCGGCGACTCCGACAGCAACGAGGTCGCGCTCAAGATCCTGCCCACCGCCGGCCTGACGCCGCGCCAGGCCGCCAAGGTCGCCGAGAGCGCCCGCCGCGAGGTGGAGTTCGCCCGGCGCACCCGGCACCCACGGCTGATCCGCCTGCTCGACACCGTCGTGCTCGGCGAGGAGGGCCACCCGTTCCTGGACGGCGCGATCGTCCTGGTCATGGAGCGCGCCGAGCGCAGCCTGCGGGACCTGCTCACCGGCGAGGCCGGCGAGGCGGGTGAGGTGGGTGAGGTGACGGAGGCCGAGGGTGCCCGGCTGATCGCGGGGATCTGCGAGGGCCTGGCCCACCTGCACGCCAACGGCTGGGTGCACGGCGACCTCAAGCCCGACAACGTCCTGCTCGCCGCCGACGGCTCGGTCAGGCTCGCCGACTTCGGCCTGGCCACCGAACTGACCGGCACCCGCGGCACCCACGGCTACGCGCCGCCGATGGGCACCTTCGACTACCTGCCGCCCGAGCGGTGGAAGGCGCCGCTGGGCGAACACGGCGTCACCGTCCGCCCGAGCGCCGACATCTGGGCGCTGGGCATCGTCGTCCACGAGGTGTTCGCCCGCGGCGCCTCGCCGTTCCCCGGCGCCACCCCGGCGGCCCGCGCCGCCGCCGCGCAGGAGTACGCCGACCGGCGCGCGCCGCTGCGCATGGCCGGCGCGGTGCCGCCGTTCTGGCGCGAGCTGGCCGCCGACTGCCTGGCGCCCACCCACGCCGAGCGGGCCGCGCACACCGCCGAGAGCCTGCTCGCCCGGATCCGCGCCCACCAGGACGCGCCGGAGCGGCACATGCGCAGGCGCGGGCGCAGCGGACCTGCCCGGGCGGCGCTCGCGGCCGCCGCCGTGGGCGCGGCGGTCGCGGGGGGCTAGACGTACGCCGGGTGGGACACGGCGGCCCGCGAGGCCGGCGGGCGGATCACGGTGTACAACGCCGACCCGGGCTGCCAGGGCCGCGCCGACCGGGACCGGCAGTGCAGCCTGGGCCTGGCGGTCGACCCCCGCGAGCCGTACCTGAGCGGCAACGTGGTGCCCACCCGGGTGTGGCACGGCGACGTCCTCGACGTCGACTGCCAGGTCCCGCACGGGGTGCCGATCGTCGACGAGATGGGCACGCAGTCCGCCCAGTGGTTCCGGGTCCACCTGCCGGACGGCCCGGCCTGGCTGCCCGCCGTGCGCACCCTGGACCGGCCCGTGCTGCCGCTGTGCCCGCCGGCTCCCACGTCCTGACGGGCGCCTGCCTGTCCTTTCCAGACCCCGTCAATCCGGATCGTTCCGGATACCCGTCCCGCCGCCCCGCGACTAGCTTGCGGACGGCCGGTCAGCGAGCCGCGCCCGCACGTGACATGACCGAACCAAATTCCGGATGGCCCGATCATCCGATCGTCCGACCAGGAGGCAGCCTTGCGCACAACGCCGACCCTGCGGCGCGCCGCACGCGCCGCACGCGCCCTGGCCCCGGCCCTGGCGGCCCTGGCGCTCGCCCTCGGCGCGGCGCCACCCGCCGAAGCCGCCGCCACCGGCGCCACCTCCGCCGCGGCCGTCACCGCCGTCGCCTCCGACACCGACGGCCCGATCGGGCGCGGCGAGGTGATGGACCGCGCCTGGTCGTGGGTCAACGAGCGCGTGCCGTACAGCCAGAGCGGCTGCTACACCAACCAGTTCGGCTGCTACCGCCCCGACTGCTCCGGTTTCGTGTCGATGGCCTGGCACCTGGGCACCTCGCTCACCACGTGGACCCTGTGGAACGTCACCGCCGACATCCCGGCCGCCGACCTCCAGCCCGGCGACGCCCTGCTGAAGGACTCCGGCGGCACCGACCACGTCGCCCTGTTCGTGCGCTGGGCCGACCCCGCCCACACCCAGCCGGTGGTGCGCGAGGAGTACGAC
This sequence comes from Kitasatospora aureofaciens, assembly GCF_019192735.1. Taxonomy (GTDB): domain Bacteria; phylum Actinomycetota; class Actinomycetes; order Streptomycetales; family Streptomycetaceae; genus Kitasatospora; species Kitasatospora aureofaciens_A. The sequence goes on from NZ_JAHTKP010000018.1 coordinate 123,896, forward strand.
TTCGGGCACGTCGCCGAGGAACGGGTGTGGGGCGACGGGCTGCGCGGCTTCACCCCGCGCCGCTACAACCGCCTCGACGACCTCATGCCCTACGGCAGCATCCGGGTCAAGTACGACAGCATGGGCGGCCTGAACAGCGTGCTCGGCGCGCCGATCCGCGGCGAGCGCGACGCCGTCGGCGGACGCTTCCAGCAGTTCCAGAACGGCATCATCCTGTGGCACCCCGACGCGGCCTACGCCGTCTACGGCGACATCCTCACCCGGTTCTGGGCCACCGACGCCGAACGGGCCTGGGGCTTCCCGACCATGGACGAGGCCGACGGCGCCGCCGCGCCCGACGGCACCCGGGGGCGCTACCAGTTCTTCGAGCGGGCCCTGTTCCTGTGGTCCTCGCCCACCGGTGCGCACGTCGTCCACGGGGCCATCTACGACGCCTTCCACGCCGCCGGCCACGAGAAGGCGCTCGGCTACCCCGTCACCGACGAGGCCGACGAACCGGGCGGGCGCGCCCAGAAGTTCCAGAACGCCACCGTCCACTGGAACGCCGCCACCAACACCACCTCGATCAGCCGTCCCTGAAGAACCTGACGCAACCTGGCGAACCGTCAACACCAACATGGTCCAGCGTGACCTCGACGGCATCATCGACCGCCGGCGCAAGGCGTGACGGGGCAACTCCCGTAAAACCCCGGAAACTTGCCGCTATCCCGTGCACCCCGGCCCCACAACGGGCCGGGGCGCCCGCGCGTTGCCGGTCGGGTGCTGCGGGTCAGGCGGGCTGGACTAGGCGGTTCTCGTAGGCGAAGACGACGGCCTGGACGCGGTCGCGCAGGCCGAGCTTGAGGAGGATGCGGCTGACTTGACATCCTCCCCCGGCTAGAGCCGAGGGATTCCAACACCGGTGGGGTGTTGAGGTTCACGGACGCTCGACCGCTTGCGCGGTGTCGTCCCTCCGGTACCGGCCCGTTTGGGTCGGGGCCTTACGGCCTGTCCTACCGCGACGTTGATCGATGCGTTGGTGTCCGCGTTGCAGGTGAAACCGCAGTTGGAGCAGACGAACTTGGCTTGGCTCTTGCGCGAGTTCTTGTCGATCCATTTGCAGTCGGAGCATTGCAGGCTGGTGTAGGGGGCGGGTACGTCTTCGACCCTGCCTGGTGCCTTGTGCCCGGTGCGCCGGCGGAGCAGGCCCCAGCCCTGGGCGAGGATGGACCGGTTCAGTCCGGCCTTAGCGGCTCGTCCGTTCTTCAGGAACTGTCCGGGCTGCTCGGGGTCGGGCTTCGGCTTGACCGACGCCGTCATGTTCTTGATGTTCAGCTTCTCGAAGCGGATCAGGTCGTAGGTGCGGGCGAGGTCTGTGCTGGTCTTCTCGCACCAGTCCTTGCGCCGGTCGGCTTCACGGGCCTTGAGCTTGGCGACCTTGGCGTACTCGGCAGTCTTGTGCGGGCTGTTCTTCGGTGCGCGGGATGCGCGGCGCTGGTGCTTGCGGATCTGCGCGCGTTCCTTGACGGTGAGCTGCGGGCAGTTGAGGGTGCGGCCGTCGGAGAGGGCGGCGGTGATGGTGACGCCCCGGTCGATGCCGATGACCTCACCCGTTCCGGGCGCGTCGATCGATTCGGGGACGACCGCGAACGCGACATGCCACTGACCGTTTCGGAAGGTCACCCGGAACGTCTTCGCGTCCGGCAGCCCCTGCCGGGTGTTGCGGAACTTCACCCATCCGCAGCCCGGTACCTTGACCTGCGCCCACCGGCGGTTGAGCTTCTGCACGACCACGGACCGGCCCATGACCTGCTTGCCGGTCTTCGCGTTCACCTTCGCGGTGCCGTCCGGGTTGAACTCCGGTACCCGGTCGTCGCCGATGACGCGGAAGCCCTCATGTCGGAACTTCTTACGCCACGTCGGCTCGCCGAATCCGGCGTTGAACTTCGCCGACTTCGCTGCGGCGAAGTCCTTGAGGGCCTGCGCCTGCACCGTCTGGTTACCGGAGCAAAGCCAATCACTGGCACGCCGGGCCTCCGTCAGCTGACGGCACTGCTCCGCGAAACCGGGAGCGGACTTACGTCCCCAGTACCAGTGCGAATGCTGCTCCACCGCCAGGTTCCACACGTACCGGGCGTGCGCGCAGTGCAAGAGCATCTGCTCTGCCTGCTGCGGCGTCGGGTACATCCGGAAACGTGACATGCCGCCACAGTAGAGGCACAATGGCGGCATGATCAAGTTCACGCTGCGCATCCCCGACGATCTCCACGACCGGATCACCGTACAAGCCGCCACCGACAGAAGGTCCCTCAACTCAGAGATGCTGCACCTGCTTGAGGTCGCTCTCACCACCGTCTCTACCGAGACACCGGATCGCCTTGACGGCGATTCGGCTACCCCTGACCCGCTACGCGGTAAGCCGCATTCCCCCACCGCCTAGGCGGTGGCACCCTGCGGTTACCCGGTGGGTCTTGACGGTCGCCTCGGCGAGGGTGAGTTCGGCGGCGAGGCGCGGATTATGCCGTCGAGCACGACCAGGACGTCGGCGGTCATCGCGCACCACCCACGGGGCCGCTGGACGGGGTTTCCCGCGTGGTGGGGCCACGGAGGGGTGCCCCACCACGCGGGGGCCCGGTTCTACTTCCCCGGTCGTCCGAGCTGGTGGACGGTCCAGCCCGTCGCGCGCCAGGGCTCGGGGTCGAGGGTGGTGCGGCAGTCGATGAGCAGCGGGTTGGCGGGGCGGTCCGCGAGGGCTTGGGGGTCGGCCTGCTGGTACTCGGGCCAATCGGTGGCCAGGACGACGAGATCTGCGCCGTTGAGGGAGGCGGGCAGGTCGTCGGTGTAGTCGAGTTCGGGGTTGCGGATCATGGCCGTGGCCACGGCCTGCGGGTCGTGAACGGTGACGGTGCCGCCGGCCTGCTGCAGGGCCTGGGCGAGGGCGAGAGCCGGGGACTCGCGAACGTCGTTGGTGCCGGCCTTGAACGCGGCACCCCACACGGTGACCCGGGCACCCCTGACGGGACGGTCACCCAGAGCGCGGGTGATGAGGCCCATCGCGACGTCGATGCGAGACTCGTTGATCCTCTCGGCGGCGAGCAGGAGGGCAGCGGCCTGTTCGGCGCCGAGCTGCCGGGCGAAGGCAGTGAACGCGCGGACGTCCTTGGGGAGGCAGCCGCCGCCGTAGCCGATGCCGGGCCTCATACCGCCGCTGCGGATCCGAGGGTCGATGCCCAGGATCTCCACGATCCGGGAGACGTCGCCCCCGGCGGCCTCGCACATGTCGGCGACGGCGTTGATGTAGCTGATCTTCAGCCCGAGGAAGGAGTTCGCCGCGCCCTTGGCGAGTTCCGCGGTCTGCGGGTCGGTGACGAACAGGGGGACACCGGCGTCCAGGATCGGGGCGTAGACCGCGCGGATCGCCTTCTCTCCCTCGGCGGTGGTGACCCCGGCAATGATGCGGTCCGGGCGCAGGGTGTCCTCGACCGCGTGTCCCTCGCGCAGGAACTCCGGATTCCAGACGACATCGACACCTTCACCGATGGGCGCGAGGCGCTGGGCGAGGGCGGTGACCCGGACGGTCGTGCCGACCGTGACGGTCGACTTCCCGACGATCGTGCAAGAGGTGGGGGGCGAGCTGACGAATGGCGCCGTAGACCTGTCCGGTGTCGTACGAGCGTCCGTCGGCGTCGATGGGGGTGCCGACGCCGATGAAGTGCAGCTCGGCGACGTCGGCGGCCTCGCGGATTTCGGTGGTGAACCGCAGGCGCCCGCTCACGGTCTGACGGGCGATCAGATCCGGAAGGCCGGTCTCGTAGATGGGGCATTCGCCGGCGTTGAGCCGGTTGACCTTGGCCCGGTCGACGTCCACGCCGATGACCTCGTGGCCGAGTTCGGCCATCGCCGCCGCGTGCGGGATGCCGAGGTGACCACAGCCGATCACGGAAACACGCATTGCAGGTCCTTGTCTGGTCGGGGGCCCACCGTGCTCGGTGTGCCCCCGACGTTATCGGTTGTGGAACTGGCCTACGGTGGGCCCGAGTTCGCTCAGACGTTCACGTCGAGGAGTTCGAACAGGCGGAGCAGGGCCGGGGTGGCCTCGGAGCGGACCACGACGTCGCCCTCCCGGGCGCCCTCGATCAGGTAGGGCTTGTAGGCCCCGTTCTCGGTGACACCCTCGGTGTCCGGGCGACGCCCCTAGGGAGCGGGGCGGGGGCGGACGAGCGTCGGCGGGAGGATCTTGCCGCCGCACCGGTTGGGCCGCGCGATACGCCCGGCGTACATCTCACGACGGATGCCCGGCCGGGGCGGGCGCTGCCGCCCCGGCCGGGGGTCGCTTCCGGATGACGGGGGTCAGTTCCAGATGTCGTTGAGCGGGGTGGCGTACTGGTCGTTCTGGGTCAGGCTGCCCAGGCCCAGGGCGGCCTCGATGGTGCGCTGCACGCTGTAGTGGGTGTCGTGCGCGGGCGACTGGTAGCCGGGCTTGGCCAGGCCCGGGGAGGCGGCGACGATCGTCGGGATGTGCTGGCCGTGGTTGTGGTCGTCCTCGTCGAAGGTGATGACCAGCAGGGAGCGCTGCTGCGTCCACGCGGGCGAGTTGAGGATGTTCGGCAGGTTGTCGCGCATCCAGGTGTCGCCGGTGGCGACGGAGCAGTTGTGCATGGTGTTGCAGCTGTTGGGTTCGAACCAGACGAAGTTGGGCGTAGTGGCGGGTGACTTGAGGTCCTGCCACAGCTGGGTGATCGGCTGGAGCTTGTCCTGGCAGCGGGCGGGGTTGCCGGTGACGTCGCGGAAGAAGGCGAACGGCAGGTTGTCGGCGTCGTAGTTGCCGCTGGAGGCGAGGTTGCAGGGGCTGCCCATGTCCTCGATGTAGCCGCGCCAGGTCTTGCCGGCGCCCTCGACGAGGTCGCCGAGGTGCGGGGAGGTGATCGTGCCGGTCAGCGTGGGGTACGGGTTGTCGGTGTGGCCGAAGGTCGAACCGCCCGCCACCGCCCAGTAGTTGGGGTCGCTGTCGTGGACCGCGCCGTAGGACTGGGTGAGCGTGGTGTTCTGCTGGGCGAGGGTGTTGAGGTAGGGCGCGGAGCTGCTGCCGATGACCTGGTCGTAGGACTTGTTCTCCATCATGACGAAGAAGACGTGGTCGAACGCGGGCACCTGGGAGGCCGGCGGCAGGGGCGGCGCGGGCTGCGGCAGGGGGGTGGAGAGGGTGAGCGAGAGGCCGTCCGCGTAGGCGTCGTTGTACTGGCCGCCGCTGCGGGCGGGGTCGCGGGTGAGCGTGAGGCCGATCGCGATGCTGCGGGTGCCGGCCGGGACGGTGCCGGTGGCGGTGCGCTGGAGCAGCGCGGTGGCCGAGCCGCGGTCGGCGGCGGTGACCGGGCCGATCCTTCCGGTGCCGAGTGCCGTGCCGGAGGCGTCCTTGAAGGTGACGGCCAGGGTGGCGGTGGAGTTCTCGCCCGCCCAGCCGCCGAGCCGGCCGGCGAGGTTCCAGGTGACGGCGCCGCCGTCGATCTGGCCGGCGGCGGAGGAGACGTCCGCGCTCTGGGTGAGGGCGGAGTCGCCGACCGGGCCGCCGGAGAAGAAGGCGTTGCCGCGCAGGGCGGGGCCGGGCGTGGCGGCGGAGGGGAAGCCGCCCGGTGCGCCGTAGGCGACGGCGGTGGGCACGCCGCTCACCTGCCAGCCGGGCAGGGTGACGCCGTCGTAGCCGCTGGTGGAGGGGTTGCCGCACTCGGCGTCGCCGTTGACGATCAGGTTGGTGCCGCTCGTGCCGGGCGCGGTGACGGTGAAGCGGGCCGGCGGGGCGAGGTCGGTGTAGCCGTCGGTGGCGAGGAAGTGTGCGGCGTAGGTGCCGGGGGCGAGCGCGTCGCCGGCGAGGGTCAGCGAGCCGGCGGCGTTCGGCGCGTACGCCCGGACGAGGGCGGCGGGGGCGCCGGTTGCGCCGGGGGTCTGGCCGTCGGGGTAGATGCCGACCCAGTTGGTGGCCGCGGCGCGGGCGGTGGCGTAGGACAGCGCCACCGGGCGGCCCTGGTCGAAGCCGTTCTGGCCGAGGCAGAGCGAGCTGTCGGCGGTCGTGGTGGTGGTCGCCGTGATGACGGTAAAGAACACCGGTGCGGCGAGCGGGGTGTAGCCGTCGTTGTAGAGCAGGAAGGCCTTGTAGCTGCCGGGCGGCAGCGAGGAGACGGACAGGTTCACCGAGCCGCTCGCGTTCGGCGCGTAGACCCAGGCGAGCGAGGCGTTCCCGGTGCCCGGGCCCTTGCCCGGATCGCTCGGGTAGATACCGACCCAGTCGGTGGAGGAGACCTGCGAGGTGCTGTACGTGGCCGTCAGCGGGGCGGTCTGACCCTGCGTGTACGTGGCCCTGTCGAGGCTGAGCGTCGCCGTGCCGGCGGAGGCCGGCACGGCGGTCAGCGGCATCAGCAGGGCCACCACCGCGAGGATCAGCCACCCCAGATGACGGGGGCGGCCGGCCGGAGCGTGAAGCATGGGAGCGCCTTCCTGGTCCTGTCGGACGTGTCGGACTGTCAGGAGACGGGTGCCCGCCTCCTGGTCGCGCAAGACCGTGACAGCACCCCCCGTCCCCCGCGCGAACGCCCCACGAACGCCAGATGTCCAGCCAACTACGGTCCGCCTGTACAGCCAACTCCGGCCTGTCGGGCCCGGATTCCGGACGCTGCGCCCCCAGGGCCCGGCGCAGCCGGTCCGTACACCCCCCTTCCGGGGCAGGCCGGGCGGGGCTTGACGTGGCTGGTGGGCGGGGCGATGGTGTGGCCCGCAAGACCTGACATGTTACGTGTGCAATGGCACAGATGGTTCTGCGGCGGCCGTCCGATGCCACCGGAGGGGAGGACGGGGCGCCGCGGCGAGGGAGGGGCCCCCATGGAGTTGGAGCTGCGGCATCTGCGGGTGCTGTGCGCGATCGCCGATACCGGGAGCGTGGGGCGGGCCGCCGCCGTGCTCGGGGCCTCGCAGCCGGCGACCAGTACGCAGCTGCGCCGGATCGAACGCTACCTGGGCGCACCGCTGTTCGAACGCACGGCCTCGGGGGTGGTGGCGACCTGCTTCGGCGTCGAGGTGCTCACCGCCGCCCGCGACCTGCTGGCCCGCGCCGACCGGCTGGGCCGCCGACCGGCCGAGGAGCCCGCGCCCGTCCTGCGGGAGCTGCGCCTGGCCGCCACCCTCACCCCCACCCTGCCCGGCCTGCTCTCCCGGGCCCGGCACCAGCGGCCGGACCTGCAGTTCACGGTCAGCAGCGTCTACCGCTCCTCCGACATCGTCGACCTGCTGGAGCAGGACCGCGTGGACGCCGCCATCGCGGTCGACTACCCCGGCACGGAGCTGGCGCACTCCCCCGCCGTCGCGCACCGGGGGATCGTCACCGAGCCCGCCTTCGTCGCACTTCCGGCCTCCCACCCACTGCGCCACCACACCGAGGTCGCGCTGGCGGACCTGGCCGGTGAGGCGTGGTTCCTCACCCCCGACGACGGGGCGGGCTGGCACCGGGTGTTCCACAGCGCCTGCGCGGCGGCCGGGTTCGCGCCCGCGACAGTGCACGAGTTCCTCGGCGGCCGCCTGGAGCTGCAGGACCTGATCGCCGCCGGGCTCGGCGTCTCCGTCGTCCAGCCGACCACCCGGCCACTGGGCGACGTGGTCGTCAAACCGCTGGCCGGCACGCCGATCTGGGTGCGCCACCTGCTGGCCTGGCGCCCGGCGGCGGTCGGCGGCGAGGTGGTGGAGACGCTGTTCGGTGCCGCCGGCGCGGCCTACCGGGAGCTGGTCAACGCCTCGCCGCACTACCGGGCCTGGGCCTCGCGGACCTACCGCGCGGCCCGGCCCTGAGTGTCGTCGGGCGTTGCCCCGTAACGGTGTTATGCCACCCCCCTGCAATGTCATATGACCTGTGACATTGTTCTGACGGGTGGCCGGTGACAGGATGCACGTCAAAATCCCCCTCGCCTCGCGCCTGACACCCCGTTACTCCCCCCCCACATACCAGGACAAGGACACCGCAGTGCGTCTGCGCCAATCCCTCCCCCTCCTCGTGGCCGGCGCCCTCGCCGGCTCCGCCACCCTGCTGCCGACCCCCGCCCTCGCCACGCCCGCCGCGCCCGCCGCCCCGGTGAAGGCGGCCGCCTCCCCCTCCATACCCAAGCCGTTCGGGCCCGAGGTCGCCGTGCAGGCGTCCGAGGCGATAGGTCGCGCGGCCGCCCCGCTGACGTCCGACCGGCTCGGCCAGGCGCTCCAGCCGGCCGGGACCGCCGTGCAGACCACCCCACGCACGGACACCAGGCCGCAGGCGCCCACCCCCGCCAAGCATCCGCTCGCGGCCAATTCAACAGCTGCCACGGCCAGTTGCACCCCGGCCGACTTCGGCTCCCGCAGCGGCGCCGACCTGGTCTCCTTCGTCCAGGGCTCGACCACGGACTGCGTCAACACGCTGTTCAACGTCACCGGCACCGACGCCGGCAGGATCTTCAAGCAGTCGCAGATGCTCACCGTCGCGGCCGCCTTCCAGGCCCAGGCGGCGAACTACACCGGCGACAACACCACCGGCATCCTGCAGCTCGTACTCTTCCTGCGCGCCGGCTACTACGTCCAGTCCAACAACGCCTCCGCCGTCGGCCCCTACGACGCCACCCTCACCACCGCCGTCAAGGCCGGCCTCGACGCCTTCTTCGCGAGCGCGCACTGGCACGACGTCAGCGACGCCAACGGCCTCGTGCTCTACGACGTGCTGATCCTCACCGACAGCGCCAACATCCAGGCCCAGTACCTGAACGTCTACAAGCAGGTCCTGAACGGCTACACCAACGCCTACAACGCGTCCCCGAAGATGGTGAAGGCCGTCAACGCCGTCCTGTTCGCGCCGATGTGGCGGGCCAACTGGAACCCCGACTACGTCAACGCCCTGAGCGCCGACCCGAGCGCCATCACCGCCCTCGCGAACTTCGCACAGAACCACAAGGACCTGCTCGGCACCGCCAACCAGTTCCTCGACGTCAACGCCGGCAACGACCTCGCCCGCACCGCCGGCGACGGCGGCGCCGTCGGGACCTTCGCCAAGCCCCTGGTCAAGCAGGTCCTGGACACCACCCCGGTCACCGGCACCACCGGCCCGCTGTACGTGTACACCGCGTACAACGCCAACCAGTACGACAACGCGCAGTGCTCCTACTACGGCACCTGCGACCTGCCCGGCAAGCTCACCGCCGCCGTCCTGCCCAACACCCTGGTCTGCGACAACCGCACCATCCGCGGCGAGGCCCTCTCCCCCGCCGACCTGGCCACCGTCTGCGCCAGCCTGCGCGGCGAGGACGGCTTCTTCCACAACATGGTCAAGGACAACGGCCCCGTCCCGAACCAGTACGGCAAGACCATCACCCTCGCCGTCTTCAAGAACCAGCCCGACTACCTCACCTACTCCTGGGCCATCTACGGCAACTCCACCAACAACGGCGGCCAGACCGTCATGGACGTCACCGACCCCACCAACCAGCCGGTGTCGGTGATGTACCAGAAGTCGTGGAACGACGGCTTCCCCGCCAACGTGTGGAACCTCAACCACGAGTACACGCACTACCTCGACAACATCTACGACATGAAGGGCAACTTCGGCACCGAGATCTCCGTCCCGGACATCTGGTGGATCGAAGGCGTCGCCGAGTACGAGTCCTACGCCTACCGCGGCACCACCGACACCCAGGCGATGGCCGAGGCCGCCACGCACCGGTACAAGCTCAGCACCGTCTTCCAGAACACGTACGACAACTCGGACTCGGTGCGCACCTACCCGTGGGGCTACATGGCCGTCCGGTACATGCTCGAGAAGCACCCCGCCGACGTCTCCGCCATGCTCGGCCACTTCCGCACCGGTGACTACCAAGGCGGCTACGCGGTCTACAACAACCTCGGCACCTCCTACGACGCCGACTTCGACGCCTGGCTGAACACCTGCGCCGCCGGCGCCTGCTACGCCGCCGGCCCGACCGCGCTGTTCGGCCAGTCCGTCAACGGCGCCACCGTCACGCTGACCGACAAGTCCGTCGAGACCAACAGCCAGGCCAGGATCACCTCCTGGCACTGGACCTTCGGCGACGGCACCTCCGCCGACCAGCAGAACCCGGTGCACACCTACGCCAACCCCGGCACCTACACCGTCGCCCTGACCGTCACCGACAGCAACGGAAAGACCGCCAGCACCCCTGCCGGGGTCACCATCGCCACCGGCGCCGGCACCACCCTGCCCACCTGCACCGACCCGCGCACCGACGCCCTCGGCCAGAACTGCTCCCGCCCCAACCAGGCCCGCACCGCCGGCAACCTGGACTACCTCTACCTCTACCTGCCGGCCGGCACCACCACCCTGAAGGTCTCCACCTCCGGCGGCACCGGCAACGCCTCCCTCTACTACAACCCCGACACCTGGGCCTCCCCCAGCGCCTTCACCGCCTCCTCCACCAACCCCGGCACCAGCCAGAGCATCACCGTCACCAACACCACGGCCGGGTTCCGCTACATCAGCCTCTACGCCAACACCGACTTCAGCGGCGTGACGGTCAGCACCCAGTACTGACCCTTCGGCGCCAACGGCCGAGCGGCGCGTCCCCGTTGGGGGGCGCGCCGCTCGGGCGTGGAGGTTCTAGAAGGAGTTGGCGAAGTTCGCGAAGGCGGCGCGGGTGCCCGAGCCGGCGATGCCGTCGATCGCGCCGCCGTAGCCGTACGAGTCCGCCAGCAGGCGCTGCAGTGCCATGATCGTGTTGGGTCCGACGATGCCGTCGATCGCGTCGGTGTAGCCCCAGTACGTGGCGAGGCAGCGCTGGAACGCCTTCCAGCTGTTGGTGCCGAGCAGCCCGTCGGTGACTCCTCCCCCGGCTGAAGCCGGTGGCTTCTCGCTAAGCCTGGTTGGCGTTGCGACGGGCCAGCCCGGCCCGTAGAACGTTGATTGCTCCCACGGTGTCAGCGTGCGCCGTGTGGCCGCAGGACTGACAGTGGAACTTCTCCTGTGTGGGCCGGTTCTCCGCCGCGACGTGTCCGCACTCGGGGCGCGGGCAGGTGCGGGAGGTGTTGCGGGGGTCCACGGCGATCACTTCCCGTCCGGCGCTCTCAGCCTTGGCGTGCAGGATCGTCAGGAACACCCCCCAACCGGCATCGTTGATCGACTTGTTGAGTCCGGCTTTGGCCGCCGCACCGTTGGGCAGAAACGCGCCCGGTTGGTCGGGGTCGGGCTTCGGCGCGGGGGCCTTGCTCATGTTGCGGATCTTGAGGTCTTCGTGCGCGACGAAGTCGTGCGCCCGGACCAGTCCGAGAGCGGTCTTGTAGGCGTGGTCGAGCCGTTGACGGCGGACCTTGCGGTGCAGGTCGGCGACCTTGGCCACAGCCTTGCGTCGCCGGTTGCCGCGGCGCCTGCACCGGGCGAGGGCCTGCTGCGCGGCTTCGAGCTTCGCGGCAGCCGTGCGCCCGTGGCGGGGGTTGGGAACGAACCCGCCGTTGGAGTCGGCGAGGAAGGTCGCTATCCCGAGGTCGATGCCGACAACGCTGCCGGTCGGCGGGAACGGTTCGGGCTGTGCCTGTTCGGCGGTCAGCACCACATACCAGCGCTTGCCCTCGCGCTTGACGCTGACCGTCTTCACCTTGCCGGCCACCGGCCGGTGCTGATTGACCTTGACGTGGCCGACACCCTGGAACCGCACCCGCGTCTGCGGATCGTGCGGGGTGGAGTCCCACCGGCAGCCGTCCCCGTCCTTCGGGAACTCCACCGTGTCGAACCAGTTCACTCCCCGAAAGCGCGGGTAGCCGGGCGTCTCACCGGACTTGACCCGGCGGAAGAACGCCGCGAACGCCTTGTCGAGACGCCGCAAGGTGGCCTGCTGGGAGGAGAACGACCAGCGGCCCTGACGCTCCGGGTCGAACGCCCGGATGTCCTTGAGCTGCGCGGACTGCATCCCGTACCTGATGCTCGTCTTCGACACGTGCCGGTAGGCGTCGCGGCGTTCCTGCAATGCCCCGTTGTACAGGGAGCAGTGATCACGCAGCATCTCGCCGAGGGCTTGGGCCTGGCCCACAGTGGGCCGCATGAGGAACTTGTACGCACGGATCATCCAGCCCACCCCCTCCCCGGCCTCCCCGGGCTGACGTGCGATCAACATGCCACACGCCACCGACAACACGCACGGTCACCCCGGAAACGAAGAGACCTACGGCGCTTCGCGCCTCCGAGCCAAGGATGCGTTTCCCTCCCCGGCTGAAGCCGGGGATACCCACGCAAGATCAGGGATGGAATCCCTCTGCGCCGCCTGGATGCCCATCGCCTACGCCGCCGTGGTCCACTGCCGCGACCACTTCGACCAGGAGGCAGGCGGCGACCGCTTCCGCGGAAAGGTGCTCGCGCTTCAGAGCGCCACCGAAACGGCCGTCTACGAGGCGATCCAGAGCACCGATGTGCCGATCCTCGACCTCCCCCCGGGCCTGACCACCCAGGCCCGCGTTGATTGGGTCGCCAAACACCTCCACCTCGCGGGCATCGACGTTCACTGAGGTGTCCTATGGTCCCCCCAGAACCACCTGTCGGAGGACCCGGTGCAGCCTCAACGTCCGATCATCGATGTGATGCTCATCCTCGAACGCAATAGCCTGGTCTTGCTCGCCGAGCGGGCCAATACGGGCTACAGCGACGGCATGCTCAACCTCCCCAGCGGGAAGGTCGACGAAGGCGAGGACGTGATCACCGCAGGGATCAGGGAGACCGGTGAGGAGGTGGGGGTTACGGTTGAGCGCGAGGCCGTTCGGGTCGTCCACGTCGTTCACTACCTCAATCCCGAGGGTGAACCCCGCATCGGCTGGTTCCTCGCCGCCTCCGAGTGGAGCGGTGAACCGTACAACGCCGAGCCGCACAAGTGCGCTGGCATCTCCTGGCACCCGATCAACGACCTGCCGGAGAACACCCAGCCCTACAACGCTGCCGGGATCGCCCGGTACCTGAAGGGGGAGCCGTTCTCAGTACTCGGCTGGTAGAGAATTCCCCCGGAACCTGGAGCTGGGCCGCGCGATCCTGCGGGAGGTCTCGTGCAGACTTTCACGGCGGAACCGGGCCGGGGGAATGGCCGATACCGGGTTCGTGCGTGGCCGAATCGACGGGCCGCTGAAGGGAGTTGACGCTCCCCGGCCGCCTGCGGGTGCGGGCGGCCGGGGATGCGCCGGGGTGTCAGCCCTCGGCGGAGCGGCGGCGGGAGACGGCGACGAGCGTCGCGCCCGCGGCCACGGCCGCGGCGGCGCCGCCGGCCTCCCAGCCGAGGCCGTCCGTGCCGGTGGCGGCCAGCTGGCCGGGGTTCGCGGCGGCGGCCGTGGTGGTGTCGGTGGTGCCAACGGCGGTGGTGATGCCGGTGGTGCCAAGGGCGGTGGTGGTGCCGGTGGTGGTGGTCGTGACAGCGGCGGGCTGGACGCCCTGGCCGGGCTGCGGCTGCTGTACGGCCGGGGCCGGGGTCTGAGCCGGGGTCTGAGCCGGGGTCTGGGCCGGGGTCTGGGCCGGGGCGGGCGTGCCGGCGGCGTTGGCCTCGTCCTCGGCGCGGGCCTTGGCCCAGCCCTCCTTGAGGAACTTGACGACGTCCTCGTCGGTGCCGCTCATCGCACGGTTGGCAGCCTCCTTGACGGCCCGCCCGGTGGCGGCGGCAAGGATCTGCGAGACCTTCACCCGGTTGTCGTCCCCGCGCTGCTTGTCGAGTTCGACCGCCAGGAAGTGCCGCAGCTCGGCGGCACCGCCCTTGAGCGCCTTCTCCCCGGCCTCGCGCACACCCGGGCCGATCTCCTTGTCGGCCAGGATCCGCTCCACCTCGGCCCGGTCGTCGTCCTCGGCGCGAGCCGTGAACTGGCCCTCCTTGAGGAACTTGACGACGTCCTCGTCGGTGCCGCTCATCGCACGGTCGGCAGCCTCCTTGACGGCCCGCCCGGTGGCGGCGGCAAGGATCCGGGAGACCTTCACCCGGTTGTCGTCCCCGCGCTGCTTGTCGAGTTCGACCGCCAGGAAGTGCCGCAGCTCGGCGGCACCGCCCTTGAGCGCCTTCTCCCCGGCCTCGCGCACACCCGGGCCGATCTCCT
>NZ_JAHTKP010000190.1 GCF_019192735.1 Kitasatospora aureofaciens
CCCTCAACCTCATCCGCCTCCACTCCTGGTGGAACGGCCACCCCCTCGACCGAGTCAGCCACAGCCACCTCGCCAGACTCCAACTATCCCTAGCTGCATAGCAGTTGGAATTAGCCACCAAGATCCTGCTCCTGCCGAGAACCTCATCCGGCCTGGTGGGAGGCAGGGTGCACAAGTGCCGACCTCGCCAGTCGGGTAGGCGCTCTGGCAGAGCCGACGAGCTCCGCGACATGATGATCGACCGCGCTGCTACGACTGGCGTACCTGGGTGTGACGAACGCGTTCGCGTTGCTGCGGCTGCTGCCAATGAGCGACCACGAGAAGGACATGGAGCTCCTGGCCCTGCGCCATCAGATCACCGTACTGGAACAGCAGCTGAGCTTGACGTTTAACCTCGCAGGTCACCCGACCTGCTGATCTGCGGTTCTTCCCGAGACAGCGGAGACGGCCGTTCTCCACGCTTCGAGATGTCGAGTCACGAAGCGCGAGAGAACGGCCGCTGCCCATGAGTCTCCCCGTCGACGCGCCCGCAGGCCAGGCATTGGCTCTCTTGTCCCGCTTTCGGGTTGAGTTCTACGAATGCCTCTACGCCCGCTCGGACGCACTCTTCGAGCTCACCGACGCGGTGCTGTGCGCGGACGGGCCGGTGAAGACCCTGGTCGAGCTGTCGCTCGCGGTCGAGCACCGGCGCGGGCACGGCGCCCTGTACGCCGCGCTGGACCGGGGCTGGCTAGGGCGCGTATTCGGTCGTGATCAGTGGGTCCGGGTGAGGTCCTTGATCCAGATCATCGCGCCACGGAGGTGGAGGCCGGCGAGGTAGCTTTCCGGGGTCTTGTCATACCGGGTGGCGATGCCTC
>NZ_JAHTKP010000191.1 GCF_019192735.1 Kitasatospora aureofaciens
AGCGGATGAGACGGACTCTGGCCTTCGCTGCCCCTGTGAGGGCATACCTCGTCTTCTCCGTAGATCGGGGCAAATCATGACATGGACGAAGGCCGTATAGTGGATGATCGCTATCAAAATGCCCACTTAGAGGGCGTTTATGTAGTTCTGGCCCGTTAGGCGGCTTTTGCTCACGCCCCTCTTTGTGGCGATATGCCCGCCGAGGTGGCATTGTCCTCCCCTGGATTGCGAGATTGACTGTCCGTCTCGCCCACACCTACGCCTTGAAATCCGTCTGGTTTGAGAAAGTCATAGAACCGCCTAAAGAGCAGCGGAACGGGATCCTCCGGCCCATCCGTGCTGACGCTGTGCCGTGAGCCAGCGGAAGCCGTACCCCAGCGACCTGTCCGACGCCCGATGGGCCTTGATCGAGCCGAAACTGACGGCCTGGCGAAAAGCCCGGCTCGATCGGCGGCCCACCGGCCAGCCGGCGCAGGTCGAACTGCGCGACGTGTTCGACGCGATCCTCTACATCAACCGCACGGGAATCCCCTGGAAGTACCTCCCGCACGACTTCCCCAATCACGGCACCGTCTACGCCTACTATGCGGCCTGGCGCGACGAGGGAATCTTCGCGGAACTCAACTACGACCTAACCGGCCTGGCCCGTGTGAAGGAAGGGCGCAAGGTCGAACCGACCGCGTCCGTCATCGACACCCAGAGCGTGAAGACCTCCACCAACGTGCCCCTGGCCAGCCAGGGAACGGACGCCGCGAAGAAGATCGTCGGCCGCAAGCGCGGCATTCTCACCGACACCATCGGGCTGATCCTCGCCGTAGTC
>NZ_JAHTKP010000192.1 GCF_019192735.1 Kitasatospora aureofaciens
CTGACAGCCGAAGAGCGCGATGCGGTACTGGAGTTGATGAACAGCCCCGAGTACGCCGAACTGCCACCCGCACAGATCTGGGCCCGCGAGCTGGACACCGGGCGCTACCACTGCTCGGTCTCCACGATGTACCGCATCCTGCGTGAGCGAGGGCAGTCGGGTGAGCGACGCCGCCAGGCCACCCACCCGGCCAAGACAGTGCCCGAACTGGTCGCCGACGGCCCCTCCCAGGTCTTCACCTGGGACATCACCAAAGCGGCCGGCCCCACCAAGGGCATCTGGTACCACGCCTACGTCATCATCGACATCTTCAGCCGCTACATCGTCGGCCACACCATCGAGTCGGCCGAATCAGCCGAACGGGCAGAGGAGTTGATCCGCGAGACCATCGCGCGCAACGGCATCGTCCCCGAGACCGTGCACGCCGACCGGGGCACCTCGATGACCTCCAAGAAGGTCTCCCAGCTGCTGATCGATCTCGGCGTCACCAGGAGCCACTCGCGCCCCAAGGTCTCCAACGACAACCCCTACAGCGAGGCCCAGTTCAAGACCACCAAGTACATGGCCGACTATCCCGAGCGGTTCGACTCCCTGGCCCACGCCCGTGAATGGTTCGACGCCTTCATCTCGTACTACAACCACGAGCACAGGCACTCGGGCATCGGACTTCACACGCCCGCCAGCGTCCACTTCGGCACCGCGGAGGAGATCCGCGACCAGCGGGCCGTCACCCTCGCCGAGGCCTACGCACGGCACCCCGAACGCTTCGGCCGCCGCCCCAGACCACCCGAGATCC
>NZ_JAHTKP010000193.1 GCF_019192735.1 Kitasatospora aureofaciens
ACCCCGGAGAACGAGATGAAGTGGGACACCATCGAGCCCTCGCGCGGGTCGTTCAACTTCGCCCCCGCCGACTCGATCGTCAACCACGCCTCCGCGCACGGCCAGCGCATGCGCGGCCACACCCTCGTCTGGCACTCCCAACTGCCCGACTGGGTCAAGTCCACCGGCGACGCCAACACCCTGCGCAGCGTGATGAACAACCACATCACCCAGGAGATGTCCCACTACAAGGGGAAGATCTACGCCTGGGACGTGGTCAACGAGGCGTTCAGCGACGACGGCAGCGGCCGGCACCGCGACTCCGTGTTCCAGCGCGTGCTGGGCGACGACTTCATCGAGGAGGCCTTCCGCACCGCCCGCACCGCCGACCCGTCGGCCAAGCTCTGCTACAACGACTACAACATCGAGAACTGGTCCGACGCCAAGACCCAGGGCGTCTACAGCATGGTCAAGGACTTCAAGTCCCGCGGCGTGCCCATCGACTGCGTCGGCTTCCAGAGCCACTTCGGCGCCGGCGGCCCCCCGCCCAGCTACCAGACCACCCTGGCCAACTTCGCCGCACTCGGCGTGGACGTCCAGATCACCGAACTCGACATCGCCCAGGCCCCCGCCACCGCCTACGCCGACACCGTCCAGTCCTGTCTCAACGTCGCCCGCTGCACCGGCATCACGGTCTGGGGCATCCGCGACAGCGACTCCTGGCGCACCGGCGAGAACCCGCTGCTGTTCGACAACAACGGCAACAAGAAG
>NZ_JAHTKP010000194.1 GCF_019192735.1 Kitasatospora aureofaciens
GGGCGGGCGGCGCGGGGCGGGCAGCGGAACCGCGAGAGGGCCCGTGCCACGCGGTTCGCGCGGGCGCGGGCCCTGTCGGGGTCATCCCGGTGGTCCCTGTCCGGCCCCTGGGGTGAGGGGGAGGGTGATCAAGGTCGCGGGTGGGGGTTCGGTGTGGGCCGAGGGGGTCGGCTTAGTACCAGTGGTGGGTCTGCCAGAACGCCCAGGCGGCGTTCGGGCTGCCGTAGCGGGAGTTCATGTAGTCCAGGGCCCACTTGATCTGGGTGGTCGGGTTGGTCTTCCAGTCGGCGCCGGCGGAGGCCATCTTGGAGGCCGGCAGTGCCTGGCCCAGTCCGTAGGAGCCCGAGCTCGGGTTGGTCGCGGTCACGTTCCAGCCGGACTCGTGGGAGATGATCTGGCTGAACGAGGCCAGCTGGTTGGCCGGGACGATCTGGGCGGCGATGGCCTGCGGGGAGGCGTCCGCGGCGGAGGCGGTGGCGGGGACCACGGCGGCACCCAGGGCGGTCAGACCGGCGGCGCCGGCGAGAATCGCGGCAGAGGTGCGCATGCGGGGCTTGAGAGTGGGCATGTAGAGCAGGACCTCAATCGGGTTGGGCCGAGTCTCGCCCCGTCCTGGACCGTGGCCGGACAGGGGCCGAAGGTCGCGGGGCGTGATTCGGCAGTGAGCCGCATCCGGCGGGACAGGAGCCGGTGTGGCTTGGTGGAGCAATTGTTGCCAGGTGGGATCGGTCGTCGACAAGACCCCCTTG
>NZ_JAHTKP010000195.1 GCF_019192735.1 Kitasatospora aureofaciens
GGCGGCCGCCCGCGCCACCGGCCTGAACAAGGTCTACGGGGAGGGGGAGACCCGCGTCGTCGCCCTCGACAACGTCAGCGTGGCCTTCCCGCAGGGCGAGTTCACCGCCATCATGGGCCCCTCCGGCTCCGGCAAGTCCACCCTCATGCACTGCATGGCCGGCCTCGACACCGTCACCTCCGGCTCCTCCACCATCGGCGACACCGAACTCGTCGGCCTCAAGGACAAGCAGCTCACCCAGCTGCGCCGCGACCACATCGGTTTCATCTTCCAGGCCTTCAACCTCCTCCCCACCCTCACCGCCCTGGAGAACATCACCCTCCCGATGGACATCGCCGGCCGCAAGGTCGACAAGACCTGGCTCGACCGCGTCGTCGACACCGTCGGCCTCTCCGGCCGCCTCACCCACCGCCCCTCCCAGCTCTCCGGCGGCCAGCAGCAGCGCGTCGCCTGCGCCCGCGCCCTCGCCGGCAAGCCCGACATCATCTTCGCCGACGAACCCACCGGGAACCTCGACTCCCGCTCCGGCGCCGAGATCCTCTCCTTCCTCCGCAACTCCGTCCGCGAACTCGGCCAGACCGTCGTCATGGTCACCCACGACCCCGTCGCCGCCTCCTACGCCGACCGCGTCGTCTTCCTCGCCGACGGCCGCATCGTCGACGAACTCCACACCCCCACCGCCGACACCGTCCTGGACCGCATGCGCCGCTTCGACGCCAAGGGCCGCACCAGCTA
>NZ_JAHTKP010000196.1 GCF_019192735.1 Kitasatospora aureofaciens
CTCGGCATGCCCACCGACGAGGCGTCCGTCAACATCACCCGCAGCCGCCTCGGACGCCTCACTCGCCAAGGCTTCCTCACCCAACCCGGACGAGGCCGCTACCAGAAACGGACTTAACGTCCACTCAAGACCCTTGCGGGCAAGCACCGTTCGACGGTGTCGAAGATGGCCGCCAAGCACAAGACCAGGATCGACACTCCCGACGGGCCGCGAGTCTGCTTCGAGGCCCGGATCGAGCGGAAGAACAGGAAGCCGCTGGTGGCGCGGTTCGGAGACATCCCTCTCCAGCAGCAACGGTCGGCGAAGGTCGTCGACCGTCGGCCTGTCTGGGTGGACTATCCACAAAAGGAGCTGATCACTCGGCTCCTGGCGGACACATGCGAGGTCTGCGGGGCCACCGGTGATGTCCAAGTGCATCACGTCCGGGCCCTCGCCGACCTCGCTCGTGCCGGATGGCCGCCGTCCGACTGGGCGCGCGTCATGCTCGACCGGCGGCGCAAGACCCTCGTGACTTGCGCCGCCTGCCATGACCGCATCCATGAGGCACGAACGGCCGGATCGAACACGCTGTGATCACTGGAGAGCCGGATGACCGGGAAACCGTCATGTCCGGTGTGCGCCGTGAGGCGCTTCGTTGTATCCCCGGCGCAGTCGGGAGGAACTTGGAGGGAGGTTCTTGGGTCGCCCGGCTTACCTGAGCGCGAAAGCGGGAGGGGACCAG
>NZ_JAHTKP010000197.1 GCF_019192735.1 Kitasatospora aureofaciens
CACACCACCGACCGGGAGGGCGTGGACGGCCTTCTGTCGGAGCTGGACGAGTACGGCGTGGAGCAGGCGCTGCGGATCGCGGAGGCGAACGAGGGCGCCGAGGTGACGGTGCTGACGGTCGGGCCGGACGACGCGAAGGACGCGCTGCGCAAGGCGCTGTCGATGGGTGCGGACAAGGCCGTGCACGTGAACGACGACGACATCCACGGTTCGGACGTGATCGGGACGTCGGCGATCCTGGCGAAGGCGCTGGAGCGGACCGGGTTCGACCTGGTGATCGGTGGTATGGCGTCGACGGACGGCACGATGGGTGTGCTGCCGGCGCTGCTGGCGGAGCGTCTGGGTGTGCCGCAGGTGACGCTGCTGTCCGAGGTGTCGGTCGAGGGCGGTGTGGTGAAGGGCCGTCGTGACGGTGACGCCGCGACCGAGCTGGTCGAGGCCGCGCTGCCGGCCGTGGTCTCGGTGACGGACCAGTCGGGTGAGGCCCGGTACCCGTCGTTCAAGGGGATCATGGCGGCGAAGAAGAAGCCGGTGGAGTCGCTGGACCTGGACGACCTGGGCATCGAGGCGGACGAGGTCGGTCTGGCGGGTGCGTGGACGGCGGTCGAGGCGGTGGCGGCGCGTCCGGCGCGCACCGCGGGCACCGTCGTCAAGGACGAGGGCGAGGGCGGCAAGCAGCTCGCCGCGTTCCT
>NZ_JAHTKP010000019.1 GCF_019192735.1 Kitasatospora aureofaciens
GACTGGGACAAGGCCATCGCGCACCTCTCACTCAACGAGCCTTCCTACTCGGAGAGTTGCGCGATGGCTCCTTCATGACCAGGGGTTACACCAAGATCCCTGCTACACCACTCAGCGGGACGCCATCGTCCGAGGCCGTCCTGGTGTCTCGCCGGGACAGTTGGCGTTGGTCTGCGTCCTGCAGTTCGCTGAGAACCTGACCGACCGCCAGGCCGCTCACGCCACACGCGCAAGGATCGACTGGAAGTATCTCCTCGGCGTCGAGCGAGCCACGCGAAGATCCGCGTGGCGATTGGGCAGAGCGGGCGCACGAGCATAAGTACCCAGGTGCCCTACCTGCGCGGAGGAACATCGTCCCTGGTCAGGGGCGGTGCAACCATTCTGGGGCGGTACGCCCGCCAAGGATGCCCACGCGGCTAGAAACCAAGCTCAGCGCCGCCCCGCTCCCGGGTCGTTCCAGGCCGAGGCCAGCCAGGCCAGGTCGGCTCCGGCCTGGTGGCGGGCTGTCTGCTCGGTTGCGAACAGCTCCTCCGTCTTCGTCAGCACGAGTGTGTACGGACGTCCCTGCCGCCTGGTCTGGTGGCG
This sequence comes from Kitasatospora aureofaciens, assembly GCF_019192735.1. Lineage (GTDB taxonomy): Bacteria > Actinomycetota > Actinomycetes > Streptomycetales > Streptomycetaceae > Kitasatospora > Kitasatospora aureofaciens_A. Next base: position 586 of record NZ_JAHTKP010000019.1, read on the forward strand.
CACCGGCAGCGCGGCCGAGTCGATTGCGCCGTGCACATGCCGACGGCCGTCCTTCGCGAGCGGCCATTCGAGGACTCGCCGCTCCCGGGAACGGACAAACGTGCCCAGGCTGTCGCACAGCTCGCAGCCGCAGCCGGTCCACGCGATCGACCAGTCGTCCTTGTCACGCGGCGCTCGTGCGGCGATCGTGCGGAGCCGGTCCACGCAGTCCCGCGCGACCTCATCGAGCCCGGCCGCCCGCCGGGCATCCGCCGACAGTACGTCCGCCGAACGGCGCAGCATCGGGACAAGGCACTCCAGCACCCTGTCCCCGTACCCGCGCAGCACTGTTCGGATCCCGCTCCGCAGCTCTTCGTCGGCCGCCTCCAGGATGCGTGCCAGCGGCGGAGCCAGCTGCTCCAGCTGGGCACGACGGATTTCGGCCGGTCCGGTCGCGGTCCACAGTCGCAGGTCGTGGTCCACCGCGTCCCAACCCCCGGCGAGCAGGGCCCGCGCCACCGCTGCGCTCCGGTGGGAGCGCAGCGCCGCGCACAGCTCCGGAAGCCCCTCCGTCCACGCGTAACGGTGCGTTTCGAAACGGTGGTCCGATCCGAACCAGCCGTCGACGACCCGAAGCGCCCACTGGGTGCCGTACCGATCGGCTGCCGCGGCCAGCCCGGCCGCGTGCTCCGGTGCGAGCGCGCCCACCCTGAAGGGCTCCAGCAGCATCGCCGCGGTCTCGGCCGCCTCCAGACCTGCGGCCACGTGCAACGCGCGCTCCAGCAGCGCGGGTTGCGATCCGTTCCGCTTCCAGAACGGCGCGAGGGACTGCGCCGCAGTGCGCGCCCCGTCCAGGTCGCCCCCGGCGATGCGGTCGCACAGCTCCTCAAGAGCCCACTGCGATCCGGCTTCGCCGCGCGCCGCGAAGGCCCGCTCGCGCGGCCACACGACGACCGCGGCGCGCCGGTACCACCGGTCCAGGGTGTTGCCGTAGTTGCCCATGTAGCCCTCGTACTGGGACTCATAAGGCGTGAGGTCAGCGCTCGGGGTGCTCGTGCAGGACTCGTAGTCGTGGATGTACAACGAGATTGCTTCGCCTCCCTTGCCGTCCGGGCCGGTCCACCAGCTGAGAGTGATCTCATCGTCGATCAGGTCGCCGAGATCGTAGTCGCCGTCCTCAGTGGCACCGTCGTCCTCGTCCTCATCCTCGTCGTACCCGTAGTCGTCCCAGGGGTCGTCGCCGACGGGCTGGGCATCCCAGGTCTGCTTCACCTCGGCGAGGGCGAGCACCGACTCGCACCCGGCCTGTTCGGCGGCGGCGCGCAGCAGCGCGACACGCTCCGAGTCTGCACCCTTGAGCCGGCTCCAGCTCAGGCCACGCTGGGTGTACTCGTGGTCGAGCAGGTACACGAGACGGTTCGGCGGGTCGAGGGCCCGTCCCCCGTAACGCGGCGTGGACGGCCTGCTGAAGTGCTGCCCCAGGCAGTGCGCCAGCTCGGCGAGCGGGGCGGCTTCCGGCTCGGAAGTACCGGGATCGGCAAGCAGGTTGAAGGTGAGCGTCACCCGGTGTCCGGAGGTGACCGGGGTGACCTCGTGTCGGCAGTCGGCGTAGAACGCGAGGAGGGTCAGGTCCTGCTTCGACGCACGGTAGGCCCTGCTCTGCCCGGCGTGGTCGATGACCAGTTCGCCGCCGGCGTGCGCCGAAGGCAACGACAGCACCAGCGTGCCCACCATGGCGTCGTCCTTCTCCGAATCCTGGTGCGGGAGGAAGAACTGCCCCTTGCCGTACACCAGCATCGCGTGCAGCTCGGCCCGCAGCCGTGTGGACGCGGGGAGCCCGAGCTCTTCCCGGAAGTGCTCCAGCGCGCCGCGCAGCAGTGCCGGCCAGGCGGGGCCGCCGACCGTGACCTGCTCTGGAGAGATCTCCCAGGTGTCACGGACGCCGGTGTCGCTCAACGTCTCCTCGCCGCGCCCGAACCTCGCCGGGCGCGCCACCGCGATCAGCTTCTTCGCCATCGGTGCACGCAGCGGAAGGCTCACCGGTCCGACCCCGGCCACCTCGAGACCGAAGCCGTGCACAGGCGCCTCGAGCTGGGCGCTGAAGGACCCCGCCGAACCAGAACCGCCCAGCAGTTGAGCCAGCCGCTGCCGCGCGCTCCCCGCCATCCGCCTGCTCCTCTCGATTCCCGCCTGAACGCCGCAGACCGATTCCCGCCTGAACGCCGCAGACGGTCCGATCCTACGGCGCGGCCAAAAGGACGACGGCGCCCAGCACCCGGCGGTGGGCAGCACCGGTGGCCTCTACCGAATGGGTGAGCTCTCGGCCGGCGAACCGGTCCAGGCGCTGGCGGCGGCAGCTGCGGGGTGTGCGGCGGTGCGCGGGGCCGCAGCACTGACCAGGTGGGTGGGGTTGGCCGGGCGCGGACGGAAGTTGAGTGCCGCCGGGGCGCTGCGGCGGCCGGATGTGCCCGAGCTGGGGCGGGTACTGGGCGTGGACGTCCCCGGCAAGGTGCGGTCGGTGGCGGACCTGCCGCAGGTCCAGGGACCGTGGGCGGCGGCATTGGCACTCGGGCTGCTGCGCCAGCCTTGGTCGGATGGAGCCCCCTGGTTCCTGCTCCTGGAGTCCTTCGGCGCGGTGGAGTTGGGCGAACCGGTGGACGACCGGTTCGGAGGCCGCGAGTTCCGCAGTGCCACGTTGACTGTGCTGGGCCGCTGGGCCGCCGTGCAGTTGCGGGCCGAGCTGCCGCGCAAGGTGACGGCCGATCTGTCCGCCGCCGAGGTACTGGACCTGATGCTGGTGGCGGTGTGTCGGAGGTCGTGCAGGCCGATGCGGAGCAGGCCGGCCTCTGCGGTGCGCTTGCGCAACTGGTCGAGGACCCACTCAGAAGTTCCCGGCGTTCCTGGCCTCCCGGACTTGCCGGCCAAGCGCGTTCGACGTTACCGCCGCCCCCGGCCGTCGACCCGCAGCAACCTTCCGGGCACCGCCATCCAGGCTGCGACGTTGCGTCAGCCCAACGCACGGTCGAGGTTGAAGGCGGCGCTGATCAGCGAGAGGTGGGTGAATGCCTGGGGGAAGTTGCCGAGCTGTTCGCCTGTCGGGCCGATCTCCTCGGCGAACAGACCGAGGTGGTTGGCGTAGGTGAGCATTTTCTCGAAAGCGAGCCGGGCCTCCTCCAGCCGGCCTGCGCGGGCCAGCGCCTCCACGTACCAGAACGAGCAGATCGAGAAGGTGCCCTCGGAGCCGCGCAGGCCGTCGGGGCTGGCGGTCGGGTCGTAGCGGTAGACCAGCGAGTCGGAGACCAGGTCCACGGTGAGCGCGTCCAGGGTGGAGAGCCACTTGGGGTCGGTGGGCGAGATGAACTTGGCCATCGGCATCATCAGCAGCGAGGCGTCCAGCTCACCCTTGTCCAGAGCCTGGACGAACGCGCCCCGCTGGGCCGACCAGCCGCGCTGCATGATCTGCCGGTAGATCGCATCCCGGGACTCCCGCCAGCGGGGCAGGTCGGCCGGCAGGCCGCGGCGGTTCGCCATCCGCATCGCCCGCTCCAGCGCCACCCAGCACATCAGCCGCGAGTACACGAAGTCCCTCCGGCCCGCACGGGTCTCCCAGATTCCCTCGTCGGGCTGGTCCCAGTGCTCGCAGAGCCAGTCCGCCACCGCGCCGACCTCGTCCCAGCGGGCGCTGCTGATCGGCTGCCCCCACTTGTCGTACAGGTAGACGGAGTCGATCAGGGCTCCGTAGATGTCCAGCTGGAGCTGGCCGGTGGCGGCGTTGCCGACCCGGACCGGTGCGGAGCCGAGGTAGCCCTCCAGGTGCGGCAGCTCGTACTCGGGTAGCTCGCTGCGCCCGTCGATGCCATACATGATCTGCAGCGGGCCGGTCTCCCCGGTGCCGCACATGATGCCGCCCTCGCCGAGGAACCCCATGAACGCCTCGGCCTCCGAGGTGAACCCCAGGCGCAGCATGGCGTAGACGCAGAAGGCGGCGTCGCGGACCCAGACGTACCGGTAGTCCCAGTTGCGCTCGCCGCCGATCTGCTCGGGCAGGCTGGTGGTCGGTGCGGCGACAATCGCACCGGTCGGCGCGTAGGTGAGCAGCTTCAGCACCAGCGCGGAGCGGTGCACCATCTCCCGCCAGCGCCCGTGGTAGCGCGACCCGGCCAGCCAGCGGCGCCAGAACCGGACGGTCGCCTCAAACTGCTCCTCCGCCTCGGCATGCGGACACGACCGGGCCGGGACGTCGTCTCCGATCTGGTCGAGGGCGAACACGACAGACTCGCCCTCAAGGAGCTTGAAGTGCGACCACACGTCCAGGCCGTCGCTCTCCAGCGGTGCGGTGGCGGTCAGCGCGAGCGTCAGTGACGGGGAGCGGAACACCGCCTGGTTGCCTTCGAGGTGAGCGGTGTGCGCTTCGGCGCCGTAGCCGAAGCGCGGGGCGATCCGCGCCCTGAACGGGAGGGCCCCGCGGACGCAGATCACCCGCCGGATCAGCCGGTGCCGGGCCGCCTCGCGCGACTCGTCGACCACCGGCATGAAGTCCTGGATCTCCGCCACCCCGTCTGCGGCGAAGAATCGCGTGATCAGGACGTTCGTGTCGGGGAAGTAGAACTGCCTGGTGCGTGTCGGGACCTCGGCGGCCAGCTCGAACGAGCCGCCCCGGTCGGCGTCGAGGATGGCCGCGAACACACTGGGCGCGTCGAAGCGCGGGCAGCAGTACCAGTCGATGGTGCCGTTCGTGCCGACCAGCGCGGCCGTACGAAGATCGCCGATCAGGCCGTGCTCGGAGATCGGCATGTAGCGGCCGTCCGCCTGCTCGAAGCCAGTCGTGTCGAACGCCATATCGGCCTCCCTGCCGCTGCGGCGCGGGCCTGGAGAAGTAGCCTCGCTCTTCATGCTAGATCGCCCACTCGAGGCGTGGGCCTGGCGGAGCCGGCCCGCCGGGCCCAGCTCACCGACCAGCTCCACGAAGTCGACCTCGTGATCCGCAAGGCCGGCCAATGACCCCGCCCACGGTCTCCGTCATGACGGAGCAGGCCCTGCGCGAGGCGATGGAGCGGCTGTTCGCCGGCAAGCCGGCCCGCACCGACGGCAAACTGGCCGAGAACAACCTCTGGCGCGAGGCCGGCGTCAGCCGAGCCACCATGAACCGCGCCGCCGCCGTCCTTGCCGAGTGGGACAGCCGCATCGGCCAGAGCCCGGCCGGCAGGCGCGACCAGAAGCAGACCGAGGAGATCACCCGTCTCCGTCGACAGCTCAAGGACAACCGGCAAGACCGCCGGCGCCTCCACGACCAGGTCGACGCCGCCGCCACCGTTATTGCGGCTTTGCTCGCCGAGGACGCAGCTATGCGCGAGCAGCTCATCAAACGCTCCGCCGTCGTCGTCCCGCTCCCGCAAGGTCCTCCGCGAGTGAGCTGCGACTGCCGACTTTGAGGCAGGGCGGTTCCGCCGCTGGGACTGTGGCGTCGGCGTCGGCGACGAGGCCCTCGCTCAGGTGCTTGGTCTGGTCCTGGATCGGGCGGACGGCCTCGCCGCCCGCCGACCGGGCCCGTCAGCCGCCAGTCGAGGTACAGACGAACGGCGCCACCGGCCGGGCCTTCACCGACACCACTGCGGGCATCGCGCCCGTTGCCGCCAGGGTTCGCCGGCATGCAGATGGTCGGCGGTGTTGCCACTGGTACGGCCGGGCATCGTTCCGCCTCCTCCGGACCCGAATCCTCACCCGACCCTGAGATTCACGGACGCGCGGGCAGAGCCATTTTTTCGCGGATCCTCATCACCGACGCCTTCGCCGGGGCGATCAGGGCCTGGCTGGGCGATCCGCCGGTCTCGAAGGGTGACCTGGTCGCCGCGGCCGTGGCGTGTGCACCCGCGTGCCGGGCGGCCGTGGCGGAGCGCTCGGACCCGTCGCGCTAGGACGGTTGGCTGCTCCCGCCGACGAAGGTGTAGAGCTCTACGATGACGCCGTCCTTGCAGCGGGCGATGTCCATTCCGGTCGCGACGGGCGGTTGACCGGCGGGGCCGACCTGGAAGCCGAGGTGGCCGAGGTCGTCGTTGACAGAGACGGGGCCGTCGGGCCGGAAGACCCAGTCCGGGGTCTGCGCACGCAGCTCTGTAGCGCGCTGGGCGAGCGCCTCGCGGCCTCGAATGACGCGGTCGGGTTCGTGCCACACGACGTCCTGGGCGTAGGTCAGCACGATGGCCGCGTTGCGGCGCTCGGGGTCCGGTTCGTTGAAGACGGCGAGGAGGTTGCAGCGCATCAGGTCGGCGACGGCGCTGTTCATGGGCGGTCCTTCGGGTTGGAGTCAGTCATGAGTTCGACGCAATCGTTGCTTCTGCCGTACCGGATGCGGGACGTCTCTTTGGCGAACCGGGTGGTGATGGCTCCGTTGACACGGAGTCGTGCCCGCAATCGCGCCCTGTTGCCCACTGAGTTGCATGCCGCGTACTGCGCCCAGCGGGCGTCAGCGGGGTTGATCGTTTCCGAGGGGTGTGGATCAGCCGGGACGCGGTCGGATGGCATGACGTTCCGGGCCTGTGGTCGCCCACGGGCAGGATGCCGCCGGCCACATCGACTACCCGCTGCTGGAGGGCTGAGGGGCGAAGCGCACCGTCGGGCCGATCCACCTTTGTGGGGGCAGATCGGCCCGACCTGACGTGTGCCCGGGAGAGCGGCACTCGCCGGCGGGTGTCAGCCGGTGGTGAGCACCATGCGGAAGCGCGCTCTGCCGGCGAGCATCTTCTGGTACGCGTCGTTGACTTGCTCCAGCGGCACGGTCTCGGTCATCGGCCGGATGTTGTGCAGGACGCTGAAGGCCATGGCGTCCTCCACGTCCTGGGCGGTTCCGGAGGGATGGCCTCGGAGGATGCGAGCGCCCATGAGGAGTTGGGAAGGGTTGATGCCCAGCGGTGCGGTGTCGGCGCCGATGACCACCAGTTCGCCGCGGGGTGCCAGTCCGTCCACGGTGGCGGTGATGGCGTCGGAGTTTGCGGCGGTGGCGATCACGGCCTTGGCGCCGCCGAGGGCTTGCAGGGCTTCTGCGACGGGGGTGCCGGAGGTGCTGTCGAGGTAGTGGTGGGCGCCGAGTTGCTTGGCGAAGTCGGCTTTCTGGGGGCCGCGGGCGATGGCGACGGTTTCGAAGCCCATGGCGACCGCGTACTGCACCCCGAGGTGCCCGAGGCCGCCGAGGCCGAGGATCGCGACCAGGTCGCCGGGCCGGGCGGCGCTGCGGCGCAGGCCGTTGAAGACGGTCACGCCCGCGCAGGCCATCGGTCCGGCGTCGGTGGCTGACAGTGCGTCGGGGATGCGAGCCAGGGCGTCGGCGGGCGCGATCACCTTCTCGGCGAAGCCTCCGTCGTAGGTCCAGCCGGGGACCTTCAGATTCCGGCAGACGATGAAGTCGCCGTCCCGGCAGGGCTTGCAGTGTCCGCAGCTGCCGCCGAACCAGCCGACCGCGACCCGGTCGCCGACCTGCCAGCCGCGGTCGGACGTGCCGTCGCCGAGTTCTTCGACGCGTCCGGCGATCTCGTGCCCGGGGACCTCGGGGAAGGTGACGCCGGGCAGTGCGCCGCTGACGAAGGCGGCGTCGGTGTGGCAGACGCCGCACGCCTCGACGGCGATTCTGACCTGACCGGGACCCGGTTGCGGCACCTGGCGCTCGGTGAGTTCGAGTGTGCCGTTCGGGGTGTTGACCTGTGCGACTCGGTACGTGCTCATGTTCGGCGCTCCTTGGGGAAGTCGTTGCCGTTTTGCCGTACATCGGCAGGGCTGTTCCTGGGGGTCTCTAGTCGATGAAGACGCTCCATGCGTTGTCGGTGGGCGGGGGCCGCCTGCTGTCACTGGCCTCCTGGATGAACCGGCCGGTGATCTCGTGCGAGATGATCTTCAGGCCGTCCCGGTTCAGCAGGTGGGCCGCCCCGATGTGGTCGGAGTGGGCGTGGCTGTAGATCAGGTGCGTGAGCGGCTTCGCGGTGACCTCTGCGACGGCCGCCGGCAGCTGCTCTTCCAGGGCCGGAGGAGCGTCCACGAGGACGACGCCCTTCTTGGTCACCACGAACATCGTGTTGATCATCCCTTGAGTGATGCCGTAGACACCGCAGCCGAGATCTGTGACGGCATGGCCGGATGCGGGGATGTCCGCACCTTGAGCGAACTCCGGCAGAGGTGCGAATTCCGTCATGTGCGGTCTCCTCGTCTGCTCGTCACGTCAGCCCGCCCCCAGGGGGGCGATGCCCCCGCCTTGGCCGGGGCGGGGTCAGGATGCCTGGTTGCAGAGGACATCGACGTAGGTGCGGGCGTCCACCTCGGTCAGCGTCCAGGGCAGGAAGATGACCCGGTAGATGATCGGGCTCACGACCCGGTCGATGACCTGGTCGCCGGTGAAATTGCTGCCCGGTCGGGCGGCGAAGGCGGCGGCTTCCGCCCGCCGGTCGCGCAGGCAGTCCGACTCGCTCTCACCGGCCGCGGCGGCACCGCCCCGCAGCAGCGACGCGTTCACCGGCTTGCCGTAGTGGCTGATCAGCTCCTGCGCCCATGCGGTCAGGTCCGCCCGCAGGTCCCCGCTGTCGGGAAGGCTCCGTTCCGGGTCGAGCCGGTAGGTCGCCAGGTCGTTGATCATGGTCCGGACATCGCCCCAGCGCCGGTAGATGCTGGAGTGATTCACTCCCGCACGCTCCGCGACCAGCGGGATCGTGACGGCGTCGCTGCCGCGTTCGGCGATCAGTTCCTCGACGGCCTTCCTGATGGACGCCAGCACCAGGGCACTGCGGCCGCCTGTGCGCCGCCGCGGGATCGATTCTGCATCCATGTGACCACTGTAACGCACAACTCTTGGCATTAGCGCGCGCTCGGGTCTATGCTGCATTTAACGCACAGCAATTGGCATTAGGAGGCTTGCAATGTCCCCCAGCGCCACCCGGCCGGACCGCATCACCGGCCCCGCCTCCATCCAGTCCGCCCGGCCCCGCCGACTGCTCCCTTCCTCTGCGGCATTCGCTGGTTCGGCCGCCGCTTTCGCGGCCCTCTACGTCGCCGCGGGCGCCCCTACGCCGCTGCTGGTCGTCCTCGAACAGCAGTGGCACTTCCCTCCGTGGGTACTGACGGTCGCCTTCGCCTCCTACGCGCTCGGGCTGCTGGCGGCACTGCTGGTCGCCGGATCACTGTCCGACCACGTCGGACGCCGCCCCGTCCTGATCGGATCGCTCGTGGTGGAACTCGGCGCGATGCTGCTGTTCGTCTTCGCCGTGAACATCGGCTGGGTCATCGCCGCCCGCACCATCCAGGGCGTCGCCACCGGCGCCGCGACGAGCGCCTTCTCCGCCTCGATCGTGGAACACGCCCCGGAACGGCACAAGAAGCTCGCCACCATCATCACCAGCGTCGCCCCCGCCGGCGGACTCGGTGTCGGCGCCCTGCTGACCGGTGCAACAATCCAGTTCAGCAGCCACGCCACGCTGATCGTCTTCACGGCTCTTGCGGTCGTCATGGCCGTCGGCGCCGGCATCGCCGCCTCCTCCGCAGAGACGGCCACCCCCCGTCCCGGGGCGGCCCGCTCCCTGATCCCGCGCGTCGTGGTGCCCGCGGCCGCGCGCCGGGAGTTCCTGGCAGGCATCCCCGCGCACATGGCCGCATGGATGCTGGCCGGTCTGTTCATGGGGCTGGTGCCCACCATCATCCGGGATCTGCTGGGTCTGCACAGCGGCCTCCTGAACGGCGCCACCGCCTTCGTCGAACCCGCGGCAGCAGCGGTGGCCGGCCTGTTCCTCGGGCGTCTGACGGCACGACGCACCATAGTCGTCGGCGCCGTCGGCGTCCTGCTGGGAACAGCCGTCATCGAATCCGGTGTCGCCACCGGCATCCTGGCCCTGCTGTGGGCCGGCGGCATCATCGGCGGGGTGGGCTTCGGAGCCTCCTTCTCCGGAGCCATCCGCACCATCGCCCCGCTCGCGCAGCCCCACCGGAGGGCGGCACTGTTCGCGGCCGTCTACCTGGTCGCGTACCTCAGCTTCGGCATACCGACGATCATCGCAGGACTCCTGATCGCCCCGATCGGACTCCTGCACACCGTCCTCGGCTACGGCATCGCCGTCATCCTCGCAGCCGCCCTCGCGATCCTCGCCCAGCACCGCCTCACCCACCGCGCACCCGGATAGCCCCCGGGCTGGTGCGAAGAATGAGGGCGACCGGCCGGAAGACGGCGGCCTGAAGCCCTGTTTTCGCCTGCCCCGAGGCACCGTGGCCGCAGAAGCCTGGAGTTGCGGCTGGAGTTGTTGAGTGCTGCACGCCACGGTTCGGAAGGGATCGCCGATTGTCACCGACGGTGACTCAGGGGCCGGAGCTTCTCCGGCGGCGCGGGGATGCCAGGCCTGTAGTGGCCCGCTGAGGATGTGCTGCTTGTGTCCGTCCGGGGAGGAAGCGGGCTGCGGGCACTGTCGGAGCCGGGCAACGGCCCTTGGCCGGCCGGATGGTGAGCGACGTGCGAGGTTGGGCGGACAGGGGTGGGCGCGAGCGTGGGACGCCGGGGGTTCCGGTTGTTCAGGCAAGGAGGAGGGCAAAGTGACGGAAGGCACCGCCCGGACCTCGCGGGCGGTGCCGTGGCCTGTGCCTGCCGTCAGGAGAGCAGGCCGTTGTAGTCCGGCAGCTTGAAGGTCTGCTCGGCGTGGCCGCCGTTGATGTCGGTCCAGTTGTTGCCGATGTTGGCGATGATCGTGTAGCCCTCGTTCTCCACCTTGATCCGCTGGTTCGTCTTGAACTGCTGGACCGGCTCGAACAGATCGCTGACGTCCCGTCCGCGCAGCTCGTCCACGGTGTAGCCGGCCTCGGCCAGGCTGTGACGGGTGATCGGGTCGATGAAGTCCAGCCGCGCGGTGACGAAGATCAGCGCGACGCCGCGCGAGTGGGCGTACTGCGCCAGCTGCACGACCGGTGCGATGCCCGGCATCGTGAACGGGTGGAAGTGCGTGGCGAGCGTGGTGTTGTCGATGTCGAACACGATCGCGAGGTGCTGGTCCGTGGGCTGGGCCGTGCGCTGCTCGACGTATGCGCGGGCCGGCGCGATCGCGGTGCTCACGTCGGTCAGCCACTGCTCTTCGGTCACCGTTCCGGTGCTCGCGGTGCCGGTGCTTGCGGTGTTGGTGCTCGCGGTGCCGGCGCTCGCCGGGGCGGCCGCCGCCGGGTGCGCCGGGGCGGCGATCGCGGGGGCGGCGAGGCCGGTGGTGATCGCGGCCGTCAGGGCCGCGGTGGTGACGAACTTCGCCTTGATGCTCATGTCTGGGGCTCGGCCTTTCTTCTGCTGAGGCGTGAACCGGCTCGTGGGTGAGAGGTCGCCTTCCGGGTGTCGCGAGGGCATGCCGGATGCGGCCCACTGGGCGCCCAATAAAACTAGAGCCAGTAGTTTTAGCTCGGCATGAAGGTACACCAGTCCGCGTTCGCGGTCCGACGCCGGGGGCAAGGGCGGGCGCGGGGGTGCGACGACGCACCTCAGGTGCCGGCCGGTTCTGGCTGACGCTACGTCAGTTGTGCCGCTGGGGCCGCAGGCTGTTCAGGATCTCCTCGAAGCCGCGGATCAGGATGGTCAGGCCGGTCTCGAAGGCGAGGTCGCTGAGGTTCGGCGGGGCGGTGAGGATGGGTTCCAGGCCGGGCGGCAGGCCTTCGGCCGGCAGTGACAGCTCGCGCGGCAGGCCGAAGTCGAGGGCCGCGCCGGCGAGGAAGTACTCGAGGCACTGCACGATCGGTGCCAGGCGGTCCTCCGGCCAGCCCGCCTCGCGCAGCACTGCGAGGGTGTTGGCGTAGCTCTGGAACGCGGCGATGGATCGCGTCGGCCGTGTCACCAGCAGTGGAACCATGTTCGGGTGGGCGGCGAACGTTGCGCGGTAGGTGCGTGCCCAGCTGTCGAGCGCGGCGGTCCAGGGGCGGATGGTCGGGTCGAGATCCATCTCGGCGACGATGAGCTCGCTGATCCCGTCGACGATCTCGGCGCGGCTGGAGACGTAGTTGTAGAGGGACGGGCCCTTGACGCCCAGTCGGGCCGCGAGTCGGGTGGTCGACAGGGCCTCGGCGCCCTCCTCGTCGACCAGGGCGAGAGCGGCTTCCATGATCCCGTCCCGGGTCAGCAGCGGCCGTGACGGCCTGCCCATCTCGCCCTCCTCTCGCTGTCCGAGTCCGTCCACCCCGGTGCTGGGCTGTGAACGCGGACTAGTGTACGTTCTCGCCAGGCGAAACTACTGGCTCTAGTTTTATGGGGCGCCGGGTGGATCCTGCCTGGTGGCACCCCGTGCTGCCAGGCATGGCCGCGGAGAACAACTTGTCTCCGCCGGCTTGGCCGACGGCGGACTTCGGCTGCCACCCGCGCGATCCCTCAACTTGCCGGAACCCGCTGCGGTTTCTCCCGTGGTGGACCTCGCCGACGCGAAGTCTGGCATGCCCTTGACATTTCATTGGCATGTCAACAGTCCTCTGTCCGCCTTTCGCCGAAGGTGACCCTCCGCATGTCCATGCGCACCCTCGCGCTGCCCGCGCTCGCCGCATCCGTTGTGCTCTCGCTCAGCGCCTGCGATCCGACGGCGCCGGCCGCCCAGTCCGCCAGCCCTTCCAGCGCGGCCGCCCTGGCCGCATCCACCACGACCGACGGGAACCCGTCGGACTCGCAGACCCCCTCGGGAAGCCAGCGGGTGACCCTGGTGACTCCCGCCGCCGACCAGGCGCAGGCCGGATCGTCAGCCGGAGCGCCGACCGGAGCACCGACCGGATCCGCGATCGCATCGCCTGCCGGACCGTCCACCGGCCCGACCGCTCCGACTGCGGCGCAGGCCGCCCCGAGCGCCGCCGGCCCCGCCGTCGCCGGCACGCCCGCGCCGAACTCGGCGCCGACCGGCCCGGTCCCGTCGGGGGCGCCCGCGACGGCCGGCACCCCCGACCTCAAGCTGGACTCCTACGACCAGCAGAGCGGCAAGGTCGTCCTCGCCGCCGCCGACAGCGGCAACCCTGGCACCCCCAGCCCGGCCGCCTCGGCCGCTGCCACCGCTGCCGTCCGGCCCGGCGAGCTGATCGACAGTCCGCCGTCGGCCGCCGCACCGCACGGAGCGCTGCTCGCCATCACCGAGGTCAAGTCGGCCGCCGACGGCAAGGTCGCAGCCAGCACCCGCCCGGCCACCATCTCCGAACTGCTCGGCCGGACCTGGGCCGACATCAAGAGCGCCCTCGACCCGCACAAGATCCAGGTCACCCCGAAGCTCAAGGACCTCAAGGCCTCCTACGTCCCGAACCCCGACGGTGGCAACGGCTCCGCCTCGGCCGCCCTGGAACTGGACGCCAACGACTCCGTCCCGCTGCCCGGCGGGGCCACGGCCACGCTCAGCGGCTCGCTGGAACTCGACCCCAGCGTCACCTTCTCCTACCACGGCGCCAACGGCATCCTCGGTGCCGACCGGGCCAAGGTCGGCTTCGACCTCGGCGCGCACGCCAACTGGCACCTCACCGCGAGCCTTTCCGGCTCCACCGGCCAGGTGAAGATCCCGATCGCCACCCTCACGGCCACCCCCACGGTCATGGTCGGCCAGGTGCCCGTCGTGATCACCCTCAACCTGACCGTCTACGCCGAGGTCAGTGCCGACGGCACCGTGACCGTCGACACCACGCAGCAGGTCGACGGCGACTGGGGGATCCACGCCGACTACACCAAGGCGGGTGGCTGGACCTCCGCGACCGAACCCGTCACCACCAAGGTCTCCCCGGTCAAGGCGACATTCACCGGCACCGCCAACGTGCGCAGCGGCCTGGTCGCGGACGGCTCCGTCGCGCTCTACGACAGCCTGGGCGTGAAGGCGACCGTCGAGCCGTACCTGCGGGCGGCCGTGGACGGCCGGGTCAGCATCGACAGCAGCGCCGGCAAGCCCACCGTCACCGGCACGGCCGGCCTCTACGGCGGGCTCGACGTGACCGGAGCCGTGCTGGCGCGCATCGCCATCCTCGGCACCCCGCTGCTGGAGAAGGACCTGCCGTTCAAGCAGTACCACAACGAATGGCCCATCATCACCCGCTCGGTGGGCAACGCGACGCCGAACACCACTGCCACACTCGCTCGCTGACGACCAGTCACACGCTGCCGCGCCCGGGCCAGCCGTTCCGCCCGGGCGCGGCAGCCGCGCGCCCGGCAGGATCGGGCGCGCAGCATCGTGCCGGTGCCGGCCTGCGCGCCGGTCATCGCCGCTGTCGGACCTTGTACACGGCGTCCAGCGCCAGCAGTGCGCCGCCCCGCACGGTGCCCGCGAGGCCGAGCCGGGAGAGGGCGAGCCGATCGTGAAACGCCTGGTCGGCAGAGGCATCCTCACCGAGACCGAACCCGGCCTGTTCACCCAGCCCCGCCCATAACCCCCGTCGCGGACCCCCGACCAGCGAACCTCACCCAGCCCCGATCACGTTGCTCATCAGGTGTTCTTCCTTGATCGGGAGTTACACCGATGACGGTGCAGACCCAAGCACGGTGCCCGGTGGCGGGGATCAGGAAGACGAGGTTCGTGCGCTCCGGTGGTTGGGGCCGGTCAGGAAGATGTAGCCGCTGACGGCCAGGACCCAGAAGGGGAAGACCAGTTCGGACCAGTCGATGTGGACGAACAGCAGCACCAGCGCGACGAGGTAGCCGAGCCGGACGAGCCAGCGGGGGAAGACGCCCAGACCGTGCCCGATCGTCGTGGTCGACAGGGTCAACACCGCGGCCATGCGCGTGCAGTAGCTGGAGAGCAGTGTGAGGGTGAGCTGACGGCCGTACTGCCACAGGTGCAGTTGGGAAGACGTCTGGGACGTGTCGGCCGAGGACAGAAGACCGTAGGCCGCTGCCGAGAGAGCGAAGAGCATGGCCACGAACAGCAGCCCGCCGCCCAGGAAGAGGGTGGCGAAGAACTTGTCTTCCGCCTTCCCGAAGTAGTCCCGCGCCGCACCCATGAACCACAGAAAGAAGATCCCGGCGAACGGGACCAGGTCCAGTGCGACCCGCAGGGCATCCCGGCGCGAAGAGTCGGTGACCCAGCTGCCCGCACCACTCGGATCGGCAGGGACCGTGCTGCGCACCAGGACCATGACGGCGGCCAGCAGCAGGGCGGAGATCACACCCGCCACCCCCGCGGCGCGCGGTGTCCGCAACGCTCCTCCCGGCGACGCATCAACGGATCGCAAGTCGTCCTCCTCCCGGCGGGCACCACTACGGATGTACCGGTCAGCGCCGAAATGCGCCCCTGGCAGACCGCCCACGGCAAGCGCGAAAGCCACCGCCGACCGCCTATCGTGCCGTGCAGCCACCTGGCGCACCGCCCCGGGACACACCACTCAAGGTGACGACCACCCTCATGGCCCACCCGAATCGCGGGCCGTCAGGGTAGGCACTTGACCTGTAGCGGCGCCTTCATCAGTGCAGATGGCTACGAGGCTGCAAAGCAACTGTGAGAGGGCATTTGGTGTGAACGGATTACCCTTTATGCCCTAGTAAGTTCCTCGCCAGGTTGGCGTGGAACAACGCAGGTAGGCATGGGCGCAGAGTGTGCGCGCTGTTCTGTTCGGGCGGGGCTGCGGCCGGTCTCACTGAGGGGCCGCCTACCGTTCTGGCACGGCGAGGTGATCGGCGGTGCCGCCGCGCCACTCGACCAGGAAGAGGCTCGCGTCATCGGTTGTGGTCCCACCTCTCTCCCGCATCAGGGTGTGGGAGAGGTTCCGCACCATCTCCTGCACCCCGCCACTGGCGGGCCCGACGCGCTCGATGACGGCGATCAGGCGTTCCTCGCCGAACTGCTCCCCACCGGTCTGGTGTTCCTCGACGACGCCGTCGGTGTAGAACAGCACCCGGTCGCCGCGCCGGAGCTGCCGCTCGCTGATCTGCGGTGTGTCACCGCCGAAGCCGACCGGCAGGGTTCCCGGGCTGTCCAGGGCCTGGATGACCCGGTGGTCGCGGATCAGCAACGGTGCCGGGTGGCCGGCGTTGACCCATTGCAGGTGGCCTGTTCCGATGTCGAGTCGCATCATCTGCGCTGTGACGAAGTGGTCTGGGCCGAATTGTTGGTCGATGGCGGTGTCCATGAACGCGTACAGTCCGGCGAGCCCGACGTCGGCGCGCCTGGCATGCCGGTAGGCGCCCACAGCGACGGTCGCCAGGACGGCGGCGTTCAGGCCGTGGCCCATCGCGTCGATCATGGCCAGATGCAGGACGTCGTCGTTGAGGGCGTAGTCCAGGCTGTCGCCGGCGATGTTGTAGGCGGGCTCCAGGATCCCGGCGACTGCGACCTGCGGGGTGTTCATCGCCAGCGGGGGCAGCAGCGACCACTGGATCTCCGCAGCCACGCTCATCGGCTCGCGACGCCGCGCCTGGAAGAACTGGTCCGTGTAGCCGTTCTTGGTGACCAGCATGTCGGCGACCAGTCCGGCGAGACGGCGTAGTAACCGGCGGTCATTGTCATCGACGCGGTCGAGGGTGACGGCGAGCACCCCGACCTCGTCGCTGCCGTCGAGGAGCGGCAGGAACATTCGTATGCCGTCAGCCTGCGGGTGCTCGGCAGGGGTGGCACGGAGGAAGACCTCGCCGGCCCGGGAAGCGTCGATGGGCACCGGATCCCCAACGGCGAGTCCCCTGCCGGGGAGCGGCACGAGCATGAGTTGGCCGTAGTCCTGGAGAAGGATCGAGACGTCCCGGCCACCGATCGCACGCACCTCTTCGGCCACCAGCGGAGCGATGAGCTGGGGCGGCATCTCGTGAGCCCGGTCCAGCAGATGCCCCAGCAGCCGCTCACCGAATCCTTCCGACCGGTCCACCACAGCCCTGTGGTTCCTCGGTGCGAATTCCGCCATGGACACCTCACTTTCGCGACGCAGTCCTCTTCCGCGGCCGCCTTCCTCGCCTTGCCTCCACGTGGATCGGCGCACGCCTCACCGGCATTTCCCCTGTCCAGCATGGCACCGGCCCTCACCCCGCGACACCTCAGCCAGGATCTCGTCGCCGTGGGGTGCGGCGCAGTGTATCTCTCGGATGAGTTTTCTGGTCAAACGTCACGCGTGGGGATTAATAATCCATCCGCATGGCGCGCTCGAATTCTCGCCGCGCGGAGTATTCTGGAGAGTGCCGGGAGAAGTTACCGGTAGGACGATCGCGAGGAGGCGAATATGCAGATCAGTGAGGCAGGATCCCTGACTCTGCGACTCGTGATCGCAAAGATGTCCGCCCTTTCGGCGGGAAGATCATAGGGTGATGGGGGTCAGGGGGGCGCAGATTCAGATCCTGCTGCCCCTGTCGGCGTGACGTTTACGCAGGCTGGAAGGCCGTCTCCGCAGCAATGCGGGGACGGCCTTTTCCGGGGCGGGGCCGTGTGTCATGGTTCGACGGAGCCCGGGTCACCGCCGGTGCCGGGCGGTGGTGAAGCAGGCGGCGGAGGCTGCCGTAGCGGGGTGGAGCGCCCGGTGTTGCGGGTGCGGTGCCGTAGGAGATCCGCTTGCCGACCTCGAGTGGGCTATTCGGATTCGGCGCCTTGAAGCCGGCGTGGCGACAAGTGCGCTCTCTCCGCCGACGTGGGCGATCTTGGTGGCGGCGCCCGGGAAGGGTCAGAGTCCTGCGAGGATGATTTGTCGGCACCCGTACTGTCCCGCAGGCCGGCCGCCCACGGTGGCGGTCACCCAGTCGAAGCCGCCCACGACCTACCTCTTTCGCCCGAAACTGCTGCGGCTGAGTGACAAGGGGTGCGGCTCCCCGGGGATGTTCACGATGTGACGAGTTGACTCCTCTTAACTTCTTCTGGGATTCGGATGTGTTGCTCAGCAGGCGGTTGCCTGCGCTCGCCACCCATGGAGGTCATTGGATGAATCTTCGTCCCTGGGTTGCAGCATCGCTGGCAGGTGCGGCCATCGCCCTTGCGTCTCCGCCTGCAGGCGTCGCTGCGCAGGCGTCCACACGGCACGCGTCCGGCTCCCCGTGGCTCCAGGAAGGGGGCGGGGACGGGGACGGGCGCCACCATCACCACAATCCCTGGCGTGACTGCTACAGTCCCCGCCGTGTCGTACTCATCGACCAGAACTTCAGGGTGATCCTGAGAAACGGCCGGCGTGGGCCGGAGGCTCTCGTCCTCCAGCGCGGCCCGTCATCCTCGTCCTCGTCGCCGGCGGCACCATGGGATAGCTTTACTGTTTCAACGTATTTGGACGTGAATTATCCCACCCAGACCAGCAACCAGTATGAGTGGAAGATTCGTGACTTCTTCAGGGAGCACCCGCTCTTCGTGGTGAAGGCATTCGACCGCCACGAGCGGGCTTTCCCCTTCCCAGCTGCCCACTGCATCGACGACCGAGACGACGGTGACCACCGTGACCACGGTGACCATGCTCTTCCATATGGTGGTGAAGCTGCCGACGGGAGTGGCGCGTCCGGCTCCCCGTCGCCCCAGGCAGGGGACCACCATCAAGACGGCCGGCGTGAGCCGGAGACTCTCGGCTCCGGGGGCACCGTCCGCCCTCTTCCGCGCGGTGCCAAGGGTGCCGGTAGGAGCGATCGTCTTCTGAGCGCGAAGCACATCGGGATCGCGGCCGGCGGTTTGCTGATGGTTCTGGGAATGCTGACTACGGCATGGCTTCGCCGGCGTCGTTCTGCCGCGTGATACTCGGCCGGAAGAGGAACCGGCAGGTCTGTCTGGCTCTCACGGTCGGTACCGGCTGGCCGACCCCGGTGCGGAGATCGGGGCCGAGACGAGCAGGTCTCGCTTCCCTCAGCAGCACCTGCGGTTCGACCGTCATCGGCGGGCACGCGCAGCCGCTGCTGCTGGTAGCCGGAGCCCTCCCGGCAGGACTGGTCAGGAGGAACTGCTGCTTCCGGCGGAGGCCGACCTGGCGGAGGGGCTGGGTGTCGCGGAGGGGCTGGGTGTCGCGGAGGGGCTGGGCGTGGCCGAGGGGCTGGGTGTGGCGGAGGGGCTGGGCGTGGCCGAGGGGCTGGGTGTGGCGGAGGGGCTGGGCTTGTTCGAGCGGCTTGGGTGTGGCCGAGGGGCTGGGCGTGGCCGAGCGCGGCTGGGTGTGGCGGAGGGGCTGGGCTCGTCCGAGGGGCTGGGCTCGTCCGAGGGGCTGGGTTCGTCCGAAAGGCTGGGTTCGTCCGAGGGACTGGGTGTGGCCGAGGAGCTCGGGCGGGGGTCGTGGCGGCAGATCAAGTCAGGGTTTTTGAATCCGAAGCTCAGGCCCCACTCCTTGTCACAGCCGCCCCAGTATGTTCCCACCCAGCCACAGTAGGGGCCGCCGTAGCTGTAACAGGGGGGCGCCGATTCCTGCGGGCCCGGATTCGTGGAGGGTGGCCGGGGCAGTTCGGCTTTGCTCCGAGAGGTGCCGGGGGCGCTCACCAGGCGGACCTGCCTGGCATCGGAACTCTGGGACATCCAGTCCGTGAGGAGGAGGGGCAGGCCAAAGGCTGAGGCGGAAGCCGCCACCGTTGCAGCAGCGAGAGCGCAGCGGGTGAGGCGCATGACTGTTCCTCTTGGCTTTGTGGTCTGTGGCAGGTGTGAACGAACTCTGTGTACGAGGCCGCCGCTGTGAGCGCCGACGTCAAACGTATGGTTTGACGATCCCTCAACAGCCGGCGAACCGCCAATCGGGCGGCCTTGCTCTGGCTTTTCACTCGAAGAGTCTCGCCTCGATCCACTGCCGATGTGACACCGAACTGCGTTCTTCGCACGGTTCCTACTCGGCCCCGACCTCACCGGCGCCGTCTGGCGCAAGTCGCCGCACAGAGCCGGCGAAGGCCAGTGCGTGGAGATCACCGACCTGCCCGGCGGCGGCGCGGAGCCAGGCGGTGAGGTAGTCGGCGACGGTCTGGTTGGGGTCGGCGGTGAAGCCGCGGTTGTGGCCTTCGAGCAGGCTGCGCAGGGCGACTCGGGCTGAGGGTCAAGGGGTCGCAGGTTCAAACGGCAGGGCCCGCAGGAAGCGAGCCCTGGCGCAAAGTCCGACGCGTGACATTGCCGCGGAGGGCACCGCCTGCCCGCATGCCTGCCTCATGCATATTCCGTGGACTGCCAGAGAACAGGAGGTTTGCGTCAGACGTGCAAGGAAATCTGATCGCACAGAAGGCCATATCAGTCGCATACGCGCCCGAGCGCGAATCCTCGGGCGGCGCAGATGACCTGTGGTCCCGGGTGGCCCTGCCGCCGGCGTCACCCGAGCCACCCGCCGAGCCCGTTGTTGCACCCGGCCTGCGTCTTGCCCTGTCCCTGCTTGAGGAAGGCGTGTTGACCAGCCGCGCCAACCGTTCCTGCGGCTCGTACGTGGCGCGGGCGGTACCGTCGGCCGGGGCTGTGTACCCGTACGAGTTCGCCGTCCTCGTCATGGAGAACGGTGTGCCGACGGCCTTCCGGATCGACGCCGACCGCCGGATCTGTGCCCGGCTGGCTGTCGGGGCCCGCGTCACCGCCGCACTGGATACGTCCATGCTGGCCATTCCGGAAGACGGCGGAACGCTGGTGGTCACCCTCACCCGTCCCTGGCTTTCGATGCGCAAGTACGGCGACCGCGGGTACCTGTACACACAGCTCGATGCGGGGCATGCGGCCGGGAACCTCGTACTGGCCGCGGCCGGCCGTGGCGCCCCGGGGGCGCTGCGGCTGCGCTTCCCGAGGGAATCCCTCTCGGGATTGCTGGAGGCGGGCGAGAACTGCCGGGAGATCCACTCCGCGATCCTGGTGCCGGCCGGCTCGGCCGACGAGTCGTGGACCCGCTGGACAGTGCACGACAGCACCGACCGGGAGCTGCGCGGGCCCACCTGGCGGTCCTGGTTGGAGAGCACCTGCTGGGACTCCCTCGCCGGGTGGCCCGAGCACTCCGGCTCTCCAGCCCTCCAGGCGGTACCCGCTCCGCTCGCGCGAATCCGCACTGACCGACAACTGCCCGGCGGGCAAGGCAGGTTGGGTGACCCGTCCGAATGGTCGGAACTGATCGGGACGCGAGTCTCCAGCAAGGCGTTCACGGGCGAACCCGTCTCCGCCGCTGCGGTCTGGCGAGCGGTCTCGGCCCTGTCGACGCCGTTGGAGACCGACCTTCCTGACGCCTCGCCGCTGTCCGCCACCTTGGTCCTGCGGTCGACGACGGAACCCGAGCAGGACGGGGTGTACCGGCTGCACACCGGTGAGCGGCGACCAGGACGGCTGCCGTCCACCGACGAGGTGGCCCGTGCCTGTATGCAGCAGCGCGCCCTCGCCGGGGCCGCCGCCGTCCTGCTGCTGCACGTGCCGCGTACCTCGCTCGCCGGGGCCGTGGCGATGCTGGCCTACCCGCTCTACCCGCTCGGCATCGTGCTCGGCTGGCCGGTCTGGCTGCTCGCCGTCGCCCAGGTCGCGGTCGGGGCGGGCATCACCTTCTGGGGCGTCATGTGGGCCACCAGCGTGCAGACCCAGGTGCCGGGCGAGGTGCTCAACCGCGTCCACGCCTACGAGGTCGCGGGTTCCGTCGGCATGTTCCCGGTCGGCAGTGCGCTGGCCGGTCCGGCCGTCGGGGCGTTCGGCACCGACCGGGTGCTCCAGGTGGGCATCGTGGTCGCCCTCCTCACCGCCGCCGCCCTGCTGGTCGCCCGCCCGACCCGCACCCTGGGCCGGGTGCCGAACCGCGCCTGAGCGGGGTCGTCAGGCGGGCTGTCCGCTGTCGGCGACGATGCAGGCGGTGACGCTCAGGTCGGCGGGGCAGGGGGTGATGGAGAGGACCTGGAGGCCGGCTGCCGCTGCCTCGCGGCGCATGTCGGCCTCGGTGCGTTCGCGGGCGTCGGTCTCGCCGACCACCATCTTGATGACGTTGCGGAAGGCGGCGCCGGAGTCGTGTTCCGCCAAGGGGTCGATGACCAGGAGCGTCGGGGCGCCGTCCGGGGCGGTGGCGGCGCTCATCGCGCGGCGGATGTTGCTCAGGATCTGGACGCCGCTCTCCGAACTCCAGTCGTGGAGAACGTTCTTGAGGATGTAGAGCTCGCCGCCACCGGGGACTTCGCGGAGGATGTCGGCGGGCCGGTAGGTGAGTCGCTCGATGAGGTCCTCGTTGCCCGATGCGCGGAGGTCGGCCTCCGCGCGCCGGCAGGTGTCCGGGCGGTCCACGCAGATGCCCTTGAGGTGCGGGTGCGCCGTGAGAATGGCCTTGAGGAGTGCGCCGTTGCCGCCGCCGACGTCGATCACCGTGCGGACGTTCTCGAACGGGACGTGCTCCGCCAGCACCGCGCCGATCGGCCGGGCCCAGTCCTGCATCGCGAGGTCGAAGATCCGGGCGGTCTCGGGGTCCTTCTCCAGGTACTCGTAGAGCGAGACGCCGAACGCGTTGGGCATGACCGAGGTGCCGGTCCGCACCGCCTGCGTGAGCCCGCCGGCGGCCGCCTGGGCGTAGAGGCCGCAGAGCAGCACGGTCAGGTGCCGGATCGACTCGGGGTGATCGGTCCGGAGCTGCTCGGACTGGGGCGAGTTGGTGTAGCGGCCCTCCTCGTCCCGCGCGAAGACCCCCAGCGCCGTCAGGGCCGTCATGAGGGACACGAGCGCGTCGGGGTCCGCGTCGACGGCCGCGGCCAGCTCGGCGGCCGTGGCCGGCCCGTCCGCGAGGGCGTCCGCGACACCCAGGTGCGCCGCGGCGCCGACCGTCGCGGACGTCATCGACCCCATGACAAGACTCACCAACGACGTTTCCATGGCCCCGTTCACTTCCTCGGCTCGATGGCAGGTTGCGGATACGGTTCGTGTTCGCCGATGCCGGACTGCCGTTGCGGCAGACGGTAGTTGAGGTAGTGGCCTCGCGTCGCGTCGTTCAACTGCCTCGCCGCAACCGGGAAGTTCGCGGGCTGCCGCGGGACCCGGCGGTACTCCGGGATCCGTTCGGGCGGGCGGGGTTGCCAGTTGAACAGTGCCTGATGTTCTGTTGTGGTCGAGGGCGCAATCCGATGTCATGTACCGTCGATTCGACGTGACTCTCCCAGAGAAAGCTCAGGTTGGAGACATGACGGATGACAGGTCGTCAAGCAGTCACAATGCCGGAGACGTGTCCGCGGAGGACCTCAGGGCTTCGCACTCCGACCGGGACCAGGTCGTCGAGATTCTCCGCGACGCCGCGGGGGACGGCCGGCTCACGGCCGAGGAGCTCGACGAGCGCATCGCGGCGGCGCTGAACGCCCGGACCATCGGCGAACTGGCCGCGCTGACCCGCGATCTTCCGGTCTCCCCCGATCCCGCTCCCCCCGCCGAGCCGGGCCGGCGACCCAAGGACGTGGTGGAGATCAACCAGCGGTTCGGCACCCTGCACCGGTCCGGGCCCTGGGAGGTCCCGCGCCGGCTGGACATCCGGATGCACGGGGGCGACGTCAAGCTCGACTTCACCCAGGCGGTGATCAGCCATGACACCCTCGACCTCGACGTCTACCTGAGCATCGGCGGAAACCTGATCCTGGTGGTCAGGCCGGGCATCGTGGTGGTGACCGACGACCTGACGGTGGGCGTGGGCGAGGTCAAGGTCCGCGTGCCCGGCGCCGACGAGATCGAGCCGGTCGTGCTCCGGGTGACCGTGACCGGCCGGGTCCGCGGCGGTGACGTGGTGGTCAGGTACCCGCGGCGGACGCTCGGGCAGTGGATGCGCGGGGAAAGCGCACTCTGAGGTACAGGCCGGACCGCGGTCCGGCACAGGGCGGTGGTCGGCTCGTACGGGCCGGCCGCCGCCCTCTGCGTTGTCGACGGACGTGTAGTCGACGGACGTGTTGTCGACGGAACCGGGACGCGTGTCCGCGGCCCCTGGACCCGAACCCTGGACCTGACC
The DNA here is from genome assembly GCF_019192735.1 of Kitasatospora aureofaciens. Classification (GTDB taxonomy): domain Bacteria; phylum Actinomycetota; class Actinomycetes; order Streptomycetales; family Streptomycetaceae; genus Kitasatospora; species Kitasatospora aureofaciens_A. The sequence continues at coordinate 24,331 of NZ_JAHTKP010000019.1, forward strand.
CTGGACCTGAATAGTCGTCCATGGTATTCAGTGCTACCGGGTACCTGCGCGTTGCGGCGGATTGAGTGCCGATTCCTCGATTCCCGCGCGTGGTTCAAGTGTTCAACTGCCACGTTGCGCCGCCCACCAGGGGTGGATACGTTCCTGTTGCTGGTGGGCTCGATCCCTTTTGCAGGTATTGAGAATCCCCGATTTTGCGTAATTTCCGCGGTAATCCCGCACCGCGGCTGTGCAGATCAGAATTGGCATATCCTCGGTAAGCAGGGATGGCGGAAACAAATGGCCAACGAAGACAAGCTTCGCGATTACCTCAAGCTCGTGACGGCCAATCTGCGCCAGGTCCGCCGTCGACTGGCTGAGGTCGAGGAGCGGAACCAGGAGCCGATCGCGATCGTCGGCATGGGCTGCCGGTTCCCCGGCGGGGTGCAGAACCCCGAGGAGCTGTGGCGGCTGCTGACCGAGGGGACCGATGCGATCGGCCCGTTCCCGCAGGACCGCGGCTGGGACCTGGAGAACCTGTACGACCCCGACCCGGACCACCCGGGCACCTCGTACGCGCGCCACGGCGGATTCATCTACGACGCCCCCGAGTTCGACGCCGGCTTCTTCGGGATCAGCCCGCGCGAGGCGATCACGATGGACCCGCAGCAGCGCCTGCTGCTGGAGGTGGCCTGGGAGGCGATCGAACAGGCGGGCATCGACGCCGGCTCCCTTCGCGGCAGCCAGACCGGCGTGTTCGCCGGCGCGTACAGCCAGGGCTACGGCACGGACCCGGCGGCGCAGACCGGAGGTTCGGAGGGGCACCTCCTCACCGGCATCGCGACCAGTGTCACGTCGGGTCGGCTGGCGTTCAGCTTCGGCCTGGAGGGCCCGGCCGTCACGGTCGACACCGCGTGCTCGTCGTCGCTGGTCTCGCTGCACCTGGCCGCCCAGGCGCTGCGCTCCGGCGAGTGCTCGCTGGCGCTGGTCGGCGGCGCCACGGTGATCTCCAGCCCGTCGGTCTTCGTGGGCTTCTCCCGGCAGCGCGGGATGTCGGTGGACGGGCGCTGCAAGTCCTTCGCCGCGTCGGCGGACGGCTCCGGCTGGGCCGAGGGCGTCGGTGTCCTCGTGGTGGAGCGGCTGTCGGACGCCCGGCGCAACGGACACAGGATCCTGGCTGTGATGCGCGGTTCGGCGGTCAACCAGGACGGTGCGTCGAACGGTCTGACGGCGCCGAACGGTCCGTCGCAGCAGCGGGTGATCCGGGCGGCGCTGGCGAACGCCGGGGTTCGCGCCGACGAGGTCGACGTGGTGGAGGCGCACGGTTCGGCGACCACGCTCGGCGACCCGATCGAGGCCGAGGCGCTGCTCGCGACGTACGGTCAGGAACGTTCCCAGGAGCAGCCGTTGTGGCTGGGCTCGGTGAAGTCGAACATCGGGCACACCCAGGCGGCCGCCGGTGTGGCCGGTGTGATCAAGATGGTGCTGGCGCTGCAGCACGAGCAGCTGCCGCAGACCTTGCACGCGGACGAGCCGACGCCGCACGTGGAGTGGGCGGCCGGCGACGTCAAGCTGCTGAGCGAGGCGGTGGCGTGGCCCACCGGGGAGCGTGTGCGCCGGGCCGGCGTGTCGTCGTTCGGGATGAGCGGCACCAACGTCCACCTCATTCTGGAGGAGGCCCCGACGGCGGACGGCGAGTCCGCGGGCGCGGGTGAGCCCGCCGGTGAGGGCGCTGACGAGGCGGTGAGCGAGGCCCCGGCCGCCGAGGTCGAGGCGGCTCCTGCCGTTCCTGCGGTGGTCGAGGGCGACGGTGTCGGCGCGTGGCTGGTGTCGGGCCGGTCGGCGGAGGTGCTGACGGCTCAGGCGGGTCGGCTGCGGGATTGGGTGTCGGCGCGGCCGGAGGTGGCGTCGGCGGATGTGGCGTGGTCGCTGGCGGCGACGCGGTCGGTGTTCGAGCACCGGGCGGTCGTGGTCGGTGGCGGTCGTGAGGAGCTGGTGTCGGGGCTGGGCAGCCTGGTTGCCGGCACGCGTGCGGGTTCGGTGGTGTCGGGTGTTGCGCGTTCGGGTGGCCGGACGGCGTTCGTGTTCGCGGGTCAGGGTGCGCAGTGGGTCGGGATGGGCCGGGAGTTGGCGCTGTCCAGCCCGGTGTTCGCGGCCCGGCTCGCGGAGTGTGAGCGGGCGTTGGCGCCGCATGTGCCGTGGTCGCTGTCCGACGTTCTCGCCGGGGCCGAGGGTGCTCCGGGGCTGGACTCGGCGGATGTCGTGCAGCCGGTGCTGTGGGCCGTCATGGTCTCGCTGGCCGCCGTGTGGGAGGCCGCCGGCGTGACGCCGGACGCTGTTGTTGGTCACTCGCAGGGTGAGATCGCGGCGGCGACGGTCGCCGGGATGCTGTCTCTGGAGGACGGCGCCCGGGTTGTGGCGGTGCGGGCGCGGGCGCTGACGAGCCTGGACGTGCAGGGCTCGATGGTGTCTGTGGTGATGCCGTCCCAGGCTGTGCGGGAGATCGTCGAGGGCTGGGGCGAGCGTCTGTCGGTGGCCGCGATCAACGGCCCGGCCGCCGTGGTGGTTTCGGGTGAGCCGGAGGCGCTGTCCGAGTTCGAGCGGGAGTTGGCGTCGCGGAAGGTGCTGCGCTGGCGTATCCCGGCGACGGACTTCGTCGCGCACTCGCCGGCTGTGGAGCCGCTGGCCGCCATTTTGGAGAGCGAGCTGGCCGGGATCACCCCGCAGGCCGGCCGGATGCCGATGATCTCCACGGTCACCGGCGAGTGGCTGTCGGGCACCGAGGTCGACGCCGCCTACTGGTTCGCGAACCTGCGGCGGATGGTCCGCTTCGAGGAGGCCGTCCGTGTCCTTCTCGGCGGCGGCTACGGTGCGTTCGTCGAGGTGTCGCCGCACCCGGTGCTGACGGCGTCGGTGACGGAGACGGCCGAGGACGCGGGCATCGCCGACGTCCTGACGGTGGGCACGCTGGAGCGCGACAACGCGGGCGCGTCCCGTCTGATCACCTCGCTCGCGCAGGCCTACGTCGGCGGCCTGACCGTCGACTGGAAGACGGTCCTACCTGCCGCCGAGCCGGTGGACCTGCCGACCTACGCCTTCCAGCGTCAGCGCTTCTGGCTGGAGTCCCCGGCCGCGACCGCCACCGTGATGGGCGGGGACGGCTCGGGTACGGCCGCGGAGGCCCGGTTCTGGGCGGCCGTCGAGAGCGGCGACCTGGCCCGGATCGCCGACACGCTGGCCATCGAGGACCAGCAGCAGCTCGCCGAGGTGCTGCCCGCCCTGGCGTCGTGGCGACGCCGTGAGCGGGACCGGTCGGTGACCGAGGGCTGGCGCTACCGCGTGACCTGGGCACCGGTGACCGAGCAGTCCTCGGGTGTGCTGTCCGGGAGCTGGCTGGTCGTCACCCCGGCCGGGACGGCCGACGGCGACCTGGCGCAGCAGTGCGCGGCGGCGCTGACCGCCCGCGGAGCCGGGGCCGTGTTCGTCGAGGTTCCGGCCGGAACCGTCGACCGGACCGACATGGCCGCGCTGCTCGGCGAGGCGCTGCAGGGCGCCGAGGCGGTGTCCGGCGTGCTGTCGCTCCTCGCGACCGACGAGCGGCGCCTGCCCGCCCACCCGGCGGTGCCCGGCGGCCTTGCCGCGACGCTCGCCCTCGTGCAGGCCCTCGGCGACACCGGCGTGACCGCGCCGCTGTGGGTCGTCACCCGCGGCGCCGTCGCGGCCGCGCCGGGCGAGGCGCCGGCCGGCCCGGAGCAGGCCCGGGTGTGGGGCCTCGGCCGCGTCGTCGCACTCGAACACCCGGACCGCTGGGGCGGGTTGATCGACCTGCCCGACACGGTCGACGAGCGGGTGAGCGCGCGGCTGGCCGCCGTCCTGGCCGGCTGCGGCGAGGACCAGGTCGCGATCCGGCAGACCGGACTCCTGGGCCGCCGCCTGACCCGCGCCCCGCGGCCCGAGGCGGGCCGGGACTGGAAGCCGCGCGGCAGCGTGCTGGTCACCGGCGGCACCGACGCGATCGGCGGGCACGTCGCCCGCTGGTCGGCCGACCGGGGCGCGTCCCGGCTGGTGCTGAGCAGCACTTCCGGTCCCGCCGCCCCCGGCATCGCCGCGCAGGCGGCCGGACTCGCCGCGCAGGGCGCCCGCGTGGACGTCGTGGCGTGCGACGCCGGGCAGCGTGCCGACCTGGCCGGCCTGCTCGACTGGATCGGGACGACCGGCGCCGAGCTGTCGTCCGTCCTGCACCTCGCGGAGGCCATCGACAACAGGCCGATCGACGAGCTCGACCTCGCGGAGTTCGCCGGCGTGCTCGCGGTCAAGGCGGACGCGGCGGCCTGGCTGGACGAGCTGACCGCGGACCTGGACCTCGACGCGTTCGTCCTGTTCTCCTCGGTCGCCGCCGTCTGGGGCGGCGGCCAGCAGCCCGGATTCTCGGCGGCGAACGCCTTCCTGGACGCACTGGCGGAGAGCCGCCTGGCCCGGGGCCTGGTCGCCACCTCGGTGGCCTGGGGCCCGTGGAGCGTCGGCGTGATGGGCTCCGGGGACGACGGCGCTCAGCTGGAGCGGCGCGGGCTGCGGCTGATGAGCCCCGCCCTGGCCATCCGGACACTGGCCGAGATCCTGGACGGCGGCGAGGCACTGACGACGGTCGTCGACGTGGACTGGGCCCGGTTCGCCCCGCCGTTCACCCTGCGCCGGCGCAGCCCGCTGATCGAGAACCTGCCCGAGGTCGCCCAGGCCCTGGCCGGCGACGGGCCCGACCCGGCCGTTGACCTGGACGCCGGCACGCCCCTGCGGCAGCAACTGGCCGACCTGCCCGCGGCCGAGCAGGACCGCGCCCTGGTCAACCTGGTCAGGGCCGAGGCCGCCGCCGTGCTGGAGTACTCCTCCCCGGAGGCCATCGGCAGTAGCCGGGCCTTCAGCGAGCTCGGCTTCGACTCCCTGACCGCCGTCGAACTCCGCAACCGGCTGGGCGCCGCCACCGGCCTGAAGCTGCCCGCCACGCTGCTCTTCGACTACCCGAGCCCGGCGGTGCTGGCCGGCTATCTGCGGTCCGAGCTGCTGGGCGCCCGGACCGGGAGCGCCGGCGGGGTCGTCGTGACGAGCACGGCGCCGCTGGACGACGATCCGGTCGTGATCGTGGGCATGGGCTGCCGCTTCCCCGGCGGGGTCCGGAGCCCGGAGGAGCTGTGGGAGCTCCTGGCCTCGGGCACGGACGCGATCGGGGCGTTCCCGCAGGACCGGGGCTGGGATCTGGACGGCCTCTACGACCCGGACCCGGACCAGGCCGGCACCTCGTACGTGCGCCAGGGTGGATTCGTCTACAACGCGGCCGAGTTCGACGCCGGCTTCTTCGGCATCAGCCCCCGTGAGGCGCTGGCGATGGACCCGCAGCAGCGGCTCCTGCTGGAGACGTCCTGGGAGGCCCTGGAGCGGGCGGGCATCGTCCAGTCGTCGCTGCGCGGCAGCAGGACGGGCGTGTTCGCGGGCGCGAGCTACGCGGGGTACGGCCTGGCCGGGCCGGACGCCACGGAGGGCCTGGAGGCGCACCTGCTGACGGGCACCACGACCAGCGTGCTCTCCGGCCGGGTGGCCTACACCTTCGGCCTGGAGGGCCCCGCGGTGACGGTCGACACGGCCTGCTCGTCGGCGCTGGTGGCGGTCAACCTGGCCGCCCAGGCGCTGCGTTCGGGAGAGTGCTCGCTGGCGCTGGCCGGCGCCGCGTTCATCGCGTCCACCCCGGACCTGTTCGTCTGGGTGAGCAAGCAGCGGGGGCTGTCCCCCGACGGCCGGTCGAAGTCGTTCTCGGCCGCGGCGGACGGCATGGGCATCGCCGAGGGCGCAGGCATGGTGGTGCTGGAGCGCCTCTCGGACGCCCGGCGCAACGGGCACCCGGTGCTGGCCGTGGTGCGCGGCTCGGCGATCAACCAGGACGGTGCGTCGAACGGTCTGACGGCGCCCAACGGTCCCTCGCAGCAGCGGGTGATCCGGGCGGCCCTGGCCAACGCCGGGCTGTCGACCGCCGACGTGGACGTGGTGGAGGCGCACGGCTCCGGCACGGTGCTGGGCGACCCGATCGAGGCGCAGGCGGTGATCGCCACCTACGGCCAGGACCGGCCGGAGGGACGGCCGCTGTGGCTGGGGTCGGTGAAGTCCAACATTGGTCACACCCAGGGCGCGGCCGGTGTCAGCGGCCTCATCAAGATGGTGCTGTCGCTGCAGCACAAGCACCTGCCGGCCACGCTGCACGCGGACGAGCCTTCGCCGCACGTGGACTGGTCGGCGGGCGACGTCCGGCTGCTCACGGAGTCGCGGCCGTGGCAGACGGACGGACGTCCGCGCCGGGCCGGGGTGTCCTCGTTCGGGGTCAGCGGCACCAACGCCCACGTGATCCTCGAGGAGGCCCCCGAGCCGGCGGACGTCGAGGCGTCCGCGGAGCACGAGGGTGCCGGAACGCCCCAGGCCCCCGCGGTCCTCGACGCTCCCGGCGCCTCTGCCTGGGTGGTGTCCGGGCGGACGGCGGACGGCCTGCGGAGGCAGGCGGCCCGGCTGGCGGAGTACGTGGCGACGCGCTCCGGGCTCGACCCGGCGGACGTGGCGTGGTCGCTGGCGGCGACCCGCTCGGTGCACGAGTACCGGGCCGTGGTGACCGGGACCGCCCGCGAGGAACTGGCCGCCGGCCTGGCCGCGGTGGCGGCCGGCGAGCGCGCTCCCGGGGTGGTCGCCGGAACGTCCGCGGCCGCCGAGGCGAGCGAGCCGGTCTTCGTCTTCCCCGGCCAGGGCGCCCAGTGGGCCGGCATGGGCCGGGAGTTGATGGCGTCCTCGCCGGTGTTCGCCGCGCGGCTCGCGGAGTGCGCGCAGGCCCTGGAACCGTACGTGGACTGGTCGCTCACCGAGGTACTGGCCGGTGCGGAGGGCGCGCCCGAGCTGGAGCGCGCCGACGTGGTCCAGCCTGCGCTGTGGGCGGTGATGGTGTCGCTGGCCGCCGTGTGGGAGGCCGCGGGCGTCACGCCGGGTGCCGTGGTCGGCCACTCCCAGGGCGAGATCGCGGCCGCGACGGTGGCCGGGATCCTGTCGCTCCAGGACGCGGCCAGGGTCGTGGCGGTCCGCAGCCGGGCGCTGTCCGGGCTCGGCACCGGCGGCGGGATGCTGTCGGTCGTCATGCCCGCCGCGGCGGTGCGCGAGCTGCTGGCCCCTTGGGGCGACCGGCTCGCGGTCGCGGCGGTGAACGGGCCCGCCGCCACCGTGGTCTCCGGCGAGACGGAGGCGCTGGCGGAGTTCGGCGCCGAGCTGGCGGCCCGGAGGGTCATGCGGTGGCCGATCCCGGTGACCGACTTCGTGGCGCACTCGGCCGGGGTGGCGGAACTGGAGGGCGTCCTGACCGAGCGTCTGGCCGGCATCCGGCCGGGGGCCGGACGGATCCCGATGTTCTCCACGGTCGAGTGCCGCTGGATGAGCGGCCCGGAGCTGGACCCCGGGTACTGGTTCGCCAACGTCCGCCGGACCGTCCGCTTCGACGAGTCGATCCGGGAGCTGGCCGCGGCCGGGAACCGCACGTTCATCGAGGTGTCCCCGCAGCCGGTGCTGACCACCGGGATCGCCGAGACGATCGAGGACCTGGGAACGGCCGGTGCCCCGGTGATCACCGGGACGCTGGACCGCGAGAACAGCGGCCCGCGGCGGCTGCTGGCGGCGCTCGCCCAGGTGCATGTGGGCGGCACCTTCGTCGACTGGCAGAAGGTGCTGCCGGCCGGACGGCGCACGGACCTGCCCACCTACGCCTTCCAGCACCAGCGGTACTGGCTCGCCGCCGCCCGCCTGGCCGCGCCGACGGCGACCGGCGGGGACGGCGCGTCCTCGGAGGCCGAGGCCCGGTTCTGGGCGGCCGTCGAGGGCGGCGACCTGCAGCAGCTCGCCGACACGCTCGCCGTGGACGGAGAGCGCTCCTTCGGCGAGGTGCTTCCGTCGCTGGCGTCCTGGCGGCGCCGCGAGCGGGACCGGGACGTCACCGGGAACTGGCGCTACCGCGTCACCTGGGCGCCCGTCACCGACCCGGCACCGGCCAAGCCGGCCGGCACCTGGCTGGTCGCGGTTCCCGCGAACCGGGCCGGCCGTACGGCGGACCTGATCCAGGCGTGCCTCCGGGCGCTGACCGCCCGGGGCACCCAGGTCGAGGTCGTCGAGGTCGAGGCCGCCACGGCGCAGCGCGAGGCGCTGGCCGCGGACATCGCCCGGGCCCTGCACACCGACGAGGACACGCCGTCGCGCGTGACCGGCGTGGTGTCGCTGCTGGGACTGGACGAGACCCCGATCGCGGAACGGCCCGTGGTGCCCGCCGGTCTGGTCGGCACCCTGACCCTGCTGCAGGCGCTGACCGACGCCGGGATCACCGCGCCGCTGTGGACGCTCACCTCCGGGGCGATCGCCACCGGCCCGGGCGACCTGCTGACCAACCCGGTGCAGGCGCAGACCTGGGGCCTCGGCCGGGTCGTCTTCCTGGAGCAGCCGGACCGCTGGGGCGGCCTGATCGACCTGCCCGCCGTGCTCGACGACCGGGCCGCGAGCCGGCTGTGCACGGTGCTCGCCGGCTGCGGCGAGGACGAGGTGGCGATCCGGCCCGCCGGGATCCTGGGCCGCCGCCTGACCCGGCTCCCGCAGCCCAGGGCGGGCCGGGACTGGACGCCGCGCGGCACCGTCCTGATCACCGGCGGGACCGGCGCGGTCGGCGGGCACGTGGCCCGCTGGCTGGCCGGCCGCGGCGCCGAGCGGCTCGTCCTGGCCAGCCGGTCCGGCGTCGCCGCCCCGGGCGCCGTGGCGCTGGCCGCGAGCCTGGCGGCCGCCGGGACCGACGTCGAGATCAGCGCCTGCGACAGCGCGAGCCGCGCCGATCTCGCCGGGGTCGTCGACCGCATCGGTGCGGGCGGCCCGCCGCTGACCACGGTCATGCACACCGCCGGCGTGCTCGACGACGGCGTCCTCGACCGGCTCGACGTCGACCGGCTGGCCAACGCCCTCGCGGCCAAGGCCGTCGGCGCCGTCCACCTCGACGAACTCACCGCGGACCTCGACCTCGACGCCTTCGTGCTGTTCTCCTCGGCCGCGTCCACGTTCGGTGGCGCGGGCCAGGCCAACTACTCGGCGGCGAACGCCTTCCTGGACGCGCTGGCGGAGAACCGGCGCTCCCGCGGCCTCACCGCCCTCTCGGTGGCCTGGGGCCCCTGGGCCGGCGAGGGCGTGTCCGGGGGCAGCGAGGCGGCCCGGCAGCGGCTGCGCCGCAACCGCTGGGAGGTCCTGATGGACCCCGAGCTGGCGGTCAAGGCCCTGGGCGGCGCCCTGGCCGGACCGGACACCGTCCTGACGATCATGGACCTCGACTGGCCCGCCTTCGCGGCCGCTCCCGGCCAGGCACAGATCCTGGACGTCCCGTTCCTGCGCGACCTGCCGGACGCCCAGCAGCTGAAGGCGGCCCAGCGGACCGAGAGCCGGGGCGGGCAGCAGGCCGAGGGCGAGCTCGCCCAGCGGCTGGTCGGCCTGTCGCGGGCGGAGCAGGACCGGATCCTGGTGGACACGATCCGGGAGGAGGCCGCCGCCGTCCTCAACCACGCCAGCTCCGACGAGGTCGAACCCGGGCGCGCCTTCAGCGAGTTGGGCTTCGACTCGCTGACCTCGGTCGAGCTGCGGAACCGCATCTCCACGGCGACCGGGCTGCGCCTGCCGGCGACGCTGATGTTCGACTACCCCACCCCGACGGTGCTGGCCGACCACCTGCGGACGGAGCTGCTCGGCGCCCTGGCCGACAACGCGTCGGCGCCGGTCGTGCCGGCCGCCGTGGTCCCCGATGACGAGCCGATCGCCATCGTCGCGATGAGCTGCCGGTTCCCCGGCGGGCTGAACACCCCGGAAGAGCTCTGGAAGTTGCTGGCCGCGGGCGGAGAAGGCATCTCCGGCCTCCCGCAGGACCGTGGCTGGGACGCGGACGCCCTGTTCGACCCCGATCCCGCGCACGCCGGCACCACCTACGCGCGCGAGGGCGGCTTCCTCCACCAGGCGAGCCGGTTCGACGCGGGATTCTTCGGGATCAGTCCGCGTGAGGCGCTGGCGATGGACCCGCAGCAGCGGCTGATGCTCGAACTGTCGTGGGAGGCACTGGAGTCCACCGGCCTCGACCCGGCGTTGCTGCGCGGCTCGCACACCGGCGTGTTCATCGGCGGGTACTCGTCGAACTACGCGCTGGCCAGCATGCAGCTCGGCGGCCAGGACGGCGCCGGGCAGGTGGAGGGCCACCTGGTGACCGGGAACGCGACGAGCATCATCTCCGGCCGGGTGTCGTACGTGCTGGGCCTGGAGGGTCCGGCGGTGACGGTGGACACGGCGTGTTCGTCGTCGCTGGTGGCGCTGCACATGGCCGCCCGGTCCGTACGGTCCGGGGAGTGCTCGCTGGCGCTGGTCGGCGGGGTCGCGGTCATGGCGACGCCGTGGGAGATGGTGGGCTTCGCCCGGCAGCGCGGGCTGGCGGCGGACGGACGGTCCAAGGCGTTCTCGGCCGCGGCCGACGGCATGGGCATGGGTGAAGGCGCCGGCATGGTGGTGCTGGAGCGGCTCTCCGACGCCCGGCGCAACGGGCACCGGGTCCTCGCGGTGGTGCGCGGCTCGGCGATCAACCAGGACGGTGCGTCCAACGGGCTCACCGCCCCGAACGGTCCGTCGCAGCAGCGGGTGATCCGGGCGGCTCTCGCGAGCGCCCAGCTGACCGCCGCCGATGTGGACGTGGTCGAGGCGCACGGGACGGGAACCCCGCTCGGGGACCCGATCGAGGCGCAGGCGCTGCTGGCGACGTACGGCCAGGAGCGGGACGGGGAACGGCCGTTGTGGCTGGGGTCGGTGAAGTCCAACATCGGGCACACGCAGGCGGCCGCCGGTATGGCCGGTGTGATCAAGATGGTGCTGGCGATGCAGCACGAGGAGTTGCCGCGGACGCTGCACGTGGACGAGCCGTCGCAGCACGTGGACTGGGCGTCGGGTGAGGTACTGCTGCTGGCGGAGTCGGTGCCGTGGCCGGCCAACGGGCGTCCGCGCCGGGCGGGTGTTTCGGCGTTCGGGATCAGCGGGACCAACGCGCACGTCATCGTGGAGGAGGCGCCGGCGGCTGCGGCCGTCGAGGCCATCGAGGTGCAGGAGACGGCTCCGGTGCTGCCGGGTGCCGGTGCGTGGGTCGTGTCGGGTCGGTCGGCCGAGGGGCTGACGGCGCAGGCGGACCGGCTGCGGGAGTGGGTCTCCGCGCGGCCGGAGCTGGAGCCGGCGGATGTGGCGTGGTCGCTGGCCACCACGAGGTCGGCCTTCGAGCACCGGGCCGTGGTGGTGGGCACCGAGCGTGCCGAACTGGTCGGTGGTGTGGAGAGTCTGGCCGCTGGTGTGTCGGCGGCATCGGTGGTGTCGGGTGTTGCGCGTGCCGGTGCTCGCGTCGGCCTGATCTTCGCGGGTCAGGGTTCGCAGTGGGTCGGTATGGGCCGGGGCCTCTACGAGGGCAGCCCGGTGTTCGCGGAGACGTTCGACCGGGTGTGCGGGCTGCTGGAGCTGGAGTTGGGCGTGTCGGTCCGGGACGTGGTCCTGGGTGCGGACGGTGTCGACGGGGCTCTGGCGGATCAGACGCTGTATGCGCAGGCGGGGTTGTTCGCCTTCGAGGTCGGTGTCGCGGCCGTGCTGGAGGCTGCGGGCGTGACGCCGGATGCGGTGATCGGTCACTCGGTGGGTGAGGTCGCGGCCGCGTACGTGGCCGGGGTGCTGTCGCTGCCGGACGCCTGCCGCTTGGTGGCGGCGCGCGCTCGCCTGATGCAGGCGCTGCCGTCCGGCGGGGCCATGGCGGCGATCAATGCGCCGGAGGCGGACGTGGTTTCCACGCTTGCCGAGGGTGTGGTGATCGCGGCGGTCAACGGGCCGGAGTCGGTGGTGGTTTCGGGTGAGACCGATGCCGTGGAGAAGGTGGTGGAGGTGTGGCGTGAGCGGGGTCGTCGGGTGCGGCGGCTGCGGGTGTCGCATGCCTTCCACTCGCCCGCCATGGACCCCGTGCTCGATGAACTCGGTGCTGTGGCGGCCGGGTTGGAGTACCGCCGTCCGCAGATGATGTGGGCGGGTGCGCTGACCGGTGAGCTGGTGACCGAGTGCGAGGCGGGGTACTGGCCGGCGCAGACGCGCCGGGCGGTGCGCTTCGCCGACGCCGTCGCGGCTCTCGCGAAGCAGGGCGTGTCGGTGTTCGTCGAGGTCGGACCCGACGGGTCGCTGTCCTCGCTGGGCTCGGACATCGTGGCCGGTATCGGGAGCGAGGAGGCCGTGTTCGTCCCGTTGCAGCGGCGCGACGACCAGGGCGTCGCGAGCCTGGTGAGCGGTCTGGCCCGGGCGTTCGTCAACGGCGCTGCAGTGGACTGGAGTTCGGTGCTCCCGACCGGCGCGCCGGTCGAGCTGCCCACCTACGCCTTCCGCCACCAGCGGTACTGGCCCGAGGGTGTGCAGACCCCGCCGAACGCCGGCGGGGACCGGACGAGCACGGCCGCCGAGGCCCGGTTCTGGGCCGCCGTCGACGGCGGGGACCTGACGCAGCTCGCCGACACCCTGGCCATCGAGGACCAGCGGCAGCTGAGCGAGGTCCTGCCGGCCCTGGCGTCCTGGCGGCGGCGTGAGCAGGACCGTTCGGTGACCACGAACTGGCGGTACCGGGTGAGCTGGGCGCCGGTGGCCGACCCCGCTCCGGCGGTGCTGACCGGGCACTGGCTGCTGGTGGTCACGCCCGGGCAGGCCGAGGACGACCTGACGCAGGCCTGCGTGCAGGCGCTGACCGCCCGGGGCGCCGACGTGGTGACGATGGCGACCACGGAAACCGCCGACCAGGAGCGGATGGCCGCGCAGATCGCCGCGACGCTTCCCGAGGCCGGGGTCTCCGGCGTCGTGTCGCTGCTGGCCCTGGACGAGACGCCGCTGCCCGGTCACCCGGTGCTGGCGAACGGCCTCGCCGGGACCCAGACACTGGTCCAGGCCCTGATCGCCCAGGGGGTCCACGCGCCGATGTGGGCGCTCACCCGCGGTGCCGTCGGTGCCACGCCGGACGAGGCCCCGACCAGCCCGGTGCAGGCGCAGACCTGGGGGCTGGGCCGGGTCGCGACCCTTGAACACCCCGACCACGGCGGCGGCCTGATCGACCTGCCGGCCGAGTTCGACGAGCAGGCCGCGACGCGGCTCTGCGCGGTGCTGGCCGAGTGCGGCGAGGACCAGGTCGCGATCCGTCCGGCCGGGATCTTCGGGCGCCGCCTGACCAGGGCGGCGCAACCCCGCGACAACGCCGAGCAGTTCGTGCCGCGCGGGACCGTCCTGATCACCGGCGGGACCGGTGCGATCGGCGGCCACGTCGCGCGCTGGCTGGCCGGCCGCGGCGCCAAGCGGCTCGTGCTGACGAGCCGGTCCGGGGCCGGGGCGGCCGGTACGGCCGCGCTGGCGGCCGAGTTGGCGACGGCCGGGGCCGAGGTTGACGTGTTCGCGTGCGATGCCGCCGAGGACGCCGCGCTGGCCGGGGTGATCGCCAGGATCGGTGCGGGCGGCCCGCCGCTGACCGCGGTCATGCACGCCGCCGGTCTCGCGCAGGCGACCGCACTGGACGAGGTCTCGGTGGAGGAAACGGCTGCGGTCCTGGCGGCCAAGGCCGCGGGCGCCGCGAGCCTCGACCGGTTGACCGCCGGCCTGGACCTGGACGCGTTCGTCCTGTTCTCCTCCATCGCGGCGACCTGGGGCAGTGGCCTTCAGGCCGGTTACGCGGCAGCCAACTCCTACCTGGACGCCCTGGCGGAGAACCGCCTGGCCCGGGGCCTGGCCGCCACCTCGGTGGCCTGGGGCCCGTGGGGCGGCGGCGGGATGACCGACGCGGAGGGCGCGGCCGCGATGACGCGGCGCGGCCTGCGCCTGATCGATCCGGACCAGGCGATCCGGGCCCTGGCCCAGGTGCTCGACGGCCGCGACCGGCTGATGACGGTCGTGGACGTGGACTGGGCGCGGTTCGCGCCGCCGTTCACGCTGCGCCGGCCCAGCCCGCTGATCGAGAGCCTGCCCGAGGTCGTCGAGGCCCTGGCCGGGAAGGGCGACGACACCGGTCCGGCCGACTCGCCGGCCGGGAGCGCGCTGGCGCAGCAACTGGCGGCCCTGTCCCGGGTGGAACAGGACCGGCTGCTGACCGACCTGGTCCGCACCGAGGCCGCCGCCGTCCTGGGCCACGCGAGCGTCGAGTCCGTCGAGGCCGACCGGGCCTTCAACGACCTCGGAGCCGACTCGCTGACCGCCGTCGAACTGCGGGACCGGCTGGGCCGGTCCACCGGACTGCGCCTGCCCAGCACGCTCCTGTTCGACTACCCCACCTCCGCCGCGCTCGCCGACCATCTGCGGGCCTGCCTGACGGAGGAGACCAGCCCGGCCCAGCCCGTACTGGCCGAGCTGGACAAGCTGGAGGGCATGCTCGCCGCGATCGCCGGCGACGACGAATCCACCCTGATCACGAACCGACTCGAGGTCGTCCTTTCCAAGTGGAAGGAGACCCGGGCACAGATCGCCGAGGCCGGAGTTGCGGAGAAGCTCGAATCGTCAAGCGACGACGAAGTCTTCGATTTCATCGGAAAAGAACTCGGAATTTACTGACAAGGCCAACCGCCGCAACTTCCTCGACGAGGTGACGTAAGTGAGCGAAGAGAAGCTCCGCTACTTCCTCAAGCGGGTGACCGCCAATCTCCATGAGACCCGGCACCGTTTGCAGGAACTGGAAGCGGCCAGTGGTGAGCCCATTGCCATCGTCGGCATGAGCTGCCGCTTCCCCGGCGGTGTGCGCAGCCCCGAGGCCCTGTGGGAGCTGCTGGACGCCAGGCGGGAATCGGTGGCCGGGCTGCCGCAGGACCGGGGGTGGGCCGTCGGCGACCCCGACGACCCCGAGTCCGGCGCGGAGGTGCAGGCGGGCAACTTCGTCTACGACGCCACCCAGTTCGACGCGGGGTTCTTCGGGATCAGCCCGCGCGAGGCCCTGTCGATGGACCCGCAGCAGCGGCTGCTGCTGGAGGTGTCGTGGGAGGCGCTGGAGCAGGCCGGGATCGACCCGGCGACGCTGCGCGGTTCCGCGACGGGCGTGTTCGCGGGCGCGTCCGCCTCCGGGTACGGCTGGATCACGGGCAAGCAGGGCGAGCTCGACGGCCACGTGATGACCGGCAACGCGACGAGCATCCTGTCCGGCCGGGTGTCCTACACGCTGGGCCTGGAGGGCCCGGCGGTGACGGTCGACACGGCGTGCTCGTCGTCGCTGGTCTCGCTGCACCTGGCCGCCCAGGCGCTGCGCTCCGGCGAGTGCACGATGGCGCTGGTCGGGGGCGCGTTCGTGGCGGCCACGCCGGTGCTGTTCACCGACTTCAGCCGGTCGCTCGGGCTGTCCCCCGACGGCCGCTGCAAGACCTTCGGGGCCGGGGCCGACGGCATGGGCGTCGCCGAGGGCGCCGGTGTCGTGGTGGTGGAGCGGCTGTCGGACGCGCGGCGCAACGGGCACCAGGTGCTCGCGGTGGTGCGCGGTTCCGCGATCAACCAGGACGGTGCGTCGAACGGGCTCACCGCCCCGAACGGTCCGTCGCAGCAGCGGGTCATCCGGGCGGCGCTGGCCAGCGCCCGGCTGTCGACGGCCGACGTGGACGTGGTGGAGGCGCACGGGACGGGGACCCCGCTGGGCGACCCGATCGAGGCGCAGGCACTGCTCGCCACGTACGGTCAGAACCGGCCGGAGGGGCAGCCGTTGTGGCTCGGCTCGGTGAAGTCCAACATCGGGCACACCCAGCAGGCCGCGGGCATGGCCGGGATCATCAAGATGGTGCTGGCGCTGCGGAACGAGCAGCTGCCGGCGACGCTCCACGTGGCGGAGCCGACCCCGGAGGTGGACTGGTCGGCGGGTGACGTCGAGCTGCTCGCCGACCCGGTGCCGTGGCCGTCCGGGGAGCGGGTGCGCCGGGCCGGTGTGTCGGCGTTCGGGATGAGCGGCACCAACGTGCACATCATCCTGGAGGAGGCCCCGACCGGGGACCCGGAGACGGCGGAGGCGTCGGCCGAGGACGGCGACGAGGCGGAGGTCCTGGACGAGCCGGCCGAGGTCGAGGCCGCTGCTCCTGCGGTGGTGGAGCTGGACGGGCTCGCCGCGTGGGCGGTGTCCGGCCGGTCGGCTCAGGGGCTGACGGCTCAGGCGGGTCGGCTGCGCGAGTGGGTGGGCGCGCGGCCGGAGTTGACGCCGACGGATGTGGCGTGGTCGCTGGCGGCGACGCGGTCGGCCTTCGAGCACCGGGCTGTGGTGGTCGGTGGCGAGCGTGGCGAGCTGGTGTCGGGTCTGGAGAGTCTGACCGACGGAGTCTCCGCCGGTTCCGTGGTGTCGGGTGTTGCGCGTTCCGGTGGGCGGACGGCGTTCGTGTTCGCGGGGCAGGGTGCGCAGTGGGTCGGGATGGGCCGGGAGTTGGCGCTGTCCAGTCCGGTGTTCGCGGCTCGGCTCGCGGAGTGTGAGCGGGCGTTGGCGCCGCATGTGCCGTGGTCGCTGTCCGAGGTTCTGGCCGGGGCCGAGGGTGCTCCGGGGCTGGACTCGGCGGATGTCGTGCAGCCGGTGCTGTGGGCGGTGATGGTGTCGCTGGCCGCGGTGTGGGAGGCCGCCGGCGTGACGCCGGACGCGGTCATCGGCCACTCGCAGGGCGAGATCGCGGCTGCGACGGTCGCCGGGATGCTGTCGCTGGAGGACGGCGCCCGGGTTGTGGCGGTTCGTGCTCGGGCACTGACGAGCCTGGACGTGCAGGGCTCGATGGTGTCCGTCGTGATGCCGTCCCAGGCTGTGCGGGAGATCGTCGAGGGCTGGGGCGAGCGTCTGTCGGTGGCCGCGATCAACGGCCCTGCGGCGGTTGTCGTCTCGGGTGAGCCGGAGGCGCTGTCCGAGTTCGAGCGGGAGCTGGCGTCGCGGAAGGTGCTGCGCTGGCGTATCCCGGCGACGGACTTCGTCGCGCACTCGCCGGCTGTGGAGCCGCTGGCGGCCGTGCTGGCAGAGGAGCTGGCCGGGATCACCCCTCGGACCGGCCGGGTGCCGATGATCTCCACGGTCACCGGCGAGTGGCTGTCCGGTACCGAGGTGGATGCTGCCTACTGGTTCGCGAACCTGCGGCGGATGGTCCGCTTCGAGGAGGCCGTCCGCATCCTTCTCGGCGGCGGCTACGGTGCGTTCGTCGAGGTGTCGCCGCACCCGGTGCTGACGGCCTCGGTGACGGAGACCGCCGAGGACGCGGGCATCGCCGAGGTCCTGACGGTGGGCACGCTGGAGCGCGACAACGCCGGCGCGTCCCGTCTGATCACGTCGCTCGCGCAGGCCTACGTCGGCGGGCTGTCCGTCGACTGGAAGACCGTTCTGCCCGCCGCCGAGCAGGTGGAGCTCCCGACCTACGCGTTCCAGCAGCAGCGCTACTGGCTGGAGCCCTCGGCCGCGAGCGTGACCCCTGCCGGTGGCGACGGCGCGAGCACCGCGGCGGAGGCCCGGTTCTGGGCGGCCGTCGAGGGCGGCGACCTGGCCCACATCGCCGAGGTTCTGGAGCTGGACGACCAGCGCTCTCTCGGTGACGTGCTGGAGGCGCTGACGTCCTGGCGCCGCCGTGAGCGGGACCGGTCGGCGACCGCCGACTGGCGCTACCGCGTCACCTGGGCGCCGGTCGCGGACCCCGGCTCCGCCGCACTCGCCGGCCGCTGGCTGGTGCTCGCCGACCAGGCCGAGGACGACCTGACGCAGGCCTGTGTCCAGGCCCTGACCGCCCGTGGGGCGGACGTCACGGTCGCCGAGGTGCGGGCCGGTGCCGCGGACCGGAGCGACGTCGCGGCCGTCATCGGCCGGGCGCTGCAGGACGCCGAGGCACCGGCCGGTGTCGTGTCGCTGCTGGCCCTGGACGAGACGCCCGTGCCCGAGTACCCGGCGGTTCCCCAGGGGTTCGCCGCCACGCTGGCCGTGGTGCAGGCGCTGGGCGACGCGGAGATCGACGCGCCGCTGTGGGTGCTCACCCGCGGCGCCGTCGCGGCGACGCCGGGCGAGGAGCTGACCAACCCGCTGCAGACGCAGATCTGGGGCTTCGGCCGCGTCGTCGGCCTGGAACACCCCGATCGCTGGGGCGGGGTGATCGACCTTCCGGCCGACTTCGACGAGCAGGTCGCGGCCAGGCTGTGCGCGGTGCTGGCCGGCTGCGGCGAGGACCAGGTCGCGATCCGTCCGACCGCGATCTTCGGCCGCCGTCTCACCAGGGCCGGCCAGCCGCGCGCCAACTCCGAGCAGTGGACGCCCAGTGGCAGTGTCCTGGTCACCGGTGGCACCGGTGCGATCGGCGGGCACGTCGCGCGGTGGCTGGCCGGCCGCGGTGCTCAGCGGCTCGTGCTGACCAGCCGGTCCGGGGCGGCTGCCGCCGGTCTCGCCGCGACGGTCGCCGAACTGGCGGCCCGGGGCAGCCGGGTGGACGTCGTGGCCTGCGACGCGGCCGACCGCTCCGACCTGGCCGGAGTGCTCGACTGGCTGGCGACGGACGGCCCTGCGCTGTCCGCCGTCATGCACACCGCCGGCGTCGTGCAGCACTCCACGGTGCACGAGACCGACCTGGCGGAGACCGCCGCCGTGCTGGCCGCCAAGGCGGCGGGCGCCGTGCACCTGGACGAGCTGACCAGGGACATGGACCTGGACGCCTTCGTCCTCTTCTCCTCCATCGCCGCGACCTGGGGCAGTGGCCTTCAGCCCGCCTACGCCGCGGCCAACACCTTCCTGGACGGCCTGGCCGAGTACCGCCGGGCCCAGGGCCGGACCGCGACCTCGGTGGCCTGGGGTTCGTGGGGCGGCGGCGGCATGACCGACGAGGACGGCGCCGCGCAGGGCCTGCGCCGCGGTCTGATCGTCATGGACAAGGACCGGGCCGTCCAGGCGCTGGCCCAGATCCTGGACGGCGGCGAGGCGCAGCTGACGGTCGCCGACATCGACTGGGCGCGGTTCGCCCCGCCGTTCACGCTGCGCCGGCCCAGCCCGCTGATCGAGAACCTGCCCGAGGTCCGGCAGGCCCTGGCCGGCGACCGGCCGGACGGGGCCGGGGGCGACGCTGCGGGCAGTACGGACGCGAGCGCGTCCTGGAAGCAGCAGCTCGCGGGCCTGCCGCGGATCGAGCAGAACCGGATGCTGGTCAGCCTGGTCCAGACCCAGGCGGCCGCGGTGCTCGACTACCCGTCGCCCGAGGCGGTCGAGGCCACCCGCGCCTTCAGCGACCTGGGCTTCGACTCGCTGACCTCGGTCGAGCTGCGTAACCGCCTGAGCGCCGCCACCGGCCTGCAGTTGCCCGCCACCCTGATGTTCGACGCCCCCAACCCCACGGCCGCCGCCGAGTTCCTGCTGGCGCTGCTGGCGGGCGTCCCCGACGGCGCGCAGACCGCTCCGGTCGTGGCGGCGGCGAGCGACGAGCCGCTGGCGATCGTCGGCATGGCGTGCCGGTACCCGGGCGGCGTGACCGGCCCGGAGGAGCTGTGGGACCTGGTGACCTCCGGGACCGACGCCATCTCCGTCCTGCCGGAGGACCGGGGCTGGGTCATCGAGGACCGGACCGACGCCACCGAGGGCGGACCCGTCCGGGCGGGCGGCTTCGTCTACGACGCGACCGGCTTCGACGCGGGGTTCTTCGGGATCAGCCCGCGCGAGGCCGTGTCGATGGACCCGCAGCAGCGGCTGCTGCTCGAAGTGGCCTGGGAGGCGCTGGAGCGGGCCGGCCTCGACCCCGCGTCGCTGCGCGGTTCCGCGACGGGCGTCTTTGCGGGCGCCTCCGCCTCGGGCTACGGCTGGAGCTCCGGCCTGCAGGGCGAGCTGGACGGGCACCTCGTCACGGGGATCTCGACCAGCGTGGTGTCCGGCCGGGTGTCGTACGTGCTGGGTCTTGAGGGGCCGGCGGTGACGGTGGACACGGCGTGCTCGTCGTCCCTCGTGGCGCTGCACCTGGCCGCCCAGGCGGTGCGCTCGGGCGAGTGCACGCTGGCCCTGGCGGGCGGCGTCATGGTGGCGGCCAACCCGCTCCTGTTCGACCAGTTCAGCCGACAGATGGGGCTGGCGCCGGACGGACGGTGCAAGCCGTTCTCGGAGGCGGCCGACGGCATGGGCCTGGGCGAGGGCGCGGGCATGCTCGTCGTGGAGCGACTGTCGGACGCGCAGCGCAACGGGCACAAGGTGCTCGCGGTGATCCGCGGCAGTGCGACCAACCAGGACGGTGCGTCCAACGGGCTCACGGCGCCGAACGGTCCGTCGCAGCAGCGCGTGATCCGGGCGGCTCTGGCGAACGCCGGGGTCCGTGCCGACGAGGTCGACGTGGTGGAGGCGCACGGGACGGGGACCCCGCTGGGCGACCCGATCGAGGCGCAGGCGCTGCTGGCCACGTACGGCCAGGAACGTGCCGAGGACCGGCCGCTGTGGCTCGGCTCGGTGAAGTCCAACATCGGGCACACCCAGGCGGCCGCCGGTGTGGCGGGCGTGATCAAGATGGTGCTGGCGCTGCAGCACAAGCAGCTGCCGAAGACGCTGCACGCCGCCGAGCGCTCGCCGCACATCGACTGGTCGGCCGGTGACGTGGAGCTGCTGACCGAGGCGATGCCGTGGTCGGCCGAGGACCGGGTGCGCCGGGCCGGCGTGTCGTCGTTCGGGATGAGCGGCACCAATGCGCATCTCATCCTGGAGGAGGCCCCGGTCGGGGACGCGGTTGTCCTGGACGAGCCGGGTGATGACGTCGAGTCGGCTGCTGTTCCGCTGGTGGTCGAGGGCGGCGAGGTCAGCGCATGGCTGGTGTCGGGTCGTTCGGCTCAGGGGCTGACGGCTCAGGCGGGTCGGCTGCGCGAGTGGGTGGGCGCGCGGCCGGAGTTGACGCCGGCGGACGTGGCGTGGTCGCTGGCGGCGACGCGGTCCGCCTTCGAACACCGGGCCGTGGTGGTCGGTGGCGAGCGTGGTGAGCTGGTGTCGGGTCTGGAGAGTCTTGCCGCCGGTACGCGGGTGGCCTCGGTGGTGTCGGGCGTGGCCCGTACCGGTGGCCGGACGGCGTTCGTCTTCGCGGGTCAGGGCTCGCAGTGGGTCGGGATGGGCCGGGAGCTGGCGCAGTCCAGCCCGGTGTTCGCGGCCCGACTGGCCGAGTGCGAGCGGGCGTTGGCGCCGCACGTGCCGTGGAAGCTGTCCGACGTTCTCGCCGGGGCCGAGGGTGCTCCGGGGCTGGACACGGCGGACGTGGTGCAGCCGGTGCTGTGGGCCGTCATGGTCTCGCTGGCTGCGGTGTGGGAGGCCGCGGGCGTCGCCCCTGACGCTGTCGTGGGTCACTCGCAGGGCGAGATCGCGGCGGCGACCGTCGCCGGGATGCTGTCCCTGGAGGACGGCGCCCGCGTGGTGGCCGTCCGGGCCCGGGCGCTGACGAGCCTGGACGTGCAGGGCTCGATGGTGTCGGTCGTGATGCCGTCGCCGGCCGTGCGCGAGATCGTCGAGGGCTGGGGCGAGCGTCTGTCGGTGGCCGCGATCAACGGCCCTGCGGCAGTTGTCGTCTCGGGTCAGCCGGACGCCCTGTCCGAGTTCGAGCGGGAGCTGGCCTCGCGGAAGGTGCTGCGCTGGCGCGTCCCGGAGACCGACTTCGTCGCTCACTCGCCCGCCGTCGAGCCGCTGGCTGCCGTGCTGGAGAAGGAGCTGGCCGGGATCACGCCGCAGGCGGGCCGGGTGCCGATGGTGTCGACGGTCACCGGCGAGTGGCTGACCGGCACCGAGGTCGACGCCGGCTACTGGTATGCGAACCTGCGGCGGATGGTCCGCTTCGAGGAGGCCGTCCGTACCCTGACGTCCTCCGGCTACGGGGCCTTCGTCGAGGTGTCCCCGCACCCGGTGCTGACCGCCTCGGTCACCGAGACCGCCGAGGACGCAGGCATCGACGTCGTGAGCGTGGGCTCCCTGGAGCGCGACAACGGCGGTGCCGGGCGCCTGATCACGTCGCTGGCGCAGGCCTACGTCGGCGGGCTGTCCGTCGACTGGCAGACGGTCCTGCCCGCCGCTGAGCCGGTGGACCTGCCGACCTACGCCTTCCAGCACCAGCACTACTGGCTGCAGGCCGCCGCAACGGCGTCCCCGGTGGGTGGCGACGGCGCGAGCACGGCCGCCGAGGCCCAGTTCTGGGCCGCCGTCGAGGGCGGCGACCTGGCCCGGATCGCCGACACGCTGGCGATCGAGGACCAGAAGCAGCTCAGCGCGGTGCTGCCCGCCCTGGCGTCCTGGCGCCGCCGGGAGCAGGACCGCTCGGTGACGGAGAACTGGCGCTACCGGGTCACCTGGGCGCCCGTCGCGGACCCCGCCCCCGCCCGGCTGTCCGGGCAGTGGCTGGTTGTGCTCCCCGCCGGACGGGCCGACGGCGACCTCGCGCAGCAGTGCACGGCGGCGCTGACCGCCCGCGGTGCCGAGCTCGTCGTCATGGAGACCACGGCCGCAGCCGGCCGGGAGCGGATGGCGGAGCAGATCCGCGCGGTGCTGCCGGAAGCCGGGTTCGCCGGTGTGGTGTCGCTGTTGGCGCTGGACGAGACGCCCGTGCCCGAGTACCCGGTGGTTCCCCAGGGCCTCGCCGCGACGCTGGCCCTGGTGCAGGCGCTGGGCGCCGCCGAGGTGGGCGCACCGCTGTGGGTGGCCACGTCCGGTGCGGTCGCCGGCGGGCCGGGCAAGGGGCCGACCGGTCCGGTGCAGACGCAGATGTGGGGTCTGGGCCGCGTCGTCGCGCTGGAACACCCCGACCGCTGGGGCGGGTTGATCGACCTGCCCGAGACGGTCGACGAGCAGGCCGCGGGACGCCTGGCCGCCGTGCTGGCCGGGTGCGGTGAGGACCAGGTCGCGATCCGTCCGGCCGGGATCCTGGCCCGGCGGCTGACCCGGGCTCCCCACCCCCGAACGGCGGGCCAGGCGTGGACGCCCGGCGGGACCGTCCTGGTCACCGGTGGGACCGGTGCGATCGGCGGGCACGTCGCCCGCTGGCTGGCCGGTCGCGGTGCTCAGCGGCTCGTGCTGACGAGTCGGTCCGGCCCTGCCGCCGCCGGTCTCGCCGCGACGGTCGCCGAACTGGCGGCCCGGGGCAGCCGCGTGGACGTCGTGGCCTGCGACGCGAGCGACCGGGCCGACCTGGCCGGAGCGCTCGACTGGATCGGTACGACCGGCCCCGCGCTGTCGACGGTGATGCACACCGCCGGCATCGGGCAGGCCACCACGGTGCAGGACACCGACCTGGCCGAGACGGCCGCGGTGCTGGCGGCCAAGGCGGCGGGCGCCGTGCACCTGGACGAGCTGACCAGGGACATGGACCTGGACGCGTTCGTGCTCTTCTCCTCGATCTCGGCGACCTGGGGCAGCAGCGTCCAGCCCGCCTACGCCGCGGCCAACACGTTCCTCGACGGCCTGGCCGAGTGCCGCACGGCGCAGGGCCTGCCCGCCACCTCGGTGGCCTGGGGACCGTGGGGCGGTGGCGGCATGACCGACTCCGACACCGCCGCGTGGATGGCGCGGGGCGGCCTGATGGTCATGGACGAGGACCACGCCGTCCAGGCGCTGGCCCAGATCCTGGACGGTCGCGAGGGATCGGTCACGATCGCGGACGTGGACTGGGCGCGGTTCGCCCCGCCGTTCACGCTGCGCCGGCGCAGCCCGCTGATCGAGGGCCTGCCCGAGGTCGTCGCGGCGCTGGCCGGCGATGGGGCCGGCCCGGCCGCCGACCCGGATGCGGGTGCGTCCCTGACGCAGCAACTGGCGGGCCTGTCGCGGGCCGAGCAGAACCGGACGCTGGTCAAGCTGGTCCAGGCAAAGGCGGCCGCGGTGCTCGACTACGCGTCGCCCGAGGCGGTCGAGGCCACCCGGGCCTTCAGCGACCTGGGCTTCGACTCGCTGACCTCGGTCGAGCTGCGCAACCGGCTGAGCACCGCCACCGGCCTGCAACTGCCCGCCACGCTGCTGTTCGACTGCCCGACCCCGGTCGCGCTGGCCGAGTACCTCTGGAACGAGGCGTTCCAGGACGGGTCCGGTCCGGTGTCCCTGGTGGAGGAGGTCGACCGGCTCGGGTCGCTGCTGACCGAGGCGATGCCGGACGAGAAGACGTACCAACTGATCAACGATCGCCTGCAGGGGCTCCTTTCCCAGTGGAAGGAGGCCGGCGCTTCGACGGAAGGTCAGGCGGTCGCGGAGAAGATCGGGTCCGCAACGGACGACGAGATATTCGAGTTCATTCACAAGGAACTCGGCAGGTAAGTGGTTGTCCGTGGGTGCGGATAGCAAGCTTGCGTTTCACAGACTGGAATGGTGAGATCCGATGGCGAACGAAGAGACTCTCCGCGACTACCTCAAATGGGTGACGGCCGATCTCTACAACACGCGTCAGCGTCTGCGTGAGGTGGAGGAGCGCAGCCACGAGCCGATTGCGATCGTCGGCATCGGCTGCCGTTACCCCGGCGGCGTTCAGGCTCCGGAGGATTTCTGGAATCTGCTGGCCACCGGCGGCGACGGGGTCGCCGGAATTCCGACCGACCGCGGCTGGGACATCGAGGAGCTCTACGCGGACGATCCGGACGGCATATCGCAGGTGCGCGAGGCCGGCTTCATCGCGGACGCCAGCGGATTCGACGCGGGGTTCTTCGGCGTCAGCCCGCGTGAAGCGGTGGCGATGGACCCGCAGCAGCGGGTGCTGCTGGAGGTGTGCTGGGAGGCGCTGGAGCGGGCGGGCATCGACCCGACGTCGCTGCGGGGTTCGCTGACCGGTGTGTTCGCCGGCGCCGCGCTGTCCGGTTACGGCTTCGGCACGGACGAGGACCTGGACGTCCACCTGATGACCGGGACCTCCACCAGCGTCATCTCCGGCCGCGTGTCGTACTCGCTGGGTCTTGAGGGCCCTGCGGTGACCGTGGACACCGCTTGCTCGTCGTCGCTGGTGGCGCTGCACCTGGCGGCCCAGGCGGTGCGCTCGGGCGAGTGCACGCTGGCGCTGGCCGGCGGCGTCACGGTGACCGCCATTCCGATCATGTTCACCCAGTTCTCCAAGCAGCTCGGGCTGGCCCACGACGGGCGCTGCAAGGCGTTCTCGGCGGAGGCCGACGGCATGGGCATCGCCGAGGGCGCGGGGATGGTCGTCCTGGAGAAGCTGTCCGACGCGCGGCGCAACGGGCACCCGGTGCTCGCGGTGATCCGTGGCTCCGCGATCAACCAGGACGGTGCTTCCAACGGCCTGGCCGCGCCGAACGGCCCCTCGCAGCAGCGGGTGATCCGGGCCGCGCTGGCCAACTCCCGGCTGTCGACCGCCGACGTGGACGTGGTGGAGGCGCACGGCACGGGCACCACCCTGGGTGACCCGATCGAGGCGCAGGCCGTGATCGCCACCTACGGTCAGGGCCGCTCGGAGGACCGTCCGGTGTTCCTCGGCTCGGTGAAGTCCAACATCGGGCACACCCAGGCCGCGGCCGGCGTCGCGGGTGTCATCAAGATGGTGCTGGCGCTGCAGAACCAGCGGATGCCGCAGACGCTGCACGCGCAGGAGCCGTCGCCGCACATCGACTGGTCGGCCGGTGACGTCCGGCTGCTGAACGAGGGCATGCCCTGGCCGGCCGGGGAGCGGGTGCGCCGCGGCGGCGTGTCCTCGTTCGGCGTCAGCGGCACCAACGCGCACGTCATCATCGAGGAGGCCCCGGCCGAGGACGCCGAGTCCGCGGAGTCCGATGGTGCGGACGGTGCGTCCGAGAACGTCGTCACGGAGGCTGTTGAGGCGGCGGACGCGGCACCGGTGGTCTCGGGCGCCGCGGCGTGGCTGGTGTCGGGGCGTTCGGCGGACGGGCTGGTCGCCCAGGCGGACCGCCTGCGCGACTGGCTCTCCGCGCGGCCGGCGCTGGAGCCGGCCGAGGTGGCGCGGTCGCTGGTGACCACGCGCGCGGCCTTCGAGCACCGGGCCGTGGTGCTGGGCGTGGACCGTGCCGAACTCATGGGTGGCCTGGGCCAGTTGGCCGGCGGGCTGCAGACGGCCTCGGTCGTCTCGGGTGTGGCGCATGCGAGCGCGCGGGCGGTCTTCGTCTTCCCCGGCCAGGGCTCGCAGTGGCTGGGCATGGGTCAGGAACTGGCGTCCTGCAGCCCGGTGTTCGCCGCGCGGCTGGCCGAGTGCGAGGCGGCGCTGGCGCCGTACGTGGACTGGTCGCTCGCCGAGGTGCTGGCCGGTGCCGAGGGCGCGCCCGCGATGGAGGCGGCCGATGTGGTGCAGCCGGTGCTGTGGGCCGTCATGGTGTCGCTGGCGGCGGTGTGGGAGGCCGCCGGTGTGACCCCGGAGGCGGTCGTCGGCCACTCGCAGGGCGAGATCGCCGCAGCGACCGTCGCGGGCATGCTGAGCCTCGATGACGCCGCCAAGGTCGTGGCGCTGCGCTCGAAGGCGCTGCGGGCGATCACCGGCATCGGCGGGATGCTGTCGGTGACCGAGCCGGCCGCCAAGGTGGCGGAGCGGCTGGGACGTTGGGACGGCCGGCTCTCCCTGGCCTGCGTCAACGGCCCCTCGGCCGTGGTGGTCTCCGGCGACGTGGCCGCCCTGAAGGAGCTGCAGCAGGAACTGCAGGCCGCAGGTGTGCGCGAGCGGATGGTCGCGGTCGACTACGCCTCGCACTGCGCGCAGGTGGAGCGGCTGGAGGAGGAGATCACCTCCCTGCTCGCCGGAGTGGCACCGCGCGCGGGACGGATGCCGATGGTCTCGGCGGTCTCCGGTGAGGTGCTGAGCGGCGAGGAACTGGACGCCGGGTACTGGTACACCAGCCTGCGGGCCACCGTGCAGTTCGAGCGGGCGGTGCGGACCCTGGCCGACCTGGGCCACCAGGCGTTCATCGAGGTCTCCCCGCACCCGGTGCTGATCGCGCCGATGACCGACACCCTGGAGGAGGCCGCCGTCGACGCCGGTCCGGCCGTGCAGGCCGGGACGGTGTGCGGCACCCTGCGCCGCGACGACGGCGGGGCGCTGCGCCTGCTCACGTCGCTGGCCGAGGCGTTCGTCGCCGGCGTGGCCGTCGACTGGGCCAAGGTCCTGCCCGCCGCGGACCGGGTGGAGCTGCCCACCTACGCCTTCCGCCACGAGCGGTACTGGCCGAAGGGCATGCTGGCGCTGCCCGGCGCGGCCAAGGCGGGCGACGGGGACCCGGCCTCGCTGGGCCTGGGCGCCGTGAGCCACCCGCTGCTGCGCGCGGTGGTCGAACTGGCCGGTGACGCCGAGCTGGTGTGCACCGGACGGCTGGCGCTGCGCACGCACCCGTGGCTGGCCGACCACGCGATCGGCGGCGTGGTCCTGCTGCCGGGCACCGGCTTCGTCGAGATGGTGGTGAGCGCCGGCCACCAGGTGGGCTGCTCGCTGATGGAGGAGCTGACCCTGCAGGCGCCGCTCGTCCTGCCCGCGGACGGCGCCGGCGTCCAGGTCCAGGTGGTCGTGGCCGCGGCCGACGACGAGGGCCGGCGCCAGGTGGACGTGTTCTCCCGCCCCGATCGCCCGGAGGAGGAGCACGTCTGGGTGAAGCACGCCGCCGCGGTGATCGCCCCCGCCCGGGCGGCCGCACAGGCGGACGAGGACCTCACCGTCTGGCCGCCGCGGGGCGCCGAGGCGCTCGACATCACCGACCTGTACACCGTGCACCTGGCCGACATCTACGGCCCGGCGTTCCAGGGCCTGCAGTCCGTCTGGCGCCGTGGCGACGACATCTTCGCCGAGGTGGCCCTGCCCGAGGAGGCCGGGGACGCGGCCTCGTACGGGCTGCACCCGGTGCTGCTGGACGCGGCGCTGCTCGCGGGCGTCGTGGCCGAGGCGGCGGACGCGCAGGAGTCCGGGGACGGCGAGCAGGGCCAGATCCGGATGCCGTTCGCCTGGACGGACGTGGAGCTGCACGCGGCCGGTGCGTCCGTGCTGCGGGCCCGGCTGCGCCGTGACGCGCAGGGGAGCCTGACGCTGACGGCGGCGGACGCCACGGGCCGGCCGGTGGTGTCGGTGGCCTCGCTGATCACCCGCCCGGTGTCGCCGGACCAGCTGCAGACCAGCAGCGACGAGTGGATCCGCGACGCGTTCTTCACCGTGGAGTGGGCCCCGCTGGCCCAGGGCGCGATGCTGGACGGGCCGTGGGCGCTGGTCGGTGCCGACCGCTTCGCCGTGGCCGAGCAGCTGGGCGCCGCCGGGATCCCGGTGCACACCTACGCCGGCATCGCCGAGCTGGCCGCCGCCACCGGCGAGGGGGAGATAGCCCCCCGCGTGGTGGTCGCGTGCGTGAGCGGCGAAGGCGCCGACGGCGTGGCCGTGGCCGCCCGGCAGGTCGCGGGGGAGGCGCTGGAGCTGGCGCAGGAGTGGCTGGGCGCGC
Organism: Kitasatospora aureofaciens; assembly: GCF_019192735.1. Lineage (GTDB taxonomy): Bacteria > Actinomycetota > Actinomycetes > Streptomycetales > Streptomycetaceae > Kitasatospora > Kitasatospora aureofaciens_A. The sequence goes on from NZ_JAHTKP010000019.1 coordinate 52,741, forward strand.
AGGAGTTGGAGCCCGCACAGCTGGTGGTCGTCACCCGTGGCGGCGTGGCCGCACAGGCCGGCGAGGCCGTGGCGGACCCGGCGGCGGGCGCGGTGTGGGGCCTGTTGCGGTCGGCCCAGCTGGAGAACCCCGGCCGGTTCGTCCTGGCCGACCTCCCCGCGGCCGGTGGCGACGGTGAACTGGCGGCGCTGCCGACCGCGCTGGGCAGCGGTGAGCCGGAGGTGGCGATCCGTGACCGGAAGGGCTACGGCCGGCGCCTGACCCGTCCGTCGGGCGACCTGGTGGTCCCCGACCGGACGGAGGAGCGGCCGGACGGCGAGGGCCTGCGGTCGGTGCTCGTGACCGGTGGTACCGGAACGCTCGGTGGTGTGGTCGCCAAGCACATGGTGGCCACCGGACGGGCCGGCGGGGCCGTGCTGCTCAGCCGTTCGGGCCCGGGCGCCGCCGGCGTCGCAGCCTTGGCCGCCGAGGTGGCCGCGCTGGGCGGGTGGGTCCGGGTGGTCGCGTGCGACGTGGCCGACCGGGACGCGCTGGCCGGTGTGCTGGACGCCCTCCCGGCCGACTGCCCGCTCGGGTCCGTCTTCCACGCCGCGGGCATCATCGACGACGGCATGGTCGACTCGCTGAGCGCGGAGCGCGTGGCGGCGGTCATGCGTCCGAAGGTGGACGCGGCCTGGCACCTGCACGAGCTGACCCGGGACCTTGACCTCGACCACTTCGTGCTGTTCTCCTCGGTGGCGGCGGCGTTCGGCGGCGCGGGCCAGGCCAACTACGCGGCGGCGAACGCCGCCCTGGACACGCTGGCGGGCCACCGCCGGGCCGCCGGGCTGGCGGGCACCGCGCTGGCGTGGGGCCCCTGGATGCCCGAGGCCGGTATCGGCCGTGGCCTGGACGAGGTGATGCTCCGACGGATGACCGGGTCGGGCCTCGCCGCGCTGAGCGAGCACGAGGGCCTCGTCCTGCTGGACCTGGCCCTGGAGCGGGCCGAGGCCATCCTCGTCCCGGCCCGGCTGGACAAGGCCGCCCTGCGCGCGCAGGCGGCCGCCACCGGCGTCCCGGCGCTCTGGCAGGTGCTGGCCGACGAGATCATGCCCCGCCGGGCGGCCGTCACCTCCGCCGCCGGCGCGACCGGCGCCGGTGCCGCGGACGTGCTGCGCCGGCAGCTGGCCGGGCTGCCGGGCGCGGAACGCGACCGGGTGCTGCTGGACCTGGTCCGCACCCACGCGGCCGCGGTGCTCGGACACGCCTCGGGCGACGCGATCGAGGCGAACCGTCCGTTCACCGACCTGGGCTTCGACTCGCTGATCGCGGTCGAGTTCCGCAACCGGATGAACCCGGCGACCGGGCTGCGGCTGCCGGCCACCCTGGTGTTCGACTACCCCAACCCGGTGGCCCTGGCCGCCCTGCTGCGCGAGCAGCTCGCCGGGGACCTGTCCGACGTCGCGGAGCCCGTCGGCCCGGCGACGACGGTGGCACTGGCCATGGACGAGCCGATCGCGATCGTCGGCATGGCCTGCCGGTTCCCGGGCGGTGCGACCGGCCCGGAGGAGCTGTGGCAGATGCTGGCCTCCGGCACGGACGGGTTGTCGACCTTCCCGACCGACCGCGGCTGGGACATCGAGGCCCTGTACAACCCCGACGTGGAGAACGTCGGAACCTCCTACACGCAGGTGGGCGGGTTCGTCCAGGACGCGAGTGCCTTCGATGCGGGGTTCTTCGGGATCAGTCCGCGTGAGGCGCTGGCGATGGACCCGCAGCAGCGGCTCCTGCTGGAGACCTCGTGGGAGGCGCTGGAGCGGGCCGGGATCGACCCCGCGTCGCTGCGGGGCAGCCAGACCGGCGCCTTTGTCGGTGGCTACGGCTCTTCGTACCTTGCCGTCAGCATGGCGGACGAGGAGGAGCTGGAGAGCCTCGGGGCGCACCTGATGACCGGGAACGCGGCCAGTGTGCTGTCGGGCCGGGTGTCGTACGTGCTGGGTCTTGAGGGCCCGGCGGTGACGATCGACACGGCGTGTTCGTCGTCGCTGGTGGCGCTGCACCTGGCCGCCCAGGCACTGCGGTCCGGGGAGTGCTCGCTGGCCCTGGCCGGCGGTGTCACGATCATGGCGAGCCCGGACGGGTTCCGGGCGTTCTCCAACGCCCGTGGTCTGGCGGAGGACGGGCGCTCCAAGGCGTTCTCGGACGACGCCGACGGCATGGGCATGGCCGAGGGCGCGGGCATGCTCGTCGTGGAGCGGCTGGCGGACGCCCGGCGCCACGGGCACCCGGTGCTCGCGGTGATCCGTGGCTCCGCGATCAACCAGGACGGTGCGTCCAACGGTCTGACGGCGCCGAACGGCCCGTCCCAGCAGCGGGTGATCCGGGCGGCGCTGGCCAACTCCCGGCTCTCGACGGCCGACGTCGACGTGGTCGAGGCGCACGGGACCGGCACCACGCTGGGCGACCCGATCGAGGCGCAGGCGCTGCTGGCGACGTACGGCAAGGACCGCGGCGAGCGCGGGTCGCTGTGGCTGGGCTCGGTCAAGTCGAACCTCGGGCACACGCAGGCGGCCGCCGGTGTGGCCGGTGTGATGAAGATGGTGCTGGCGCTGCAGCACGAGCAGCTGCCGAAGACGCTGTATGCGGACGTGCCGTCCTCCCACGTGGACTGGGAGGCCGGCGACATCAAGCTGCTGAACGAGCTGGTGCCGTGGCCGGCCGGGGAACGTGTGCGCCGGGCCGGCGTGTCGGCGTTCGGCATCAGCGGCACCAACGTGCACGTCATCGTGGAGGAGGCCCCGGCCGAGGACGTCGAGGCCGAGGACGCCGCGCGCGCGGGCGATGCGCCGGAGAACGGCGCCACCGAGGCCGCCGGGACCGCCGAGGTGCCGGCCGCGGCGCCGGTGGTGTCGGGTGGCGGCGCGTGGCTGGTGTCGGGCCGTACGGCCGAGGCGCTGTCGGCTCAGGCGGGCCGGCTGCGCGAGTGGGTGGTGGCGCGGCCGGAGCCGGCGCCGGCGGATGTGGCGTGGTCGCTGGCGACGACGCGGTCGGTGTTCGAGCACCGGGCGGTCGTGGTCGGTACCGAGCGCGCTGAGCTGGTGTCGGGTCTGCAGAGCTTTGCGGCCGGTGTGCCGTCGGGTTCGGTGGTGTCGGGTGTGGCCCGGCCGGGTGCGCGGGTGGTGTTCGCGTTTGCGGGTCAGGGTTCGCAGTGGCTGGGCATGGGCCGGGAACTGGCGTCCTGCAGCCCGGTGTTCGCCGAGCGCCTGGCCGAGTGTGAGGCGGCGCTGGCGCCGTATGTGGACTGGTCGCTGAGCGATGTGCTGGCGGGCGCCGAGGGTGCTCCTGCGCTGGAGGCGGCGGATGTCGTCCAGCCGGCGCTGTGGGCCGTGATGGTCTCGCTCGCGGCGGTCTGGGAGGCCGCGGGCGTCACGCCCGACGCTGTCGTGGGCCACTCGCAGGGCGAGATCGCGGCGGCCACGGTCGCCGGAATGCTCAGCATCGAGGACGGCGCCCGGGTGGTGGCCCTCCGCTCGCAGTCGCTGAAGGTGCTGGCCGGTCTCGGCGGGATGCTGTCGGTGAGCCGGTCCGCTGCTGTGGTCGAGGAGCGTATTGCCCGGTTCGGTGATCGTCTGTCGCTGGCTGCGGTCAACGGCCCGTCCGCCGTGGTGGTTTCGGGTGAGCCGGACGCTCTGGAGGAGCTGAAGACGGAGTTCGAGGCCGAGGGCGTCCGCGCCCGGATGGTCGCCGTGGACTACGCGTCGCACAGCGCTCAGGTCGACCGGCTGGAGGAGGAGATCACGTCCGTCCTGGCCGGGATCGCTCCCCGCCGGGGCCGCGTGCCGATGGTCTCCGCGATGACCGGCGAGACGCTGACCGGCGAGGAGCTGGACGCCGCCTACTGGTACGGAAGCCTGCGGGCCACGGTGCACTACGACCGTGCGGTGCGGACTCTGGCGGGCCAGGGCTACCAGGTGTTCGTCGAGGTCACGCCGCACCCGGTGCTGCTGGGTGCGATGAACGACACCCTCGAAGAGGTCGCGCTGGAGGCCGGCCCGGGCGCGGTGCCAGGTGCCGTCTGCGGGACGCTGCGGCGTGACGACGGCGGCGCGACGCGGCTGATCACCTCGCTCGCCGAGGCCTTCGTGCAGGGCGCCACCGTGGACTGGCGCGTGGTGCTGCCCGCCGGCGAGCCGGTCGAGCTGCCGACGTACGCCTTCCGGCACCAGCGGTACTGGCCGAAGGGCGTTCTGGCGCTGCCGGCGGCGGGGTCCGTCGTGGGTGGGGACGGGACGAGCACCGTGGCGGAGGCCCAGTTCTGGGCGGCCGTCGAGGGCGGCGATCTGACGCACCTGGCCGACACGTTGGCGGTGGACGGTGGCCGTCCGTTCAACGAGGTGCTGCCGGCCCTGGCGTCGTGGCGGCGCCGGGAGCTGGACCGGTCGGTGACCGCGGGCTGGCGGTACCGGGTGAACTGGGCGGCGATCACCGAGCCCGACTCCCGTGTGCTGTCCGGTACTTGGGTGCTGGTGGTGCCGGCCGGCTCGGCCGAGCTGCAGTGTGTTTCCGCGCTGGTCGGACGCGGTGCCGAGGTCGTCGTGGTCGAGGTCCCGGCCGGGACCGTGGACCGGGCGGAGGTGGCGGCGCTGCTGAGTGCGGCGGTGGAGCCTTCCGCCGTGTCCGGTGTGCTGTCGCTGCTGGCGCTCGACGAGACGCCGGTCGCGGAGTTCCCGGTGGTGGCCGAGGGCCTGGCGTCGACGCTGGGCCTGGTGCAGGCGCTGGGTGACGCGGGGATCGCTGCGCCGCTGTGGCTGGCGACGCGCGGCGCGGTCTCGGCCGGTCCGGGTGAGGCGCTGGCCCGTCCGGTGCAGGCGCAGGTGTGGGGTCTGGGCCGGGTCGTCGGTCTGGAACACCCGGAGCGCTGGGGCGGGTTGATCGACCTGCCCGAGACGGTCGACGAGCGTGCGGGTGCGCGCCTGGTGGCGGTTCTGGCCGGCTGCGGCGAGGACCAGGTCGCGATCCGGACGGCCGGGATCCTCGGCCGGCGGCTCTCGCGGGTGCCGCAGCGCGGCTCCGAGGAGAGCTGGGCGCCTCGGGGGACCGTGCTGATCACCGGTGGGACGGGTGCGATCGCGGGGCACGTGTCGCGGTGGCTGGCCGGCCGCGGTGCTCAGCGGCTGGTGCTGACGGGCCGTTCCGGTCCCGCGGCCGCCGGCATTGCGGCGACGGTCGCGGAGCTGGCCGCTCAGGGCACGCGGGTGGACGTGGTGTCCTGTGACGTGACCGATCGGTCGGCGCTGGCCGGGCTGGTGGCCTGGATCGGGGAGACCGGTCCGGCGCTGTCCTCGGTGCTGCACACGGCCGCGGTCCTGGACGACGGCGTCGTGGACCGGCTGTCGGTGGCGCGTCTGGAGACGGTGCTGGCCGCGAAGGCGGCGAGCGCGGTGTACCTGGACGAGCTGACCGCGGACCTGGACCTGGACGCGTTCGTGCTCTTCTCCTCGGCCGCGTCCACGCTGGGCGGCCCGGGCCAGGGCAACTACGCGGCGGCGAACGCCTTCCTCGACGCCCTGGCCGAGAACCGCCGCAGCCGCGGCCTGGCCGGCCTCGCGGTCGCCTGGGGCCTGTGGGGCGGCGGCGGTCTCGCGGAGTCCAACGAGGCGATCCGGTCGCGCATGCGCCGGATCCCGATGCCGCCGATGGACCCGCAGCTGGCCGTGCGGGCGCTGGCCGAGTCGCTGGAGGGCCCGGAGCCCGTCGTCACGGTGATGGAGGTCGACTGGACGCAGTTGGGCTCGGCACCGGGCACGGCGGACGTCCTGGACATGCCGCTGGTGCGCGACATGCCCGAGATCCGCCGGCTGGCCGCCGAACGTGCGGGCGCCGGCGGCGCGACCCGGACCGACGGCGAACTGGCGCGCCGCCTGGCCGGGTTGGGCCGGGCCGAGCAGGACCGGGTGCTCACCGACGTCGTACGGGCGGAGGCCGCCGCCGTCCTGGGCCACTCCTCGGTGGACATGGTGCAGGCCAGGCAGGCGTTCAAGGACCTGGGCTTCGACTCGCTGACCGCGGTCGAACTGCGCAACCAGCTGAACGCCGCCACCGGGCTCCGGCTGCCCGCCACGCTGGTGTTCGACTACCCGACCCCGGTGGCCCTCGCCGGCTTCCTGCGCGGCGAGTTGATCGGGGAGCAGACGGCCGACACCGGTGCTCCGGTGGCCACCGTCGCGGCTCCGGTCGTGGACGAGCCGCTGGCGATCGTGGGCATGGCGTGCCGCTTCCCGGGCGGCGCGGGCACCCCGGAGGAGTTCTGGGAGCTGCTGGCCTCGGGCGGTGACGCGGTGGGCGGGTTCCCGACCGACCGCGGCTGGGACCTGGACGGATTCTTCGACCCGGACGGGGAGAGCGCGGGGACCTCGTCCACCCAGTCGGGTGCGTTCCTGCGCGGCGCGGCGGAGTTCGACGCCGGGTTCTTCGGGATCAGCCCGCGTGAGGCGCTGGCGATGGACCCGCAGCAGCGGCTGATGCTGGAGACGTCGTGGGAGGCCCTGGAGCGGGCCGGTATCGACCCGGCGTCCCTGCGGGGAAGCGCGACCGGTGTGTTCGCCGGCGGCTTCGGGTCGGGCTACGCCATCGGAATGGCCTTGACGGGCCAGGACGAGGGCGTCGAGGGCCACCTGATGACCGGCAACTCGACGAGTGTGCTGTCGGGTCGGGTGTCGTACGCGCTGGGTCTTGAGGGCCCGGCGGTGACGGTGGACACGGCGTGCTCGTCGTCCCTGGTCGCGCTGCACCTGGCGGCCCAGGCCGTGCGCTCGGGCGAGTGCTCGCTCGCGCTGGCCGGTGGCGTGACGGTGATGGCGACGCCGTTCTCCTTCGTCGAGTTCTCGCGGCAGCAGGGGCTGGCGACGGACGGGCGGTGCCGGGCGTTCTCCGAGGAGGCGAACGGGACCGGCTGGGGCGAGGGCGCGGGTGTGCTCGTGGTGGAGCGGCTGTCGGACGCCCGGCGCAACGGGCACAAGGTGCTCGCGCTGGTCCGCGGCTCCGCGATCAACCAGGACGGTGCGTCCAACGGCCTGTCGGCGCCGAACGGTCCGTCGCAGCAGCGGGTGATCCGGGCGGCTCTCGCGAGTGCTCGGATCACCGCCGCCGACGTGGACGCGGTGGAGGCGCACGGGACGGGTACGACGCTGGGCGACCCGATCGAGGCGCAGGCGCTGCTCGCCACCTACGGCCAGGAGCGGTCCCAGGAACAGCCGTTGTGGCTGGGCTCGGTGAAGTCGAACATCGGTCACACGCAGGCTGCGGCCGGTGTGGCGGGTGTGATCAAGATGGTGCTGGCGCTGCAGAACGAGCAGCTTCCGCAGACGCTGCACGCCGACGTGCCGTCGTCGCACGTCGACTGGACGGCCGGCGACGTCAAGCTGCTGACGGAGTCGGTGTCGTGGCCGGCCAACGGGCGTCCGCGCCGGGCGGGTGTGTCGGCCTTCGGGATCAGCGGCACCAACGCGCACATCATCGTGGAGGAAGCCCCGGTCGCCGAGGCGGTCGAGGCGGAGGCCACGGTCACGGAGCCGGTGGTGTCCGGTGCCGGTGCGCTGGTGGTGTCGGGCCGGTCGGCGGACGGTCTGACGGCTCAGGCGGGCCGGCTGCGGGAGTGGATCTCCCAGCGGCCGGAGCTGGAGCCGGTGGACGTGGCGTGGTCGCTGGCCACCACGAGGTCGGCCTTCGAGCACCGGGCCGTCGTGCTCGGTGCCGGGCGCGGCGAGCTGCTGGCGGGTCTGCAGAGCCTGGCTGCCGGGGTTTCCGCCGGTTCGGTGGTGTCGGGTGTTGCTCGTGCGGATGCGCGGGTGGGCCTGATCTTCGCGGGTCAGGGTTCGCAGTGGACCGGCATGGGGCGCGGCCTGTACGAGGGCAGCCCGGTGTTCGCGGCGACGTTCGATCGCGTGTGCGGGCTGCTGGAGCTGGAGTTGGGCGTGTCGGTCCGGGACGTGGTCCTGGGCGCGGACGGCGTCGACGAGGGCCTGGCGGACCAGACGCTGTATGCGCAGGCGGGCCTGTTCGCGTTCGAGGTCGGTGTCGCGGCGGTGCTGGAGGCGGCCGGTGTGACGCCGGATGCGGTGGTCGGTCACTCGGTGGGTGAGGTCGCGGCCGCGTACATGGCCGGGGTGTTGTCGCTGCCGGACGCCTGCCGCTTGGTGGCGGCGCGTGCTCGGCTGATGCAGGCGCTGCCCTCGGGTGGCGCGATGGCGGCGATCAACGCGCCGGAGGCGGAGGTTGTTTCGACGCTTGCCGAGGGTGTGGCGGTCGCGGCGGTCAACGGGCCGGAGTCCGTGGTGGTTTCGGGTGAGACCGACGCCGTGGACAAGCTGGTGGAGGTGTGGCGTGAGCGGGGTCGTCGGGTGCGGCGGCTGCGGGTGTCGCATGCCTTCCACTCGTCGGCGATGGACCCGGTGCTTGATGAACTCGGTACTGTCGCAGCGGGGTTGGAGTACGGCCGTCCGCAGGTGATGTGGGCGGGTGCGCTGACCGGTGAGCTGGTGACCGAGCCCGAGGCGGGCTACTGGCCGGCGCAGACGCGCCAGGCGGTGCGGTTCGCCGACGCCGTCGCCATTCTCGCCCAGCAGGGTGTGTCGGTGTTCGTCGAGGTCGGACCCGACGGGTCGCTGTCCTCGCTCGGTTCGGACATCGTGGCCGGCATCGGGAGCGAGGAGGCCGTCTTCGTCCCGCTGCAGCGGCGCGACGACGAGGGCGTGACCGGCCTGGTGAGCGGTCTCGCGCGGGCCTTCGTCAACGGTGCCGCCGTCGACTGGAGCGCGGTGCTCCCGGCCGGCACGCCGGTCGAGCTGCCGACGTACGCGTTCCGGCACCAGCGGTTCTGGCCGGAGGGCATCCTGGCCCTCCCGGTCGCTGGTGGGGACGGCGCGAGCACCGAGGCGGAGGCCCGGTTCTGGGCGGCCGTCGAGGGCGGGGACCTGACGCAGCTCGCCGAGACCTTGGCCGTGGACGGTGGCCGTCCGTTCAACGAGGTGCTGCCGGCGCTGGCGTCGTGGCGGCGCCGCGAGCTGGACCGGTCCCTGACCGCGAACTGGCGCTACAAGACCGCCTGGTCGGCCGTCGCTGAGCCCGATTCCCGTATGCTGTCCGGCACTTGGCTGGTGGTGGTGCCGGCCGGCTCGGCCGAGCAACAGTGTGTGTCCGCGCTGGCTGCTCGCGGGGCCGAGGTCGTCGTGGTCGAGGTCCCGGCCGGGACCGTGGACCGGGCCGAGGTGGCGACCCTGCTCGGCGAGGCGGTGGAGCCTTCCGCCGTGTCCGGCGTGCTGTCGCTGCTGGCGCTCGACGAGACGCCGGTGCCGGACCACCCGGCCGTGACCGGAGGCATGGCGAACACTCTGAGCCTCGTGCAGGCGCTGGGCGACGCCGGCATCGCTGCGCCGCTGTGGCTGGCGACGCGCGGTGCGGTGGCGGCCGGTCCGGGGGAGGCGCTGACCAACCCGGTGCAGGGGCTGGTGTGGGGTCTGGGCCGGGTCGTCGGCCTGGAACACCCGGACCGTTGGGGCGGGTTGATCGACCTGCCCGAGACGCTCGACGAGCGTGCGGGTGCGCGGCTGGTCGCGGTCCTCGCCGGCTGCGGCGAGAACGAGATCGCGATCCGGTCGGCCGGGGTCCTGGGGCGCAGGCTCACGCGTGCGTCGCAGTCTCGCGGCAAGGCCCGCTGGACACCGCGCGGCAGCGTGCTGATCACCGGCGGCACCGGCGCGATCGCCGGGCACATCGCCCGGTGGCTGACCGGGCGCGAGACGCCTCGACTGGTGCTGACCAGCCGTTCCGGTCCCGCCGCGAAGGGCGCGGCGGCGCTGGCGGCCGAGCTTGCGGCGGCCGGTTCCGCGGTCGACATCGTCGCCTGCGACGTGACCGATCGGCCGGCGCTGGCCGGATTGGTGGCCTGGATCGGGAAGACCGGTCCGGCGCTGTCCTCGGTGCTGCACACGGCCGCGGTCCTGGACGACGGTGTGGTCGACCGGCTGTCGGTGTCCCGTCTGGAGACGGTGCTGGCCGCGAAGGCGGCGAGTGCGGCGTACCTGGACGAGCTGACCGCGGACCTGGACCTGGACGCGTTCGTCCTGTTCTCCTCGGTGTCCTCGACGCTGGGGGCCGCCGGTCAGGGCAACTACGCGGCGGCGAACGCCTTCCTCGACGCCCTGGCGGAGAACCGCCGGAGCCGCGGGCTGGCCGCGCTCACCGTGGCGTGGGGCGCCTGGGCCGGCGGTGGCATGGTCGAGTCCAGCGCCGTGGTGCAGGCGCGGGTCAAGCGCGGCCCGATGCCGGCGATGGACCCGCAGCTCGCCGCCCGTGCGCTGGGCGAGGCGCTGGAGGGCCCGGATGCCCTCGTGACAGTGATGGACGTGGACTGGGCGCAGCTGGCGTCCGGGCCGGGCGCGGCGGACCTGCCCAAGCGGCCGCTGGTCCGGGACCTGCCCGAGATCCGTCAGCTGGCCGCGGCCGGCCAGGGCACGGCTGCCGTGGTCCGCACCGAAGGCGAGTTGGCGCGCCGGCTGGCCGGGCTGGCCCGGGCCGAGCAGGAGCGGGTGCTGACGGACGTGGTCCGGGCCGAGGTCGCCGTCGTGCTGGGGCATGCCTCCGCCGACGCGGTCGAGGACCGGCGCGCGTTCAAGGACCTGGGCTTCGACTCGCTGACCGCCGTCGAGCTGCGCAACCGCCTCAACGCGGTGACCGGCATCCGGCTGCCCGCCACGCTGGTGTTCGACTACCCCACCCCGGTGGCACTCGCCGAGTTCCTGCGCGGCGAACTGACCGGGAAGGAGGCGGATGCCGCTGCTCCGGTCGTCGCCGTGGCGGCCGCGCTCGCGGACGAGCCGCTGGCGGTCGTCGGTATGGCGTGCCGCTTCCCGGGCGGCGCGGGCAGCCCGGAGGAGTTCTGGCAGTTGCTGTCCTCGGGCGGTGACGCGGTGGGCGCGTTCCCGACCGACCGCGGCTGGGACCTGGAGGGCTTCTACGACCCGGATCGCGAGAGCACGGGGACCTCGTACACCCAGTCGGGTGCGTTCCTGCGTGGCGCGGCGGAGTTCGATGCCGGGTTCTTCGGGATCAGCCCGCGTGAGGCGCTGGCGATGGACCCGCAGCAGCGGCTGATGCTGGAGACGTCGTGGGAGGCGCTGGAGCGGGCCGGGATCGACCCGGCGTCCCTGCGGGGAAGCGAAACCGGCGTGTTCGCCGGCGGCTTCGCCTCGGGCTACGGGTTCGGTGTGACGCTGGCGAGCCAGGGCGACTCCGGGGCCGAGGGGCACGTGATGACCGGGAACGCGACGAGCGTCCTGTCGGGTCGCGTGTCGTACGTGCTGGGTCTCGAAGGCCCGGCGGTGACGGTGGACACTGCGTGCTCGTCGTCGCTGGTCGCGCTGCACCTGGCCGCGCAGGCCCTGCGCTCGGGCGAGTGCTCGCTCGCGCTGGCCGGTGGTGTCACGGTGATGGCGACGCCGGGGACGTTCATCGACTTCTCGCGGCAGCAGGGGCTGGCGGCGGACGGTCGCTGCCGGGCGTTCTCCGAGGACGCCGACGGCACCGGCTGGGGCGAGGGCGCGGGCATGGTCGTGGTCGAACGGCTGTCGGACGCCCGGCGCAACGGGCACCCCGTCCTGGCCGTGCTGCGCGGCTCCGCCGTCAACCAGGACGGTGCGTCCAACGGGCTCACCGCCCCGAACGGGCCGTCGCAGCAGCGGGTGATCCGGGCGGCTCTCGCGAGCGCCCAGCTGTCCGCGAGTGACGTGGACGTCGTGGAGGCGCACGGCACCGGCACCAGGCTCGGTGACCCGATCGAGGCGCAGGCGCTGCTCGCCACCTACGGCCAGGACCGGTCGGAGGACCGGCCGTTGCTGCTGGGGTCGGTGAAGTCCAACATCGGGCACACGCAGGCGGCCGCCGGTGTGGCGGGCGTGATCAAGATGATCCTCGCCCTGCAGCACGAGCAGCTTCCGCAGACGCTGCACGCGGACGTGCCGTCCTCGCACGTCGACTGGACGGCCGGCGACGTCAAGTTGCTGACCGCGCAGGTGCCGTGGCCGTCCGACGGCCGGGTGCGGCGGGCGGGTGTGTCGGCGTTCGGGATGAGCGGGACCAACGCGCACATCATCCTGGAGGAGGCGCCGGCTGCTGAGGTCGCCCAGGTGCAGGAGACGGCTCCGGTGGTGTCGGGTGCCGGTGCGTGGGTGGTGTCGGGCAGGTCGGCCGAGGGTCTGACGGCTCAGGCGGGCCGGCTGCGGGAGTGGATCTCCGTGCGGCCGGAGCTGGAGCCGGCGGACGTGGCGTGGTCGCTGGCGAGGACGCGGTCGTCGTTCGAGCACCGGGCGGTTGTGCTCGGTGCCGGGCGCGGCGAGTTGCTGTCGGGTCTGCAGAGTCTGGCCGCCGGGGTTTCCTCGGGGTCGGTGGTGTCGGGTGTGGCGCGTGCCGGTGCTCGGGTGGGCCTGATCTTCGCGGGTCAGGGTTCGCAGTGGGTCGGCATGGGCCGGGGCCTCTACGAGGGCAGCCCGGTCTTCGCCGAGGCCTTCGACCGGGTGTGCGGGCTGCTGGAGCTGGAACTCGGGATTTCGGTCCGGGACGTCGTGCTCGGTGCCGAGGGCGTCGACGAGGCTCTGGCGGATCAGACGCTGTACGCGCAGGCGGGGTTGTTCGCCTTCGAGGTCGGTGTCGCGGCGGTGCTGACGGCTGCGGGCGTGTCGCCGGATGCGGTGGTCGGCCACTCGGTGGGTGAGGTCGCGGCCGCGTACGTGGCCGGGGTCCTCTCCCTGGAGGACGCGTCCCGGCTCGTGGCGGCGCGTGCGCGGCTGATGCAGGCGCTGCCGTCCGGCGGCGCGATGGCGGCGATCAACGCGTCGGAGGCGGACGTCGTTTCGACGCTTGCCGAGGGTGTGGTGATCGCGGCGGTCAACGGGCCGGAGTCGGTGGTGGTTTCGGGTGAGACCGACGCCGTGGAGAAGGTGGTGGAGGTGTGGCGTGATCGGGGTTGCCGGGTGCGGCGGCTGCGGGTGTCGCATGCCTTCCACTCGCCCGCCATGGACCCCGTGTTCGATGAACTCTCTGCTGTGGCAGCCGGGTTGGAGTACCACCGTCCGCAGATGATGTGGGCGGGTGCGCTGACCGGTGAGCTGGTGACCGAGTGCGAGGCGGGCTACTGGCCGGCGCAGACGCGCCAGGCCGTGCGCTTCGCCGACGCCGTCGCCGCTCTCGCGAAGCAGGGCGTCTCGGCGTTCGTCGAGGTCGGACCCGACGGGTCGCTGTCCTCCCTGGGCCCGGACGCGGTGGCGGGCGTCGACGGCGACGAGGCCGTGTTCGTCCCGTTGCAGCGGCGCGACGACGAGGGCGTGACCGGGCTGGTGAGCGGTCTCGCTCGGGCCTTCGTCAACGGCGCTGCGGTGGACTGGAGTTCGGTGCTCCCGTCCGGCACGCCGGTCGAGCTGCCCACCTACGCGTTCCGGCACCGGAGGTTCTGGCCGGAGGGCATCCTGGCCCTGCCGACGGCGACTCCGGTTGTCGGCGGCGACGGCGCGAGCACCGAGGCGGAGGCCCGGTTCTGGGCGGCCGTCGAGGACGGCGACCTGGCCCGGATCGCCGACACGCTGGCCATCGAGGACCAGCGCCAGCTGGGCGAGATCCTGCCCGCGCTGGCGTCCTGGCGGCGTCGTGAGCTGGACCGGTCCATGACCGCGAACTGGCGGTACCGGGGCGGCTGGGCGGCGATCGCCGAGCCCGACTCCCGTGTGCTGTCCGGTACTTGGCTGGTCGTCGCTCCTGTGGGCCCGGTCGGCGACACGGCGCAGCAGTGTGCGGCCGCGCTGGCTGCTCGCGGTGCCGAGGTCGTCGTGGTCGAGGTCCCGGCCGGGACCGTGGACCGGGCGGAGGTGGCGGCGCTGCTGAGTGCGGCGGTGGAGCCTTCCGCCGTGTCCGGTGTGCTGTCACTGCTGGCGCTCGACGAGACGCCGGTGCCGGACCACCCGGTCGTGACCGGTGGACTCGCCGCCACCTTGACCCTTGTTCAGGCGCTGGCAGATGCACGGTTGAACGCTCCGCTGTGGCTGGCGACGCGCGGTGCCGTGGCGGCCGGTCCGGGTGAGGCCCTGGCCCGTCCGGTGCAGGCGCAGGTGTGGGGTCTGGGTCGGGTCGTCGGCCTGGAACAGCCCGACCGTTGGGGCGGGTTGATCGACCTGCCCGAGACGCTCGACGACCGTGCGGGCGCCCGTCTGGTGGCGGTGCTCGCCGGCTGCGGCGAGGACCAGGTCGCCATCCGGTCCGCCGGAATCCTCGGCCGCAGGCTCACGCGTGCGTCGCAGTCTCGCGGCAAGGCCCACTGGGCGCCGCGCGGCAGCGTGCTGATCACCGGCGGTACCGGCGCGATCGCCGGGCACGTCTCGCGGTGGCTGGCCGATCGGGGTGCCGAGCGGCTGGTGCTGACGGGCCGTTCCGGTCCGGCGGCCGCCGGTGTCGCGGCGACGGTGGCGGAGCTGGCCGCTCGGGGCACGCGCGTGGATGTCGTGTCCTGTGACGTCAGTAACCGAGAGGCTCTGGCCGGGCTGGTGGCCTGGATCGGGGAGAGCGGTCCCGCGCTGTCCTCGGTGATGCACACGGCCGCCGTCCTGGATGACGGTGTCGTGGACCGGCTGTCGGTGTCCCGTCTGGAGACGGTGCTGGCCGCGAAGGCGGCGAGCGCGGTGTACCTGGACGAGCTGACCGCGGACCTGGACCTGGACGCGTTCGTCCTGTTCTCCTCGGCCGCGTCCACGCTCGGCGCTGCCGGTCAGGGCAACTACGCGGCGGCGAACGCCTTCCTCGACGCCCTCGCGGAGAACCGCCGGAGCCGCGGGCTTGCCGGTCTGACCGTCGCCTGGGGTGCCTGGGCCGGCGGTGGTATGGCCGGGTCCAGCAAGGTGGTCCGGGCGCGGGTCGAGCGCGCCCCGATGCCGGCGATGGACCCGCAGCTCGCCGTTCGGGCCCTGGGCGAGTCGCTGGACGGCCCGGACGCCGTCGTCACCGTGATGGACGTCAACTGGGCCGAGCTGGTGGCCTCGCCCGGCCCGGTGGATCCGCGGGAGATGCCGCTGGTGCGGGACCTGCCCGAGATCCGTCGGCTGGCCGCCGCCACGAGCGCGAACGGCAGCGGTGCGGTGCGCGAAGAGGGCGGACTGGCAAGGCAGTTGGCCGGGCTGGGCAGGGCGGAGCAGGACCGGGTGCTGACGGACGTGGTCCGGGCCGAGGTCGCCGTGGTGCTGGGGCACGCCTCGGCCGACGCGATCGAGGACCGGCGCGCGTTCAAGGACCTGGGCTTCGACTCCCTGACCTCCGTCGAACTGCGCAATCGGCTCAACGCGGTGACGGGGCTGCGGCTGCCCGCCACCCTGGTGTTCGACTACCCGACCCCGAACGCGCTTGCCACCTGGCTGCGATCCGAGATTGTCTCGGAGGAAGCGGTGTCGGTGCCGATCCTGGCCGAGCTCGACCGGCTCGACGCCGCGCTCCGGGCCGGGTCGATGGACGACCTGGTGCGGGAAGAGGCCACCGACCGGCTGCGTCGGCTGCTGGACGCCATCGGCGACCAGGCCGCCGACAGCAAGAAGCAGCGCGAAGCGGAACTTGAGGACGCGAGCGACGACGAGCTGTTCGCTCTCGTCGACGAACTCGAGTGACGCCTGCCCGACCCTGAGGGCTCCGCCCGAACCGGGCTGTCCCGCACGCTCTGTGCGGGACAGCCCGTCCCTGACTCTGCCGAAACACCATTGCTGGGAGCCGACTGTGTCCGACGAGGACAAGCTTCGTAGTTACCTAAAGCGGGCCATCGCAGACGCCCAGGACGCCCGCGCACGACTGCGCAAGGTGCAGGAGCAGGCGGCGGAGCCGGTGGCGATCGTGGGCATGGCGTGCCGCTTCCCGGGGGGTGCGGACAGCCCGGAGGAGTTCTGGGAGCTGCTGTCCTCGGGCGGCGACGCCGTGGGAGGGTTCCCGACCGACCGCGGCTGGGACCTGGACGACGTCTACGACCCGGACGGCGAGCGCGAGGGCACCTCGTACGTGGCGCAGGGTGCGTTTCTGCGGGACGCGACCCGGTTCGACGCGGGGTTCTTCGGGATCAGCCCGCGTGAGGCGCTGGCGATGGACCCGCAGCAGCGCTTGCTGCTGGAGACGTCGTGGGAGGCGCTGGAGCGGGCCGGCATCGACCCGGCGTCCCTGCGGGAGACCGCGACCGGGGTGTTCGCGGGCGGCTTCGCGTCCAACTACGGGATCGGTGTCTCCTGGTCCGGTGACGGCGGGGCCGGTGTCGAGGGTCACCTGATGACCGGGAACGCGACGAGTGTGCTGTCGGGCCGGGTGTCGTACGTGCTGGGTCTCGAAGGCCCGGCGGTGACGATCGACACGGCGTGCTCGTCGTCGCTGGTGGCGCTGCACCTGGCTGCCCAGGCGCTGCGGTCGGGGGAGTGCTCGCTGGCGCTGGCCGGTGGTGTCACGGTGCTGGTGTCACCGGGGACGTTCGTGGAGTTCTCGCGGCAGCAGGGGCTGTCGGCGGACGGTCGGTGCCGCGCGTTCTCGGAGGACGCGGACGGCACGGGCTGGGCCGAGGGTGTGGGCATGCTCGTGGTCGAGCGGCTGTCGGACGCGCAGCGCAACGGGCACAAGGTGCTCGCGGTGCTGCGTGGGTCGGCGGTGAACCAGGACGGTGCGTCGAACGGTCTGACGGCGCCGAACGGTCCGTCGCAGCAGCGGGTGATCAGGGCGGCGTTGGCCAACGCGCGCCTGTCGGCTGCCGATGTGGACGTGGTCGAGGCGCACGGGACGGGTACGACGCTGGGCGACCCGATCGAGGCGCAGGCGCTGCTCGCCACGTACGGCCAGGACCGGCCGGAGGACCGGCCGTTGCTGCTCGGCTCGGTGAAGTCCAACATCGGGCACACGCAGGCCGCTGCCGGTGTGGCGGGTGTCATCAAGATGGTGATGGCGCTGCAGAACGAGGAGTTGCCGCCGACGCTGCACGCCGACGTGCCGTCCTCGCACGTGGACTGGACGGCCGGCGACGTCAAGTTGCTGACGGAGTCGGAGCCGTGGCCCGCGGGGGAGCGTCCGCGCCGCGCCGGCGTGTCCTCGTTCGGGATCAGCGGCACCAATGCGCACGTCATCGTGGAGGAGGCGCCGGCGGCTGAGGCCGTCGAGGTGCAGGAGACGGCTCCGGTGGTGTCGGGTGCCGGTGCGTGGGTGGTGTCGGGTCGGTCGGCGGAGGGTCTGACGGCTCAGGCGGGTCGCCTGCGCGAGTGGGCGGTGGCGCGGCCGGAGCTGGAGCCGGCGGATGTGGCGTGGTCGCTGGCGACGACGCGGTCGGCGTTCGAGCACCGGGCCGTGGTGGTGGGCACCGAGCGTGCCGAGCTGGTCGGTGGTGTGGAGAGTCTGGCCGCTGGTGTGTCGGCGGCATCGGTGGTGTCGGGTGTTGCGCGTGCCGGTGCTCGGGTGGGCCTGATCTTTGCGGGTCAGGGTTCGCAGTGGACCGGCATGGGGTGCGGCCTGTACGAGGGCAGCCCGGTGTTCGCGGAGACGTTCGATCGCGTGTGCGGGCTGCTGGAGCTGGAGTTGGGCGTGTCGGTCCGGGACGTGGTCCTGGGTGCGGACGGTGTCGACGGGGCTCTGGCGGATCAGACGCTGTATGCGCAGGCGGGGTTGTTCGCCTTCGAGGTCGGTGTCGCGGCCGTGCTGGAGGCTGCTGGCGTGACGCCGGATGCGGTGGTCGGTCACTCGGTGGGTGAGGTTGCGGCCGCGTACGTGGCCGGGGTCCTCTCTCTGGAGGACGCGTCTCGGCTGGTGGCGGCGCGTGCTCGCCTGATGCAGGCGTTGCCCGGCGGTGGCGCGATGGCGGCGATCAATGCGCCGGAGGCGGACGTGGTTTCCACGCTTGCCGAGGGTGTGTCGATCGCGGCGGTCAACGGGCCGGAGTCGGTGGTGGTTTCGGGTGAGACCGACGCCGTGGACAAGCTGGTGGAGGTGTGGCGTGAGCGGGGTCGGCGGGTGCGGCGGCTGCGGGTGTCGCATGCCTTCCACTCGCCCGCCATGGACCCCGTGCTCGATGAACTCTCTGCTGTGGCAGCCGGGTTGGAGTACCACCGTCCGAACATGATGTGGGCGGGTGCGCTGACCGGTGAGCTGGTGACCGAGTGCGAGGCGGGGTACTGGCCGGCGCAGACGCGCCGGGCGGTGCGCTTCGCCGACGCCGTCGCGGCTCTCGCGAAGCAGGGCGTCTCGGTGTTCATCGAGGTGGGCCCGGACGGGTCGCTGTCCTCCCTGGGCCCGGACGCGGTGGCGGGCGTCGACGGCGACGAGGCCGTGTTCGTCCCGCTGCAGCGGCGCGACGACGAGGGCGTCGCGCGTCTGGTGACGGGTCTGGCCCGGGCGTTCGTGCAGGGCGTGCCGGTGAACTGGAGTTCGGTTCTGCCTGCCGGGAAGCCGGTCGAGCTGCCGACGTACGCCTTCCGCCACCAGCGGTTCTGGCCGGAAGGCGTGGTGTCGCTCATGCCACCGGCGATGGCCGGCGGGGACGGTACGAGTACGGCAGTGGAGGCGCAGTTCTGGGCGGCCGTCGAGGACGGCGACTTGGCGCGGATCGCCGACACGCTGGCCATCGAGGACCAGCGCCAGCTGAGCGAGGTGCTGCCGGCGCTGGCGTCCTGGCGGCGCCGTGAGCTGGACCGGTTGGTGACCACGAACTGGCGCTACCGGGTGAACTGGGCATCGATCGGCGAGCCCGACTCCCGTGTGCTGTCCGGCACTTGGGTGCTGGTGGTGCCGACCGGCTCGGCCGAGCAGCAGTGTGTGTCCGCGCTGGCTGCTCGCGGGGCCGAGGTCGTCGTGGTCGAGGTCCCGGCCGGTGCTGTGGACCGGGCCGAGGTGGTGGCGCTGCTCGGCGAGGCGGTGGAACCTTCCGCCGTGTCCGGTGTGCTGTCGTTGCTGGCGCTGGACGAGACGCCGGTTGCGGACCACCCGGTGGTGACCGGTGGCCTGGCGGCCACCCTGAGCCTCATCCAGGCGCTGGGTGACGCCGGGATCGGCGCGCCGCTGTGGCTGGCGACGCGCGGTGCCGTGGCGGCCGGTCCGGGTGAGGTGCTGACCAACCCGGTGCAGGCGCAGGTGTGGGGTCTTGGCCGGGTCGTCGGCCTGGAACAGCCGGACCGTTGGGGCGGGTTGATCGACCTGCCCGAGGTGATGGACGACCGTGCCGGTGCGCGGCTGGTGGCGGTCCTCGCCGGCTGCGGCGAGAACGAGATCGCGATCCGGTCGGCCGGGATCCTGGGGCGCAGGCTGACCCGTGCGTCGCAGTCTCGCGGCAGGACCCACTGGGCGCCGCGCGGCAGTGTGCTGATCACCGGCGGCACCGGCGCGATCGCCGGGCACGTGTCGCGCTGGCTGGCCGATCGGGGTGCCGAGCGGCTGGTGCTGACCGGTCGCTCCGGTCCCGCTGCCGCCGGCATTGCGGCGACGGTCGCGGAGCTGGCCGCTCAGGGCACGCGTGTGGATGTCGTGTCCTGCGACGTCAGTAACCGAGAGTCTCTGGCCGGGCTGCTGGCCTGGATCGCGGAGACCGGCCCGGCGCTGTCCTCGGTGCTGCACACGGCCGCCGTCCTGGACGACGGCGTGGTCGACCGCCTCTCGGCGGCGCGGCTGGCATCCGTGCTGAGCGTGAAGGCCGAAGGCGCGGTCCTGCTCGACGAGTTGACCGCCGATCTGGACCTGGACGCGTTCGTCCTGTTCTCCTCGGCCGCGTCCACGCTCGGCGCTGCCGGTCAGGGCAACTACGCGGCGGCGAACGCCCTCCTGGACGCCCTCGCCGAGAACCGGCGGAGCCGCGGGCTGACCGGGCTGTCGGTGGCGTGGGGGGCGTGGGGCGGCGGCGGTTTCGCCGAGTCCAGCGAGGCGGCACGGGCGCGGGTCGAGCGCGGCCCGATGCCGGCGATGGACCCGCAGCTCGCCGTACGCGCGCTGGGCGAGGCGCTGGAGGGCCGGGACGCCGTCGTCACCGTGATGGACGTGGACTGGGCCCAGTTGGCGTCCGCGGCCGGGGCAGCGGATCTGCGGGAGGCGCCGCTCTTCCGCGACCTGCCGGAGGTCCGCCGGCTGACCGCCCCGGGTGCCGGGACCGCGGCCGTCGCGCGTGCCGAGGGTGAACTGTCACGGCGGCTGGCGGGGTTGGGCCGGGCCGAGCAGGAGCGGGTGCTGACGGATGTCGTCCGAACCGAGGTGGCCGTCGTGCTGGGGCACGCCTCCGCCGACGCGATCGAGGACCGGCGGTCGTTCAAGGACCTGGGCTTCGACTCGCTGACCGCCGTCGAGCTGCGCAATCGCCTCAACGCGGTGACCGGCATCCGGCTGCCCGCCACGCTGGTTTTCGACTACCCCACCCCGCTGCTGCTGGCCGGTTTCCTGCGGGGCGAACTGACCGGGGAGGCAACCGGGTCGGGCGCGGTCGTCGCCGTGGCGGCAGCGGCTGCGGACGAGCCGTTGGCGATCGTCGGCATGGCGTGCCGCTTCCCGGGGGGTGGCAGTCCGGAGGAGTTCTGGGAGCTGCTGTCCTCGGGCGGCGACGCGGTGGGAGGGTTCCCGACCGACCGCGGCTGGGACCTGGAGGGCGTGTACGACCCGGACGGCGAGCGCGAGGGCACCTCGTACGTGGCGCAGGGCGCCTTCGTCCGCGACGCGACGGAGTTCGACGCGGGGTTCTTCGGCATCAGCCCCCGTGAGGCGCTGGCGATGGACCCGCAGCAGCGGCTCCTGCTGGAGACGTCGTGGGAGGCGCTGGAGCGGGCCGGCATCGACCCGGCGGCGCTGCACGGCACGGCGACGGGCGTCTTCGCCGGTGGCTACGCGTCCGGCTACGGCTTCACCCTGGCGGGTGAGGGCGGGGCCGGTGTCGAGGGCCACCTGCTGACGGGGAACGCGACGAGTGTGCTGTCGGGCCGGGTGTCGTACGTGCTGGGTCTCGAAGGCCCGGCGGTGACGATCGACACGGCGTGCTCGTCGTCCCTGGTGGCGCTGCACCTGGCCGCGCAGGCCCTGCGCTCGGGCGAGTGCTCGCTCGCGCTGGCCGGTGGCGCGACGGTGATGGCGACGCCGGGCATGTTCATCGACTTCTCGCGGCAGCAGGGGCTGTCCGTGGACGGGCGGTGCCGCGCGTTCTCCGAGGACGCGGACGGCACCGGCTGGGCCGAGGGCGCGGGCATGCTCGTGGTCGAGCGCCTGTCGGACGCGCGACGCAACGGGCACCCGGTGCTGGCCGTGCTGCGCGGTTCCGCCGTCAACCAGGACGGCGCGTCCAACGGCCTGACGGCGCCCAACGGCCCGTCACAACAGCGGGTGATCCGGGCGGCGTTGGCCAACGCGCGCCTGTCGGCCGCTGACGTCGACGTGGTCGAGGCGCACGGGACGGGCACGACGCTGGGCGACCCGATCGAGGCGCAGGCGCTGCTCGCCACCTACGGCCAGGACCGGCCGGAGGACCGGCCGTTGCTGCTCGGCTCGGTGAAGTCCAACATCGGGCACACGCAGGCGGCCGCCGGTGTGGCGGGCGTGATCAAGATGATCCTCGCCCTGCAGCACGAGCAGCTTCCGCAGACGCTGTACGCCGACGTGCCGTCCTCGCACGTCGACTGGTCCGCCGGTGAGGTGGAGCTGCTGACGGAGGCGGTGCCG
Source organism: Kitasatospora aureofaciens (assembly GCF_019192735.1). GTDB lineage: Bacteria > Actinomycetota > Actinomycetes > Streptomycetales > Streptomycetaceae > Kitasatospora > Kitasatospora aureofaciens_A. The sequence goes on from NZ_JAHTKP010000019.1 coordinate 74,443, forward strand.
TGGCCGTCCGACGGCCGGGTGCGGCGGGCGGGTGTGTCCTCGTTCGGGATGAGCGGGACCAACGCGCACATCATCCTGGAGGAGGCGCCGGCTGCTGAGGCCGCCCAGGTGCAGGAGACGGCTCCGGTGGTGTCGGGTGCCGGTGCGTGGCTGGTGTCGGGTCGGTCGGCTCAAGGCCTGACGGCTCAGGCGGAGCGGCTCCACGACTGGGTGACCGCCCGGCCGGAGCTGGAGCCGGCGGAGGTGGCGTGGTCGCTGGCCACCACGAGGTCGGCCTTCGAGCACCGGGCGGTCGTGGTCGGAACCGAGCACGGCGAGCTGGTGTCCGGCCTGCAGAGCTTTGCGGCCGGTGTGCCTTCGGGCTCGGTGGTGTCGGGCGTGGCCCGTCCTGGCGCGCGGGTGGTGTTCGCCTTCGCGGGGCAGGGTTCGCAGTGGGTCGGCATGGGCCGGGAGTTGGCGGAGGCCAGCCCGGTCTTCGCCGCGCGGCTCGCGGAGTGCGAGGCGGCGCTGGCGCCGTACGTGGACTGGTCGCTGAGCGAGGTTCTCGCCGGCGCGGCGGGTGCGCCCGCGATGGAGGCGGCGGATGTCGTCCAGCCGGCGCTGTGGGCCGTGATGGTCTCGCTGGCGGCGGTCTGGGAGGCCGCCGGTGTGGCGCCGGAGGCGGTTGTCGGTCACTCGCAGGGCGAGATCGCCGCGGCGACGGTGGCCGGGATGCTCAGCATCGAGGACGGCGCCCGCGTGGTGGCCCTCCGCTCGCGGTCGCTGAAGGTGCTGGCCGGTCTCGGCGGGATGCTGTCGGTGAGCCGGTCGGCCGCCGCTGTTGAGGAACGTCTCCCGCGTTGGGGGGACCGTCTGTCGCTGGCTGCGGTCAACGGCCCGTCCGCCGTGGTGGTTTCGGGTGAGCCGGACGCTCTGGAGGAGCTGAAGGCGGAGTTCGAGGCCGAGGGCGTCCGCGCCCGGATGGTCGCGGTGGACTACGCCTCGCACTCCGCCCAGGTCGAGCGCCTGGAAGAGGAGATCACGTCCGTCCTGGCCGGGATCCTCCCGCGCCAGGGCCGGGTCCCGATGGTCTCCGCGATGACTGGTGAGACGCTGACCGGCGAGGAGCTGGACGCCGCCTACTGGTACCAGAGCCTGCGCGCCACGGTGCACTACGACCGGGCCGTGCGCGTGCTCGCCGGCCAGGGCCACCAGGTGTTCGTCGAGGTCACCCCGCACCCGGTGCTGCTGGGCGCGATGAACGACACCCTGGAGGAGGTCGCCCAGGAGGCAGGCCCGGGCATCGTGCCCGCCGCCGTCTGCGCCACGCTGCGCCGCGACGAAGGGGGCGCGACCCGGCTGGTCACCTCGCTCGCCGAGGCCTTCGTGCACGGCGCGCCCGTCGACTGGACGTCCGTGCTCCCGGCCGCCGAGCGGATCGAACTGCCGACCTACGCCTTCCAGTGCGAGCGCTACTGGCCGCAGGGGATGATCCCCCTGTCGCCGGTGGGCGCGGGCCAGGACGCGGCGTCGCTGGGCCTGGGCGCGGTGGACCACCCGCTGCTGGGCGCGGCGGTGGAACTGGCCGGTGGCGCGGGCATGGTGTGCACCGGACGGCTCTCGCTGCGTACGCACCCGTGGCTGGCCGATCACGTGGTCGGCGGGGTCGTGCTCCTGCCGGGCACCGGCTTCGTCGAGATGGTGGTCCGTGCGGGCGACCAGGTGGGCTGCGGCCTCCTGGAGGAACTCACCCTGCAGGCACCGCTGGTCCTGCCCGCCGACGGCGGCGGGGTGCGGGTCCAGGTGGTGCTGGCCGAGGCGGACGGCGAGGGCCGGCGGGCGATCGAGGTGTTCTCGCGCCCCGACGCGTCCGACCCGCAGCAGGCCTGGGTGCAGCACGCCAGTGGCGTCGTGGCCCCGGCCCCGATGGACGGGCGGACGCCCGAGGAGCTGTCGGTCTGGCCGCCGGAGGGCGCGACCGCGCTCGACATCGACGAGGTGTACGCCGTCCGGTTGGCCGAGGTGTACGGTCCGGCGTTCCACGGCCTGCGGGCCGCCTGGCGTCGCGGCGAGGACGTCTTCGCCGAGGTGGCGCTCCCGGAGTCCGTGGCGCGGGAGGCCGGTGCGTTCGGTCTGCACCCGGCGCTGCTCGACGCGACCCTGCACGCCGCGCTGCTGGAGGGCACGGCCCTGGCGGACGCGGACGTCGAGCCGGGTCAGGTCCGGATGCCGTTCGCGTGGACGGGCGTGGAGCTGCACGCGAGCGGGGCCTCCGTCCTGCGGGCCCGGCTGCGCCGTGACGCGCGGGGCGGTCTGGCGCTGACGGCGGCGGACCCCGCGGGGGCGCTCGTGGTGTCGGTGGAGTCGCTGGTCAGCCGCCCGGTGTCGGCCGGTCAGCTGCCGACCGCCGACCGCGGGGTGACCGACACGCTGTTCGTCGAGGAGTGGGCTCCGGTGGCCGGGGCACCCGTCCCGGCCGGGGAGTGGGCGCTGATCGGCGCCGACCGCTTCGGGCTGGTCGAGGGGCTGGGGGTCGCCGGCGTGCCGGTGCGTACCTTCGCCGACCTGGCCGAGGCGGCCGCGGCGACGGAGGCGGGCGAGACCGCTCCGCAGGTGGTGCTGGTCTGCGTCGGTGCTCCCGAGACCGAAGCCGAGGCGGTCCCGGCGGCGGCCCGCCGGCTCGCCGCCGACGCGCTGGGTCTGGCCCAGGAGTGGCTGGACGAACAGCGGCTGGGGTCCGCGCAGTTGGTGGTCGTCACCCGCGGCGGCGTGGCGGCCGCGGACGGCGAGGCCGTGGTGGACCTGGCGGCGGCCGCGGTCCGGGGCCTGCTGCGCTCGGCGCAGGCGGAGAACCCCGGCCGACTGGTCCTCGTCGACCTGCCGGTGGCCGACACCGGCGAGCAGATCGCCGTTCTCCCGACGGTTCTCGCCGCCGGCGAACCGGAGCTGGCCCTCCGCGGAACGGCCGCGTTCGGACGGCGGCTGACCCGTCCGTCCGAGGCCGGAGCAGCGGTTGAACGGCCTGCGAGCCTCCTCGCCGACGGCCCGCGGTCGCTGTTGGTGACCGGTGGGACGGGCACGCTGGGTGGCCTGGTGGCCCGTCATCTGGTGGTGACGGGACGGGCCCACGGCGTGGTGCTGACCAGCCGTTCGGGTCCGGCCGCCGCCGAGGTGGCCGGGCTGGCCGCCGAGTTGGCGGGGCTGGGCGCGTGGGTCCGGGTCGTGGCGTGCGACGTGGCCGACCGGGACGCGCTGGCCGCGCTCCTGGCGACGATCCCGGCCGAGTGCCCGCTGGGCTCCGTCTTCCACGCCGCCGGGATCATCGACGACGGCGTGATCGGCACCCTCACCGCCGAGCGGCTGGCGGCGGTCATGCGGCCGAAGGTCGACGCCGCCTGGCACCTGCACGAACTCACGCAGGACCTGGACCTGGAGCACTTCGTCCTGTTCTCCTCGGCCGCCGCGACCTTCGGCGCGCCCGGCCAGGGCAACTACGTCGCCGCCAACTCCTTCCTGGACGCGCTGGCCGGCTACCGGCAGGCCGCCGGGCTGGCGGGTCTGTCGCTGGCGTGGGGCCCGTGGGTGCACGAGGCCGGCATCGGCCGGGACCTGGGCGAGCGGCTGCTGACCCGCATCAGCCGGTCGGGAGTCGCGGCGCTGGGCGCGGACGAGGGCCTGGTCGTGATGGACACGGCGCTGGCCCGCGGCGAGGCCGTTCTGGTGCCGGCCCGGCTGGATCTGGCGGATCTGCGGGCGCGGGCCGCCCGCAGCGGTGAGATCCCGCCGCTGTGGCGGGTGCTGGCCGGTGGCCGGGTCCGGCGGACGGCTGCGGGCCGGACCGCCACGGCCGGTGCGGACGCCGCGGAGACGCTGCGGCGCCGCCTGGCCGAGCTGTCCGGCCAGGACCGCGACCGGATGCTGCTGGACCTCGTGCGGGCGCACGTGGCCGCCGTGCTCGGACACGCCTCCACCGAGGCGATCGAGCCCACCCGGGCCTTCACCGACCTGGGCTTCGACTCGCTCACCGCGGTGGAGCTGCGGAACCGGCTGCGGACGGAGACGGGGCTGCGGCTGCCGGCCACGCTGGTCTTCGACTACCCCACGCCCGTCGCGCTGGCCGCGTTGCTGCGGGGCGAGCTGGCGGGCGAGCTGCCCGCGGTCGAGCCCGTCCGTCCGTCCGCCGTGGTGACGGACGAGCCGATCGCGATCGTCGGCATGGCCTGCCGGTTCCCCGGCGGCGCGGGCAGCCCCGAGGAGCTGTGGGAGCTGCTGGCCGCGGGCCGGGACGCGATCGGCCCGTTCCCGCAGGACCGCGGCTGGGACCTCGACGCGCTGTACGACCCGGACACCGAGCACGCCGGAACCTCCTACACCCAGGAGGGCGGGTTCGTCCGGGACGTGAGCGGGTTCGACCCGGCGTTCTTCGGGATCAGCCCGCGTGAGGCGCTGGCGATGGACCCGCAGCAGCGGCTGCTCCTCGAAGTGTCCTGGGAGGCGTTCGAGCGGGCCGGGATCGATCCGGCCGCGCTGCGCGGCAGCCGGACCGGTGCCTTCGTCGGCGGTTACGGATCGGGCTACGCCGGGATGAGCCTCGACGGCGAGTCGGAGTTCGAGGGCATCGACGGGCACGTGATGACCGGGAACGCGACCAGCGTGCTGTCGGGCCGGCTGTCGTACACCTTCGGCCTGGAGGGTCCCGCCGTGACGATGGACACGGCGTGCTCCTCGTCGCTGGTGGCGCTGCACATGGCGAGCCAGTCGGTCAGGTCGGGGGAGTGCTCGCTCGCGCTCGCCGGCGGCATCACGGTCATGGCGGCCCCGGACGGGTTCATCGCCTTCTCCCAGGCGCGCGGCCTGGCGGTGGACGGACGCTCCAAGGCGTTCGCCGCGGCGGCCGACGGCATGGGCATGGCCGAGGGCGTCGGCATGCTCGTGGTCGAGCGGCTGTCGGACGCGCGACGCAACGGGCACCCGGTGCTGGCCGTGCTGCGCGGTTCCGCCGTCAACCAGGACGGTGCGTCCAACGGCCTGACGGCGCCCAACGGCCCGTCGCAGCAGCGCGTGATCCGCGCCGCGCTGGCCGGCGCCGGACTGTCGGCCGCCGACGTGGACGCGGTGGAGGCGCACGGCACGGGGACCAAGCTCGGTGACCCGATCGAGGCGCAGGCGCTGCTCGCCACCTACGGCCAGGACCGTCCCGAGGACCGTCCGGTGTGGCTCGGCTCGGTGAAGTCCAACCTCGGGCACACCCAGGCGGCCGCCGGCGTGGCCGGCGTGATGAAGATGCTGCTCGCGCTGCAGCACCAGGAACTGCCGCGGACGCTGCACGTGGACGAGCCGTCGCCGCACATCGACTGGTCGGCCGGACACGTGCGGCTGCTCACCGAGGCGGTGCCGTGGCCGGCGAACGGGCGGCCGCGCCGCGCGGGCGTGTCCTCGTTCGGGATCAGCGGCACCAACGCGCACATCATCCTGGAGGAGGCGCCGGCTGCCGAGGCCGCCCAGGTGCAGGAGACGGCTCCGGTGGTTTCGGGTGCCGGCGCGTGGGTGCTGTCGGGCCGCTCGGCCAAGGCGCTGTCGGGACAGGCGGGCAGGCTGCGCGAGTGGGTGGCCGCCCGGCCCGGGGCGGAGCCGGCCGACGTGGCCGGGTCGCTGGTGGCGACCCGGTCCCTGTTCGAGCACCGGGCCGTCGTCGTGGGCGGCGACCGCGCGGAGCTCGTGACGGGGCTGGCGAGCCTGGCGGCGGGTACGTCCGCCGGGTCGGTGGTGTCCGGCGTGGCCCGGTCCGATGCGCGGCCGGTGTTCGTGTTCCCGGGTCAGGGTTCGCAGTGGGTCGGCATGGGCCGGGAGTTGGCGTCGTGCAGCCCGGTCTTCGCCGCGCGGCTCGCGGAGTGTGAGGCGGCGCTGGCGCCGTATGTGGACTGGTCGCTGAGTGACGTGCTGGCCGGTGCCGAGGGTGCGCCCGCGATGGAGGCGGCGGATGTCGTCCAGCCGGCGCTGTGGGCCGTGATGGTCTCGCTCGCGGCGGTCTGGGAGGCCGCGGGCGTCACGCCCGACGCTGTCGTGGGTCACTCGCAGGGTGAGATCGCGGCGGCGACGGTCGCCGGGATGCTCAGCATCGAGGACGGCGCCCGCGTGGTGGCCCTCCGCTCGCAGTCGTTGAAGGTGCTGGCGGGTCTCGGCGGGATGCTGTCGGTGAGCCGGTCCGCCGCGGTGGTCGAGGAGCGGATAGCGCGGTTCGGTGATCGTCTGTCGCTGGCGGCGGTCAACGGCCCGGCCGTGGTGGTGGTTTCCGGCGAGCCGGAGGCGCTGGAGGAGCTGAAGGCGGAGTTCGAGGCCGAGGGCGTCCGCGCCCGGATGGTCGCGGTGGACTACGCCTCGCACTCGGCCCAGGTCGAGCGGCTGGAGGAGGAGATCACGTCCGTCCTGGCCGGGATCGCCCCGCGCCGGGGCCGCGTCCCGATGGTCTCCGCGATGACCGGCGAGACCCTGACGGGCGAGGAGCTGGATGCCGCCTACTGGTACGGCAGCCTGCGTGCGACGGTGCACTTCGACCGCGCGGTGCGGACCCTCGCCGGTCAGGGCCACCGGGTCTTCGTCGAGGTCTCGCCGCACCCGGTGCTGCCGGGCGCGATGACGGAGTCGCTGGAAGAGGTCGCGCAGGAGGCGGGCGCGGCCGCGGTGCCCGCTGCCGTCTGCGGCACGCTGCGCCGTGACGACGGCGGCGCGACCCGCCTGATCACGTCCCTCGCCGAGGCGTTCGTCAACGGCGCGGCCGTCGACTGGACGTCCGTGCTCCCGGCCGGAAAGCGCGTGGACCTGCCGACGTACGCCTTCCGGCACGACCGCTTCTGGCCGAAGGTCCCGTCGGCCCTGCCGGCCGGCGGTTCGGCCACCGGCCGGGACGGGTCGGGCACGGCGGCCGAAACGGCGTTCTGGGCGGCCGTCGAGGGCGGCGACCTGGAGCAGCTGGCGGACACGCTGGCGATCGGGGACCAGCAGCATCTCGGCGAGGTGCTGCCCGCGCTGGCCTCGTGGCGACGGCGTGACCTAGACCGGTCGACGACCGCGAGCTGGCGGTACCGGATGGGCTGGGCGCCGGTCGCCGAGCCCGACCCGGGCGTGCTGTCCGGCACGTGGCTCGTGGCGGTCCCCGCGGACCTGGCCGCCGACGATCTGACGCAGGGCTGTGCGGTGGCGCTGGGCGTCCGCGGCGCCGACGTCGTGGTGGCCGAGGTCCCGGCCGGGACCACGGACCGGGCCGCCCTGACGGCGCTGCTCGCGCGGACGCTCCGGGACGCGGGCGCGGAGCCGGCCGACGTGTCCGGTGTGCTGTCGCTGCTGGCGCTGGACGAGACGCCGGTGCCGGACCATCCGGTGGTGGCCGGCGGGCTGGCCGCCACCCTGACCCTCATCCAGGCACTGGGCGACGCCGGAATCGAGGCGCCGCTGTGGCCGGCGACGCGCGGCGCGGTCGCGGCCGCGCGCGGCGAGGTGCCGACCGGTCCGGTGCAGGCGCAGGTGTGGGGCCTCGGCCGGGTCGTCGGCCTGGAACACCCGGACCGCTGGGGCGGGTTGATCGACCTGCCCGAGGTGATGGACGACCGGGCCGGCGCGCGGCTGGTCGCGGTGCTCGCCGGCTGCGGCGAGGACCAGGTCGCCATCCGGCCGGCCGGGATGCTGGGCCGCCGGATGAGCCGGGCCGCCGAGGCGCGTGCCGACGAGGGCCGCTGGACGCCGCGCGGGACCGTGCTGATCACCGGCGGCACCGGCGCGATCGCCGGGCACGTGGCCCGTTGGCTGGCCGAAGGGGACGCGGCGCGCGTGGTGCTGACGGGCCGTTCCGGTCCGGCGGCCGCCGGTGTCGCGGCGACGGTCGCGGAGCTGGCCGCTCGGGGCACGCGGGTGGACGTGGTGTCCTGTGACGTGAGCGACCGGGAGGCGCTGGCCGGCCTGGTGGCCTGGATCGGGGAGACCGGTCCGGCACTGTCCTCGGTGATGCACACGGCCGCGGTCCTGGACGACGGTGTGGTCGACCGGCTGTCGGTGTCCCGTCTGGAGACGGTGCTGGCGGCCAAGGCCGCGAGCGCCGCGTACCTCGACGAGCTGACCGCGGATCTGGACCTGGACGCGTTCGTGCTGTTCTCCTCCGCGGCGTCGACCCTCGGCTCCGCCGGCCAGGGCAACTACGCGGCCGCGAACTCCTTCCTCGACGCCCTCGCCGAGAACCGGCGGGCCCGCGGGCTGACCGGTCTGTCGGTGGCCTGGGGCCAGTGGGGCGGCGGCGGCCTGGCGGAGTCCAAGGACGCGATCCGGGAGCGGATGAAGAAGCTCCCGATGTCGGCGATGGACCCGCAGCTGGCGGTCCGGGCGCTGGGCGAGTCGCTGCAGGGCCCCGACGCCGTGGTGACGGTGATGGACGTCGACTGGGCCGTGCTGGCGCAGACCGCGGTGGACCTGCCGAAGGCGCCGCTGGTCCGGGACCTGCCGGAGGTCCGTCGACTCGCCACCGTCGGCGCCCGGTCCGCCGAGGCGGCCGTCCCCGGCGAGGGCGAGCTGGGCCGGCGCCTGGCCGGCCTGGACCGCACCGAGCAGGAGCGGGTGCTGACGGACCTGGTGCGGGCCGAGGCGGCCGTCGTCCTGGGCCACGCGTCGGCGGAGGGGGTCCAGGCCCAGCAGGCGTTCAAGGACCTGGGCTTCGACTCGCTGACGGCCGTGGAGATCCGCAACCGGTTGAACACTGCGACCGGACTGCGGGTGCCCGCTACGTTGATTTTCGACTACCCCACCCCGGTGGCGGTGGCCGCCTGGCTGCGCACCGAACTCGTCCCGGACGAGGCGGCTTCGGTGCCGGTGCTCGACGACCTCGACAGGCTCGAATCCAGCCTGTCGGGTTCGGCTGCGCCCGACCAGGACACGAGCGAGCGAATCACGAGGCGGCTGCAGAGCATTCTGTCGAAGTGGATCGAAAAGCAGGGCGCAGCGGAGTCCGGCAGCGGTGAGGTTGAACTCGAGTCGGCAACACCCGACCAGGTGTTTGAGTTTCTCGACAAGGAACTTGGTCTGTCCAACTAGTTACTTCGCGCTAATTGACGGCATGTTTTGGTAAGGGGTCACTGTGGATAACCAAGAGAAACTCTTCGACTACCTCAAGAAGACCGCGGCCGAGCTCCAGGAGACGCGCAAGCGCCTGCACAAGCTGGAGGCCGGCGAGTACGAGCCGCTGGCGATCGTCGGCATGGCGTGCCGGTACCCGGGCGATGTGGAGACCCCGGAGGACCTCTGGAAGCTGCTGGCGGCCGGTGGCGACGCGGTGGGCGAGTTCCCCACCGACCGCGGGTGGGACCTGGAGAGCATCTACGACCCGGACCCGGAGAAGTCCGGCCGGTCGTACACGAGTTCCGGGGCCTTCGTGAAGGACGCGAGCGGATTCGACGCCGCGTTCTTCGGGATCAGCCCGCGTGAAGCGGTCGCCATGGACCCGCAGCAGCGGCTGCTCCTCGAAGTGGCCTGGGAGGCCCTGGAACGCGCGGGAATCGACGCGGGGACGCTGAAGGGCAGCAGGACCGGCGTTTTCGTCGGCGGTTTCACCTCGAACTACCTCGTGAACCTGGAGCTGGCGGAAGGGGGCACGGCCGGGCTGGAAGGTCACATGATGACCGGCAACCTGACCGCCGTGCTCTCCGGCCGCGTGTCCTACGTGATGGGTCTTGAGGGCCCGGCGGTGACGGTGGACACGGCGTGTTCGTCGTCCCTGGTGGCGCTGCACCTGGCCTGCCAGGCGATCCGCGCCGGGGAGTGCTCGATGGCGCTCGCCGGCGGTGTGACGGTCCTGGCGCAGCCGGGCATGTTCGTCGAGTTCTCCCGGCAGCAGGGCCTGTCGGTGGACGGCCGGTGCCGTGCGTTCTCCGAGGACGCGAACGGGACCGGCTGGGCCGAGGGCACCGGCGTGCTCGTGGTGGAGAAGCTGTCCGACGCGCGCCGCAACGGGCACAAGGTGCTGGCGGTGATCCGCGGCTCCGCGATCAACCAGGACGGTGCGTCCAACGGCCTGACGGCGCCCAACGGCCCGTCCCAGCAGCGGGTGATCCGCGCCGCGCTGGAGAACTCCCGGCTGTCCGCCGGCGACATCGACGCGGTGGAGGCGCACGGGACGGGCACCAAGCTGGGCGACCCGATCGAGGCGCAGGCGCTGCTCGCGACCTACGGCCAGGAGCGCGGCGGCGGGCAGCCGCTGTGGCTGGGTTCGGTGAAGTCCAACATCGGGCACACCCAGGCGGCCTCCGGCGTGGCCGGCGTGATCAAGATGGTGCTGGCGCTGCGGAACGGCGAGCTGCCGCGGACGCTGCACGTGAAGGAGCCCACGCCGCACGTCGACTGGTCCGCCGGTGAGGTGGAGCTGCTGACCGAGCCCGTCCCGTGGCCGGCCGGTGAGCGGGTGCGCCGTGCGGGTGTGTCGTCGTTCGGCGGCAGCGGTACGAACGCGCACATCATCCTGGAGGAGGCGCCCGCCGAGGACGGCGCGTCCGAGGCGGAGGAGGCTGCTCCTCCGGTCGTCTCGGGTGCCGGCGCGTGGCTGGTGTCGGGGCGTTCGACGGAGGGTCTGTCGGCGCAGGCCGGCCAGCTGCGCGACTGGGTGTCGGCGCGGCCGGAGGCGAAGCCGGCGGATGTGGCGTGGTCGCTGGCGACCACGCGCGCGACCTTCGAGCACCGTGCCGTCGTGGTGGGTGGCGACCGCGGCGAGCTGCTGGCCGGTCTGGAGAACCTGGCCGACGGGGTGCCGAGCGGTGCCGTCGTCTCGGGCGTGGCCCGGACCGATGCGGCGCGGCCGGTGTTCGTGTTCCCGGGTCAGGGTTCGCAGTGGGTCGGCATGGGCCGGGAGTTGGCGGAGGCCAGCCCGGTCTTCGCGGCCCGATTGGCCGAGTGTGAGGCGGCGCTGGCGCCGTATGTGGACTGGTCGCTGAGCGACGTGCTGGCCGGTGCCGAAGGCGCGCCCGAGCTGAAGGCTGCCGATGTCGTCCAGCCGGCGCTGTGGGCGGTGATGGTGTCGCTGGCGGCGGTGTGGGAGGCCGCCGGTGTGGCGCCGGAGGCGGTTGTCGGTCACTCGCAGGGTGAGATCGCCGCGGCGACCGTCGCGGGGATGCTGTCGCTGGAGGACGGCGCCCGGGTGGTTGCGCTGCGGTCGCAGTCGCTGAAGGTGCTGGCCGGTCTCGGCGGGATGCTGTCGGTGAGCCGGTCCGCCGCTGTGGTCGAGGAGCGGATAGCGCGGTTCGGTGATCGTCTGTCGCTGGCGGCGGTCAACGGCCCGGCTGTGGTGCTGGTTTCGGGTGAGCCGGAGGCGCTGGAGGAGCTGAAGGCGGAGTTCGAGGCCGAGGGCGTCCGCGCCCGGATGGTCGCCGTGGACTACGCGTCGCACTCGGCCCAGGTCGAGCGCCTGGAGCAGGAGATCATGTCCGTCCTGGCCGGCGTGACGCCGCGGCAGGGCCGGATCCCGATGGTCTCCGCGATGACCGGCGAGACGCTGACCGGCGAGGAGCTGGACGCCGCCTACTGGTACCAGAGCCTGCGCGCGACGGTGCACTTCGACCGCGCGGTGCGGACCCTGGCCGGCCAGGGCCACCGAGTGTTCGTCGAGGTCTCGCCGCACCCGGTGCTGCTGGGCGCGCTGAACGACACCTTGGAAGAGGTCGCGCAGGAGGCCGGCCCGGGCGCCGTGGCCGCCGCCGTCTGCGGCACGCTGCGCCGCGACGACGGCGGCGCGACCCGGCTGGTCACCTCCCTCGCCGAGGCCTTCGTCAACGGCGTGGCCGTCACCTGGGCGTCCGTGCTCCCGGCCGGCCGGCAGGTGGACCTGCCGACGTACGCCTTCCAGCACCAGCGGTTCTGGCCGAAGGGCACGCTGGGGGAGCTGAGGTCGTCGCGGTCGGCCGGTGGCGACGCGCTGTCGCTGGGCCTGGGCGCCGTGGGCCACCCGCTGCTGGGCGCGGCGGTGGAACTGGCCGGTGGCGCGGGCCTGGTGTGCATGGGCCGGGTGTCGCTGCGCACGCATGCGTGGCTGGCCGACCATGCGGTCGGCGGGGTGGTGCTCCTGCCCGGCACCGGCTTCGTGGAGCTGGCGGTGCGCGCCGGCGACCAGGTGGGCTGCGGCCTCCTGGAGGAGCTGACGCTGCACGCGCCGCTGGTGGTGCCCGCCGACCGCAGCGGGGTCCAGCTCCAGGTGGTCGTGGCCGCGCCCGACGCGGAGGGCCGCCGCGGGGTCGAGGTGTTCTCCCGTCCCGAGGAGGCAGGTGCGCAGCAGGCGTGGGTTCTGCACGCCAGTGGTGTGGTCGCCCCCGCCACGACGGCCGGGAAGACCGACGAGGACTTGGTGGTGTGGCCGCCGCGGGACGCCGCGCCGGTGGACATCACGGACGTGTACGCGGTGCACCTGGCGGATGTGTACGGCCCCGCGTTCCACGGCCTGCGGGCCGTCTGGCGTCGCGGCGGGGACGTCTTCGCCGAGGTGGCGCTGCCGGAGGAGGTGGCGCAGGAGGCGGGTGCGTTCGGTCTGCACCCGGCGCTGCTCGACGCGGCGCTGCACGCCTCGATCCTGGCGGAGACGGCGGTCGAGGCCGGGCCGGGCCAGGTGCCGATGCCGTTCGCGTGGACGGGCGTCGAGCTGCACGCCGGCGGGGCGTCGGTGCTGCGGGTGCGGTTGCGCCAGGACGCGCAGGGCGGTGTGTCGCTGACGGCCGCGGACGCCACCGGGGCTCCGGTGGTGTCGGTGGGGTCGCTGGTGAAGCGGCTGGTCTCGATGGACCAACTGCGGGCAGTTCACAACGAGTTGACCGATTCGCTGTTCGTCCAGGACTGGACCGCGGTGGCCGGGACCGACGTCCCGGCCGGGGAGTGGGCGCTGATCGGCGCCGACCGCGTCGGTCTGGTCGACGGGCTGGGCGCCGCGGGCGTGCAGGTGCGCTCCTTCGCCGGCATCGCCGAGCTGGCCACCGCCGCCGAGGCGGGCGAGATCGACCCGGGCACGGTCCTGGTGTGCGCCGACGCCCTGCTCGGCGCGGACGACGACGCGAGCGCCGGGCTCCCGGACGCGGTGCGGCGGGCCGGTGCCGCGGCGCTGCGGCTGGTGCAGGAGTGGCTGGACGAACAGCGCCTGGGCGCCGCGCAGTTGGTGGCCGTCACCCGTGGCGCGGTGGACGCGGTCGCCGGCGAGGCGGTGACGGACCTGGTGGCGGCCTCCGTCCGGGGTCTGCTGCGGTCGGCGCAGGCGGAGAACCCGGGCAGGCTGGTCCTGGCCGATCTGTCCGCCGTCGACGCCGATGGGCAGATCGCGCTGCTGCCCACGGTGGTCGGCAGCGGTGAGCCCGAGCTGGCGATCCGCGGACGGGCCGCCTACGGCCGGCGCCTGACCCGCCCCTCCGGCGAGCTGGTGCCGGTCGAATGGCCGGCCGAGCCCAAGGCCGATCCCGCGGCCCGTTCGCTGCTGGTGACGGGTGGCACCGGGACGCTGGGCGCGCTGGTGGCCCGGCACCTGGTGGCGACGGGACGGGCCGGCGGCGTGGTGCTGACCAGCCGTTCGGGCCCGGGTGCCGCCGGTGTGGCCGTGCTGGCCGCCGAGCTGGCGGAGCTGGGCGTGTGGGTCCAGGTGATCGCGTGCGACGCGGCCGACCGGGGCGCGCTGGCCGCGGTGCTGGAGCGGATCCCGGCCGAGTGCCCGCTGGGCTCCGTCGTCCACTCCGCGGGCGTCGTCGACGACGGCGTGATCGCGTCGGTGACGCCGGAGCGGCTGTCGGCGGTCATGCGGCCGAAGGTCGACGCGGCCTGGAACCTGCACGAGCTGACGGCGCAGCTGGAGCTGGAGCACTTCGTCCTGTTCTCGTCCGCGGCGTCGACCTTCGGCGCGGCCGGCCAGGGCAGCTACGTGGCGGCGAACTCGTTCCTGGACGCCCTGGCGGGGTACCGCCGGGCCGCGGGCCTCGCGGGGATGTCGCTGCAGCTGGGTCCCTGGATGCACGAGGCCGGCATCGGCCGGAACCTGGACCGGACGTCGCTGTCGCGGATCGACCGGGGCTTCGTGCCGCTGGGCGCCGAGGACGGCCTGACCGTCCTGGACGTGGCGCTGGCCAGGGACGAGGCGGTGCTGATGCCCGCCCGCCTCGACGTGGCGGCGCTGCGGGCGCAGGCCTCGGGCAGCACGGACATCCCGCCGCTGTGGCGGACGCTGGCCGGTGTGTCCGTCCGGCGCACGGCCGCCTCGGCCGCTGCCGTCGGCACGGGTGCCGACGCGGCGGAGGCCCTGCGGCGACAGCTGGCGTCCCTGTCGGGCGCGGAGCGCGACCGGGTGCTGCTGGACCTCGTGCTCGCCCATGTCGCCGCCACGCTGGGGCACGCCTCGGCGGCGGCGATCGACGCGGGCCGGCCGTTCACCGACGTCGGCTTCGACTCGCTGACCGCGGTGGAGCTGCGGAACCGTCTGAACGCCGAGACCGGCCTGAGGCTGCCCGCGACGCTCGTGTTCGACTACCCCACCCCGACCGCGCTGGCCGCGCTGCTGCGCGGGGAGCTGGCGGGGGACCTGGGCGCCGTCGCGGCACCCGCCGCGCCGGTGGCGACGGGTGCGGTGGACGAGCCGATCGCGATCGTCGGCATGGCCTGCCGGTTCCCGGGCGGCGCGGCCAGCCCGGAGGAGCTGTGGCACCTGCTGGCCACGGGCGCGGACGCGATCGGCCCCTTCCCGCGGGATCGCGGCTGGGACCTGGAGAGCCTCAACTACACGGACACGGAAGGCGCGGGCGCGTCGTACGAGCAGGCGGGCGGATTCGTCCAGGACGCCAGCGCCTTCGACGCCGGCTTCTTCGGGATCAGCCCGCGTGAGGCCCTGGCCATGGACCCGCAGCAGCGACTGCTGCTGGAGACGTCCTGGGAGGCGTTCGAGCGGGCCGGGATCGACCCCGCGTCGCTGCGCGGCAGCCAGACCGGTGCCTTCGTCGGCGGGTACAGCTCCCGGTACGCGACCGACGTGGACCTGGACGGGACGGACGTCGTCGAGGGGCACCTGGTGACCGGGAACGCGACCAGCGTGCTCTCGGGCCGGCTGTCCTACACGTTCGGCTTGGAGGGGCCGGCCGTGACGGTGGACACCGCGTGCTCGTCGTCGCTGGTGGCGCTGCACATGGCCGCCCAGGCGCTCCGCGGGGGAGAGTGCTCGCTCGCCCTCGCCGGCGGGGCCACGGTCACCGCCACCCCCGGGGTGTTCGCGGCCTTCGCCAAGGCGGGCGGCATCTCGGTGGACGGGCACTGCAAGTCGTTCGCCGCGGCGGCCGACGGATCCGGCTTCGCCGAGGGCGCGGGCATGCTCGTGGTCGAGCGGCTGTCGGACGCGCTGCGCAACGGGCACAAGGTGCTCGCGGTGATCCGCGGTTCGGCGGTCAACCAGGACGGTGCGTCGAACGGTCTGACGGCGCCGAACGGTCCGTCGCAGCAGCGGGTGATCCGCGCGGCGCTGGCCAGTGCCCGTGTGTCGCCCGCCGACGTGGACGTGGTCGAGGCGCACGGTTCGGCGACCAAGCTCGGTGACCCGATCGAGGCGCAGGCGCTGCTGGCCACGTACGGCCAGGAACGTGCCGAGGACCGTCCGCTGTGGCTGGGCTCGGTGAAGTCGAACATCGGGCACACGCAGGCGGCCGCCGGTGTGGCCGGTGTGATGAAGATGGTGCTGGCGCTGCAGCACGAGCAGTTGCCGCGGACGCTGCACGTGGACGAGCCGACGCCGCACGTGGACTGGTCGGCGGGCGAGGTGCGGCTGCTGACCGAGCCGGTGGCGTGGCCGACCGGCGAGCATGTGCGCCGGGCCGGCGTGTCGGCGTTCGGGATGAGCGGCACCAACGTGCACGTCATCCTGGAGGAGGCCCCGGCCGGGGACGCCGAGCAGGCGGACGTCCTGGACGAGCCCGCTGATGAGGTCGGATCGACTGCTGCTTCGGTGGTGGTCGAGGGCGACCGTGTCGGCGCGTGGCTGGTGTCGGGCCGGTCGCCCGAGGCGCTGGCCGGGCAGGCGGGTCGGCTGCGGGATTGGGTGTCGGCGCGGCCGGAGGTGGCGCCGGCGGATGTGGCGTGGTCGCTGGCGGCGACGCGGTCGGTGTTCGAGCACCGGGCTGTGGTGGTCGGTGGCGGTCGTGAGGAGCTGGTGTCGGGGCTGGGCAGCCTGGTTGCCGGCACGCGTGCGGGTTCGGTGGTGTCGGGTGTTGCCCGTTCGGGTGGCCGGACGGCGTTCGTGTTCGCGGGTCAGGGTGCGCAGTGGGTCGGGATGGGCCGGGAGTTGGCGCTGTCCAGCCCGGTGTTCGCGGCTCGGCTTGCGGAGTGTGAGCGGGCGTTGGCGCCGCATGTGCCGTGGTCGCTGTCCGAGGTTCTGGCCGGGGCCGAGGGTGCTCCGGGGCTGGACTCGGCGGATGTCGTGCAGCCGGTGCTGTGGGCGGTGATGGTGTCGCTGGCCGCGGTGTGGGAGGCCGCCGGCGTGACCCCAGACGCTGTCGTGGGTCACTCGCAGGGCGAGATCGCGGCTGCGACGGTCGCCGGGATGCTGTCGCTGGAGGACGGCGCCCGGGTTGTGGCGGTTCGTGCGCGGGCGCTGACGAGCCTGGACGTGCAGGGCTCGATGGTGTCCGTGGTGATGCCGTCCCAGGCTGTGCGGGAGATTGTCGAGGGCTGGGGCGAGCGTCTGTCGGTGGCCGCGATCAACGGCCCTGCGGCGGTCGTCGTCTCGGGTGAGCCGGACGCGCTGTCCGAGTTCGAGCGGGAGCTGGCGTCGCGGAAGGTGCTGCGCTGGCGTATCCCGGCGACGGACTTCGTCGCGCACTCGCCGGCTGTGGAGCCGCTGGCCGCCATGCTGGAGAGCGAGCTGGCCGGGATCACCCCGCAGGCCGGCCGGATGCCGATGATCTCCACGGTCACCGGCGAGTGGCTGTCCGGTACCGAGGTGGATGCTGCCTACTGGTTCGCGAACCTGCGGCGGATGGTCCGCTTCGAGGAGGCCGTCCGCGTCCTTCTCGGTGGCGGCTACGGTGCGTTCGTCGAGGTGTCGCCGCACCCGGTGCTGACGGCGTCGGTGACGGAGACGGCCGAGGACGCGGGCATCGCCGACGTTCTGACGGTGGGCACGCTGGAGCGTGACAACGCCGGCGCCACGCGCCTGATCACCTCGCTCGCGCAGGCCTACGTCGGCGGCCTGACCGTCGACTGGAAGACCGTTCTGCCCGCCGCCGAGCCGGTGGACCTGCCGACCTACGCCTTCCAGCACCAGCGCTACTGGCTGCAGGCCGCCGCGACGACGTCCCCGATCGGTGGCGACGGCGCGAGCACGGCCGCCGAGGCCCGGTTCTGGGCGGCCGTCGAGGGCGGCGACTTTGCCCGGATCGCCGACACGCTGGCGATCGAGGACCAGAAGCAACTCAGCGCCGTTCTCCCGGCGTTGGCGTCCTGGCGACGCCGCGAACGGGACCGCTCGGTGACCGAGGGCTGGCGCTACCGGGTGACCTGGTCGCCCGCGGTCGAGCCGGGCGGCCTCGCCCGGCTGGCGGGCCGGTGGCTGGTCGTGCTCCCCGCCGGGGAGATCGGCGGCGACGTGGCGCAGGGCTGCCTGGCGGCGCTCTCCTCCCGCGGAGCCGAGGTCGTGTTCGTCGAGGTCCCGGCCGGGACCGTGGACCGGACCGAGATCGCCACGCTGCTCGGCGAGGTGCTCCAGGGCGCCGAGGCGGTGTCCGGCGTGCTGTCGCTCCTCGCGCTGGACGAGACGCCGATGCCCGCCCACCCGGTGGTGACCGTGGGCCTCGCCGCCACGCTGGGTCTGGTGCAGGGCCTGGGCGACGCCGAGGTCGTCGCACCGCTCTGGATCCTCACCCGCGGCGCCGTCGCCACCGGACCGGGCGAGGTGCTGACCAGCCCGCTGCAGGCGCAGGTCTGGGGCTTCGGCCGCGTCGTCGGCCTCGAATACCCGGACCGCTGGGGCGGGTTGATCGACCTGCCCGCCGTCCTGGACGAGCGGACCGGCTCGCGGCTCGTGACCGTGCTCGCCGGCTGCGACGAGAACCAGGTCGCGATCCGCCCGGTGGGAATCGTGGGCCGCAGGCTGACCCACGCCCCGCAGCCGTCGGCGACCGGCACCTGGCGGCCGACGAACGGAAGCGCGCTGATCACCGGTGGTACCGGCGCGCTCGGCGGGTACGTGGCACGCTGGCTCACCGGACGCGGCATGGAGCGACTGGTGCTGACCAGCCGTTCCGGAGCCGGAGCCCCCGGCGTCGCCGCGCAGGCGGCCGAACTGGCCGCGCAGGGTGCCCGCGTGGACGTGGTGACCTGTGACGCGGCCGACCGGTCCGACCTGGCCGGAGTGCTGGACTGGATCGCCACGAGCGGCCCCGCGCTGGGCACGGTGGTGCACACCGCGGCGGTGCTGGACGACGGCGTGATCGACGGCCTCTCGGCGGCCCGCCTGGAGTCGGTGCTCGCGGCCAAGGCTGCCGGCGCGGCCTACCTGGACGAGCTCACCGCGGACCTGGACCTGGACGCCTTCGTGCTGTTCTCCTCCGTGGTGGCCACCACGGGCGGCCCGGGCCAGGCCAACTACGGTGCGGCGAACGCCTACCTGGACGCCGTGGCCGAGAACCGGCGCAGCCGCGGCCTGGCCGCGCTCGCCGTG
Source organism: Kitasatospora aureofaciens (assembly GCF_019192735.1). Classification (GTDB taxonomy): domain Bacteria; phylum Actinomycetota; class Actinomycetes; order Streptomycetales; family Streptomycetaceae; genus Kitasatospora; species Kitasatospora aureofaciens_A. The sequence goes on from NZ_JAHTKP010000019.1 coordinate 93,110, forward strand.
GCCTGGGGCCCGTGGGCGGCCGGTGTGGCGCAGGGCTCCGAGGCGGCGCGGCAGCGGCTGGCCCGCAACCAGTGGGAAGGCGTGATGGATCCGGATCTGGCGGTCCGGGCCCTGGGCGAGGCGCTGGACGCCCGCGACACCGTGCTGACGGTGACGAACATCGACTGGTCCGTGATCCTCTCGGTGCCGCAGTCGGCGGCGAGCCTGCTGCAGGTCCCCCTGATGCGGGACCTGCCGGAGATCCACCGGCTGGCCGCGCTGGTGGCCGAGGTCCCGGCCGCACCGGCCGAGCAGGACCTGGTGCGCCGACTGGCCGGCCTGAGCCGGGCCGAGCAGCGCCGGGTGCTGACCGAACTCGTCCAGGCCAAGGCGGCCCACGTACTCGGCTACCCGTCGCCCGAGGCGGTCGAGGTCAACCGCGCCTTCAGCGAACTCGGCTTCGACTCGCTGACCGCGGTGGAGCTGCGCAACGACCTCAGCTCCGCCACGGAGCTGCGGCTGCCCGCGACCCTGCTGTTCGACTACCCCACCCCGGCCGCGCTGACCGACCACCTGGAGGCGGAGCTGCTGGGGGCCCTGCCGGACGACACCGGGGCGCCGGCGGCCGTGCCGGCCGTGATCGCGGCCGACGAGCCGATCGCGATCGTCGGCATGGCCTGCCGCTACCCCGGCGGCGTGACCGACCCCGACGGGCTGTGGGCGCTGCTGACCTCCGGCGGGGACGGGATCTCCGGCTTCCCGGACGACCGCGGCTGGGACCTGGCGGCCCTCGGCGACTCCTCGTACGTCCGGGCCGGCGGGTTCGTCCAGGACATGAGCGGGTTCGATGCGGGGTTCTTCGGGATCAGCCCGCGCGAGGCGCTGGCGATGGATCCGCAGCAGCGGCTGATGCTGGAGCTGTCCTGGGAGGCGCTGGAGCGGGTCGGCATGGACCCGGAGTCGCTGCGCGGCAGCGCGACCGGCGTCTTCGTCGGCGGGTACACGTCCGGCTACGGCTACGGCGCGGACATCGACGGGATGGCCCACCTCATCACCGGCAACGCGACGAGCGTGCTGTCCGGCCGGGTGTCGTACGCGCTCGGGCTCGAAGGGCCGGCGGTCACGGTCGACACGGCCTGCTCGTCGTCCCTGGTGGCGATGCACATGGCCGCCCAGGCCCTGCGCTCCGGCGAGTGCTCGATGGCCCTGGCCGGTGGTGTCACGATCCTGGTGAGCCCCGAGGGCTTCGTCGGCTTCAGCGAGCAGAGCGGCCTGGCGACGGACGGTCGCTGCAAGGCATTCTCGGCCGAGGCGGACGGCATGGGCTTCGCCGAGGGTGCGGGCGTGCTCGTGGTGGAGCGCCTTTCCGACGCGCGGCGCAACGGGCACAAGGTGCTCGCAGTGCTGCGGGGCAGTGCGACCAATCAGGACGGTGCGTCGAACGGTCTGACGGCGCCGAACGGTCCCTCGCAGCAGCGGGTGATCCGGGCCGCGCTGGCGAACGCCGGACTGACGGCCGCCGATGTCGACGCGGTGGAGGCGCACGGCACGGGCACCAAGCTCGGTGACCCGATCGAGGCGCAGGCGCTGCTCGCGACGTACGGCCAGGACCGGGGCGGTCAGCAGCCGCTGCGGCTGGGGTCGGTGAAGTCGAACATCGGGCACACGCAGGCGGCTGCCGGTGTGGCCGGTGTGATCAAGATGGTGCTGGCGCTGCAGAACGGCGAGCTGCCGCGGACGCTGCACGTGAACGAGCCGTCGCCGCACGTGGACTGGTCCGCCGGTGAGGTGGAGCTGCTGACGGACGCGGTGCCGTGGCCGGCCAACGGCCGGGTGCGGCGGGCCGGTGTCTCCTCGTTCGGCCTGAGCGGCACCAACGCGCACGTCATCCTGGAGGAGGCCCCGGCGGTCGAGGACGGCGCCGAGAAGGTCGAGCCGGCCGCTGGTCCGCTGCTGGTCGAGCCCGGTGGGGCCGAGGCCTGGCTGGTGTCCGGCCGGTCGGCCGGCGCGCTGGCCGGGCAGGCGGAGCGGCTGCACGACTGGCTGACCGTGCGGCCGGAGCTGGAGCCCGCGGAGGTGGCGTGGTCGCTGGCGACGACGCGGTCGGTGGGCGAACACCGGGCCGTGGTGGTCGGTGCCAAGCGGGCCGAGCTGGTGTCGGGTCTGCAGAGTTTTGCGGCTGGTGTGCCTGCGGGTTCGGTGGTGTCGGGTGTGGCGCGTGCCGGTGCGCGGGTGGTGTTCGCGTTCGCGGGTCAGGGGTCGCAGTGGCTGGGCATGGGCCGGGAACTGGCCTCCTGCAGCCCGGTGTTCGCCGAGCGCCTGGCCGAGTGTGAGGCGGCGCTGGCGCCGTACGTGGACTGGTCGCTGAGCGATGTTCTCGCCGGCGCACCGGGTGCGCCCGAGATGAAGGCTGCGGATGTCGTCCAGCCGGCGTTGTGGGCGGTGATGGTGTCGCTGGCGGCGGTCTGGGAGGCCGCGGGCGTCACCCCGAGTGCGGTCGTGGGTCACTCGCAGGGCGAGATCGCGGCGGCCACGGTGGCCGGGATGCTGTCGCTGGAGGACGGTGCCCGGGTGGTCGCGCTGCGGTCGCAGTCGCTGAAGGTGCTGGCCGGTCTCGGCGGGATGCTCTCCGTGAGCCGGTCCGCCGCGGTGGTCGAGGAACGCATTGCGCGCTTCGGTGATCGTCTGTCGCTGGCAGCGGTCAACGGCCCGGCTGCGGTGGTGGTTTCCGGCGAGCCGGAGGCTCTGGAGGAGCTGAAGGCGGAGTTCGAGGCCGAGGGCGTCCGCGCCCGGATGGTCGCCGTGGACTACGCCTCGCACTCCGCACAGGTCGACCGGCTCGAAGAGGAGATCAGGTCCGTCCTGGCCGGCGTGACGCCGCGTCGGGGACGGGTCCCGATGGTCTCCGCGATGACGGGCGAGGTCCTCACGGGCACCGAACTCGACGCCGCGTACTGGTACCAGAGCCTGCGGGCCCCGGTGCACTACGACCGGGCCGTGCGCGTGCTCGCCGGCCAGGGCCACCAGGTGTTCGTCGAGGTCACCCCGCACCCGGTGCTGATGGGCGCGATGAACGACACCCTGGACGAGGTCGCGCTGGACTCCGGTTCGGTGTCGGCCGCCGTCTGCGGGACGCTGCGCCGCGACGACGGTGGCGCCCTGCGCCTGCTCACGTCGCTGGCCGAGGCCTTCGTGCACGGTGTGGCGGTCGACTGGACGGCTGTCCTGCCGTCCGCCGACCTCGTCGAGCTGCCGACCTACGCCTTCCAGCACGAGCGGTACTGGCCGCGGGCGGCCGCACCGGCCACCGGCGGGGACGCGGTGTCGCTCGGCCTGGGGGCGGTGGGTCACCCGCTGCTGGGCGCGGCGGTGGAACTGGCCGGTGGCGCGGGCATGGTGTGCACCGGACGGCTGTCCGTGCGCACGCACCCGTGGCTGGCCGACCACGCGGTCGGCGGGGTCGTGCTCCTGCCGGGCACCGGCTTCGTCGAGATGGTGGTTCGCGCAGGGGACCAGGTGGGCTGCGGCCTGCTGGAGGAACTGACCCTGCAAGCACCGCTGGTCCTGCCCGCGGACGGCTCCGGCGTACAGGTCCAGGTGGTCGTCGCCGATGCCGATGCGGACGGGCGCCGGACGGTCGAGGTGTTCTCGCGTCCCGACGGGCAGCACGAATGGGTCCAGCACGCGAGCGGTGTGGTCGCCCCCGTCGAGGGAACCGCAGTGTCGGAGGAGGACTTCGCGGTCTGGCCTCCGCGCGGCGCCACGGCGGTGGACGTCACCGGTGTGTACGAGGCCGGCGCAGGGGCGTCGTACGGCTACGGCCCGGCCTTCCAGGGGCTGCGGGCGGTGTGGCGCCGCGGCGAGGACCTCTTCGCCGAGGTGGCGCTGCCCGAGAGCGTGGCCGGGGACGCAGGGGCGTTCGGCCTGCACCCGGCGCTGCTGGACGGGGTGCTGCACGCCAGTGCCCTGGTCGGTGGTGCCGAGGAGGGCGAGCCGGGTCAGGTGCGGCTGCCGTTCGCGTGGACGGGCGTGGAACTGCACGCCGGCGGGGCTTCGGTCCTGCGGGCCCGGCTGCGCCGTGACGCGCAGGGCAGCCTCACGCTGACGGCTGCGGACGCCACGGGTGCTCCGGTGGTGTCGGTGGCTTCGCTGATCACCCGCCCGGTGGCCGCGGCCCAGCTGCGGTCCGCCGACTCGGCGATGGCGGACTCCCTGTTCACCGTCGAGTGGGCCCCGATCGCCGGGGCGCAGGCCCCGTCCGGGGATTGGGCGCTGATCGGTGCCGACCGTTTCGGCCTGGTCGACGCTCTCGACGCCTCCGGCGTGACGGTGCGCTTGTTCCCGGGGCTGGCCGAGGTCGCCGCCGCCACCGAGGCGGGGGAGATCGAGCCCGCCAAGGTGCTGGTCTGCGCCGGTGACGAAGGCGGCGACGCCGTGGCCGAGGCCGCTCGCCGGGTGACCGGCGAGGCCCTGGGCCTGGTCCAGGACTGGATGGGCGAAGAGCGGCTGGAGACGGCCCAGTTGGTCGTTGTCACCCGTGGCGGCGTGGCCGCTGCGGCCGGTGAGCGGGTCGCCGACCTGCCCGCCGCCGCCGTCTGGGGTCTGCTGCGCTCGGCGCAGTCGGAGAACCCGGGCCGGCTGGTCCTCGTGGACCTGCCCGCCACCGGCACCGCCGAGCAGATCGCCGTCCTGCCGACGGCGCTCGCCGGCGGAGAACCGGAGCTGGCCGTCCGCGGCACCGTGGCCTACGCACGGCGTCTGGCGCGTCCGTCGGGCGAGTTGGTGGTGCCCGAGGGTCTGTGGCGGCTGGAGCCGGATGCCGGCGGGTCGCTGGAGGGCCTGGTGCTCGCGGCGGCGCCGCAGGCCGGTGACCCGCTGGGGGCCGGGCAGGTCCGGGTGGCGGTCCGGGTGGCCGGGCTGAACTTCCGGGACGTGCTGATCGGCCTGGACATGTACCCCGGTGGCGGCGTGATGGGCAGCGAGATCGCCGGAACGGTGATCGAGCTCGGCCCCGAGGTGACCGGACTGGCCGTGGGCGACCGCGTGATGGGCGTCGCCGAGGGCGCGTTCGGCCCGGTCGCCGTCATGGACGCGCGCCAGGTGGTGCGCGTCCCGGACGGCTGGTCCTACGCCGAGGCCGCGTCCGTCCCGAGCGCGTTCATGACGGCGTGGTACGCCCTGGTGGAGCTGGCCGGTGCGAAGGCCGGGCAGAAGGTGCTCGTACACGCCGGCACCGGTGGTGTCGGCATGGCGGCGGTGCAGATCGCGCACCACCTGGGGCTGGAGGTCTTCGCGACCGCGAGCCCGGCCAAGTGGCCGGTGCTGGCGGCGATGGGCCTGGACGAGGCGCACATCTCCTCGTCCCGCAGCGCCGGGTTCGAGGCGGAGTTCCTGGCCGCCACGGGCGGCGCGGGCGTGGACATCGTCGTGAACTCCCTTGCGGGCGAGCTGACGGACGCGTCCCTGCGGCTGCTGCCGCGCGGTGGGGCGTTCGTCGAGATGGGCCGCACGGACGTGCGCGACGCGGATGCGCTGGCGGCGGAGCACCCGGGGGTCCTCTACCGGCCGTTCAACCTGGCCGAAGCCGGGCCCGAGCGGATGGGCGCGATGCTCGGCCGGATCGTCGAGCTGATGGCCGCGGGCGAGCTGACGCGGATTCCGGTGCGGGCCTGGGACGTGCGGCGGGCGCGGGAGGCGTTCCGCTTCATGCAGCAGGCACGGCACACCGGCAAGCTGGTCCTCACCATCCCCACCGCCCCGCTCGAGTTCGGCAGGAGCGGCAAGTCGGCGCTGGTGACCGGTGGTACGGGCACGCTGGGCGGCCTGGTGGCCAAGCACCTGGTGACCACGGGCCGTGCCGACGGTCTTGTCCTGACCGGCCGTTCGGGCCCGGCCGCCCCGATTGCGGCCGCGCTGGCGGCGGAGCTGGCGACGCTGGGTGCCCGGGTGCAGATCGTGGCCTGCGACGCCGCGGACCGCGATGCCCTGGCCGCCGTCATGGCGAGGGTCCCCGCGGAGGCTCCGCTGACGACCGTCGTCCACACGGCGGGTGTCCTCGACGACGCGACGATCGCGTCGCTGACTCCGGAGCGGGTGGCGACGGTGATGCGGCCCAAGGCCGACGGCGCGTGGAACCTGCACGAGCTCACCCAGGGCATGGACCTGGAGCACTTCGTGCTGTTCTCCTCGGCGGCGGCGACGTTCTCCAGCCCCGGCCAGGGCAACTACGTGGCGGCCAACGCGTTCCTGGACGCGCTGGCGGCCGACCGCCGGGCGGCCGGACTGCCCGGAACGTCGCTGGCCTGGGGCATGTGGGCCGAGGCCAGTGCGTTGACCGGGCAACTCTCCGACTCCGAGCGGGCCCGCATCAACCGTGGCGGCATCGCGGCGCTGGGCGCGGACGAGGGTCTGGCCCTGCTGGACCTGGCGCTGGCCAGGGACGAGGCGATGCTGGTGCCGGCCAAGCTGGACCTGGCCGGGCTGCGGGCGCAGGCCGCCCGCAGCGCGGAGGTCCCGCCGCTGTGGCGGGCCCTGGTCAGCGGCGGAGCGGGCCGGCGGAGCGCCGCCTCGGGCGGCGTCGGCGCGGACTCGCTGCACCAGCAGCTGGCCGGGCTGGCGGAGCAGGACCGGATGCGGCTGCTCACCGACCTGGTCCGGTCCCACGTGGCCGCCGTCCTGGGACACACCTCCGCCGAGGCGATCGAGTCCACCCGGGCCTTCACCGACCTGGGCTTCGACTCGCTCACCGCGGTGGAACTGCGCAACCGCCTCAGCACCGCGACCGGCCTGCGGCTGCCGGCCACGCTCGTGTTCGACTACCCCAACCCCACCGAACTGGCCGCGTTCCTGCTGGAAAAGCTGCTGCCGGAGATCGTTGAACATGGCGAAACGGACGCTGCCGAGGAGAAACTCCGGAAGACGCTCGCGACCGTCCCGCTGTCCAGGTTCCGTGAGGCCGGGCTCATGGAGGCGCTGATGCGGCTCGCCGGAGTCCGTGACGACGCCCTGACGAGCGACCAGGGCGAAGAGGTCGAGGACATCGACGCGTTGGACGCCGACAGCCTGATCCGCCTGGCCCTGGACGGCGAGACGGAATGACGTTGATGAAGCTCGATGCGTGGAGGCAGCGATGACCGGACAGGCCGACAAGCTCCTTGAGGCGCTGCGTGCCTCCGTGAAGGAGACCGAGCGGCTGCGGCAGCGGAACCGCCAGCTCGTCTCTGCGGCCTCGGAACCGCTGGCGATCGTCGGTATGAGCTGCCGTTACCCGGGCGGCGTGACGACTCCCGAGGAACTGTGGGAGTTGCTCGCCGCCGGCGGGGACGCGATCTCCGGCTTCCCGGACGACCGTGGCTGGGACACCGAGGGTGTCTACGACCCCGACCCGGACCACCAGGGCACCTCCTACGTGGTCGAGGGCGGGTTCCTGCGGGACGCGGCGAGCTTCGATGCGGGGTTCTTCGGGATCAGTCCGCGTGAGGCGCTGGCGATGGACCCGCAGCAGCGGCTCCTGCTGGAGACCTCGTGGGAGGCACTGGAGCGGGCCGGGGTCGACCCGGCCTCGCTCCGGGGCTCGCTGACCGGCGTGTTCGTCGGCGTCGCCCCCTCCGACTACGTCGCGCACCAGTCCCTGCAGACCATGGAGGGCCTCGACTGGCACCTCATGACCGGTGGTGCGGCCAGCGTGATGTCCGGCCGCATCTCCTACCTGCTCGGGCTGCAGGGGCCGGCGGTGTCCATCGACACGGCGTGCTCGTCGTCGCTGGTGGCGCTGCACCTGGCCTGCCAGGCGGTGCGGTCCGGGGAGTGCTCGCTGGCGCTGGCCGGCGGCGTCACGGTCATGGCCACCACCAACGGCTTCGTCGGCTTCTCCCGGCAGCGCGGCCTGGCCGAGGACGGGCGCTGCAAGGCGTTCTCGGCCGCGGCGGACGGCATGGGGATGGGCGAGGGCGCCGGCATGGTCGTCGTCGAGCGCCTGTCGGACGCGCTGCGCAACGGGCACCAGGTGCTCGCGGTGGTACGCGGGTCGGCGGTGAACCAGGACGGTGCGTCGAACGGTCTGACGGCGCCGAACGGGCCGTCACAGCAGCGCGTCATCCGCGCGGCCTTGGCGAACGCGCGCCTGTCGGCCGCTGACGTGGACGTGGTCGAGGCGCACGGGACGGGCACCACGCTCGGTGACCCGATCGAGGCGCAGGCGCTGCTGGCGACCTATGGCCAGGACCGGCCGGAGGACCGGCCGTTGCTGCTCGGCTCGGTGAAGTCCAACATCGGCCACTCCCAGCAGGCTGCTGGTGTGGCCGGTGTGATCAAGATGGTGATGGCGCTGCAGCACGAGCAGCTTCCGCAGACGCTGCACGTGGACGAGCCCTCGCCGCACGTGGACTGGACGGACGGCGACGTGCAGTTGCTGACCGAGGCCGTGCCGTGGCCGGCCGGTGAGCGCACCCGCCGCGCCGGCGTGTCCTCGTTCGGCCTGAGCGGCACCAACGTCCACCTCATCCTGGAGGAGGCGCCCGCCGAGGGCGGCGAGCCCCAGGACGGTGACACCCCGGCGACGGCGCCGGTGGTGTCGGGGGCGGACGCCTGGCTGGTGTCGGGCCGTACGGCCGAGGGGCTGACGGCTCAGGCGGAGCGGCTGCGCGAGTGGGCGGCGGCGCGGCCGGAGTCGGCGCCGGCGGATGTGGCGTGGTCGCTGGCGACGACGCGGTCGGTGTTCGAGCACCGGGCCGTGGTGGTGGGCACCGAGCATGCCGAACTGTTCGGCGGTGTGGAGAGTCTGGCCGCCGGTGTGCCTGCGGGTTCGGTGGTGTCGGGTGTGGCGCGTGCCGGTGCGCGGGTGGTGTTCGCGTTCGCGGGTCAGGGGTCGCAGTGGCTGGGCATGGGCCAGGAACTGGCTTCGTGCAGCCCGGTGTTCGCGGCTCGGCTCGCCGAGTGTGAGGCGGCGCTGGCGCCGTACGTGGACTGGTCGCTGAGCGATGTTCTCGCCGGCGCACCGGGTGCGCCCGAGATGAAGGCTGCGGATGTCGTCCAGCCGGCGCTGTGGGCGGTGATGGTGTCGCTGGCGGCGGTCTGGGAGGCCGCCGGCGTGAACCCGAGTGCGGTTGTGGGTCACTCGCAGGGTGAGATCGCTGCCGCGACGGTGGCCGGGATGCTGTCGCTGGAGGACGGCGCCCGGGTGGTGGCCCTCCGCTCGCAGTCGCTGAAGGTGCTGGCCGGTCTCGGCGGGATGCTCTCCGTGAGCCGGTCCGCCGAGGTGGTCGAGGAACGCATTGCGCGGTTCGGCGATCGTCTGTCGCTGGCGGCGGTCAACGGCCCGGCTGTGGTGGTGGTTTCGGGTGAGCCGGAGGCTCTGGAGGAGCTGAAGGCGGAGTTCGAGGCCGAGGGCGTGCGTGCCCGGATGGTCGCCGTGGACTACGCGTCGCACAGCGCTCAGGTCGACCGGCTGGAGGAGGAGATCGTCTCCGTCCTGGCCGGGATCGCTCCCCGCCGGGGCCGCGTGCCGATGGTCTCCGCGATGACCGGCCAGACCCTGACGGGCGAGGAGCTGGACGCCGCCTACTGGTACGGAAGCCTGCGCGCGACGGTGCACTACGACCGCGCGGTGCGGACCCTGGCGGGCCAGGGTCACCAGGTGTTCGTCGAGGTCACGCCGCACCCGGTGCTGCTGGGTGCGATGAACGACACCCTGGAAGAGGTCGCACAGGAGGCCGGCCCGGGTGCGGTGCCGGGTGCCGTCTGCGGGACGCTGCGGCGTGACGACGGCGGCGCGACGCGGTTGCTCACCTCGCTGGCCGAGGCGTACGTCAACGGTGCGCCCGTGAACTGGACGTCCGTGCTCCCGGCCGGTGAGCGGATCGAGCTGCCGACCTACGCCTTCCAGCACGAGCGGTACTGGCCGCCGGCAGCAGGGCCGACCGTCGGCGGGGACGCGGTGTCGCTGGGCCTGGGGGCGGTGGGTCACCCGCTGCTGGGCGCGGCGGTGGAACTGGCCGGTGGCGCGGGCATGGTGTGCACCGGACGGCTGTCCGTGCGCACGCACCCGTGGCTGGCCGATCACGTGGTCGGCGGGGTCGTGCTCCTGCCGGGTACCGGCTTCGTCGAGATGGTGGTTCGCGCAGGGGACCAGGTGGGCTGCGGCCTGCTGGAGGAACTGACCCTGCAGGCACCGCTGATCTTCCCGGCCGACGGCGGCGGCGTGCAGGTCCAGGTGGTCGTGGCCAGTGCCGATGCGGACGGGCGCCGGACGGTCGAGGTGTTCTCGCGTCCTGACGCCTCCGATGCGCAGCAGGCATGGGTGCAGCACGCGAGCGGTGTGGTCGCCCCCGCCGAGGAAACCGCAGTGGTGGAGGAGGACTTCGCCGTCTGGCCGCCGCGTGGGGCCACGGCGGTGGACGTCAGCGGCATGTACGAGGCCCTGGCCGGGACGCCGTACGGCTACGGTCCGGCGTTCCACGGGCTGAAGGCGGTGTGGCGTCGCGGCGATGAGGTCTTTGCCGAGGTGGCGCTCCCGGAGTCCGTGGCGCAGGACGCGGGGTCGTTCGGTCTGCACCCGGCGCTGCTGGACGCGGTGTTGCACGCTTCCGCTCTGGTCGGTGGTGGCGTGGACGCTGAGCCGGGCGAGATACGGCTGCCGTTCGCGTGGACGGGCGTGGAGCTGCACGCTGCTGGTGCGTCGGTCCTGCGGGCCCGGCTGCGCCGTGACGCGCAGGGCAGCCTGACGCTGACGGCCGCGGATGCCACGGGTGCTCCGGTGGTGTCGGTGGCCTCGCTGATCACCCGTCCGGTGGTGGCGGATCAACTCCGGTCCACTGGCCCCGGGGTGGCGGATGCGCTGTTCACCGTGGAGTGGGCTCCGATCGCCGCGGCTCAGACCCCGTCCGGGGACTGGGCGCTGATCGGCGCCGACCGTTTCGGCGTCGTCGACGCGTCCGGGGTCCCGGTGCGTTCGTTCCCGGGCCTGGCAGAGCTTGCCGCTGCTGCCGAGGCGGGGGAGATCGAGCCCGGGCCGGTGCTGGTCTGCCTCGGTGGCGAGGACGGTGGTAACCCGGCACAGGCCGCCGCGCGGGTGACCGGCGAGGCCCTGGGGCTGGTGCAGGACTGGCTGGCCGAGGAGCGGCTGGAGGCGGCCCGTCTGGTGGTTGTCACCCGAGGCGGCGTGGCTGCCGCTGCCGGTGAGCGGGTCGCCGATCTGCCCGCCGCCGCCGTCTGGGGTCTGCTGCGCTCCGCGCAGTCGGAGAACCCGGGCCGCCTGATCCTCGTGGACCTGCCGGCCGGTGAGACCGGTACGCACGCCGACGTGCTGCCGTCCGCCGTGGGCAGCGGCGAGTCGGAGCTGGCCATCCGTGGCGAGGCGGTCTACGGGCGTCGCTTGGCGCGTCCGTCGGGCGAGTTGGTGGTGCCCGAGGGTCTGTGGCGGCTGGAGCCGGATGCCGGCGGGTCGCTGGAGGGCCTGGTGCTCGCGGCGGCGCCGCAGGCCGGTGACCCGCTGGGGGCCGGGCAGGTCCGGGTGGCGGTCCGGGTGGCCGGGCTGAACTTCCGGGACGTGCTGATCGGCCTGGGCATGTACCCGGGCGGTGGTGTGATGGGCAGTGAGATCGCCGGAACGGTGATCGAGCTCGGCCCCGAGGTGACCGGACTGGCTGTCGGCGACCGCGTGATGGGCGTCGCCGCAGGCGGGTTCGGGCCGGTGGTGGTCACGGACGCGCGGCAGATGGTGCGGATCCCGGACGGCTGGTCCTTCGCCGACGCCGCATCGGTACCCGTGGCGTTCATGACGGCGTGGTACGCCCTGGTGGAGCTGGCCGGTGCGAAGGCCGGGCAGCGGGTGCTCGTGCACGCCGGCGCCGGTGGTGTCGGCATGGCGGCGGTGCAGATCGCCCGGCACCTGGGGCTGGAGGTCTTCGCGACGGCGAGCCCGGCCAAGTGGCCGGTGCTGGCGGCGATGGGTCTGGACGGGGCGCACATCTCCTCGTCGCGCAGCGCCGGGTTCGAGGCGGAGTTCCTGGCCGCTACGAACAATGCCGGTGTCGACATCGTCGTGAACTCCCTGGCGGGCGAGCTGATCGACGCGTCGCTGCGGCTGCTTCCGCGCGGTGGGGCGTTCGTCGAGATGGGTCGCACCGACCTGCGGGACACGGAGCTGCTGGCGGCGGAGCATCCGGGGGTCCTCTACCGGCCGTTCGACCTCGGCGAGGCCGGTCCCGAGCGGATGGGCGCGATGCTCGGCCGGATCGTCGAGCTGATGGCGGCCGACGAGCTGACGCGGCTTCCCATCCGCGCCTGGGACGTGCGGCGGGCGCGGGAGGCGTTCCGCTTCATGCAGCAGGCACGGCACACCGGCAAGCTGGTCCTCGCCATCCCCACCGCCCCGCTCGAGTTCGGCAGGAACGGCAAGTCGGCGCTGGTGACGGGTGGTACGGGCACGCTGGGTGGCCTCGTTGCCCGGCATCTGGTGACCACCGGGCGGGCCGACGGGCTGGTGCTGACGAGCCGTTCGGGTCCGGCGGCCGCCGATGTGGCCGTGCTGGCCGCCGGGTTGGCGGAGCTGGGTGCATCGGTCGAGGTGGTCGCGTGCGACGCGGCGGACCGGGATGCGCTGGCCGCGCTCCTCGCGGGCATCCCGGCCGAGCGTCCGCTCAAGTCCGTCGTCCACACCGCCGGTGTCCTCGACGACGGGACGATCGCGTCGCTGACCCCCGAGCGGGTGGCCACCGTCATGGGGCCCAAGGCCGACGGCGCCTGGAACCTGCACGAGCTCACGCGGAACCTGGACCTGGAGCACTTCGTCCTGTTCTCCTCGGCCGCGGCGACGTTCGGTGTCCCGGGCCAGGGTAACTACGTTGCGGCCAACGCGTTCCTGGACGCACTCGCGGCCGACCGCCGGGCTGCCGGCCTGCCCGGAACGTCCCTGGCCTGGGGCCTGTGGGCGAACGTCAGCGGCCTGACCGGGCAGCTCACCGACTCCGACCGGGCCCGCCTGACCCGCGGCGGCGCCGTGGCCCTGAGCGGGGCCGAGGGCCTGGCCCTGCTGGACATGGGGATTGCCCGATCCGAGGCGCTGCTGGTGGCGACCCGGCTCGACCTGGCCGGGCTGCGGGCCCAGGCGGCCCGCAGCGCGGAGATTCCGCCGCTGTGGCGGACCCTGGTCACCGCCGGGACCGGCCGGCGGACCGCCGCCTCGGGCGCCGGCGGCGCGGACTCGCTGCACCAGCAGCTGGCCGGGCTGTCCGAGCAGGACCGGATGCGGCTGCTCACCGACCTGGTCCGGACGCACGTGGCCGCCGTCCTGGGGCACACCTCCGCCGACGCCGTCGAGCCGGGCCGGGCCTTCTCCGACCTGGGCTTCGACTCGCTCACCGCGGTGGAACTGCGCAACCGCCTCGGCACCGCGACCGGCCTGCGGCTGCCGGCCACCCTCGTCTTCGACTACCCCAACCCCGTCGCGCTCGCCGGTCACCTCCGGGCCCGGCTCGTGGGCGACGGCGAGCAGCCGGTGAGTCTCCTGCCGGTCCGCACGGCGGAGGCGGTCTCCGACGAGCCGATCGCGATCGTCGGCATGGCCTGCCGGCTCCCCGGCGACGTGAACGACCCCGACGAGTTCTGGCAGTTGCTCGCCACCGGGACGGACGCGGTCTCCCGCTTCCCGGACGACCGTGGCTGGGACGTGGACGGGCTCTACGACCCGGACCCCGAGAGTGTGGGCACCTCCTACACCCGGGAGGGCGGATTCGTCGCGGACGCCGGCGGGTTCGACGCCGGGTTCTTCGGGATCAGCCCGCGCGAGGCGCTGGCGATGGACCCGCAGCAGCGGCAGTTGCTGGAGACGTCCTGGGAGGCGCTGGAGCGGGCCGGCACCGACCCGGGTTCGATGCGCGGCAGCCAGACCGGCGTCTTCGTCGGCGGGTTCGCGTCGGCCTACGGGCTCGGTCTGGCGACCGGGAGCGAGGGCGCGGAAGGGCACCTGACGACCGGCTTCGCCACGAGTGTGATGTCGGGCCGGGTGTCGTACGTGCTGGGTCTCGAAGGCCCGGCGGTGACGGTGGACACGGCGTGCTCGTCGTCCCTGGTCGCGCTGCATCTGGCCACCCAGGCGATCCGCGCCGGGGAGTGCTCGATGGCGCTCGCCGGCGGGGCCACGGTCATGGCCACCCCCGACGGGATCGTGGGGTTCAGCCAGCAGCGCGGCCTCGCGGAGGACGGGCGGTGCAAGGCGTTCTCCGCGCAGGCCGACGGGATGGGCTTCGCCGAGGGCGCCGGCATGGTGGTCCTGGAACGGCTGTCGGACGCGCTGCGCAACGGGCACAAGGTGCTCGCGGTGGTGCGCGGGTCGGCGGTGAACCAGGACGGTGCGTCGAACGGTCTGACGGCGCCGAACGGTCCGTCGCAGCAGCGGGTGATCAGGGCGGCGTTGGCCAACGCGCGCCTGTCGGCCGCCGATGTGGACGTGGTCGAGGCGCACGGGACGGGCACCACGCTGGGCGACCCGATCGAGGCGCAGGCGCTGCTGGCGACGTACGGCCAGGAGCGGCCGGAGGACCGGCCGTTGTGGCTGGGCTCGGTGAAGTCCAACATCGGGCACACGCAGGCGGCTGCCGGTGTGGCGGGTGTGATCAAGATGGTGCTGGCGTTGCAGCACCGGGAGCTGCCGAGGACGCTGCACGCGGACGAGCCGTCGCCGCACGTGGACTGGTCCGCCGGTGAGGTGGAGCTGCTGACGGAGGCGGTGCCGTGGCCGTCCGACGGCCGGGTGCGGCGAGCGGGCGTGTCCTCGTTCGGCATCAGCGGCACCAACGCCCATGTTCTGCTGGAGGAGGCACCGCCCGCCGAGGACGGCGCCGAGAAGGTCGAGCCGGCCGCTGGTCCGCTGGTGGTCGAGCCCGGTGGGGCCGAGGCCTGGGTGGTGTCGGGCCGGTCGGCTCAAGGCCTGACGGCTCAGGCGGAGCGGCTCCACGACTGGGTGACCGCCCGGCCGGAGTCGGCGCCGGCGGAGGTGGCGTGGTCGCTGGCGACGACGCGGTCGGTGTTCGAGCACCGGGCGGTCGTGGTCGGTACCGACCGTGCTGAGCTGGTGTCGGGTCTGCAGAGTTTTGCTGCTGGTGTGCCTGCGGGTTCGGTGGTGTCGGGTGTGGCCCGGCCAGGTGCGCGGGTGGTGTTCGCCTTCGCGGGTCAGGGGTCGCAGTGGGTCGGCATGGGCCAGGAGTTGGCGCAGTCCAGCCCGGTGTTCGCGGCTCGGCTGGCCGAGTGTGAGGCGGCGCTGGCGCCGTATGTGGACTGGTCGCTGAGCGAGGTTCTCGCCGGCGCGCCGGGTGCGCCCGAGATGAAGGCTGCGGATGTTGTCCAGCCGGCGCTGTGGGCCGTGATGGTCTCGCTCGCGGCGGTCTGGGAGGCCGCGGGCGTCACGCCCGACGCTGTCGTGGGCCACTCGCAGGGCGAGATCGCCGCGGCCACGGTCGCCGGGATGCTCAGCATCGAGGACGGCGCCCGCGTGGTGGCCCTCCGCTCGCAGTCGCTGAAGGTGCTGGCCGGTCTCGGCGGGATGCTGTCGGTGAGCCGGTCGGCCGCCGCTGTTGAGGAACGTCTCCCGCGTTGGGGGGACCGCCTCTCGCTGGCAGCGGTCAACGGTCCGGCTGTGGTGGTGGTTTCGGGTGAGCCGGAGGCCCTGGAGGAGCTGAAGGCGGAGCTGGAGGCCGAGGGCGTCCGCGCCCGGATGGTCGCCGTGGACTACGCGTCGCACAGCGCTCAGGTCGACCGGCTGGAGGAGGAGATCACGTCCGTCCTGGCCGGGATCGCTCCCCGCCGGGGCCGCGTGCCGATGGTCTCCGCGATGACGGGGGAGACCCTGACGGGCGAGGAGCTGGACGCCGCCTACTGGTACGGAAGCCTGCGCGCGACGGTGCACTACGACCGCGCGGTGCGGACTTTGGCCGGTCAGGGCCACCAGCTGTTCGTGGAGGTCACGCCGCACCCGGTGCTGATGGGCGCGATGAACGACACCCTCGAAGAGGTCGCCCAGGAGGCGGGCCCGGGCATCACGCCCGCCGCCGTCTGCGGCACGCTGCGCCGCGACGAAGGCGGCGCGACCCGCCTGATCACCTCGCTCGCCGAGGCCTTCGTCCACGGCGCCGCCGTGAACTGGACGTCCGTCCTTCCGGCCGCCGAGCGGATCGAACTGCCGACCTACGCCTTCCAGCACGAGCGGTTCTGGCCGCGCGCGGCCGGACCGGCCACCGGCGGGGACGCGGTGTCGCTCGGCCTGGGCGCGGTCGGCCACCCGCTGCTGGGCGCGGCCGTCGAACTGGCCGGTGGCGCGGGAATGGTCTGCACGGGACGGCTGTCCGTGCGCACCCACCCGTGGCTGGCCGACCACGCGATCGGCGGGGCTGTGCTCCTGCCCGGTACGGCTTTCGTGGAGCTGGCCGTGCGCGCCGGCGACCAGGTGGGCTGCGGCTTCCTGGAGGAACTGACCCTCCAGGCACCGCTGGTCCTGCCGGCCGACGGCAGCGGGGTCCAGGTCCAGGTGGTCGTGGCCGAGGTGGACGCCGACGGGCGGCGCGGACTCGAGGTGTTCTCGCGTCCCGACGCGCAGCAGGAATGGGTCCAGCACGCCGGCGGTGTGGTCGCCCCTACCGAGGAAACCGCAGTGGCGGAGGAGGACTTCGCGGTCTGGCCTCCGCGCGGCGCCACGGCGGTGGACGTCACCGGCATGTACGAGGCCGCGGCCGAGGGGCCGTACGGCTACGGCCCGGCGTTCCAGGGGCTGCGGGCCGCCTGGCGCCGTGGCGAGGACGTCTTCGCCGAGGTGGCGCTCCCGGAGTCCGTGGCGCAGGACGCAGGGGCGTTCGGTCTGCATCCGGCGCTGCTGGACGCGGTGTTGCAGGCCAGTGCCCTGGCCGGCAGCGCCGACGAGCCGGGTCAGGTGCGGCTGCCGTTCGCCTGGACGGGCGTGGAGCTGCACGCCGGCGGGGCTTCGGTCCTGCGGGCCCGGCTGCGCCGTGACGCGCAGGGCGGCCTGACGCTGACGGCGGCGGACGCCACGGGCGCTCCCGTGGTGTCGGTGGCGTCGCTGATCACCCGCCCGGTGGCGGCCGATCAGCTCCAGTCCGCCGACTCGGCAGTGGCGGACGCCCTGTTCACCGTCGAGTGGGCCCCGATCGCCGGGGCGCAGGCACCGTCCGGGGACTGGGCGCTGATCGGCGCCGACCGGTTCGGTCTGGTCGATGCGCTGAGCGCCTCCGGCGTGTCGGTGCGCTCGTTCCCGGGTCTGGCCGACGTCGCCGCCGCCACCGAGGCGGGGGAGATCGAGCCCGCCATGGTCCTGGCCTGCGCCGGTGACCAGCACGGTGGCAACGCGGCACAGGCCGCCACGCGGGCGACCGGCGAGGCCCTGGGCCTGGCCCAGGACTGGCTGGCCGAGGAACGGCTGGAGACGGCCCAGTTGGTCGTCGTCACCCGTGGCGGCGTGGCCGCCTCGCCTGGTGAGCGGGTCGCCGACCTGTCCGCCGCCGCCGTCTGGGGTCTGCTGCGCTCGGCGCAGTCGGAGAACCCGGGCCGGCTGGTCCTCGTGGACCTGCCCGCCACTGACGACCAGGCCGCCGCCGTCCTGCCAACGGCACTGGCCGCCGGCGAAGCGGAGGTGGCCATCCGTGGCGAGGTGGCCCACGGACGACGGCTGACGCGTCCATCCCGCTCCCTGGCGGCAGTTGAACAGTCGTCGGGCCCGCGGACCGCTCTGGTGACGGGTGGTACGGGCACGCTGGGTGGCCTCGTTGCCCGGCATCTGGTGACCACCGGGCGGGCCGACGGGCTGGTGCTGACGAGCCGTTCGGGTCCGGCGGCCGCCGATGTGGCCGTGCTGGCCGCGGGGTTGGCACAGCTGGGTGCGTCGGTGGACGTGGTCGCGTGTGACGCGGCGGACCGGGATGCGCTGGCCGCACTGCTCGCGGGTATCCCGGCCGAGCGTCCGCTCAAGTCCGTCGTCCACACGGCTGGTGTTCTCGACGACGGGACGATCGCGTCGCTGACCCCGGAGCGGGTGGCCACCGTCATGGGGCCGAAGGCCGACGGTGCGTGGAACCTGCATGAGCTCACGCGGAACCTGGACCTGGAGCACTTCGTCCTGTTCTCCTCGGCCGCGGCGACGTTCGGTGTCCCGGGCCAGGGCAACTACGTTGCGGCCAACGCGTTCCTGGACGCACTCGCGGCCGATCGCCGCGCCGCAGGCCTGCCCGGAACGTCGCTGGCCTGGGGCCTGTGGGCGAACGTCAGCGGCCTGACCGGGCAGCTCACCGACTCCGAGCGCTCCCGGATGACCCGAAGCGGGACCACCGCGCTGAGCGCGGCCGAGGGCCTGGCCCTGATGGACCTGGCCCTCGCCCGGGACGAGGCGCTGCTGGTTGCGACCCGGCTGGACCTGGCCGGACTGCGGTCCCAGGCGGCCCGCACCGGTGAGATCCCGCCGCTGTGGCGGGCGCTGGCCGGCCGGCCGGCCCGGCGGAGCGCCGCCTCCGGCGGGGCGGGCGCGGACTCGCTGCGGCAGCAACTCGCGGCGCTGCCCGCCGCGGACGGCGACCGGATGCTGCTGAACCTGGTGTGCGCACACGTCGCCGCCGTTCTGGGCCACGCCTCCGGCGACGCCATCGAGCCGGGCCGCGCCTTCAAGGAGCTGGGCTTCGACTCGCTCACCGCCGTCCAACTGCGCAACCGTCTCACCACCGCGACCGGGCTGCGGCTGCCGGCCACGCTCGTTTTCGACTACCCCAACCCGGCCGCGCTCGCCGGTCACCTCCGCGGCCGGCTCGGCGGCGAGGCTGCCGTGGGCGCGGAGGTTCCGGTCCCGGTCGGGGCCGCGGCCCACGACGAGCCGATCGCGATCGTCGGGATGAGCTGCCGGTTCCCGGGCGGTGTGACCGGTCCCGAGGACCTCTGGCGCATGCTCGCCGACGGGCAGGACGCGATAGCGGCGTTCCCCGACGATCGCGGCTGGGACCTGGAGGCCCTGTACGACCCGGACGCCGCTCACACCGGCACCTCGTACACCCAGGCCGGCGGGTTCGTGGAGGAGGCCAGCGGGTTCGACGCCGGCTTCTTCGAGATCAGCCCGCGCGAGGCGCTGGCCATGGACCCGCAGCAGCGGCTGCTCCTCGAACTGGCCTGGGAGGCCTTCGAGCGGGCCGGGATCGACTCCGCCTCCCTGCGCGGCAGCCAGACCGGTACGTTCGTGGGCGGGTACACGTCCGGGTACGAGATGAGCGTGCTGATGCATGGCGGTGCCGAGGTCGAGGGGCACCTGATGACCGGGATCGCGACCAGCATCCTGTCCGGCCGGCTGGCCTACACGTTCGGCCTGGAGGGGCCGGCGGTGACGGTCGACACGGCGTGCTCGTCGGCGCTGGTGGCGCTGCACCTGGCCGCGCAGGCGCTGCGGTCCGGTGAGTGCTCGATGGCGCTGGCCGGCGGCGTGACGATCATGGCCACCCCGGGGACGTTCGTCGAGTTCTCCCGGCAGCGCGGGCTCGCCCCGGACGGCCGCTGCAAGGCGTTCGCCGCCGCGGCGGACGGCACCGGCTTCGCCGAGGGCGCGGGCATGCTCGTGGTCGAGCGGCTGTCCGACGCGCAGCGCAACGGGCACAAGGTGCTTGCGGTGCTGCGGGGCAGTGCGACCAACCAGGACGGTGCGTCGAACGGTCTGACCGCCCCCAACGGTCCCTCGCAGCAGCGGGTGATCCGGGCCGCACTGGCCAACGCCAAGCTGCGCGCGGACGAGGTCGATGTCGTGGAGGCGCACGGTACGGGCACCAGGCTCGGCGACCCGATCGAGGCACAGGCGCTGCTGGCGACGTACGGCCAGGACAGGTCGGAGGACCGGCCGTTGTGGCTGGGCTCGGTGAAGTCCAACATCGGGCACACGCAGGCGGCTGCCGGTGTGGCCGGTGTGATCAAGATGGTGCTGGCGCTGCAGCACGGCGAGTTGCCCGCGACGCTGCACGTGGACGAGCCCACGCCGCACGTGGACTGGTCGGCGGGCGAGGTGCGGCTGCTGACCGAACCGGTGCCGTGGCAGGCGAACGGGCGGCCGCGTCGTGCGGGCGTGTCCTCGTTCGGGATCAGCGGCACCAATGCGCACGTCATCGTGGAGGAGGCCCCGGCGCCGACCGCGACCGCCCCTGCGTCAACCGGGACTGCCGCGGCGCCGTCGGCACCGCCGGCGGTGGTGCCGTGGGTGCTGTCCGGGCGGACCACGGAGGCGCTCCAGGCCCAGGCCGGACGGCTGCGCGAGTTCCTTCTCGACCGGCCGGACGTGGACCCGGTGGACATCGGGTTCTCGCTGGCCACGACGCGCACGGTCTTCGACCGCCGGGCGGTCGTGCTGGGCGGGGACCGGGACGGCCTGCTCGCGGGCCTCGCCGTGGCCGCTGCGGGCGTGCAGACCAGGGACGTCCTGACCGGAACCGCGGCGGCGGGCCGGAAGCCGGTGTTCGTCTTCCCCGGCAGCGAGTCCGGGTGGCCCGGCTCCGCTGCCGCACTGCTGGACGAGGCACCCGTCTTCGCGGCCCGGATCGCCGCGTGTGAACAGGCCCTGGCCCCGTACGTGGACTGGAAGTTGACCGAGGTACTGCGCGAAGGGGCGGACAGCCCGGCGCTCGACCGCCCCGACGTCCGCCAGCCGGCGCTGTGGGCGGTGATGGTGTCGCTCGCCGCGCTGTGGCGCTCGGCGGGCGTGCACCCGGCCGCCGTCGCAGGCCACGCCGTCGGCGAGATCGCGGCCGCGCACGTGGCCGGCGTGCTGTCGCTGCCGGACGCGGCCAGGATCGCGGCGCTGACCGGCCGTTCGCCGGCAGGCGCGGATCCGAGCCGGGAGGAGTTGGCCTCGATCCGCCCGCAGGCGGGGACGGTGCCGGTGTTCTCCACCCGGGCCATGGCCTGGGTCGAGGGCGCGGACCTGGGCGCCGACCACTGGTGCGGCAGCCCGCAGGACACCGTGCCGGTACGAGAGTTGGTGGACGCCCTGGCCGACGGCGGGTTCGGCGCGTACGTCGAGGTCGGCCCCGACCAGGTGCTCACCGCGGCCATCGCCCGGGCCCTGGACGACAAGGGCCTGCGAACCCAGGGCGGAGCCACCGTCACCGGGACGCTCCGCCACGGGGAGGGGGGACTGCGGTCGTTCACGGCCGGCCTGGCCGCCCTCCACGTTCACGGGGTCACCGTGGACTGGGCCGCGGTCCTGGGCGGCGGGCGCCGCGTCGATCTGCCGACGTACGCCTTCCAGCGGCAGCACTACTGGCCGCAGCCGCCGGCCCGGAGGCCCGCCTCCGAACCGGCCACGGCCGGCTCCGCCTCACCGGGCGAGCAACGCTTCTGGGCCGCGCTGGAGGGCAAGGACATGGCCGCCCTGGCCGAAGTCCTTGGCCTGGCCGAGCCGTTGCGGGAGGACATGCCGCTGGGCACGGTGCTGGCGCAGCTCTCGACGTGGCGTCAGCGGGAACGCGAACTGGCGCCGCTCGACGGCCCGCAGGGCGATGACGGGGCCGAGGCCGGGCCCGGGGACCTCGGCTGGGCGCGGCAGCTGACCGGCCTCTCCCGGCCCGAGCAGCAGGAGCTGATGCTCGACCTGGTCCGCCAGGAGATCGCCGCGATGCTCGGCTACGCGTCGGTCGACCCGGTCCGCCCGAACCGCGACGTCTTCGAGATGGGCATGACGTCCATGTCGGCTGTTCAACTGCGGGAAAGAATTATCGAGCAGACCGGCCTTAAGCTGCCGGAGGGCTTCGTCTATGACCTCTATCTGCCGGAAGCGATCGCGGAGTTCCTGCTCGGCGAGCTGACGGCGGCACTTCAGGAAGGCGCCGGGGACCAATGAGAGGTCCGCGGCAATCCGGGATCGTGCCAGCGTCCAACCGCTTTTTCGAAGATCAGTTCCGCGGGCTGCACCGCAGGGAAACCAGCCATCCGACTCCGAAGACGGGATGAGAAAGTGCCGAACGAGAACGCCTGGAGCGTCATAACCGCCCCCACGTCGAATTCCCTTATTCTCGGCGTCGATTTCCCTGCGGCCGGGCGTCGTGAGGCCGGGTTCGAGGACCTCGCGAAGAAGATGGGCCCGGCCTGGTCCGGTCACGGGTTCCTGCAGACCACGCCCCCGCCGGTGCGCCTGGCCGACCGTCCGGCCGGCGACTTCTACACCGAGCACTGGCTGCGGGACGGCGCGTGGGAGAAGTACGAGGTGGTGGCCGTGATGGGCTACTGCGTCGGCGGCGTCTACGCGGCGGAGATCGCGGATCGCCTGGCCGAGCGGCAGGGCACGGCTCCCAAGGTGATCCTCTTCGACGCGCAGGTCACCGACCTGCAGCTGCTCGAATCGGAGATCCACAAGATGATCGGGCTGGCCGGCCCGGTCTTCTCCGCGGACGAGGCGGAGCACGCCCGGAAGCGTGCCGCCGAGATCGTCGGGACCCCGTCGATCGGCCTGCTCGACGCCGCCGTCGAGATCGTCGACCTCTACCGGGAGATGGCCTCCATCGCCTTCCAGCGGATCGGTCTCGCCGACGCCCGCAGGGACGAGGTCGTCCTGCTTTTCGAGTCGTACATGACGTGGCTTTCCGCCGCCTCCCAGATCGACCCGAGCCAGGGCTTCGGCCGCTCGCTCGCCATCACCTCGTCCGATTACGCCGACCTGGAGAAGAGCGGCGCCGCGACGGTCGTCGACGCCAGCAAGGCGCTCGGCCGGCGGATTTCGCTGGAGATCGGCCACGTCGATCTCCTGCGGGACGACTCCACTGTTCGCGCCCTTCTCGACCACGCCGAATTCTGAGCGAAATGAACTCTGACCTGGGTGCCGTCCGGCCTCCGGAACCGGATACCGCGAAGACGGCAACTTCGAACACGGCAACTTCGAACTCGGCGCCCGCGAACGCGGCGACCACGAACAAGGAAAAGGCCCTCTGGCTGCTGGAGCAGCTGGTCCCGGAGACCGGGGTCAACAACCTGGGGCTCGCCCTCCAGGTGAGCGGCCGGCTTCGGCCGGACGTGCTGAGGGCGGCCCTGGCCATCGTGGTCGGCCGGTTCGAGGTGCTGCGGACCGTCTTCCGCACGACCGGGGCGGACCTGGTCAAGAAGGTTGTCCCCGCGGGCGAGTTCGCCGTGGAGATCGAGCCGCTCGACCTGTCGGGCGACTCGCTGGAGCGGGACCTGACCGCGTTCGCCGACCGCTCCTTCCGGCTCGACGGCCGGCCCCTGGTCAGAGTCGGACTCGCCGCCCACCCGGACGGCGACATCCTCTGCGTGGCGGTGCACCACCTGGTGTTCGACATGGTCTCCGTCGCCCTCTTCCTTCAGGCGTTCATCCCGGTCTACGACGCGATCGCGGCCGGCCGGCCGGTGCCGGCGCAGGCCACCGCACCGGCCTCGGCCCTCGCCGAGCCCGAGCCGAAGCCCGCCGATCTCGCCTACTGGCGGGAGACCCTGGAGGGATTCGAGCCGGGCGGCCTCGACCTGTGGTGCGGCACCCCGCGCGGCCGGCAGCCGATGCTGACGGGCGAGAGCGCGAGCCGCGCGCTCGGCGCCGAGGCGCAGCAGGCCGTGGTGCAGTTGCAGCGCGCGGTCAGGGCGCCGCTCGGCGCGGTGATGCTGGCCGCGTACGCCGCCCTCCTCGCGTCGCACGGCGCCGGGCCCGACCTCGTCGTCGGCTCCCCGGTCAATGTCCGCGGGGCGAACACGGCCGCCATCGGATACCACGTCAACGTCGTGCCGATCCGCATCCGCGTGGACTTCGCCGAGGGCTTCCGTGCGCTCGCGCGCCGGGCCAGGGACGCGTTCCTCGGGGCGATGGCGCACGCCGACACCTCGGTCGACGAGCTGACCGGGGAGCTCCCGGGGATCGGCACGTCCTGGCAGACCCAGCTCTTCCGGCACCTGTTCAACTTCCTGCCCGAGGCGCCGGCCGGCGAGCTGTCGATCGACGGCATGGCGGCCCGGGTGCTGACGGTCGAGAACCCGCACAGCAAGTTCGACCTGGAGCTGGTCGGCTCGCCGTCCCGGGCGGAGGTCGTGTTCCGGTACTCCGAGACGCTGGCCCGCGCCGACGTCGAGGCGATGCTGGGCAGGTTCGAGGCCCTGCTGGTCGCGGCCGCCCAGGACCCGGACCGGCCGCTCGGCGGGACGGTGGGCTGGAGCGACGCCGACCGCCGGGCCGTCGACCGGGCCAACGGGACCGCGGCCCCGGCCGCGCACCCGACGGTGCCCGCGGCGTTCCGGTCCTGGGTGGAGAAGGCGCCCGAGGCCCCGGCCGTGGCCGACGACGGTCACACCGTCACCTACCGCCAGGTGGACGGGACCGCGACCGCCGTCCGCACGCTGCTGGCCGGTGCCGGCGTCCGCGCGGGCGACGTGGTGGCGATCGCCGTGCCCCGGGGCGAGGTTGCCGCCGCCGTCCTCGGCGTCTGGCGGGCCGGCGCCGTCTGTCTGCCGCTCGACGCCGGGCACGACCCGTCCTGGCTGACCCGGCAGCTCACGCACTCCCGGGCGAAGGCCGTCCTCACCGGGACGGGCGTCCAACTGCCCGCCGATATCGGACTTCCCCCCGTCCTGCCGCTGGACGGCGCTTCCGTGCCCGGCCCAGCCACGCCGGACGAGGCCGTCGAACCGACGGCGCCCGCCTGCGTGATCCACACCTGTGGGGACGACGGGCAGCCGGTCTCCACCGTGCTGAGCCACGCGGGCATCGCCGGCACGGTCGGCCACTTCGCCGCCGAACTCGGCGTCGGGCCCGGCACCGGCGTGCTGGCGCTCGCCGCGCCCGCCACGTTCGACGCGCTCTTCGACGTCTTCCTGGCGCTGAGCGCCGGAGGCCGCTCCGTGGTCGCGCCCGACGAGGCCCGGACCGGCGCAGCCGCCCTTCGTGCAGCCACCCTCCGTGAAGCCGCCGAGCGCCACGACGCGACCGTCGTCGCCGTCCCGCCGGGCACCCCGGCCCGCATCCTGGAGGGGCTGCCCGGGCTGACCGTCCTGGCGCGGGGCGACGAGCTGTCCCCCGAGACCGCGGAGCGGCTCCTCGCGGCCGGCTGCCGGCTGCACTCCGGCTTCGGCACCGGGCGGACCACCGGCTGGGCCGTGTCGGGCCGGGTGGCCACCCCCGACGACGTCGGGCGGGGACGGCCGATCGCCAACACGCGGGCCTTCGTCGCCGCCCCCGACGGGCGCGAGCTGCCCATCGGCGTGCACGGGGAACTCTGCCTCGCCGGGCCGGGTCTGGCCCTGAGCGATCCGGACGATCCCGCGTTCCCGGCCGACGAACGCCACGGTCGCCACCACCGCACCGGGGAACTCGCCCGCTGGCGGCCCGACGGAACGATCGAGTGGCTCGGCCGGATCGACCGTCAGGTCGTCACCGGCGACGGCCCGGTCGACCTCGGCCACGTCGAGGCCGTCCTGCTCGGCCGCCCCGGGGTGACCGCGGCCGCGGCCCTGGCCGTGCCGCAGCCCGGTGGCGAGCACACCGTCGTCGCCTTCGCCGAGACGGCCGCGGACGCGGACGTGGACGCCGACGGCCTCACCCCGCTCGCCGTCCCCGGACAGGTCGTCCGCCTGGCCGACCTGCCCAGGACACCCGACGGCCGCCCCGACCGGGACGCCCTCCTGAGGCTCGCCCGGAAGGCACTTGAGCAGGGCACCGGCCGGCCGGACCCGGCGGCGGACGACGCACTCGTCCGCGACCTCGTCGAGATCTGGCGGCAGCTGCTGAGCACCGAGGCGACGGCACACACGGACTTCTTCGATTCGGGCGGTCACTCGCTGCTCGCGGCCGTACTGGCGCAGAAGGTCGAAGAACTCACCGGTACGTCCCTTGAGCTCGGCGACGTGTTCAAGCACCCGACCCCCGCCGCTCTCGCCGCGCGGCTGCGCGCGTGACCAGCGGGTCACGGCAGGACGCGTCGCCATGACCGGGCCGGCCGTCAGGAACCGGCTCACGAAACCGCAGGGAAGAATCCATGAGCACTGCTTTTGAGGAGCACCGCCTCGCCATTATCGGCGCCGGTGTGATGGGCACGAACATCTCGACGCTGGCCCTCGGCCACGGCGTCTCCGTCGTCCTGGTCGATGTGGACGAGACCGTGCTGGAGAAGGCGCGGCACACCATCAGGCAGAAGCTGCGGCACGCCCAGCTCATGGGCGTACTGCCGGCGGACCGTCCGCAGGGCACGCTGACCACCAGCGACTCCCTCGACGACATCGCGGACGCCACCACCGTCATCGAGGCCGTCACCGAGGTCGCCGAGGTCAAGAAGGAGGTCCTCTCCGCCGCCTCCCGGGTCGTCTCGCCCGGCACGACGCTGATCTCCAACACCTCGTGCATCCCGATCGACGAGATGGCCTCCTGGACCGTGCGCCCCGAGGACCTCCTGGGCGTGCACTTCATGAACCCCTCCTACATGATCAAGATGGTCGAGGTCATCCGCGGCCCGCGCACGGAACCCGCCGTCCTGGAGCAGGCCACCGACCTGCTCGCCGTCCTCGGCCGCGAGTCCCTCGTCATCGAGGACTCGGCGGGCTTCGTGATCAACCGCCTGCTGCACCCGCTGATCAACACCGCGGCCATGCTCGTCCAGGAGGGCGTCGCCTCCGTCGAGGTCGTCGACGGCCTGCTGGAGGGCTGCCTCGGGCACTCCACCGGCCCGCTGGCCACCGCCGACCTCATCGGCCTGGAGAACCTGGTCGACTCGCTCAACGTGCTCTACGAGCGCCGCGGCGACGAAAGCTGCCGCCCCTGTGACCTCCTGCTCGCCAAGGTGAAGGACGGCCACCTCGGCCGGAAGACCGGACGAGGCTTCTACGACTACGGAAAGGTCGCGTCATGACCGCCCACGGGGAGAACACTCCGCTGACCGCCGAGACCCTCCAGAAGGAGATCCTCGGCTTCCTCACCGAGCACATCAAGACCGACGTCGAGCCGGACCAGGACCTCTTCGCGTCCGGTGTCGTCTCCTCGATGTTCGCGATGCAGCTCGTCGTCCACCTGGAGGACGCGTACGACATCGCCATCGTCGGCGGCGACCTCAAGCTCGACAACTTCCGCACCGTCGAGGGCATGACCGGCCTCGTGCTGCGCCTGCGGGACACCGCGGAAGCGGCCGGGAATGCCTGACCGACTCGCCGACGAGCGCGCCTTCATCGGCGGGCTCGTCGGCGCCCGGGCGGCCGCCTGGGACGTCGCGGGCGAACTGCCCACCGACCTGCTGCGCACGCTGGGGGCCAAGGGCCTGCTGTGCGCGCAGGTCCCGGCGTCCTACGGCGGTCTCGGGCTGAGCAGCCAGGACAACGGCGAACTCACCGCGTATGTCGGGAGCCTGTGCAGCTCCCTGCGGTCCGTCATGACCTCGCAGGGCATCGTCGCCTGGACGATCCAGCGCTTCGGCGACCGGACCCAACGGCGCACCCTCCTCGCGGAGTTGACCAGCGGGAAGCTCACCGCGGTCGGCTTCAGCGAGCCGGGGGCCGGCAGCGACCTGGCGGCCATGCGGACCCGGATCAAGGCCGACGGGGACGGGTTCGTCATCGACGGCGAGAAGAAGTGGGTCACCGGCACCCGCTACGCCGACTTCGTCCTGATCGTGGGCCGGCACGGCGACGGCGACGGCGCCGCCGCCGCGATCGTCCCCGTGGACGCACCGGGCGTGCACATCGAACCGGTGCCCCACCCGATGGGCTGCCGGGCCGCCGGCCACGCCAACATCCGCCTCGACAACGTCCGGCTGCCGGCCTCCCACGTGCTCGGCGGCGGTGGGCAGCCCCTGTCGATGCTGTTCACGACGGCGCTCTCCTACGGGCGCGTGTCGATCGCGTGGGGCTGCGTCGGCATCCTCCGGGCCTGCCTGAGCGCCGCCGGCCGGCACGCGAAGCACCGGCACCAGGGGGGCGTGGCGCTCGCCGAGCACCAGCTCGTCCGCGGGCACCTCGCGGAGCTGCTCATCGCCGAGCAGTCCTCGCTCCGCACGTGCGAACACGCCAGCCGGCAATGGGACTCCGCCGCACCGGACATGGGCCTCATGGCGGTCCTCGCCAAGCACGTCAGCGCCGGCCACGCCGCCCGGGGCGCCGCCACCGCCGTCCAACTGCTCGGGTCGACCGGAGCCGAGGACGGGCACGTGGTGGCCCGCGCGTTCCGGGACGCGAAGCTCATGGAGCTCATCGAAGGCAGCAACGAGATCTGCCAGTTGATCCTGGCGGACCACGTCCTGTCGATTTCCGACCGACGTCCATCCGACCCGAAGTCCGACCAAAGCTGGTAGGAGAACCCTGTGGCTGAGAAGCCAACCCTCGTGAAGTGCCTGGTCTGGGACCTGGACAACACCGTCTGGGACGGCACTTTGCTGGAGGACCCGAACGTCGAGCTGTTCCCCGGAATCCGTGACACCATCATCGAGCTCGACTCCAGGGGAGTCCTGCATTCGGTGTCGAGCAAGAACGACCACGACCTCGCCTGGAACCGCCTCGAAGAGCTGGGTCTCGCCGAGTACTTCGTGCATCCCCAGATCGGCTGGGGACGCAAGTCCGACGCGGTCAGGCTGATCGCCGAGCGACTGAACTTCGCCGAGAAGGCCGTCGCGTTCATCGACGACCTGCCCACCGAGCGCGCCGAGGTGAACTTCCACGCGCCCGACATCCGCTGCTACCCGGCCGACGAGGCGACCAAGCTGAGCGGACTGCCCGAGTTCAGCCCCGAGATCGTCACCGTCGACGCCCGGCGCCGCCGCGAGATGTACCAGGCCGGCTTCCGCCGGGACGCCGAGAAGGAGACCTTCAACGGCCCCGACGAGGAGTTCCTCCGCACCCTCGACCTCGTGATGGAGATCAAGCGGGCCGACGAGGAGGACCTGTCCCGGGTCGAGGAACTGACCCTGCGCACCAGCCAGATGAACGCGACCGGCGTCCACTACTCCGACGCCGCGCTGCGCGCCCTGCTGGCCGACCCGGACCACGAGGTCCTCACCGTCACCCTCACCGACCGCTTCGGCCCGCACGGCGCCGTGGGCGTGCTCCTCCTGGAGCGCCACCCGGACCTGTGGCACCTCAAGCTCCTGGCGACCTCGTGCCGCGTGGTGACGTTCGGCGCCGGCGCGGTCCTCCTCAACTGGCTGATCGACCAGGCGGCCCGGGCCGGCGTGCACCTCGCCGCCGACTTCAAGCGGACCGACCGCAACCGCATGATGGACATCGCCTACCGGTTCGCGGGCTTCGCCGACGACCCCTGCGCCTGCGTGGCCGTCCTCGGTGAGCCCGCCGGGGAGGGCGTCCAGCGACTGCACCTGCTCGCCGACCGCCGCGAGGCGCCGACGACGATGCGGCTCGGCGCGCCCGAACTGGCCGCGGCCGCCGGTGAGAAGGACGCCGTCGCCTGAAGGTGAGGGACGCCGGGTCCCCGACCGTCCGGAAAGGCGCGCCGATCAACCGGCGCGCCTTTCACGGTTGAACACGTGGTCCTCCGGAAGGACCGGCTCATATCCTGGCTGTCGGAGGCCCCGGCGCGCCTTTTGTTTCACATTGTTTCAGACCTCCTTGGTCAAACCTCCTTGTACAGCCATTCTGTACAGCCATTCTGTTCAGCCCTTTTGCGTTGCTGTTTCTCTTTGGCTGAAAGACTTTCGACCAGGTATCGCACTCTCAACCTCCCGAATGCCGAGGGATTTGTGAACGAGACTGATGGGCCGGCCCTGACGGACATTGCCGCAGCCGGTACGGAGCCGTTGGCGATCGTCGGCATGAGCTGCCGTTACCCCGGCGGGGTCCGTTCCCCCGAGGACTTGTGGAGCCTTCTGGCCGAGCGGCGGGAGGCCATTTCCGGTTTCCCCACGGACCGGAACTGGAACCTCGAATCCCTGTACGGCGCGGACCCGGAGAGCGCGGGGAAGACGTATCTCACCCGGGGCGGCTTCCTCGACGACGCGGCCGGTTTCGACGCGGCCTTCTTCGGCATCCCGCCGCGCGAGGCCCTGTCGATGGACCCCCAGCAGCGCCTCCTGCTCGAAGCCTCGTGGGAGGCCCTGGAACGCGCCGCCATCACCCCGTCCGCGATCCGGGGCACCCGGACCGGCGTGTTCGTGGGCGCCGAGCCGAGGGAGTACGGCCCCAGGCTGCAGGAGGCGCCGGAAGGCGTGAAGGGCTACCTGCTCACCGGCACGACGACCAGCGTGATGTCCGGCCGGATCTCGTACCTGCTCGGACTGCACGGGCCGTCGCTCACGGTCGACACGTCCGCCTCCAGCTCCCTGGTCGCCATCCACCTCGCCGTGCAGGCCCTGCGCTCCGGCGAGTGCTCGCTGGCGCTCGCCGGTGGCGTGTCCGTCATGGCCACTCCGGGGAACTTCGTCGCGTTCAGCGGGCTGCGGGCGCTGTCCGCCGACGGCGTGTGCCGGCCGTTCTCGGCTTCCGCCAACGGAACCGTGTGGTCGGAGGGCGTCGGTCTGATCGTCCTGGAGCGCCTGTCCGACGCCGTGCGCAACGGCCACACCGTCCTGGCCGTGCTGCGCGGATCGGCGATCAACTCCGACGGGGCCAGCGACGGCCTGACCGCCCCGAACGGCCGGGCCCAGCAGGCGGTCGTCCGCCGTGCCCTGGCGAACGCGCGTCTTTCGGCCGCCGATGTGGACGCGGTGGAGGCGCACGGGACGGGGACCCGGGTCGGGGACCCGATCGAGGCGCAGGCGCTGCTGGCGACCTACGGCCAGGAGCGGCCGGAGGGCCGGCCGTTGTGGCTGGGTTCGGTGAAGTCGAACATCGGGCACACGCAGGCGGCCGCCGGTGTGGCCGGTGTGATCAAGATGGTGCTGGCGCTGCAGCACGGCGAGTTGCCCGCGATGCTGCACGCGGACGAGCCGTCGCCGCAGGTGGACTGGTCGGCGGGCGGGGTGCGGCTGCTGGCGGAGCCGGTGCCGTGGCCCGCCGGGGAGCGCACACGTCGTGCCGGTGTGTCGGCGTTCGGGATCAGCGGGACCAACGTCCACGTCGTCCTGGAGGAGGCGCCGACGGCCGAGGCCGTCGAGGTGCAGGATGTGGCGCCGGTGCTGTCCGGTGCCGGTGCGTGGGTGGTGTCGGGTCGGTCGGCGGAGGGGCTGGCGGCTCAGGCGGGCCGGCTGCGGCAGTGGGTGACCGCTCGGCCGGCGCTGGAACCGGCCGACGTGGCACGGTCGTTGGCGACGACGCGGACGACGTTCGAGCACCGGGCTGTGGTGATGGGTGCCGACCGTGCGGAGCTGGCGGCCGGCCTGGACCACGTGGCCGCCGGTGTGCCGGCGGGGTCGGTGGTGTCGGGTGTGGCGCGTGCCGGTGCTCGGGTGGGTCTGATCTTCGCGGGTCAGGGTTCGCAGTGGGTCGGCATGGGGCGCGGCCTGTACGAGGGCAGTGCGGTCTTCGCGGAGACGTTTGATCGCGTGTGCGGGCTGCTGGAGCTGGAACTCGGGATTTCGGTCCGGGACGTGGTCCTGGCCGCCGAGGGCGTTGACGAGGCTCTGGCGGATCAGACGCTGTACGCGCAGGCGGGGCTGTTCGCCTTCGAGGTCGGTGTCGCGGCCGTGCTGGAGGCGGCCGGTGTGACGCCGGACGCCGTGGTCGGCCACTCGGTGGGCGAGGTCGCGGCCGCGTACGTGGCCGGGGTCCTCTCTCTGGAGGACGCGTCTCGGCTGGTGGCGGCGCGTGCCCGGCTGATGCAGGCGCTGCCCGGCGGTGGCGCCATGGCGGCGATCAACGCGCCGGAGGCGGACGTTGTTTCCTCGCTTGCCGAGGGTGTGTCGATCGCGGCGGTCAACGGGCCGGAGTCCGTGGTGGTTTCGGGTGAGACCGACGCCGTGGACAAGCTGGTGGAGGTGTGGCGTGAGCGGGGTCGGCGGGTTCGGCGGCTGCGGGTGTCGCATGCCTTCCACTCGCCCGCCATGGACCCGGTGCTGGACGAACTCGGCGCCGTGGCAGCCGGGTTGGAGTACCGCCGTCCGCAGATGATCTGGGCGGGTGCGCTGACCGGTGAGCTGGTGACCGAGTGCGAGCCCGGGTACTGGCCGGCGCAGACGCGCCAGGCGGTGCGCTTCGCCGACGCCGTCGCCGCTCTCGCGAAGCAGGGCGTCTCGGTGTTCGTCGAGGTCGGCCCCGACGGGTCGCTGTCCTCGCTCGGCCCGGACATCGTGGCCGGCATCGGGAACGAGGAAGCCGTCTTCGTACCGCTGCAGCGGCGGAACGACGAGGGCACCGCGAGCGTGGTGACGGGTCTGGCCCGCGCGTTCGTGCAGGGCGTGCCGGTGGACTGGAGCGCGGTGCTCCCGTCCGGCGAGCCGGTGGACCTTCCGACGTACGCCTTCCGGCACGAGCGCTTCTGGCTCGACAGCGGCGTGTCGTCGCCCGTGCTGGAGCTGCCGCAGTCGGAGGGCGAACCGGCCGTGGCACCTCCGCTCGACTCCGCCACCGGGTTGCTGCGGCAGCTCGTGGGCCGACCGGAGCCCGAGCAGGACCAGGTGGTCCTCGACCTGATCAGGACGCACGCCGCGGCCGTCCTCGGACACGCCTCCCCGCAGGCGCTCGACCCCGCGCACACGTTCAGGGAACTCGGGTTCGACTCGGTGACCGGGGTCGAGCTGCGCAACCGGCTGAGCACCGCGGCCGCCATGCGGCTGCCCAGCACGCTGATCTTCGACTACCCGACCCCCGTGGCGCTGTCCGAGTTCCTGCGGGCGGAAACGCTGGGGCACGCGGACGAGCCCACGGCTCCGGTCCGGACGGTCGCAGGGGCGGACGAGCCGATCGCGATCGTGGCGATGAGCTGCCGCCTCCCCGGCGATGTCAGCGCTCCGGAGCAGCTGTGGGACCTGCTGGCCGCCGGTGGGGACGCGGTCGGGGAACTCCCCGCCGACCGGGGCTGGGACCTGTCGCAGCTCTACGACCCGGACGCGGACCGGGCCGGCACCTTCTACACGCGCGGCGGCGGATTCATCACGGGGGCCGGGGCGTTCGACGCGGGGTTCTTCGGGATCAGCCCGCGTGAGGCGCTGGCGATGGACCCGCAGCAGCGGCTGCTCCTCGAACTCTCCTGGGAGGCCTTCGAGCGGGCAGGCATCGACCCGGGGGAGCTGCGCGGCTCGGCGACCGGGGTCTTCGTGGGCGCGTCCTCGTCCGGTTACGGCGCCAACGCGCCCGAGGAACTCGAAGGCCATCTGCAGTCGGGCATCGCTCCCAGCGTGATCTCGGGCCGGGTGGCCTACACGCTCGGGCTGGAAGGACCGGCACTGACGGTCGACACGGCGTGTTCGTCGTCGCTGGTGGCGCTGCACCTCGCCGGCCAGGCACTGCGGTCGGGGGAGTGCTCGCTGGCGCTGGCCGGCGGCGTCACCGTGCACGCCACCACGTCGTGGCTCGCCTGGTTCAGCCGTCAGCAGGGGCTCGCGGCGGACGGTCGCTGCAAGGCGTACTCGGAGCAGGCCGACGGCATGGGCATGGCCGAGGGCGCCGGCGTCGTCGTGCTGGAGCGGCTGTCGGACGCGCTGCGCAACGGGCACAAGGTGCTCGCGGTGGTGCGCGGGTCGGCGGTGAACCAGGACGGTGCGTCGAACGGTCTGACGGCGCCGAACGGTCCGTCGCAGCAGCGGGTGATCCGTGCGGCGCTGGCCAACGCAGGTCTGGCCGCGGGCGATGTGGATGTGGTCGAGGGCCACGGGACGGGTACCAAGCTGGGCGACCCGATCGAGGCGCAGGCGCTGCTGGCGACGTACGGCCAGGGGCGGCCGGAGGACCGGCCGCTGTGGCTCGGTTCGCTGAAGTCCAACATCGGGCACACCCAGTGGTCCTCGGGTGTCGCGGGCGTCATCAAGACGGTGCTGGCGCTGCAGTACGAGCAGGTGCCGAGGACGCTGCACGCCGAGGAGCCGTCCTCGCACGTGGACTGGGACGCGGGCGCGGTGCGGCTGGCGACGTCGGCGGTGTCGTGGCCGCACTCGGACGAGCGTCCGCGGCGGGCCGGTGTGTCGTCGTTCGGCATCAGCGGCACGAATGCGCACGTGATCATCGAGCAGGCGCCGGTTGAGGAAGCTTCTGCGCCTCGTGCGGACGGCCAGGTACTTCCGGTGGTGCCGTGGGTGGTGTCGGGTCGGTCTGTGGCGGGTCTTGCCGGTCAGGCCGAGCGGCTGGCGGAGGTCGTTCGGCAGCAGGCGGATGTGGATGTCGCCGATGTGGGTTGGTCGCTGGCGACGTCGCGTGCGGCGCTTGAGCACCGGGCTGTGGTGCTCGGCTCGGATAGTGGCGAGCTGGTGGCCGGGCTTGGGGCGTTGGCCGAGGGCCGTGAGGTTCCGGGTGTGGTGTCCGGGGCTGTGGGTGGTGTGGGCAAGGTCGGGTTCGTGTTCACGGGCCAGGGTGCCCAGCGTGTGGGCATGGGTCAGGGGTTGTATGCGGCGTTCCCGGTGTTCGCGGAGGCGTTCGACGCGGTCTGTGCCGGGCTGGCCGAGCACCTGGACGGTTCGCTGGCGGCTGTGATCCGGGGCGAGGGTGAGGGTCGGATCGATGACACGGTGTGGGCCCAGCCCGCATTGTTCGCCATCGAGGTGGCCCTGTTCCGTCTGCTGGAGTCGTGGGGCGTGAGCCCGCAGGTGGTGGCGGGTCACTCGATCGGTGAGCTGGCCGCTGCGCACGTGGCCGGGGTGTGGTCGCTGGAGGATGCGTGTGCGGTGGTGGCTGCTCGCGGTCGGCTGATGCAGCAACTGCCCGCCGGCGGCGCCATGGTGGCTGTTGAGGCGACCGAGGATCAGGTCGTCGAGGCGATCGCGGGCCGCGCGGGTGTGGGCATCGCCGCCGTGAACGGCCCCAGGGCCGTGGTGATTTCCGGTGTCGAGGACGAAGTGCTCGCGGCCGCAGAGGAGTTGGCGCAGGGCGGGGCTCGTACGAAGCGTCTGCAGGTCTCGCACGCGTTCCACTCCCCGCTGATGGAACCGATGCTGGAGGAGTTCGCACGCGTCGTCGGCGCAGTCGACTACCAGCAGCCCAAGCTGGCCATGGTCTCGGCGCTGACGGGCGAGCCGGTGACGGACGAGGTCACCGACCCCGCGTACTGGGTGAAGCATGTCCGTGAGGCGGTCCGCTTCTGCGACGCCGCGCAGGCCCTGCGGGCCACGGGAGTGCGGACGTTCGTCGAGATCGGCCCCGACGGCGTGCTGTCGGGCATGGGCCCCCAGACCCGCACCGACGCCGAAGACGACGCGGCCACCGAAGTCTGGCTCCCCCTGCTGCGCCGAGGCCGCGACGAACCCCGCGCGCTGCTCACCGCGCTCGCGAAGGTGTTCGTGCGAGGCGTGGCCGTGGGCTGGGACAAGATCTACGCGAACACCGGCGCCCAGCGCGTCGACCTGCCCACCTACGCCTTCCAGCGGCAGCACTACTGGCTGACCCCCGCTCTGGGCAGCCGCGCCGAGGACCTCGGCCTGGAGACCCCCGGCCACCCGTTGCTGGGTGCGGCGGTGACGTTGCCGGCGAGTGGCGGCGTGGTGCTGACGGGTCGGTTGTCGCTGGCCCGGCAGCCCTGGCTGGCCGATCACGTGGTCGCCGGCCAGGTGGTCGTGCCGGGCGCTGCGCTGATCGAGATGGCGGTGCGGGCCGGTGACGACGCCGGCTCCGGCCGGGTCGAGGAACTGGTCATCGAGTCGCCGCTGGTGCTCCCGCCCCAGGGCGGTATCCGGGTGCAGGTCACGGTGGAGGGGCCGGACGAGGCCGGCCGCCGAGTGGTGGGCATCTACGCCCAGGCCGAGGAGGCCACGCCCGAGGGGGAGTGGGCCCGTCATGCGTCGGGCGTGCTGGCGTCGGCCGGGACAACGGCCGACAGCGGTGCGGACGCCGACTTCACGCAGTGGCCCCCGGCCGCTGCCGTCGCCGTGGCCCTGGACGGGTTCTACCCGGCGCTGGCCGAGAGCGGTCTCGCGTACGGTCCGGCGTTCCAGGGGATACGTGCGGCGTGGCAGCGGGGCGAGGAGCTGTTCGCCGAGGTCGCCCTTCCGGACGGCGTGAGCGCCGCCGACTTCGGGCTGCACCCCGCCCTGCTGGACGCCGCCCTGCACGTGATCGTGGGCACGGGCGAGCGCCGGGACCGGCTCGATGTCCCGTTCTCCTGGCAGAACGTCGACCTGCACGCCACGGGAGCCTCCGTGGCCCGGGTCCGCGTGACCCCGGAGCGGACCGGCGAGGGCGTGTCGCTGACCCTGGCAGATGCCACGGGTGGGCTGATCGCGTCGGTGGGCTCCGTGGTCCTGCGGCCCTTCGCCGCCGCTGCGGCGCCGGCTCGCGACGACCTGTTCGGGGTGGAGTGGGTCCCTGCTGCGGTAACCGAGTCCGAGGTGTCGGACGGTCGGTGGGCCGTCCTGGGGGAGGAATTGCCGGGCGCGGTGTCGTACCCGGATCTGGCGGCGTTGGTCGCGTCGGCCATCGACGAGGGCGAGGCCGTTCCCGAGGTTGTGGTGGTGCGGGCCGCACCGGAGCCGGGCACTGGCGATGTCGCGGGTGCGGCTCGTGGTGCTGCGGTCGGTGTGCTGGGTCTGGTGCAGGAGTGGCTGGCTGCGGATGCGTTGTCCGCGTCGCAGCTGGTGGTGGTGACCGGGCGCGCCGTGGACGCCGGTCCCGAGGCGCCGACGGAGGTCACGGCTGCGCCCGTCTGGGGTCTCGTCCGGGTCGCGCAGGCGGAGAACCCGGGCCGACTGGTGCTGGCCGACGTGGACGACGCTTCCGCCGCCGAGGTCGCGGAGTGGCTGCGGGCAGGTGTGGCGTCCGGTGAGCCGCAGTTCGCGGTCCGGGCCGGTCAGCTCCGGGTGCCGCGGTTGGCGCGCGTCGCGGAGGGGCTGCCGGTTCCGGCGGAGCGGGTGTGGAGCCTGGACTTCCACGAGCGCGGCACGCTGGAGAACCTCACCCTGCTGGGCAGCGACGAGGCGGGTTCCCTGGGCGCCGGTCAGGTGCGGGTCGCGCTGCGCGCGGCGGGCGTGAACTTCCGCGATGTGCTGAACGTGCTGGGCATGTACCCCGGCGACGCGGGCCGGCTGGGCCTGGAGGGCGCCGGCGTCGTGCTGGAGGTCGGTCCGGGTGTGACCGGGCTCCGGCCGGGCGATGCGGTGATGGGCCTGTTCACGGGCGCGTTCACGACGGAGGCCGTGACGGACCAGCGGCTGCTGGCCCCGGTGCCGTCCGGGTGGACGATGGCGGAGGCGGCCGGTGCGCCGCTGGTGTTCCTGACCGCGTGGTACGCGCTGGTGGAGCTGGCCGGACTGCACCGGGACGAGCGGGTGCTGATTCATGCCGCTGCCGGTGGTGTGGGCATCGCGGCGGTGCAGTTGGCCCGGCACCTGGGGGCGGAGGTGTTCGCGACCGCGTCGCCGGCCAAGTGGGCGGCGGTGCGCGGACTGGGCGTCGAGGCATCGCACATCGCGTCCTCCCGCACCACCGACTTCGAGGAGGCCTTCCGCGCCGAGTCCGGCGGTCACGGGGTGGACGTGGTGCTGGACTCCCTGGCCGGGGAGTTCGTGGACGCGTCGCTCCGGTTGACGGCTGCCGGTGGCCGGTTCGTCGAGATGGGCAAGACCGACGTCCGCGAGCCGGAGCAGGTGCAGCGTGACCACGGGGTCGCCTATTCGGCGTTCGACCTGCTGGAGCTGGACCCGGACGTGCTGGGCCGGATGCTGCGGTCGCTGACCCGTCTGTTCGCGGAGGGTGTGCTGCGGCCGTTGCCCGTGGCGTGCTGGGACGTGCGCCGCGCGGTGGACGCGTTCCGGTTCCTGAGCCAGGCGCGTCACATCGGCAAGGTCGTCCTGACCCTGCCCGCGATGGCCGGTATCGATGGCCGCGCGGGCACGGTGCTGGTGACGGGTGCGTCGGGTGCGCTGGGCGGCCTGGTCGCCCGGCATCTGGTGGCGACCGGACGGGCCGAGCGGCTGGTGCTGGTCTCGCGTCGTGGCACAGAGGCGTCCGGGATGCCGGAACTCGTCGCCGAACTGGAGCAGTTGGGCGCCGAGGTCACTGTGGCGGCCTGTGACGTCGCCGACCGCGAGGAACTCGCGGACGTCCTGAAGGGCGTGCCGCTGACGGGCGTCGTCCACGCGGCCGGGATCGTGGACGACGGGCTTGCCACGGCCCTGGTGTCGGAGCGGGTGGAGTCGGTCATGCGGCCGAAGGCCGACGCGGCGTGGAACCTGCACGAGCTGACCCGCGACCTGGACCTGGACATGTTCGTCCTGTTCTCCTCGATCGCCGGCGTCTGGGGCAATCCGGGCCAGGCCAACTACGCGGCGGGCAACACCTTCCTGGACGCCCTGGCCGCGCTGCGCCGCCGGGCCGGTCTGCCCGCGGCGTCCCTGGTGTGGGGCCCGTGGGAACACGGCATGACCGCGAAGCTCGACCGCGCCGACTGGCAGCGCATGTCCCGCCAGGGCCTGAAGCCGCTGCCCGCATCCGACGGCCTCGCCATGCTGGACGCGGCCGCCCGTGCCGCCGACCCCCTGATGGTGACGGCCAAGCTGGACCTGGCCGCCCTGCGGCGCTCCGGTGAGGTCCCGCCGTTCCTGTCCGGTCTGGTCCGTGCCGGGCACGTGGGCTCGTCCGCCCGTCGCACGGCCGGAGTTCCGGCCGCCGACGGCCGGAACGCGCTGGGTGCCCGGCTCCTGGCGCTCGGTCCCGCCGAGCGGACGGAAACCGTCCTCGACCTGGTTGCGGCGCAGGCCGCCCTGGTGCTGGGCATGGCCGGACCCGAGAGCATCGAGGCCGGCCGGGCATTCCGTGACACCGGCTTCGACTCGCTGACGTCCGTGGAACTGCGCAACCGGCTGAACACGGTGACGGGTCTGCGCCTGCCGGCCACGGCGGTCTTCGACTACCCGACGCCGGCGGCGCTGGCCGGATTCGTGCTGGGCGAGCTGGTCGGTGAGGTCGAGGCGGTATCGGCGGGGGCTGTGCTTCCGGGAGCGGGGGGCGTTCCCGCCGACGAGGACCGCGTGGTCATCGTCGGCATGGGGTGCCGGTTCCCGGGTGGTGTGTCGTCCCCCGGCGAGTTCTGGGAGCTGCTGAAGTCGCGCGGGGACGCGATCGGTCCGTTCCCCGCGGATCGGGGCTGGCCCGCGGACGTCCATGACCCGGACCCGGAGGCGGTCGGCAAGAGCCTGTCCGGTGAGGGTGCATTCCTGTACGACGCGGGGGAGTTCGACGCCGGCTTCTTCGGGATCAGTCCGCGCGAGGCGGTCGCGATGGATCCGCAGCAGCGGCTGCTGCTGGAGACGTCGTGGGAAGCCCTGGAGGACGCCGGGATCGACCCGGGCACGCTGCGGGGCAGCGAGACGGGCGTGTTCGCCGGCCTGATCTACCACGACTACCTGCCGTTCGGCGCGGTGTCCGAGAACGTCGAGGGCTATGTCGGCACCGGCGGATCGGGCGGTGTGGCGTCCGGGCGTGTGTCGTATGCGCTGGGTCTTGAGGGGCCGGCGGTGACGGTGGACACGGCGTGTTCGTCGTCGCTGGTGGCGCTGCACCTGGCCTGCCAGTCGCTGCGCTCGGGCGAGAGTTCGCTGGTGTTGGCCGGTGGCGTCAACGTGATGTCGACGCCCGGCACCTTCATCGACTTCACCCGGCAGCGCGGCCTCGCGGCGGACGGTCGCTGCAAGGCGTATGCGGAGGCTGCGGACGGCACCGGGTGGGGTGAGGGTGTCGGGGTGCTGGTTCTTGAGCGCATGTCGGACGCGCTGCGCAACGGGCACCGGATTCTGGCGGTGGTTGCCGGTACGGCGGTGAACCAGGACGGAGCGTCGAACGGTCTGACCGCGCCGAACGGTCCGTCGCAGCAGCGGGTGATCCGGGCGGCGCTGGCCAGCGCGGGTCTGGCCGCGGGTGATGTGGATGTGGTCGAGGGCCATGGCACGGGGACGCGGCTGGGTGACCCGATCGAGGCGCAGGCGCTGCTGGCGACGTACGGCCAGGGGCGGCCGGAGGACCGGCCGTTGCTGCTGGGGTCGGTGAAGTCGAACATCGGGCATGCGCAGGCGGCTGCGGGTGTGGCGGGGATCATCAAGATGGTCGCCGCGATGCAGCACGGTGTGGTGCCGGCGACGCTGCACGTGGATGCGCCGTCCTCGCACGTGGACTGGGACGCGGGTGCGGTGCGTTTGGTGACCGAGGCGACGGCCTGGCCGGATGCCGGGCATCCCCGGCGTGCGGGTGTGTCGTCGTTCGGGTTCTCCGGCACCAATGCGCACGTGATCATCGAGCAGGCACCCGACCAGGCTGTCTCCCGTGCCGATGGTGTGGCGTTGCCGGTGGTGCCGTGGGTGGTGTCGGGTCGGTCTGTGGCGGGTCTTGCCGGTCAGGCCGAGCGGTTGGCGGACTTCGTCCAGCAGGCGGATGTGGACGTCGCCGATGTGGGTTGGTCTCTGGCGACGTCGCGTGCGGCGCTGGAGCATAGGGCTGTGGTGCTGGGCTCCGACGGTGGCGAACTGGCCTCCGGGCTTGGGGCGTTGGCCGAGGGCCGTGAGGTTCCGGGTGTGGTGTCCGGGACTGTGGGTGGTGCGGGCAAGGTCGGGTTCGTGTT